>NZ_JBIVBC010000002.1:0-748856 GCF_044745865.1 Streptomyces sp. NPDC086787 | reverse complement strand
GGCGGTCGCGTTCGTAGCGGCGGATGACCTGGCCGGTGGGCCGGTCCAGGAAGGCCAGGCGGTTCAGGCCGTGCCGGGTGAGGATCCGGTGCACCGTGGAGGCGGGCAGGCCCAGGACGGGGCCGATGCGTGCCGGGCCGAGTTTGCGGTCCTGTCGCAGCCTGCAGACGTGCGCCTCGGTGGCGGCTGCGGTCCGGTGCGGTGTCCTGCGGGGGCGGCTGGAACGGTCGATGAGTCCGCTCTCGCCCTCGGACCGCCAGCGCCGGATCCACTTGTGGGCTGTGGGACGGGAGATGCCCATCTCGGCGGCGACATGGGCGACAGGGCGGCCGGAGCGGACACGCTCGACGAGCAGGCGCCTGCCGTGAACGGTCAGCCGGGCATTACGGTGGGACACGAAGACCTCCGTGCGGTGTGTTCCTAGACAGCTCCACCACATCGGAGGTCTTCGCCATGTTCAAGACCCACCAGTGTCAACAACGCTCGTGATCAATACACCTAGGGCGCCGCTCAGTTCACGATGCCGTGTTCCCAGGCCCACGCCGCGATCTCCACCCGGTTGCGGGCCGGGAGTTTGTCCTGGATGCGGCTGAGGTGGCTCTTGATCGTGCTGAGGGACAGCGTCAGTTCCTCGGCGACCTCGTGGTTGGTGCGGCCGCGGGCGACCAGCGTCACCACTCTGAGTTCCTGCGGGGTGAGCCGTCGCGCGGCCGCGTCCCTGGTCTGGGCGCGGGAGGGCCGGCCGAGGTGTTCCAGCAGCCGTACGGTCACGGAGGGGGAGATGAGCGAGTCGCCGTTGACGGCGGCGTACACGGCCTCCACCAGCAGCCGGGATCCGGAGTTCTTGACGACGAAGCCGCTGGCGCCTGCCCGCAGCGCGCCGTAGACGTACTCGTCGAGGTCGAAGGTGGTGACGACGACGATCTTCGTCTCCTCCTGGCGCAGTAGTTTCGTCGCCTCCAGCCCGTCGAGCCTGGGCATGCGGATGTCCATCAGGCAGACGTCCGGCCGCAGTCGGCGGACCGCCTCGACGGCCTCCACTCCGTCGGAGGCCTCCGCGACCACGCGGATGTCGCCCTGGCTCTCCAGGATGAGGCGGAAGCCCGTCCGCACCATCTCCTGATCGTCGGCTATCACCACTGACACGCTCAAGGCGTCTCCTCACTCCGTCTTCTCACGGCGTACGGGATGTCGCACGGGGGGTATGTCACTTCACGGGGAGCGAGGCCGCCAGTTCCCAGCCGCCCTCGGGCATCGGGCCGCTGGTGAGCTCTCCGCCGAGTTCGGCCACCCGTTCCGTCAGGCCGACCAGTCCGAAGCCGCTCGGTCTGAACCGCATCCGGCCACACTGCTGCCGGGCCGCGTCGTCGCGCACTCGGATCACCAGCCGGTTCCCGTCAGCAGCCAGCAGGACGTGCACGGTGGTGGCCGAGCGGGCGTGTTTGCGGATGTTGGTCAGGCCTTCCTGGACGACACGCTCCACGGACCGGGCGAGCTGCGGCGACCAGGCGGTGCTGTCCAGGTCGTCCTCGACGTTCAGCCAGGCGTGCTGTCCGGGCGTGGAGAAGCGCCGGACGAGATTCTCGACGGTGGTCATCACAGGGGTGACCGGGGCCTGCTGCTCGGTGCCGGGTTCGCGCAGCAGCCGGACCAGGCGGCTCATGGCCGTCAGTCCCTCCTGCCCCGTCTTCTCGATGTTGCCGAACAACTGGCGTGCGGTGTCCGGGTCGCGGGCCGCGATGTGCTCCCCGGCCTGGGCCTGGACGACGATGGCGGTGACGTAGTGGGCGACATGGTCGTGCAGGTCGCGGGCCAGGTCGAGTCGCTCGAAGTGGCGCACCCGCTCGGCGGCGGTGTGGCGTCGGCCGTCCTCGGTGCGCAGATAGCCGCCGAGCAGTGCGAAGGCCGCGGGCAGAAGGGGGAACAGTCCGTCGATCTGGTCCAGCACCGGGGTGGAGAAGAGGGAAGAAGCCCGGCCGAACAGCCGCACGACGGCCACGAACGACGCGAGGGCCGAGAGCATGAGCGGCAGTGGCCGACCGTATCGGCAGGACAGGCACAGCACACCCAGCAGACCGACGAGTTCGGCCCAGCCCGGGGTGCGCTGCAACACCGTGCCCCGCACCAGTGATGTGGTCAGCAGCGAGACTCCCGCCGCGGTCAGGGACATCGCGCAGGCCGTCCACTGGCGGCCCGCCCGGTAGGCGGGCAGTACGCCGGCGGCCGTGCCCAGGGCGAGCGCGCCGCTCGCGACGACCGCGAGGCCGACACCGGTTCTGCTGACCACGCCCGCGTCGATGACCAGCAGCACCGCACACACGCCGGCAGCGGCGAGGGCCTCGCGGGTGGGCCGCCCGGAAGGCGGGAGCACGGGGGACATCCGAGGAGGATAGAGGGCCGTTCGCGGCGCCCGTCCCGTGGGGGCCGCCGGCTTCGGCTCTTCGGGCGGGACGGGGACGGGCCGGTCGGCGGTAGTCCGGCGGATACGTACTTTCGGCCGATGCCCGGGGCACACGTACGGTCTTTCGGTGGCACCGGCGACAGCCGGTCGGCTCGCAGAATCATCGGCGTACCGACGAACAAGTCCGTCCGATCCCCAGGAGTTGTCATGCAGTCCGGTTCCAAGCGTCCCCGTGCCACGCCCCTGTTGGCGGCCGGCGTCGCCGCCATGGCGGCCGTGTCCCTGACCGGGTGCGGTCTGTTCGGCACGAGCTGGGACGTGAAGCTGGAGGTCACCGGCACCGCTGCCGCGGACATCAGTTACAGCTTCTCGGGGGACGACGACGAGACGGTGAGCGGGCAGAGCCTGCCGTGGAGCCGGACGCAGAACGTCGGGTTCGGCTTCAACCAGGTCGGGGTCGCCCACGCGCCCGCCGGGACGGGGTGCCGCATCTATGTCGACGGCGAGCTCAAGGTCGAGAAGAAGAAGCCCGACTCCCACGGCACCGTGTCCTGCTCCGTGAACGTCCAGGACTGAGGAAGTGGGGAGCTGCCGATGAACACCACCACGCTGACACCGGTGACCGTCCGGGCCAGGGGTGTCACCAAGTCGTACGCGACGGGAGGCGGCGCGGACGCCGGGGTGCAGGCGCTGCGCGGGGTCGACCTGGACATCGCCGAGGGCGCCTTCCTGGCCGTCATGGGGCCGTCGGGATCGGGGAAGTCGACGCTGATGCACTGCCTCGCGGGGCTGGACCGGCCGACGTCCGGAACGATCACCATCGATGACACCGACATCACCGCGCTGTCCGAGCGCCGGCGCACGGACCTGCGGCGTGACCGCATCGGCTTCGTGTTCCAGCAGTACCACCTGCTGTCCGAGCTGAACGGTTCCGAGAACATCCTGCTGCCGTTGCGGCTGGCGGGCCGCCGACCCGACCCGGACTGGCTGGAGTCGGTCGTGTCCGCGCTGCACATCGGCGACCAGCTCCACCGGCGCCCTTCGGAGCTGTCCGGCGGTCAGCAGCAACGCGTCGGGATCGCCCGGGCGCTGGCGGCCAGGCCCGCCGTCGTCTTCGCCGACGAGCCCACGGGCAACCTCGATGCCGCCTCCGGCCGGGACGTGCTGGAGTTCCTGCGCCACTCGACACGCGAGTTCGACCAAACGGTTGTCATGGTCACGCACGATCCGGTGGCCGCCTCCTACGCCGACCGCGTCGTCCTCCTCCTCGACGGCCGCGTCAGCGGCGAACTACAGGCGCCCACAACCGAGTCCGTGCTCGGCACGCTGCGCGAGCTGCGGGGGTGAGGACGGTGTTCAGGATGAGTGGACTGACCTCCGTGGCGGTGCGCCAGATCAGGACGCGGCCCTCGCGACTGCTGCTCACCGGCTGCACGCTCCTGGTGACGGCCTTCTTCCTCGTCGGCTCGACCGTCTTCACGGCCACACTCAAACGCCAGGTGGCCGACGAGTTGTCCGCCGTGGCCGAGAGCACGGACCTCGTGGTCACCGCGAACGGTACGGGCGACGGTGGGAGCGGGGACGCCGGCCGTCTGCTCGACGACGCCCGGATGAAGCGGCTGCGCGGCCTCGACGGGGTGAGCGAGGTGCAGCCGGTGGCCACCGGCTCGGTTCTCGTCAAGGGCGCGGGGCGCAGCCCCTACCCACTGCTCGGTACGGCCCTGAGCGGCCCGCAGTCCGTGGTGCGCGTGGTGCGCGGCACCCTTCCGGACAAGCCCGGCGAGGTGGCGGTCGCCGGCGCGCTGGGCGACCGCCCCGGGGTGGACGTGGGCAGCCGGGTCACCGTGGTCGCCCAGACGCCTTCGTCGGCGCCCCGCCCGCTGACCGTGACCGTCTCGGCCGTCGTCCGGGCGCCCGCCTCGCTCGGCAGCGCGCTGCTCACCACTCCCGCCGACGCCCGTTCCTGGCTGCACGCCGGGGGCTGGCAGCAGGCTCTGGTACGGGGCGACGGCCGCCCGGCGGCTCAGCTGCTCTCCGAGGTCCGCGCCGCCCTGGGCGGGCAGGTCGAGGCCCGCACGGGCGCCCAACTGCGGGCCGAGGAGAGCGGGAACAGCCTGATCGGCACACTCTCCACGCTGCTCACGGCGTTCGTGGTGGTCGCGCTGCTCGCGGCCACCGTGATCGTCTCCACCACCTATCGGGTCCTGCTCGTCCGGGACCAGCGGCGGCTGGCCCTGCTGCGCTGCGTCGGCGCCCGGCCGGGGCAGGTGCTGCGCTCCGTGCTGGCCCAGGCCGCGCTCTCCGGCCTGGTCGCCGGGGTGCTGGGGGCTCTCGCGGCGGTCGGCTGCGCCGCCGTGGTCACCGCTGTCGCCGGACTGGGCTCCCCGGTGGTGCCGGTGCCGTCGCTCCTCGGGTGCCTCCTGGTGTCCGTGCTGACCTCCGTCGCCGCCGCGGCCCCGGCGGCCTGGGCCGCCGCCCGCATCGCGCCGGTGGCGGCGCTGTCCACCGCGGCGGTCCGCGACGTGCCCGACCGGATCGGCCGGACGCGCGCCGTGACCGGCTGGCTGTGTCTGGCCGTTGCCCTGCTGTGCGGGGCGGCCGCCTTGGAAGGCGGCGGCCTGGCGGTGGCCGGCGCGGTGGCCTCCGGGACCGCCGTTTTCGGCGCCCTCCTCGCGCTCGGCCCGGCCCTGCTGCGCCGTACGGCGGTTGCCGGTCGGCGACTCGTACGGGCGGCGGCGGGTCTGGCCGGGGTCCTGGCCCTGCGCAACCTGTCGCGTACCGCGCGCCGCACCGCCGCCTGCGCCGTGGTGCTCACCCTGGGCCTCACCATGGTGACCACGGTCCTGGTGGTCCTGGCGTCGGTGCAGCACAGCCTGGACCGCAGGCTCGCGCTCCGGGACCCGGTCGACGCCGTCGTCGCCGTACCGCTCACCGGGCACTCGGCGCTCACCCCGGCCGTCGTGGACGCGGTGCGCGAACTCCCCCAAACCGGCGCCGTGGTGACGGTCGCGCGGGCCGACGGCGAGGCGAGCGCGGCCCGGGGCAGCCGTCAGGAGGTCGACATCCACGGCGTCGACCCATCCACCGTGCCCGCCCTGTTCGGCCCGGACGGCGGACAACTGCGCCCCGGGCACGTCGCCCTGTCCACCAGCGTGGCGACGTCTCTCGGCGCCCGCCCCGGCGAGCGGATCAGCCTGCGCTCCCCCGGCGGCAGCCTCGGCGTCACGGTCTCGTCGATCCACCCGGACACCTCGGACGCACTCGGTGGCGTCGCCCTCCTGCCCCAGGACTTCGGCCGCCTGGCGCCCGACGCCGACGTCCGCGCGCTGTACATCACCGCCGCCGACCACAGCGACCCGGCATCCCTGCGCGCGCCGCTGGACACCGCGCTGCCCCTCGACCCGTCGTTCCATCTCTCCTACCCCGGCGAGGAGCGCCACTCGCAGCAGCAGTCCATCGGCCAACTGCGCCTGATCGCCCTGGGCCTGGTGTCACTTACCATCCTGGTCGCGCTCGTCGGCGTCGCGGTCACCCTGACCCTGTCCGTCACCGAGCGTGCCCGCGAGAACGGCATCCTGCGCGCGATCGGCATGCCCGGCTCCAGCCTGTGCTCCGTGCTGGCCTGGGAGGCGGGGCTGCTCGGCCTGTACGCGGCTGTCCCGGGCCTCGTCCTGGGTACCGCCTACGGCGTGCTGCTCTTCGGTGCGCTGCCGGACCTGGGCAGTGCGACGATCCCGTACGGGCAGCTGGTCCTCACGCTGCTGGCCGCGCCGACTCTCGCCCTGGCCGCGTCCGTCCTTCCCGCGTCCCGCACAGCCTCGGCCTCACCGATGCTCGCCCTGCGGACGGATTGAGCGCCGGGGCCCGGCCGGGGCCTGCGAGCGCCGTGGCCCGGCCGGTGCCTGCGCGGCGTCGTCGGCCGAGGGCTGCTCGACGTACCGCCGGGGCCGGCCCTGACGCGGTGAACGCGGAGCCGCAGGGACCGGAGGAGCCGGAGGAGTTGGAAGCCGGAGGAGCCGGAGGAGGTGGCGGCGTGGGTTACGCGGCCGCCTTCGCCAGCTCCGCCGCGCCGAAGGAGACGTCGAAGCGGTCGCACCAGATGCTGACGCTGCTGTACTTCGCCAGGTCCACGTCCGCGGGCAGCCGGTAGTTCTGGTCGCCCTTGTTGCCCTTGAGCTTGCCGAGGCTGATGTGCGCGCCGTCGTCGAAGACACGCCAGCCGGAGACGCCCTCCTTCACCGGGGCGTCGGTGAGCAGCACGCGCAGGTCGGGGCCGTTGCTGGTGTCCAGGCCCTCCAGCCGCAGGACGCGGCTGCCGTCCGACAGCGCGAGAATCCTGACCTTGCCTTCGGTGTCGTGCTCGTGGCTGATGAAGGTGCCGGTGGCGAGGGTCTTCAGCCCCGCCGAGGCATCCTGGGAGGTGTTCTTCCCTGCGGAGTCGGCGGAGGAATCGGCGGGGGCGGTCGACACAGCCTGCGGAAGCCCCTCCCGTACGGTCTCGTCCAGGAACAGCTTCCACGGCTGGAACCAGTAAAGCCCAACGGCCAAGGCTGCGGCGGACACCGTCAGGATGGCTGTGATCAGGCGTTTCTTCGGCGTGGAGATCGTCATGCGCCCATTGAAGCCCGGTCGGGTCCGGTCTGGGCGGTCCTGCCGGTGACGAAATCCTTACGGCGCTGCGGAGATGGCGGTCGGCCTCGCAGAAGCAGCCGGCCCTCGTCGCGATCCGCAGCGACGGATGGGCGGCCAGGGCCGGAGCCAGCAGGTCCTGGCCGCGGCCGGCGGCGTGCTCAACGATTGCAGATGAGCTGTACCAGTTGTGTGACAGAGGCCGATCCCAACGCCCATGTCGAGCCGTTCCAGATGACGTACGGAGCCGGGGCGAGGCCGAGTCCGGCCGCGTTCATGACGCCCTGACCCGTGACGGCATTGCAGATGGAGGTTTCCTCGGCAACCCCGAGTTGGACGGCGCGGCCATTGACGAGTGGCACAAAACACTGTGTGGTGGTCGGGGTCGTGATGACGCTGTCACACGTGAGCGTCGCCGAGTGCACGATCTGGGTCTCGAGGAACTGGCCGAAGACCGGTTCGGTACTTCCCGGTCCCGTTGCTCCGGTGGCACCTGTCGCACCGGTGGCTCCGGTGGCACCTGTCGCGCCAGTGGGCCCAGTCGGCCCCGTGGGACCCGTTGATCCCGTGGCACCTGTCGCGCCAGTGGCACCCCTCGCTCCGGTGGGACCCGTTGGCCCGGTGGCACCTGTCGCGCCGGTGGCCCCCCTCGGTCCGGTGGGTCCGACCCTGCACTGGTCGTGGTCTGCGAGACCGGAAGCCCCTGGCTGGATCACGGTCTGCCCGCAGTCGCCGCCGGCGGCGGCACGTACCGAGGTTGTGGGTGCCGACAGTGTGCCCAGCGGGGCCGCAAGCGCGGGTTCAGCGAAGCCAAGCACCACGGCGGCCAGCGACACCGCGGCACCACCGATGTGCCACTGCCTGGGGAGCGGCCCCATGCCGGACCGGGTGCGCTTCTCAGCACTCATGCTCCATGACTCCTTCAGGGATGCGAAAAGACGAATGAGGATTCCCGCTTTCGGGGCCCTCCTGGTCAGCCTTTCGCTGCAATGGGCGGGCTACGCGGTAGACGCGCCGAAAAATCCCACTATCGGTCT
This sequence comes from Streptomyces sp. NPDC086787, assembly GCF_044745865.1. Taxonomy (NCBI): domain Bacteria; kingdom Bacillati; phylum Actinomycetota; class Actinomycetes; order Kitasatosporales; family Streptomycetaceae; genus Streptomyces; species Streptomyces sp. NPDC086787. The sequence continues at coordinate 740,789 of NZ_JBIVBC010000002.1, read as the reverse complement.
ATCGCACAAGAGCGCACGGGACGGCCCAGCCGAGCCGGTTTCAGCCTGCTGCGCAAGCGCGTATTGTCGGCTACCTGATCAAACCGCCCGGCTCCCGGTGCCAACTGGGTCTTGACGTCCTGATGGCCGACATCGAGGCTCCCTCGCTTCCCCTGCTGACTGGCCTCACTCGTAGTGAGTACCCCTCAGCCCGCGAGCTGTTCGACCTTGTGCTGGAAGAGTTGGGTCTGCCGCCGCCGGCTTCGGACGTCCGCCTCCAGCGCGACGCCATCGACGCCCTCGGTCGCGCGCTGCGCAACTTCGAGAACGACTTCAGGACATCGCCACCAGCCCTGGACAGGCTGTGAATGACAGTGTGGTGACGCTCGCTTCGTAGGGTCCACACACGACTGACGATCCGTTCCAGTGCCGCTGCGTTGATCGGGTACATCTTCGACCGGCCGCCCGCCTTGCCGCAAAGGATCCGATCGTGCATGACCTCGTGGCGAACCGGTCGGAATCAGTGACGTTGGTTGCGCTCCGGCCGCCCGGGTAGCGAGTGTGTAGGGAACAGCACCCAGCCCCACCGAAAGTGATGTGTTCGTGACACTTCCCGGCGGCGCCGACGGCCCTGCTGAGCGCTCGGGTGACCAGCCGCGCGTCGGCGCGCATGAGCTCGCCGATGCCGTGGAGCGTCTTGCGAACCTTTGGTCTCTAGCCGCTCAGGAAGCGACGGTGCAATTGTCCCCCCATCAGTTGCGGGCGCTTCGGACTCTGGAGACGGCACCGGAGGTGAATCTCACGGGCTTGGCGGCGCGAATGGACATAGGGCTTCCCACCGCCAGTCGTCTCTGTGACCGGTTGGAGGCGGCGGGCCTGCTCCAGCGTGCACTGCACCCGCGCGATCGTCGGGAGGTGCAGCTGCGGCTCACCGGTCAGGGGCGCCTCGTCATGGGAGATGTGGCTCGTCGACGCGCCCAGGCTCTGGCTGAGGCGTTGGCTGCCATGGAACCTGGGGAACGTTCGGCGTTGATCCGGGGCATGAAGGGCTTTCTTTCCAGCCAGCGAGAGGCGCACTTCCAGCCACCGCACACCTCGTAGGTCAGCGGCTCGGCACCGCCTCCAGAGGCTGCTCGGCGGCGCGCCGCAGTCGAGCCAGACGACGGCCGCGTCGTGGACGAGACCAACGCTGCCGGCATGTTCGAGCAGACCGTCAACGACCGCTCGCGCCGCCTCGTGCGGCGAGGTCTGCCGGGGCGGGCGCAGGATCTGACGCCTGGCGCCCACGCCCGGCCGCCGGCCGACCTCAACCGCCGGCAACTGCTCCGGCAGGAAGTCGGGCACCGAAGGCCGATGAACCCGGCCGACTCGCCAGTGGACCCGATCTCCACGGCGAACAGGCCGAATTCCTGTGACTTACGTCCGCTCCCCCGCACCTGGATCCCGCCGCGAGTCCGCTGATCTCACGAACGCTTCCGTCATGGATCCAGCACATGACTCCGGTCGGCGTTGCCGGCAGCCATGGGCGCGTCGTCGGGCGAAACTGTGTTGCACAGCAGAAGGCAGACATCGTCGTCTCGTTCGGAGTCATGGACCAGGACTTTGAGCAGCGACTCGGCGCACCCGTCCAGGTCCTCCGCCGCGGATTCGTCCAGGGCAGCCAAGGTCCGCCCGAGTAGCTCGATGCCTGGGTCGATGCCTTGTGCTCGCCGCTCCACCAGACCGTCGGTATACAGAACCAGCGTTGATCCGGGCGGCAGTTCGGCCGTGTGGTCCTCGTACTCGTAAGGAAGGGGCACTCCGAGCATCACGCCAGGTCGGGTGTCCAGCACGCGTACGGCGCCCCCGGGCTCGCGGACCATGGCCGGGGGGTGCCCGGCGGCAGCCCATACGACGCGTGGGTCGCCGGGGCGGAAGCGAGCGATCACGGCGGTCGCGTACAGGTCCGGCTGCTGGTGGCGCAGCATGCGGTGCAGGCGGGTGAGGATCCGGGCGGGGCTGTCGTTCTCGACCGCATAGGCGCGAAGGGCGGTGCGCAGTTGGCCCATGATGACGGCGGCACGCAGCCCGTGCCCGGTGACGTCTCCTACCACTGTGATCAGGCTGCCGTCGGGCTGGGAGAAGGCGTCATACCAGTCTCCGCCGATGTTGAGTCCTCGAGTAGCGGGAAGGTAGCGGGCCGCGAGGCGCAGCCCCTCGGTGGGGGGCAGCTCGGTGAGCTGGGCGCGTTGCAGGGCTTCGGCGGTGTCCCGGTGCTGTTCGTACCGGCGGGCGTTGTCGAGGGCGATGGCGGTCCGTCGGGCCAGTTCGACCAGCATCACGCTGGTGTCCTCGTCGAAGCGGTCGCCGGGGGCGGTCAGTGTCAGCACGCCCGAGGTGCGGCGCATGGTCAGGGGGATGCACAGCAGGGGCCGGTCCGGGGACAGCACGGAGGGCGGTAGGTCATCGACGCCGGGGAGTGCGCCGGGGTGCGATCCGGCGTGTTGTGGGCGGTCACAGCGGGCGGCTGCCACTGCGGCCGAGGAGCGGGCGCCGTTGGAGCTTGCCGTCTCGTCGAAGAGCCATATGTCGACCTTGCTGGCGTACTCGGGCACGAGCAGCTCGGGGAGGCACCGCAGGATGTCCTCCTGGTCGAGGGATGCGGTCACGGCGGCGCTGGCGTTGGCGAGGAAGGTCAGCAGTCGTCGTGCCTTCTCCGCCTGGCCACGTGCGGCTCGTTCGGCGTCGAGCAGGTCTCGCTGGTTTCGCGCGGCGGCGTCCAGTTCGGCGTGCAGGGCCAACACGCCCTGGTTGGTCTGGTGCAGCTCCTCGCGGTGCAGGCGGAGCTGCCTCTCCGTCTCGTCCAGCCGTCGCAGGATGGCCGCGGACTCCTCGTCCGCTGCCATGACGGCTTCTGTGTAGCTCATGTCGTCCGCGTCCTTTGGCAGGGATGTGGTCCGCGTCGGGAGGCCGGGACAGACCCATGTGAGCCGCCAGGGTGGCGTTCGGTCGGGGCCGTTCGATACTCGCTCTGCGACAGCGTTCATGATCATTGTGCCGTCGGACGCCGACGGCTGCACGGTGAGGGTGAGTTGTGCACCGCCCTGGCCCAAAGACTCGCGCAGGCGCGTCGTGAGCTCTGTGAGGAAACGAGCCTGTTCGACCGCGGGCATGCCGAGGGCGGCCGTGAGGCGCGCGGCGAAGCTCCGCGCCCGTGCGACCTGAGCAGCGGAGGTTATCTTCCTGACGTCTGGCGGGATCACGGGCGCCCGGCTGTGCGGTCACAGGTCAGCACGGCCACGCAGGTGTCATCACGGACGGGGCTCGCGGCGCTGCTGGCGTCTCGGAGGATGGTCGCGGCGATCGCTGTCGGGTCTCGCGCGAGGAGGTCCGGATCGTCAGGCGGCACCCACCGGCTGGGCAGTCCGTCGCTGTGCAGGACAAGCAGGTTGCCCTGTTTCCAGGGCCGACGACGCACGGGTACGGTCGCGGGGTAGTGGGCGCCGACGATGCCGGGGTGGGAGAGGAGATGCTCCCACGAACCGGCGGTGTGCAGCCGGGCGCCTATGTTGCCGACCCCGGCGAATGTGAGTTCCCCGTTGTCCGAGTCCAGCTGGGCAACGGCAATCGCCGCGCCGCGGGTGGGCCGCAGTGCCAGGTGCAGGTGGCGCAGCATCTCGGCGCACGGCAGGTGGGCCACGCGGTGCAGCTCGTTGACCGCGACGCCGGACGCGTGGGCGGCCTTGGCCCCGTGGCCGAGGCCGTCGGCGAGCATCAGGGTCGAACGAGAGCCCGACTGGACGCAGCTCCAAGCGTCTCCGGAGTGCTCGGCCTGGGCGAGGGAGACGTTGATCCCTCCGGCCGAGCAGGTGGACCGGCTCTCCTCCTGCCCGGCGCCCTGGTCGATGCGGGCCACGGCGACGGTGCCGCGCGGAGTGCTGTACAGGTCGAACGCGCTGGAGATGCGCAGGCAGGTGCCCAGGCCGGCCCCGAGTGACGCCTCAGCGGTGGTGTAGCCGTCTCGCTTGGCCACGGTGACGTCGCGGATGCCGGGGCCGTGGTCGAGGGCGACGAGCTGCATCGAGGGACCGCGGGCGGCCACTCCGGGACGATCGACGAGGTCGATCACCAGGCGGCCGCCGCCGGCGTGCTTGAGCAGGTTGGTCGCCAGTTCGGTGGCCACCAGTGCCGCGACTGCGGTGCGGTGGGCGCCGAGGTGGGCCTCGGCTCCGGCCTCCTCGGTCGCCACGCGGACATCCCGTATTCGGGTGGAGTCGTGGACCGGGATGTTCCAGACCCGGGTCATCGGGCCCCCGGACGTGTACCGGGTACGCCGGTGGCCCAGGCAACGAGGGTGATGATGGTCCCCTCGCCGGGCTTGGTGTCAATGCTGAACTCGTCCACCAGCCGCTTGGATCCGCTGAGGCCCAGTCCGAGACCGCCTCCGGTGGTGTAACCATCACGCATCGCCAGTTCGACGTCGTGGATGCCGGGGCCGGTGTCGATGAAGGACAGTCGTAGTCCAGGCGTCGATCCCTTGGTCAGTGGAGTGATCGTCGCCTGCCCACCCCCGCCATGGATCAGGGTGTTCCGGGCCAGTTCGCTGGCCGCGGTGACAAGTTTCGTCTGTTGCACGAGTCCGAACCCGATTTCGGCTGCGAACTGCCGCACCTGGTGACGCACCCACGCGAGGTCCGCGTCCGAGCCGATCGCCAGGCTCGTCGCGGGAGTGGGGTCGTAGGTCGGCGTCACGCACACCCCGCACGTGTATCCAGAGTGATCTCGGAGACATCCTGCCTGAGCAGTTCGAGAGCACGTTCGACGTCGAGCGCGGTCACCAGGCCGGGCAGGGTCAGGCCCAGCTCCACCAGGGTGATCGCCACGGCGGGCCGCATCCCGCACAGGACGGTACGAGCCGCCAGGAGGCGGGCGTTGGCGGCGATCTCGGCGATGACCCGCCCCAGGAACGAGTCGACGATCTCGACCCCGGAGACGTCGATGATCACGCCGCTCGCCCTGCTGTGGGCGACGCGGTGGGTGATGTCCTGTTGGAGCTGCTCGGCCACGCCGTCGTGCAGTTCTCCTTGGAGGGAGACCAACAGGATGTCCCCGAGCGCCAGGACCGGCACCATGGCGGAGTATCCCGGAAGGGAGGTGCTCATCGCTGGTTGACACCGGTCGCACGGGAGACCTCGATGCCCTGCTGGCTGAGTGCGTATGCCAGGGCGTCGGCCAGAGACGTGCGAGTGAGCACCGAGCTCAGGTCGATGCCGAGGTGCACGATGGTCTGCGCGATGGCCGGACGGATGCCGGAGACGATGCATTCGGCGCCCATCAGGCGAGCCGCGGCGACCGTCTTCATCAGATGCTGCGCGACGAGCGAGTCGACCGTGGGCACGCCCGTGATGTCGAGGATCGCGTAGCGGGCCCGCTGATCCACGATGGACTCCAGGAGCGACTCCATGACCACTTGACTGCGGGCACTGTCCAATGTGCCGATCAGGGGAACCGCGACGATGCCTTCCCACAGGTTGATCACGGGGGTGGCCACTTCAAGCAGCTGCTGCCGCTGCCGTGCGATCAGTTCTTCGCCGGCGTTCACCGTCGTCTCCATGATCACCAGGCTCAGTGTGCCCATCAGGACGGTCAGGGCCAGCAGAACTTCCTGAGCCTCATCAGCAGACAGGTTCCGGACCTCGCCGCGCAGCAGTTCGGCGACCGTCACGCGCAGACCAGCGGTCTCCTCCGCGATCTGGGCCGCGCTGAAGCCACTGCGGGCCCGGGAAGCTGCCATGCGCCCCAGCTGCTCCCGGGCCAAGTCGAAGCCCGGAGCCGCTATGTTTTCCAACCGGCCGGTCGAGGCCACGTCCGCCAGAGCGTCCACAACGGTCTTGCAGGCTTCAACGGCTTCGTCGCGGGAGACGGTGAAGACCGCCCGGAAAAGAGGTGCGTCCGCCCACCGCTGGGCGATCTGCTCGCGGCGGCGTTCCAGGAAGGCTCCGAGCTCCCGTACCGCCACCTCGGCCGCTGCCTGCTCCGACACCTGCATCGTCTCCCTTTGCAACACGTTGCCGCGCCAAAACTGGCACACCAAGGCAATTATTGCCACATGACAAGCATCGACCTCGCATGTGCACCAGAAACCACACAGCATCAACACATTCGCGATCGGCGAGCCCAGCGGCTCAGCGCCCGTGCCAGTCCAGACAGACAACCAGGGCGTCGTCGCTCGGCACCGACTGCCCACGATGTCCGGTCAACTCCCGCAGAATGGCACGCGGCACCTCGGCAGCCGGCAAGAGACGAGTAGACATGATCGCCCTGGCCAGAGCGGCATCCCCGTAGACCTCCCCCTTGGGCGAGGCGACCGCGTGCACTCCGTCGCTGACGAAGACGAGTCGGTCGCCGGGCTCGGCCTGGAAGTCCTGAACCACGTAGTCGGTCTCCTCGAACATTCCCAGCGGGAGCTGCGCCTCGAAGGTGACACGCTCGACCACACCTTCACGCAGACGCAGCAGCTGCGGGGAGCCGGCGTCCACCACCTTCGCCCGCCCCGTCGCGAGATCGAAGTCGAACATCAGCACCGAGAGGTAGCAGCGCCCGCGGTAATGGGCATATACAGCCTGGTCGGCCAAGGCGGCCTGGTCGTCGATGGCGATGCCGGCCCGCCGGGCGTTGCGCAGGGCGTTGATGCCGAGGTTCGTCAGCAAGGAGGCCTCGATGCCCTCCCCCATACCGTTGGTGACGTAGAGCATGAGGCGGTCCGCCGTGGCGGACCAGTCGAAGTTGTCACCATAGATCGCGTACGCCGGCTCCAGTTGCCCGCCGAGTTCGTACTCGGGACGGGAACAGGAACGGCCGGGCAGAAGCTGCCACTGCATCTCAGCGGCGAGGGTCAGACGATCCTTGCGTCTCGCCCGCAGATAGACGTCCGTGTCGCGCTCGGCCACGACCACCTCGTGACCGAGCACCTCGGCGATGTCCGCGAGCTCGTCCAGAAGATCACGCACGCCCTCCCCGTCCGGCAAGGTGACGGAGAGCACACCCAGGCGGTCCCCGCGCACGGTGACCGGCAGATGTACACGTACAGCACCGCCGGAGACTCCCTCCACAAACGGATCCTGTGCGCCGAAGGCTCGACCCGCAGAGCTGCTGTGCACCGACACCGGCTCCGCGGTGAAAGGCAGCACAGACACAGGCTGCAGAACCGTGAGGCCATAGTCGGCCAGGAACAAGTCCACGGACTGTGCCGCATACTGTTCTGCGAGCACACGACGCACAGCGTCGAGCAACTCGTGCGGAGCTGCTGTGCGCAGAGCACGCTCAGCGGTCACAAATCTGTTCACAATCGTAAACACACCTATCTCTTCGACAGTCACACGAACCTCGTCCAGGCGACGAGACCCCCCGGGGCGAGTCACACTGGGCCGCCCGAACCATTTCTTGCCACAACAGGCACCTAGTAGGCTGACACACGTCCAGGTCCCCGCGAGAGTGTGACAGTGACTGTCTTCCGCCCCCGCCCCGAGCCCGTCGAGGTCGCACGCGTGGCATCGACCGCCGTGGAGTTGCTGGAAGTCCTGTGGGGCCGTGCCTCGACCGCGCCGGCCTCTCCATCACAGATGCGCGTGCTCCTGACGCTCGAACATCAGGACGGCATCAATCTGCGTACCCTCGCCGACTCCCTCGCCTCCACACCCCCGTCCACCAGTCGGCTCTGCGACCGGCTGGTAGCCGCCGGTTTCGTCGAGCGCGCAGTCAGCCCCGCCAACCGTCGCGAGGTACAACTGCATCTCAGCGACCGCGGTCGCACCTTCCTCGACGACCTGCGCGCACGCCGGCAGCAGGAGCTGCAGGCGGTGCTGGAGCTGATGCCCGTGGCCAAGCGAACCGCGCTCCTCGAAGGGCTGGAGGCGTTTTGCGACACAGCCGCACTGCAGATACACGACGAGGCCTCACCCGCCGGAGACCAGACGGCCTGATCACTGGGCCGCGGACAGGGCGAGGCCAGGACGACCGGACTGTCGGAGAGGTCGGCGGTGGCGGTCATCCTCAGAGGTGGCCGGCACCGCGTCATTCCGATGGAATACGGAACTCGAATTCGGGACGGTCCCACGGCACGGCGGGCGGGTTCGCGAGCGCCGTCCCGGTCCGTACCGCACCGGCGCGGTGGTAGAAGTCCGCGGCGGGAACATGCGACACGACCTTGACACGGTCGAGCCGGGAAGCGCGTGCCTCGGACCGCATGTGCGCGACGAGCTGTCGCCCAATACCCCGTCGTTGCGCTCCGTCGGCGACGAACAACAGGTCGAGCTCCGGCGGCGCGAGGACGAGCGAGTTGAACCCGAGGACCCGGCCTCCGTGCTCGTCGGCGGCCACGGCGACGAAGACGCGGTGGGCCTCGACGTAATCAGGACCGACCCGGTAGCCCGCGACTGCGGCCGCGTACTTACCCTCACGTCGGCGCTGCCAGCGGCAACGGCGCGGAGGTCCAAGCCGCCTACACCCTCACCCCTCCGAGCACCTACTACCTCCCTAGACCCCCGGATCGCAGCGGCCCTGGCACCTCTGCTTCGGCCTGGCGTGGCCCGACCACGCACCGTCGGCGCTTCCCAGCGCGCCGGATCCCGCCCCTACGTAAGGGGTAGGGAAAAATGCGCCAGAAGGGGATGCAGGTACGTGGGCACTTGCGGAACGCGGCAATCGGAATGCATACAGCGATCACATGAGGGAACCCGCTGCACGGGAGCAAGGATCTGCTCCGATTTCGTCTGCGGGTGCGTCCTGGCTGTGGGGCGCCTCGCACTGCTCGGGCCGAGGTAGCGGCCCGTCTGTTGAAGGAGTGGCTCGCTGTGTTGCTGCCTGCGGAGAAGGAACTGCGTTCAGTCCTGGCTCGCTTCGCCGAGGTCCGCATCCGCCATGACCTGCAGCCCACCGGCCACTCGAGTCGAGAGCTCGAGGACATCACCAACACGTTGTGTGTCATGACCGGAACCAAGACGATCGACGAGGCGCTCGCCGACGCCGACGACCAGCTGGAACAGCTCCGAGCAGGCCGCCACGCCACCACCGGAACGGCCCCCATCCTGGCTGCCTGAGCAGTGAACCGCCAGGAAGGCGTCTGGCCATTCTCGGCATCGCAGAGGTCTGCTGGCCTGTGTGATGAAAGTACTGAGGCACTTCGTTCGGGGGCGGCACCACTGCGCGGTGGTGTTTTCTGGGCACGGACGTTTGGTGGGGCCGTCCTCTGTGGTGGCGAAGGTGCCCCCGCCCAGGGAGTACCGGCCGGAAGCGACGTTCCGCTGATCACAGCAGCCGGGCGCGGGCCGTCCGTCTGCGAGGATGGCTCCATGAGCGCGCGGAGCAGGAACCACGTGACGGTGACTGGTCGGGCCGGTGCACCGGTGGTGATGCTGGCGCACGGGTTCGGGTGCGACCAGCACATGTGGCGTCTGGTGGTCCCGGCCCTGGAGCGTGACTTCACCGTGGTCCTCTTCGATCACGTGGGTGCGGGACAGTCGGACCTGTCGGCGTGGAGCCGGGAGCGCTATGCGGGTCTGGACGGGTATGTCGATGATGTGCTGGAGCTTTGCCGGGAGCTGGCGCTCGGTCCGGTGACGTTCGTCGGGCATTCGGTGAGCGCCATGATGGGTGTACTGGCCGCGGCACGGGAGCCCGAGGCGTTCGCCGGGCTGGTGCTGCTCGCCCCTTCACCGTGCTTCATCGACGATCCGGACACCGGATACCGGGGCGGGTTCAGCGCCGGGGACATCGAGGAGCTGCTGGAGTCGCTGGAGGCGAACTACCTCGGCTGGTCGGGTGCGATGGCGCCGGTCGTCATGGGCAATCCGGACCGGCCGGAGCTGGGTGAGGAACTGACCAACAGCTTCTGCCGCACCGACCCCAAGATCGCCCGGGTCTTCGCCCGGGTGACGTTCCTGTCCGACAACCGTGACGACCTCGCGGCGGTACGGGTTCCCACGCTGGTGGCCCAGTGCTCCAGTGATGCGATCGCCCCGCCGGAGGTGGGTGCGTTCGTCCATGGGCAGATCCCCGGCAGCCGGCTGATCACGTTGAACGCGACCGGGCACTGCCCCCAGCTCGCGGCTCCGGAGGAAACCGCCGCGGCGATCGCCGAGTTCGCGGAATCAGTCCGATGACGTGCGGCACCAGCGACGAGGACCGGGGCGGGGATCCGGACGGAGGCGAGGGGCCGTCGGGTGGGCGGGCGCGGTTCGGCGCGCTGCTGGAGGACAGCGCCGAAGACCTGTATGAGCACGCGCCCTGCGGTTTTCTGTCCACTCTGCTCGACGGCCGGATCATCAAGGTCAACACCACCTTGCTGGAGTGGCTCGGTTACCGGGGCGAGGACCTGGTCGGCCGCAGGCACTTCTCCGACCTGCTGACCGTCGGCGGCCGGCTCTACCACGAGACCCACTTCGCCCCGCTGCTGAGGATGCAGGGCGAGGTCAGTGGCATCGCCCTGGAGCTCAGGGCCGCTGACGGCTCACGGCTGCCGGTCCTGGTCACCTCGACGGTGAAGGCGGACGGCGACGGACAGCCGCTGCTCATCCGCACGACCGTCTTCGACGCCCGGGACCGCCGTGCCTACGAAACCGAGCTGCTGCGTGCCCGCCAAGAGGCCGACCTGGAGCGCGACCGCCTCAAGCGCCTGGCCACCACCCTGCAGAAGACCCTGCTGCCGCCCACGCTGGCGAACGTGCCCGGCCTCGACGTCTCCGCGTATTACCACATCGCCTCCGTCGACGAGGTCGGCGGCGACTTCTACGACCTGTTCCCGCTGGCGGCCGGCACATGGGGGCTGTTCATGGGCGATGTGTGCGGCAAGGGCGCCGCCGCGGCGGCCGTCACCTCACTGGCCCGCTACACGCTCCGGGCGGCCGCCGTGTACGACCCGTCCCCGGCCGCCGTCCTGGACAACCTGAACACGGTCCTCAACCACGAGTACAACGGGACCGACCCGCGGTTCTGCACCGTCGTCTTCGGCCTGCTCACCCCTGACTCCGACCGGGGCGGCTTCCACATCACCCTGGCCGCCGGCGGACACCCGCCTGCCCTGCTGATGCGCGCCGACGGCACCGCCGACTTTCTGCCGACAACCGGCGGTCAGCTCATCGGCGCCCTGCCCGACGCCCACATCGCCGCGACCAGCGTTCACCTCGCACCCGGCGACACCCTGCTCCTGCACACCGACGGGCTCACCGAAGCCCACATCAACGCCGCTGTCACCAAGGGAGAACGCTACGGCGACGACGCCCTCCTGGACTTCTGCCGTGCGCTGACCCCCACGACCGCATCGGACACCATCGCCGCGATCCGTGACCTGCTCGACACCTTCGGCACCGGAGTGGACGACGACGCCGCCGTCCTGGCCGTCCACGTGCCCCGACTCTCCAGTGAAGAGAAGCAGTGACCCAGCACCTGACCCTCCACACCCGCCCCACCGTCGCCGGAGTGGTCATCGAGCTCGCGGGCGAACTCGACCACCACAGCGCCGCCGAGGTCCGCGAGGCTCTCCCCGGTCTCGCGCTGCGTGCCGGCCAGCAACTCGTCCTCGACCTCGGGGGCCTCACCTTCTGCGACTCGAGCGGCATCACCGTCCTGATCGCCGCCCGCAACCACGCCCTGGCCGCCGCCGCGAGCATCGCTCTGGCATCGGTACCCCACAGAGTCAGCCGCGTCTTCCGCATCGTCGGCCTTGACCAGGTCTTCCCCAGCTACCCCACCGTGCAGGAAGCCCAGGCCGCCTGGCACCCGACAACCGGCTGAACACGTCCCGCGGGCCATGAGCCGGTGCGACGCCGGTCCGGGCGACCCGCCGGGTCGAGGAGTTCGACGAAGTCAGCCATCGGCCAGCAGGTCGCTGCCCCGCGAAAACCGGGTGCGGTCGCTCGTCGAGCCTTGGGACCATGCGGACATGGTCCACCGACTCGACTCCCTGCTCATCCGGCACACCCACCGCCTGCCTTTCCCCACGGGACCCGCCGGGGAAGGCGACGTCGTGGCCCGGCAGTTCGACGGCGCGCTGATGTCCGTGGGCTTCAAACTCTCGGCGGGACTGCTCGAACACCTCTCGGGGCTGTCGGCGGGCGCGGTGGCCGAGATCGCCGTACGGACTCTGGGCACCGTCCGTGAAATGGTGGGGGATCACGTCCGGCACAACGTGTACTTCATCGACTTCCCGGCCAACGTGCCGGACACCTTCGACTTCTGGATGCGCTGCGTCACCGAGGCCCTCGCCGACGGCGGGACCCGCACGGCCACGCTCGAGCAGCTGAGCGTCGGCGTGGTGGATCTGCTCACCCTCCCGTCGTACGGCGGCTATCGGCACGCGTACGCCGAGATGCTCGGCCACCACGACGAGTTGATCGCCGCGGCGGGTGACCGTATGACGGTGCTGCATCTCGGGGGTGCCCTGGACGACGAACTCACTGCCCTGTACCTGGCACTGGCCGGCAGCAGCACGCCGCTGGGCGAGGAGGTCCTGGGCGATCTGCGGGAGCTCGCCGGTCACTGCGCGCAGGGGCCGCAGCCCGAGGAGATCCCGGTGCGGGAGAACCGGGCCGTGGTCAACCAGGCCCGGCTGATGGCCGGTTCGAGCCTGCTGTTGGACACGGTCACCGATGTGCTGCGGCTGGCCTGCGGGCTTGCGGGCGGCGACGTGACGCTGCGGGAGCCGACTCGGCTGCGTACGCTGCCCAGGGCGGTGCGCCGGTCGCTGCTCGCGGGTCTTGACGCGGTGGTCGCCGCGGCGCCGGCCAAGCTCGCGGACGTGCACGCACACCGCGAGATGTGGAAGCGGCTCGGCGAGCGACTGCACCCGCACGAGTACCCGCAGTGGCCTTGCGCGGCCGATGTGTTCGCCGTCGCCCGGGGCGAGAAGGCGGCACGCTCTCTGGACGGCCGGGTGGAGGAACTGCTCGGCGTCGGCGACGTCACCGGCGCGGTCGAGTTGCTGAACGCCGCGCCCGGCAAGCTGTTTCGGTGCCTGGACCGGTTGCTGCGCACTGCCCTCACACAGGACGAGCGCGACGCCGTGGTGGCCGCGGCCGAGCGGGTCGTCCCCGACGTTTCCGGTCGGCTCGTGCTGTCGGTGCGCCAGCACCTGCACAACCGTGCGGAGGACACCGGCGAGCGGCGGGTGTTCGTGAACCGCTCCGGTCGGGCGTGGGTCACCGAGGACACCCGGCCGCCGGTGCTGCCGCCCGAGCGTGAGCGGCTGATCGCCGCGTTCGACGAGGAGTTGCGCCGCAGGCTGCCCGCCGTGGACCACCTGTTGATCGATCCCGACGTCCTGGATGTGGCGCTGCCGCTCAGCGGCAGGGCGACCGCGTCCGGGCTCGGTGTGCTGCCGCGTGGCTCGGTGTCCCCGGTCGACGGGGAACTGCTGCGCTTCTTCGTGTACTGGAAGCAGACAGGGCGCAGCACCGACTACGACCTGTCGGCGCTGCTGCTGAACGCGGACTACACGACCGACTCCTGGTTGTCGTACACGAACCTTCGAGCCCTGGAGGGAGAGCACTCCGGTGACATCACCGACGCGCCGGACGGGGCCTCGGAGTTCATCAACCTGCGACTGGGCGCGGTGCGCGGCGACTACGTCGTCCCACAGGTCAACATCTTCTCGGGGGAGGGATTCGAGGAGGTCGAGGAGTCGTTCTTCGGGTTCATGCTGCGCGAGGGCGAGCAGAGGGGACGTCCCTTCGAGCCGCGCACGGTGCGTATGAAGTCGGAGCTGCGCGGTCCGGGCCGGGTGGCGCTGCCGCTGGCGTTCCTGCGCGGGGGTGACGGCAGATGGCGTGCCAAGTGGCTGCACCTGTATCTGACGGGGACCCCGGCGTCGAACCGGGTGGAGGACAACCGGGTGACGGTCGCGACGTTGCTGCGCGGCATTCTCGAGCGCGAGCAGCTCACGGTCCGCCATCTCACCGATCTGATGACCGCCGGCACGACGAACGTCACCATGTGGGACGGGAAGACGGTTCCGGCCGGGCCCGTCACCTACATCGGCCTGGAACGGCCCGACGGGCTGCACCCGGAGTCGCGGATCGTCACTCCGGAAAATCTGCGCGACCTGATCCCCGCCTGACTGCTAACGTGGCCGTGGCGAGGCCATGAAGGGGCTTCCTTCTCCACACTCCTTGAATTAGCCCCTTCGCTTTCCTCGCCGTCAACTTGACCCGGCACCGCGCCGGGCCCGATCAGGGCCGCTCGATCAGGGCCGGGCTTCCAGGATCGACTTGAGGGTGGACAGTTCGGTGTCGACCAAGGCGATCTGGTCGTCGAAGAACTGGTCGCTGAAGGTCGGCGGCTGGTGGAAGGTGATCATGAACTCGGCGCCGTCGCCGTTGGGAACGACGCGGGCGGGTACCCGCCAGGACGCGGTGTCGTCCAGGTAGTCGTGGTCCAGAACGCCGTGTTCGGCGTCGGCGCGCAGGCGCAGCCTGGCCGGACCCATCGGGGTCGTCATGGCCCACCAGTCGGGGTCTTCGGTGGGCTCGATCGACTTGATGTTGACGACGGCCCACTTCGACCAGTTGGCGGGATCGGCGAGGAAGGCGAAGACCTCCTCGACGGGGCGGTCGATGCTGACGGTCTTGGTGAGGGAACGGGCGGTCATGGTGACTCCTCGGAAGGTGCGGGGCGTGGTGGCGCCGAGTCGATTTCCCCCACGAGGCCGCGCATCCACCCTTCCAGCTGATGCCGTCGCGCGGCATCGAGCGAGCCGAAGAAGTGGGCGTCGTTCTGGTCGGCCAGGTCGGCCAGCACGGGAACGAGGGCACGGCCCTCGTCGGTGAGAACCAGCAGTACCGTGCGCCGTGAGGCCGGATCGGGCTCGCGGCGGATCAGGCTCTTGGCGACCAGGCGGTCCACGAGCCGGGATACGGCTCCGGGGTCGATGGCCATGTGGCGCGCCACCGCCTTGGTGGTGACGTGACCGTGGAACACGCTCGCCATCACCCCCCACTGGGAGGCGGTGACGTCGTACTGGCCGATCAAGGCCTCGAAGCGGGCATGGACCTCGTCGGAGAGGCGTCGCAGCCAGTAGCCGAGATGATCGTGCAGTCCGTCTGGTGTGGTCACATGTCGATTATTCTTGCCCAGTCAATCATTGTCAAGGCAACGATGCGCGAAGGGTGCTTTCCTCACGACGCCGAGGAGAGGGGGCGGGGCGGCAGGAGCGCCGATGCGCTTCCGGCGTGCCAGGGCACCCCCGTGACCCTGGCACGCCGTCGGGGCCGAAGCCCGTTGAGCGACCGAGATCAATGATGCGCGGGTGACTGGGGAGGTGTCATTGGCGCAGCGTCCACGGCCCTGTGCACGGCGTCCACGGCCGTCCGGTTCAAGGCCCGCTCCCGCACCTCGCTGGGAGCCATGCCGTGTGCGGTGCGAAAGGCCCGGGTGAAGTCGCCGGGGCGGGAGTAGCCCCAGCGGGCGGCCACGGCCTGGATCGGAAGCGCGCGCAGACCGGGATCGGCGAGGTCCCGGTGGGCACTGGCCAGCCGCTGATCGCGTATGTACGAGGCCACCGTCAGCCCTTCGTCCTGGAAGAGGCGGTAGAGGTGGCTGCGCGAGATGTGATGAGCCTCGGCGACCTTCGCGGGGGTCAGCTCCGGGTCGCCCAGGTGGCGTCGCACGAAGGACTTGATGCGCAGGGTCAGGGTGCGGGCGTGCGTCTCGGGCGACAGCCCGGGCTCCGCGTCGAGTACGTGGGCGAAGACCGCGGTGACGAGATCGGTGACGACCGTGCCGAGCCGCTCCGCATCGGACGCCCGGTAGGCGGAGGTGTCCGAGGTCAGCTGCACGAGGAGCCCCGCGAGCAGGGCGCCCATGCCCTCCCGGCCGGATATCCGGCGTCCGACCACCCGGTCCGCCCGCCCGGCCGGGAGGCTCACGGCGGCACGCGGGATCTCCACGCCGACGATGGTGACCGGGTCGGGTCCGGTGGATATCTCGTAGGACCGGGACGAGCAGTTCACATGGAAGTCGTCCATGCGGTACGCCACTTGCTCCTTGCCCCAGCTCGCCGCGCCGTCACCGCGCCGCAGCAGGGACAGGTGGAACACCTCCGGGTCCGACTGGCGCACGAGCCTCGGCGTCCGATGGAAGACCAGGTGGTCGAAAGTGGCGGGCCACACCGCCACCTCCCCCAACCCGATCACTCGCTGGTGCCCCCGGTAGTCGGCGGTGCGCTCGCTGGTCAGCCGCATCGGCGCGTGGGTGTCCCCCAGGCGCTCCGCCCAAGCCTCGAAGCGGTCACCCACTGGCAGATCCTGGGTGGTGAAGACGGTTTCGGGCAGCACGGCCGTAGTCAATCACAGGGCTGGTCACGGGAACTTGCCAGGAGCGGAAGCTTCGTCTTTAATAAATGAACAGCCATTTATTAATGAGAGGTGGTGTCGGTGGGACGTCCCCGAGGTGTCGCGGACACGGTGATCCTGCGCGCGGCTGCCCAGGTCATGGGCCGAGTGGGCCCTGCGGGGCTCACACTGGCCGCCGTGGCGCGCGAGGTCGGGCTGGTGCCCGGCACCCTCGTGCAGCGTTTCGGGTCCAAGCGCGGTCTGCTTCTGGCACTCGCCGACCAGTCCGCCGAGGACGCGAGCGAGTTGGCTGGACGAGTCCGTCAGGCGTCCGACACGGCGCTCGACGCGCTGACGGCGCTGACGGTGGAATCCGTGGACGCGATGACCACGCCGGAGAGCTTCGCCAATCATCTGGCGTTCCTGTGCATGGACCTCGCCGATCCGCAGCTCCACGAGCGCGCCCTGGCCGTCCACCACGCGCAGACGCGGGCGATCGAAGCACTGCTGGCGGAGGCGGTGGGCGCGGGCGAGCTCCGCGCCGGAACCGATGTCGCGGCGCTGGCCCGCACCGTGCGGGCGATCACCGCCGGTGCGGGCCTGACCTGGGCCCTCGAACGCGAGGGCAGCCTCGGGCAGTGCCTCCGGCGGGAACTCGACGCCGTGCTGTCCCCGCACCTGCCCACCCCCGGATCGCCGCCCCGCAACAACCCTGACCTGGAGGAAGCATGACGACCGACACACGCCCGCTGGCCGGAACGGTGGCCCTGGTCGCCGGCGGTACCCGGGGCGGCGGGCGAGGTGTCGCCGTCGAGCTCGGGGCCGCCGGGGCGACGGTGTATGTGACCGGCCGCAGCAGCACGGGCGGCCGCTACGGTCTGGACCGTCCCGAGACCATCGAGCAGACCGCCGAACAGGTCACCGCCGCCGGGGGCTTCGGCATTCCGGTCCGGACCGATCACAGCAGTCCGGACGAGGTGCGGGCCCTCGTCGACAGGATCGCGGCGGAGCAGGACGGGCGGCTCGACGTCCTCGTCAACTCGGTGTGGGGTGGCGATCCGCTGACCGACTGGGAACACCCCCTGTGGGAGCAGGACCTGGAGACCGGCCTGCGGCTGCTGCGGCAGGCGGTGGAGACCCATGTGATCACCAGCCGGTTCGCGCTTCCGCTGCTGGTCGCCCGCAGGAGCGGTCTGGTCGTGGAGGTCACCGACGGCAACACCGCCCGCTACCGCGGCTCGTTCTTCTACGACCTGGCGAAGTCCGCGGTGATCCGTCTCGCCTTCGCCCAGGCAGCCGAGCTGAAGCCGCACGGTGTCGCGGCCGTGGCGGTCACTCCCGGCTTCCTGCGCTCTGAGGCCATGCTGGAGCACTTCGGCGTCACCGAGTCCAACTGGCGTGACGGCGCGGCCCAGGACCCCAACTTCGCCCACTCAGAGACGCCGGCCTATCTCGGGCGCGCGGTCGCCGCGCTGGCCGCCGACCCGAACGTCATGACCAAGACGGGGCGCGCACTGGCCACATGGGGCTTGTACCAGGAATACGGATTCACCGACACCGACGGCACCCAGCCGGACTTCGCCGCCCACTGGGCGAAGAACCTGGAAGAGGACTACGGCCCCCTTGGCGACCCGCTGTGACAGGACCTGACCGGTCCGGTCCGGTCCGGTGTGACGATGATGCGATGAAGAGCCCTGATCCCTTGCTTCGTCGGCGCCTGTTGCTCGAGTCGCTGACCGTGCTGGCGGCCGACGCACGGGTTCAGGTGGCCTGGCTGACCAAGTACGAGATCGGGACGGATGAAATCGCCCTGGACTTCGAGCACGCCTTCGCCATGGCTGAGGCCCTGGTGGAGGAAGGACGACTCGATCCTGGTGTCCGGCCTGATCTGCGGGAGACCAACGCCCTCCTCAGTACGATGAGCGGGGCCGACAACGCTGAGCGATGGAGCGAGGACGCGTTGTCCGTCGACGAGGGATGGTGCCGGGCACGGCAGGTGGCGTCGTGTGCTCGTCGCTGAGGTGGGTGCATGGCAGCGGCCGCTTCCAGGGATTTGCGTCATCAGGTAGCCGCAGACACGGTCGCTACTCTCCGTGACGACCGGGGTGCCTCACAGGTATCGCCGCGCGGGTTTAGGCCGGCCGTCCAGGGTCACGCGGACTACGGCCACGAGTGGCTCGCCGTGCCGTGCGTGCCGCTGCTTCGTGTCACGAGAGGGAAGGCAGGCTCATGACGGAGATCCCGCGCTTCACCACGACGGATTCCGGCGCCCCGGTCGAGAGTGACGAACACTCGCTCACCGTGGGGCCCGGCGGGCCGATCGTGTTGCAGGACGCCTATCTGATCGAGCAGATGGCACAGTTCAACCGGGAGCGGATCCCCGAGCGGCAGCCGCATGCCAAGGGAAGCGGTGCCTTCGGGCGCTTCGAGGTGACGCACGACGTCAGCGCCTACACCAAGGCGGCCGTCTTCCAGCCGGGCGCCCGCACCGACCTGCTCATTCGCTTCTCGACGGTCGCGGGCGAGCGGGGCAGCCCGGACACCTGGCGTGACCCGCGTGGTTTCGCGGTGAAGTTCTACACCAGCGAGGGCAACTACGACATGGTCGGCAACAACACGCCGGTCTTCTTCGTGAAGGACCCGATGAAGTTCCAGCACTTCATCCGGTCGCAGAAGCGGCGTGCCGACAACAACCTCCGCGACCACGACATGCAGTGGGACTTCTGGACCCTCTCCCCCGAGTCGGCCCACCAGGTCACCTGGCTGATGGGTGACCGCGGCATCCCGCGGACCTGGCGTCACATGAACGGCTACTCCTCCCACACCTACATGTGGATCAACGCCGCGGGTGAGCGGTTCTGGGTGAAGTACCACTTCAAGACCGACCAGGGCATCGAGTTCTTCACCCAGCACGAGGCCGACCAGATGGCCGCGGTGGACACGGACTATCACATGCGTGACCTCTTCGAGCACATCCGGGACGGGGAGTTCCCGAGCTGGACGCTGTACATGCAGGTCATGCCGTACGAGGAAGCGGCGGGCTACCGGTTCAACCCGTTCGACCTGACCAAGGTCTGGCCGCACGCCGACTACCCGCTCATCCCGGTCGGCCGTATGACGCTCGACCGCAACCCGACCGACAACCATGCCGAGATCGAACAGGCGGCCTTCCAGCCCAACAACCTGGTCCCCGGTATCGGGCCGAGCCCGGACCGGATGCTGCTGGCCCGGCTGTTCTCCTACGCGGACGCCCACCGTCACCGGATCGGCGCCAACTACCAGCAGCTGCCGGTGAACGCCCCTGTCGTCGACGTCCGCACGTACTCCAAGGACGGCGCGATGGCCTACCGGAAGACGACCGATCCGGTGTACGCCCCGAACTCGAAGGGCGGCCCGGCGGCCGACACGGCCCGTTTCGGAAGCCCGCCCAGCTGGGAGGCCGACGGCGCCATCACCCGGGCGGCCTACGTCTCCCACCCGGAGGACGACGACTGGGGCCAGGCCGGGACGATGGTGCGTGAGGTGCTGGACGACCAGGCCCGCGACCGGCTGGTCGACAACGTGGTCGGTCACCTCCTCAACGGTGTCGGAGAGCCGGTCCTGGAGCGTGCCTTCGCGTACTGGTCGAACATCGACGAAACCATCGGCAAGCGCATCGCCGACGGGGTGCGGGCGAAGGCCGACGAGAAGGATCCCAAGGCGGGTGAGCAGGGCAACCCCGCACGGCGGTCCATGCAGGACAAGGCCTGACGTCCTCCCCCGTACAGAGACGGTCGTTAGCCCACCCGAGCCTCCTCGGCCGTGGCACCGGACGCGCGGCGGTGCGCCTCGTGGCCGCCGCCGGTCCGATGGGTCATGTTTGCTGACCGTCGACCCGGCCCTCCCTTGCGCCGGCTCGGCCGGACGGCGAAGGAGGGCCCGGTGGGTGAGCTGTACATCGACGTCGAGTGGAAGCGGGTGGCGGCGGGCGTCCGGGTGGTGAACGCGTCGGTGTTCCCGGCGCCGCCGACCGTCGCCCGCCCGGGTCCCGTCGGCCCGGAGGCGGGGCGGTGACCGGCCCGCAGCCCGCCGTACCGGCGGCCGACGGCGCGCAGGGGGAACCCGGTTCGGAGTTCCGCAAGGACATGGGCCCCTGGGCCAACTTCGCCCTCGGTTTCACCTACCTGTCGCCGGTGGTGAGCACGTACACCCTCTTCGGCACCGCGCTGGCCACCGGTGGACCGCCGATGATCTGGGCGTTCCTGCTCGCCGGGTGCGGCCAGTTCCTCGTCTCGCTGGTGTTCGGCGAGATCGTCGCCCAGTATCCGATCGCCGGCGGCGTCTATCCCTGGGCCCGGCGGCTGTGGGGGAAGCGCTGGGCGTGGATGACCGGCTGGGTGTACATGTGGGCGCTGCTGGTCACCATCACCGCGGTCGCCTACGGCGCCGGTCCCTACATCGCCCTTCTCTTCGGCTTCCGGCCCACCGTGCACACCACCGTGCTGTGCGCGGCGGCCCTCATCGCCGTCGCCGTCCTGATCAACTACGCCGGTACCAAGGCGCTTTCCGCCGCCGCGGTGATCGGCTTCGGCGGCGAGCTCATCGGCGCCCTCGTCGTCGGCATCTACCTGCTGTCCTCGCACCGCGCACACGGCATCGGCGTCATCCTCGACAGCTACGGCGCCGAGAAGAACGGCTCCTACCTGCCGGCCTTCCTCGCGGCCGCGATCATCGGCTTCTATCAGTACTACGGTTTCGAGGCCTGCGGGGACACGGCCGAGGAGGTCGCCCACCCGGGCCGGGTCATTCCGCGCGCGATGCGCCGGACCATCTACGTCGGCGGCGCCGCGGCGACGTTCACCTGTCTGTCCCTGCTGCTCGCGGTCACCGACATCCGGGCGGTCATCGAAGGCAGGGACACGGACCCGGTGGTGCGCGTGCTCTACGAGACGATGGGCGAGACCGGCGCCCGACTGGTGATGGCCGTCGTACTGATCTCCTTCCTGTCGTGCACCATCAGCCTCCAGGCCGCCGCCGGACGGCTCATCTACTCCTACGCCCGCGACCAGATGATCGTCGGACACCGACTGCTGCGACGGTTCTCGCACACCCGTGCGGTGCCGGGCTATGCGCTGCTGGTGGCCGCCGTGGTACCGATGCTCATCGCCTTCGGCTCGCTGGTCTCCGCGGACGCGCTCACCAGGATCGTCTCGTTCGCCATCCTCGGCATCTACGGCTCGTTCCAGATGGTGGTCCTGGCCGCGCTGCGCGCCCGGCTGAAGGGGTGGCGCCCGAGCGGTGAGTTCACGCTGGGCCGCTGGGGCCTCGCGGTGAACATCGCGGCGCTGGCCTACGGCGTCTTCGCCATCGTCAACATCTCCTGGCCCCAGGAACCGCAGGAGCCCTGGTACAACGACTGGATCGTCCTGTTGTGCGGAGGCGTGGTGGTGGCCACCGGCTTGTTGTACATGTTCACCACGCATCACTACGGGCGGGGGAACGCGCCCGCCGGAGACGCGGTACCGGCAGGGCGGCCCATCGGCGCGTCCCGCGGCGGCCCGCACCCGTGACCGCGGCGGATGCCCGTCCCCGGATGCGGGGACGGGCATTCGTCAGGGAAGGGATCACCTGTCGGGGGGACCACCTGTCAGGGGTCAGGCCGTTCGTCTGATCAGTTCCTCCAGCGAGGTGTCGGGCCGGGGCAGTTCACCGTTGGGGGTGAGCTTGTCGACGGCCCGCGGCAGCGTCTCGGCGAGCTGGCTGGCGGCCTCCTGAGTGGAGACGCCCGCCTGGTCGGCGGCCTTGCGCAGGGCGTCGTCGGGCAGCGCCTCGGCGATCTGGTCACCGGTCACCGGCTGGTTCTGGCCCGTGCCCACCCAGGACTGGGCCTGCTCCATGAGGCCGCTCTTGGTGAGCATGTCCAGCAGGCCGCTCAGCGGGTTGCCGCCGTTCTGGCCGCCCTTGCCGCTGAGCGCTCCGAGCAGGCCGCCGAGGATGTCGCCGGACGCACCGCTGCCGTTTCCGCTGCCGGTCCCGCTGCCGCCCAGCAACCCGTTGAGCAGCTTGCCGAGGTCGAGGTCCGTCATGGTCGCGCCTTTCGTGAGGGGAGATACGCGAAGATCACGTATCTCCCCTCACGATCACCGCGACCCGCTTCGGCCGCAAACGCGCGGTGAGGCGCCCGCCTGCGGACCCTCGGTCGGCGTCGCGTACGGCGGTGAGGCCGTTGAACACACCCACGTAGGCGGTGCCGTCCGGTCCCAGGGTGATCGGCGCCCAGTTGTTGTCGTAGCCGACGCCGGTTCCCACGAGCTGCCTCCAGCGGGTCCGTCCGGTACGGAAGTCCACTGCGGTCAGGTACCAGGCATCGATGCCGAGGGGGTCGGCGTCCTTGGTGTAGAGGTAGATCAGCCCATTGCCGGTCGACAGCTTCGGCACGGTGGACGGCGAGTGCTCGCCGCTCTGCCACACGGTGTCGCATCCGCTGCCGTCCTCGCGGACGTCGATCCGGGTGACCCCGCCGGGGACGCTGCGTCCGAGGGTGAGCGACGTGATGTTCTCGTAGCCGTAGTTGTTCTCGACCACGAGGCTGTTGCCCCAGCTGATCAGGGAGTTGTCCGTCGTGGACGCGCCGGATCCGAAGACGGGGATCTCGCACACCAGTCGCCGTCCGGCGGGTACGTCGGCGTCCCGCCGGTAGACCAGGACGTGCATGCGGTCGTCGGAGTTGTCGGTGATCGCCGTGTACCGGCCGCCGTCGCCGAAGATGTCCGGCGTGGTCCCGGAGCCCTGGTTGACGGAGCCGGGTTTGGTGCCGGTGCCCCGGTCGTAGGTCTCCCGCCACACCACCTCGGGGGTTCCGTCCGCCGCCGCGGTGAACTCGTAGAGGGCGTGGTCGGAGACGATCGACACACCGTCGGCGGCGACGGCGAAGGAGTTCTGGATCTCCTCCCCGGCGAGCTGGACGGAGCGGATGGTCCCGGTGGCGGGGTCGACGGTGCCGATCCGGCCCTGCCGGGTGACCCACCAGATCCGGCCCCGCCAGTCCGGCATGACGGAGGTGACCGGGTCGCAGGTCCCGGTGGGGTGAAGGTTGGTCCACGTCACGCAGTCGTGGGGTACCTGACCGGTCAGGTCCCAGTCGTCGGTGACGGTGAACTCCCAGTCCCCGTCCGGCTTCTGCCGGTGGGCGAGGCGGATGACGTGCTGGCGGGAGTCCGCGAGCACGAGCCGGTCCTGGTCGTCGAGGTACGAGTACGCGCCGCCCGAGGTGTCCTTGAAGATCCGCGAGAAGTCCAGCCGAGTGATCGCCTCCACCGTGGACGGGCGTTGCGGCAGCTTGTACTCGGCCAGGGTGGTCAGGGTGTGCGGGTCGAGCAGCTTGACCAGGAAGCCGGTGAAGGTCCCGCACACGGTGACGATCCGCCCCGCTCGGTCGAAGGTCACGTTGGCGCACTCCCCTCCCAGGAGCGCCATCCGTTCACTGTCGACCTGCGGGCGGTCGCCGAGCGGCCCGGACCACGGGTAGGTCGCGCTGCCCCAGCCGTCCGCGTGCATCCCCGAGCGTCCGTTCGGCGCGAGGTGGGGATGCTGCGGGGGCTGGGTGCCGGGCAGCGGCAGCGCGGTGGCCGGGGCGCCGGTGTAGGCGTCGACCAGCCGGTGGCCCGGCGCCTTGGGGATCGGGTCGGCCAGGGCGGGCGCGGGTACGGTCATGACCGTACCCGCGGCGATGGCCAGGGCCAGAGCACGGCTGAGTGTCCTGCGGGACATGCGACTCCTCGGGGTGCGTACGGCGGATGGTCGCGCCGCGGCGACCATAGGAGCGCCGGCTCCAGGAGTCCACGAAAACGTGAGGATTGTTCATGATCCTGCAATGACCCGTGCGTGAGCACTGAGTGCCGCCCCCGAGGCGGCTCGGCTCAGCGGACCGTCACGCTGAAGACGGGCGAGACCGTGCTGCCGTTGACGACGCGCAGGTCGTTCTTGCCCTTCAGGCCGAGCTTGACGCCCAGCGAGTAGGAGCCGCTTCGCGCGATGGGCGCGGACGCGGGCAGGCTGACCCACTTGCCGTGCTGCTTCTGCTGAAGAGTCACCTTGCTGCCCGTCTTCAGACCGGTGGTCTTGCCGGTGACCCGGAACAGCTGCCAGGCCCGGACGGACGACACCGAGGGCGTCGCCGTGATGCCGGCCTTCACGGCCGGAGCCTTGTGGGCGGTGACAGCGGGTGACGTCACGTGCGCGGCCGGGGTGGCCGCCATCGCCGTACCCGCGAGGGCGAGAGAGGCCGCGCCCAGGACGCCGACGACGGAGATACGCAGGGAGTGCCGCTTCGAGACCATCACAGATCCGTCCCTTTCCGGGGTGATAACAGCGCTTCGCGCCGAAGATGAGCTACATACCGTTTGGTGTAGTCATTGGTTAGGACGGCACGGTCGGCGGACACGTTCATCGGCACCATGTCGCTGTCTTGTAACAGGCACCGGCACACCCGGGCCGCCTGCGGTCAGCAGTGCACGGTGAGGCGGACCACGTAGGCGTCGGGGTCGAGGTCGTTGAGGTAGGCGTCGGCGAAGGGGTAATAGTCCGCCGGGCCCGACTCCAGGCGGCGGCCGTCGAGGGTCACCAGGATGTTCGACGGGATCACCCGCGCGGCCTCCGCGCGGGCGTAGGCGTCGGGGTCGTCGCCGAAGTGGTCAGCGGGTTCCGCGTGCATGAAGCACAGGCCCTCGGACATGAGGAGATCGTCGAGGGCGCCGATCAGCGGCTGTTCCCGGTGGGCGTGCCAGCGGTCGGGGTGGTCCGCGAACACCTCCACGGGAGCCGCCGGTGGCAGGGTGCGGGCGAGGCGCCGCCACTCGTGCCAGGCGGCCCTGGCGCGGGCGGCGACCTCCGCGCGGGGAGTGTCGAAGTCGAGCAGACCGCGCGGGCCGCCGTCGCAGCGGCCGGGGGGCAGCTCGCGGGGGTCCCCGTTCGGGTGGTGGAGCGTGCGGACGAGGCGGGGGTCGTGGCCGGCACCGGACACGACGAGGAATTCCCAGCCGGAGTCGCGGGAGCTGGGCCACCACCCGTCCCACCACTCGTCCGCGTGCGCCGTCATGGCGGCGTCGATCGCCTGGGGGACCCGGTCCCGGGGTACGGGAGGCAGGCAGAGGGTGACTGTGTCCTTGGCCATGGTGCCGTGGTCGTCTTTCGGTCTTGCGGGTCTCGTCTTGCGGGCGGGGCCGGGGCCCCTCGCGCGGCGAGGGGCCCCGGCCGGGGGTCATGCGCAGTTGACGTTCGGGTCGCAGATCCCGGCTTCGTTGGCGTCGTCGATGGCGTCCTGTTCGTCGAGTCCTGTGAAGTCGAAGGGATCGAAGCTGTCCTTGAACGTCTCCCAAGCACCCCGTTTGAAGCCGTAGTCGCGGATGTTGATGGCTGCCGAAAGACCACCGAAGACGGGTCCGAGCAGGCCCACGGCGCGCACCTTGGGACCCTTGGGTCCCCGGGATCCACCGCGGGCGTCCGTCGATCCGTGCGCCGGCACCAGCGACACGGCGCTGCTCTGGTTGTCGAAGCCTCCGTTGGGCGAGATGACCCGGACACGGCCGTCGTTCTTGTAGTGCTCGGCCACCATCTTGGCCTGTTTGTCGTCGGCGGCAACGAACACGACGTTGTCCGTCTGGTGCTTCTTCGTGCCCATCTTTCCGTCGATGTCGCCGGTGATGTCCTTGAGCGCCTTGTCCGAAGAGGTGGCTTCGACGGCGTCCCAGATCTCCACGGAGACGACCTTGCCCTTCTCCCAGGTCACCTTGATGAGGTCGGCGGTGGTGCCCAGTTTGACGTGCTGCTTGTTGGCGGGGTCGTCCAGATAGCCCTTGGCCAGCTTGTTGTCCTTGCCGAACTTGAAGTAGGTCTCGTCCTGGTAGAAGTAGCGCGCTCCCGTCCGCGTCTTCTCGTCGTAGAACTTGCCGCCCTTCTTCAGATCGCCGTTCAGCTGCTTGTAGGCCGCCCTACTGGACGGGGCGTCCCAGTCGTTGGTCGTCGCGTGCGGGATGCCGTGCTCGTCGTAGAAGATGTGGTGCTCGTTCGACGTGCCCTTGTTCTTCGTGACCTGCGTGTGCGCCTTCTTCTTCTCGATGATGATGTGGCCGCCGATGCACTTGCCCGGGTTCTGCTGGCACCAGGCCATCAGGTCCGGGTCGTACAGGCCCGACGGATCGCTGCGGTTGACCGGGTTGTTGCGCGCGTAGGCGTAGCCGTTCATCTGTAGCGGGTCGCCGATGTCGAAGACCGGGTCGGCGCTGATGAACCGGCCCAGCGCGGAGTCGTACTCACGCGCGCCCAGGTGGGTCAGACCGGTGCTCGCGTCGTCGACGCCGCCGACGAAGCCACGGCGGTCCGGCCAGGCACCCGGTTTGGCGCCGCGCAGTTCACCGAAGGGCTTGAAGGCCCGGCGGGTGACGGTCTGACCGGCGCCCAGTTCGACCGCGATGTCACTGCTGCCGTGCTGGTCGCCCAGCAGCACGCTCAGTTTGTGGCCCGTGGCGGAACCGCTCGTGGTGCGTACGACGGTCGGCGCCGCGTCGTTGCTGTAGGCGCGGGTGGCGCGGACCGCCTTCCCGGTGGCGTCGGTGGTGATCTGGGTTTCGCCCAGGAAGAGGGTGCTGCCGGTCCTGGTGCGTTCCAGCAGGCGGTTGCCCTCGGCGTCGTAGACGTAGTCGGTGTTGCCGCCGACGGTCCAGCGCTGGGCGCTCGTGCCGTTGCAGGTGTAGACCTGGAGGTCGGTGCTCGGCGCGGTGTTGGCGCCGGGGATGTCCAGGCACCGCTGGGCGGCGGTGTTGCGCAGGCTGCCGTCGGCCCCCAGGGTCCACTGCTGGGCCGGATCGGCGGTGTTGCAGGTGGCCAGCTTGACGGGGCTGCGCTCGGTGGTGCCGGATGCGGCCGCGCACTTGCCGACCGCCTTGAGCTGCCCCTTGTCGAAGGTCCACTGCTGTGCGGCGCTGGTGTTGCAGGTGTAGATCTGGATGACGGTGCCGTCGGCCGAGTTGCCGCCCGCCACGTCGAGGCAGACTCCGCCCAGACCGGTGATGTGGTCGGACGTGCCGGTGCCGTCGCTCGTGCTGTCGAGATGGTTGTCGGCGGTCCAGACGAGGGACTGCGGCTGCGCACCGCCCGGGCGGGTGGTGGTGTTGCCGGACGCGTCGTAGCCGTACGCCTCGGTGACGGGCGTCTTGCCCGGCAGGGTGAGGACCGAGGCGGTCAGGGTGTGCGGCTGCGGAGCGGCGGGGTCGTTCGTGCCGTAGCGGTAGGCGCGGGTGGCGGTGACCGCCGCGCCGCCGTCGTGCTGGGTCAGTCCGGCGCGGTTGCCGACCACGTCGAAGGTGTACGCGTCCCAGTACGCGGTGCCGCCCGAGGCGAGCGTGGCCGTGTCCGGGGCGGCGTTCGCCAGTGAGGCGGTGAGCTGCGAGTCCGGCGCGGTCGCGTCGGACACGGCGTCCGGTGCCTCGGCGACCGGGCCGGTCGAGGGCTGGGCGTCGCCGCGGTAGCCCCAGGTGCTGCCGGAGGCGGACCTGCAGCCGGTGCCCGAGCCGTTCGGCGTGATGGAGGAGGTCCAGGCATGGACCATCTCGCCCATCACGTCGTACGTGAAGCACTGGGTGTCCCAGCTGGTGGCCGTGGCCGTGGCGGACTGCGTGGCCAGCGAGGTGATGTTGCCGCCGAGGTCGTAGGCGTAGCGGGTGTCCGCGACGCGGTACGGGCCCGCGGTCTCCCGGTCGCTCACGCTGCGCTGGACGCGCCCGGTGTGCTCGTCGATGAAGTTGGTGGTCCAGACCCGGTACGGCTGAGGGCCGTTGACGGTGCGCAGGACCTCACCGAACGGAGAGTAGCTGACGTCGGCCGTGTACCAGGTCAGGCCCGACGTGGACTCCGGCTTGCCCTCCTTGTCGTAGCGGGTGATGACCCGCTCCTCGGCCAGGCCGCCGGGGGTGGCCGGCATGGTCACGGAGAGCGGCTTTCCGGTACGGGTGTAGTCGTAGCGGTACTTGTAGGTGCCGGCCAGGCCCTTGGTGGCCGTGGTGTCGGGGATGACGGTCTCGGCGCCGGTGATGTGGTACTCGGAGTCGTAGCCGGTGACGCGGTTGACGAAGTCGCCGGTCGGGTCGTGGCGGACGGACTCCGACAGCTTGCCCTTGGCGCCCGGCAGCTTGTCGAACGTCCACTCCTTCACGGGGGCGGCGGTGGGGCTGCCCTCGCGGACCGCGGTGACGCGGTTGCCGGCGTCGTAGTCCGTGTACTGGGTGACGCCGCGTGCGTCGACGGTCTGCACGACCCGGTCGAGGTCGTCGTAGTACTGCTTGACGGTGCCGGCGTCGGGGTCGACGCTTCGGGTGAGGCGGCCGCGGGAGTCGTAGGCGGAGGTCCAGGTGTTGCCGGCCTCGTCGGTGACCCTGTCGCGCTTGCCGCGGACGTCGTAGTGGTAGGTGGTGCTGCGGCTCTTCTTCCCGGCGGTGTCGGTGGCGTGGTCGATGTGCGAGGTGCGGCCGAGCGCGTCGGCGAAGACCGTGACGGTCTCCTTGGCGTCACCCGCCGGGTCGGTACGGACCCAGTCGGGACCGTACTCCACCTTGTCCGACCACTTCTCCACCCCGCTGTGCACGGTGGTGGTCTTCACTGGGCGTTCCTGGCCGTCGTAGAACTTCAGCAGTTCGCTGGGGTAGAGCGTGTCGCTCTTCGCCTTGAACTGGTCCGTCGACGGATCGCCCTTGACCAGGTAGGCGGAACGCTCGCGGGAGGCGAGGCCGTGGTCGTTGTAGAAGGTGTCGGTGATCACGCGGCCCGGTCCGTGGGCCGGGGCCTGGGTCTGGATCTGGCGCAGGAAGCCGTCGTAGAGGACGACGTGCTTGCTGTAGGAGCCGTCGTCCCTGAGGGATTCCGTGGTGACCGCGGTCAGCCGGTTCTTGGCCGCCAGCTGGTAGCTGATCCTGACGTCGGGGTCCTGGGTGCCCGAGGAGTGGGACGGTCCCCACCCCTTGACGAACCGGCCGAAGGCGTCGTACTCCGAACGGGTGACCTTGCCGTTGGCGTCGGTGACGGTCAGCTCGCTGCCACGGCCCGGGTCGAGGGTGGTGAGGGTGCTCAGCCCGAGTTTGTCGGTCACCTTCGTCGCGGTGACGGGGCCGCCGATGTCGCCGGGCGTGTACTCGGTGCTCGCGATCTGGTCGGCGGCGTCCTTGACGGTACGCAGACGGCCGAGCGGGTCGTATGTCTTGACCGCGGTGCGTATCCAGCCGGTGCCGGCGGCGTCGTTGCTCTCGACCGTGGTGGGCAGGCCCCTGGTCGGGGTGTCGCCGTAGGACAGGGTGTCGTAGGTGGTGCGTTCCGCGCTGATCAGTTCGGTGGCGGGGTCCGCGTCGGCGTAGTCGGCGCAGGAGGTACCCGTCTTGCGGACCAGCTTGGGCAGGCCGATCAGGTTCGCGGTCGTGTTGTTCAGGTACTGCGACACCGTGCAGGACTGTTCGCCGAGCTTCTCGCCGCCGGAGCCGTCGGGGTTGACGACGGCGGTCTCCACCTGGCTCGGCAGCCCGTAGGTGTCGTCGAAGTCGGTCACCGTGCGGGTGGCCCGCCAACCGCTGTCGAGCTCGGCGATGTCGTCCTCGCGCCGGACGCCGGAGCGCTGTGCGGTCAGCGGGGCGAGGTCTCCGTCACGGGCCCGGGAGGCGGTCGCCGCGGACGACCAGGGGAAGTTGAGGGTACGGCCCACGACCTTGCCGCCGGCCTTGTCGTACTTGATCGACTCGGCGATCATGCCCGCGTACTCGGGCTTGTCGACGCCGAGGGTGTACATGCCCCTGGAGTCCTTGATCGTTTCGCCGGTGCCGCGGAACCAGTGGGTCTCGGTCTGGGTCTGCGTGCCGTCCCCGGCGGCCGAGCCCTTGCGGGAGATCACCTTCCCGTAGCCGCTCCACACGCTGTACGTGCGCAGTTCGGGCTTGGAGAACTCGTCGCCGTCCTTCGACCAGGCCGGGTCCTCGTAGGTGTAGTGCGTGTTGATCTCGGCGCCGTTCGTCGTCATCTTGTCGTACTCACGGACGGAGTCGACGACGTACTTGTTGAACCAGGCGATCGGCGGGGTCGTCAGCTCGCCGTCCGGCGACCAGTGCACCGGGAAGCAGGTGTTGTGGTTGTCCTTTGGCGCCACGTCCGGCTCGGTCTTGCAGCCGCCGCGGTAGGTGATGTCGATGTCCGCGCCCGCGTCGGTGGTGATGGTGCCGATGCGGGGGCGGGTGAAGCCGGGGCGCTTGTCGGTGCTGCTGCGGCGTACCAGGTTGGGGAGCTGCTTGTCCTTCAGATAGTCGCCGAGCGGGTCGTCGGCGTCGACCGTGTACGGCGCGAACGTGGTCGGGGACGGTTCCTTGACGCCCGTGGAGTCACCGGGGGCGAAGGCACGGTGGGAGATGGCGCTGAGCCACAGGCCGGGACTGGTGTCGTACCAGTCGCGGGGGAAGCGCTGGTCCAGCTCCCAGGAGTCGACCTTGCCGAGTTCGGTCTGGCCCGACCGGGCGGCGTAGGTGGTCACCGCGTCGAGACGGGTGCGGATCCAGAAGGAGGGGAAGGCGGGGCAGCGCTTGGAGGTGGACTTGCAGTTGAGGTTGCCCGGCGAGTCCCACCACTTCTGGTACGACTTCGGGTCCTTGGTCTTCTCGAAGTTGTCGGGATCGCAGACCGTCTCGCTCTCCAGGCAGCGCTCGGCGGTCTCGAAGACCACCTTGGCCGCCGGGGAGGTCAGCGAGGAGGGGCGCAGACCGTACTCGATGGAGACCGGGTAGCCGCCGCGGACGTAGCTCTCGGGCGACTTGGTCTTCTTGTTGACGGCGTAGTGGTTCGTCTCCCGCTTCCAGTTGACGATCATCGCGTTGCCGTGCACGTCGACGACCTTGTCCAGGCCCCAGTGCCAGGCCTGCTGGAGCTTCTTGCCGGAGGAGTCGGTGCAGCGCGAGGCGGCGAAGGTGGCGCCGTGGCAGGGCTCGTCCGGGTGGTTGCCGAAGACGGGCACGGTGAAGACGGAGTTGGTGTCGGCGTGGCCGCCGCCGACCTTGTTCAGGCCGTAGTAGTACTGGGTGCCGTCGGTGGTGGTGACGACCCAGTACTCACCGTTGTCGTCGCCGTTGTCGCCCCCTGTCCTCAACTCCACGCGGGTGCCGTCGTCGTGCTCGGGCTTGTACATGTTGGTGTTTCCGACACGCACCAGCTCGCCGCTCGAACCGCCCAGCGACATCACGGCGTTGTAGGAGACCCAGCACAGGTCGGACGTCTTGTCCTTCTTCGCCGTGTTGTTGGGCGCGCGGTGCTCCGCGTCCTCCTTGGTGTCGTCCTTGCAGGAGCGGTAGCGGCGCTCGATGTGGCCGGGTTCGTAGTCCCAGCCCTCGCCGATCCAGGAGGTCTGCGGGGCGTTGGTGGCGGTGCGGCCGTCCACGGCCTGCGAGGAGTAGGAGAGGCTGACGTCCGGCGCGGGTCCCGCGGGGCTCGGCGGCACCGGCATGGGGTAGCTCCAGCTGAAGCCGCCGGAGGAGTTCCCGGCGGCCCACTTGCCGGCGGCGGACAGCGGGGTGGCTTTGAAGGAGCCGCTCTCGCCGGAGCCGGAGTCGACCGCGCCGACGACGGCCGTGCCGGAGCCCGCGGCGGTCGGCGTCGCCCGGTAGGAGGCCTGCATCACGCCGGAGCCGGAGGTGGCGTGGCGTGTGGCGGAGGCGGACTGGGCGGTGGTGCCGTCGGCGGCCGGGTCGACGGTGGCACTGACGGTGCCGGTCGCGGTGTCGTTGACGGTGTCCAGTTCGGTGTAGGTGCTGCACTCCTCCACGTCGGGGGTGGTGAGGTAGCACTCGGGGAACTGGACGAGTTCGAGCCGGGAGGCCCAGTCGGCGCCGTAGAGGTTGCGGAAGGCGTCGTACTTGAGCTCGACCTGGACCGGGAGTTCGCCGCCCGGTGGTGTGGTGACGGTGATCAGCGCGCCGTCGATGTCGAGGCCCTCGGTGGTGGCGCGGTCCTTGAGGCCGACCTGCCAGGTGCCGGTGGGGGCCGGGGAGTCGGGGGCCTGGCCGATGCTGACCGGCAGCGGTCCGGCCTGCTTCGGCTCGGCCGGCTCGTCCGTCGCGGTGGCGGCCGTGACGGCTTCGGCGGCCCGGGCACCGTCGCCGCCGGAGTAGCGGGCCGGAGTGACCGGCGTTCCGCCGAAGTTCACCGGGTAGGTGCCGCTCTGCGGCGGGACCACGGTGTCCTCCGGCGGTTCCTCCGAGGCCGTGGGGGCCCGGTAGACGAACCCGGACCGGCTCGCTGTGAGGGATTCACCGGAGACGGGGAGGTCTTGCTGGAGGTCCTCCAGCGGCACGCCGTCACGAGTGGTCGGCGGGGGTACGGCGATGGCCTGCGCGGGCAGCAGCGTGACCATCAAGGCGGCGCCGACGGCGGAGCCCGCCAGGGCTCGCAGTCGGCGCCGATGAGAGTGCCGGAACACGGAAGAGGGCCCTCCAGGCCGAAGTGCGTCGCGCCGACATGGGCGGACGCACAGAAGATCCATCAGAACAGGCAGATTCTGTGATCCACGTGTGGAGAAAAGCGAGGTTCCCCGTGTTCAAGTGATCATGATCACGCCAACGTTTGCCCCATGGGGGCAAGTTGCACGCCATATCCCGTCAGGTCCGCCCAGGGCGGGGAGGTTGGAGCCACTGCCTCACCAACTGGACACTGGTCGCCCTTCCGGACGCATCGGCACGTAACGGGGCGCAAAATAGTCCCTGTTGGGGGGCCAGTGTCCGAAATGACGCGTCGTCACCACTGCTGTCGGCCCGCCGGCCTGGCCGACGTGTCCTGCGGCCCCCTACCCGTGCGCACCGCGTGTCACACCTGTCGCCCTGTCCGACGCGGGATGACGGCGACGGTCGGGTGAGCCATGATCTGCTCGCCCGCACCGGGCCGACATACCGCTAGGGGATTCACGCAACATGAGCAGTAGATGGCGACGCCTGCCCTGGCGTCGGGCCACTGCGGGGACCGCGCTGGCCGCCGTGCTGGCGTCCGGACTCGCCGTCGCGGGCTGGTACGCCGACGAGGATCCGCCCGCCGGGGCGAAGCCCGGGGCCAGGTCCGCCACCGCCCGCGGCACGGAGGCCGAGGCCATACGGGCGGCGGCCTCGTCCGGCGAGGCCGTCGAGGCGATGGGCCTGCGCACCGCCTACTCCAGCACCTGGGCCACGCCCGACGGCATCCTGCACCGCCGTACCCACAGCAGTCCGGTCCGGGCCAGGGTGCACGGGCAGTGGAAGGCCATCGACACCCGGCTGGTCCGGGTCGAGGGCGGCTGGTCCCCCAGGGCCACCAACACGGGCATGGTCTTCTCGGCCGGCGCCGACGGCACGCGCGGCGAGCGGGCCTCGCGCCTCGGGTCGGTGCACCGTTCCCTGCTCGCGACCCAAGTGGTGACCGGGCGTGCGGCCGGGGGGTCCGGGGTCCAGGGCAATCCACTGGCGTCGCTGACGGTGGACGGCCACGAGCTGGTGCTGACCTGGCCGTACGCGATACCCGAGCCGATCGTTGACGGATCGCGGGCCCTGTATCCGGAGATCCTGCCGGGCGCCGATCTGGTGCTCAGCGCCGACGACGACGGCTTCGGTCAGGTCCTTGTCGTCAAGAACGCCCAGGCGGCCAAGGACCCGCGGGTGGCCTCGCTCGCGTACGGTCTCTCCTCCCCGGACCTGACCTTCGGCCTCGACGAGCGCAGCCGCGTGGTCCACGCCAGGGACGGCAAGGCCACGGACGTCGCCCTCTCCCCCACCCCGCTGATGTGGGACTCGGCCGGCGCCACCGCCAGGACCGACGGCGGCCTGGAGGTGTCCCCCGCGCCGGGCGGGACGACGGTGCGGCCCACCGGCGACGACACCGAGGACGCCGGGGACGCCGGGGAACCGTCCGCGGCGCCGGACTCCCCCACCACGACCCCGAAGCCCACCGAGACCGCCGGTGAGCCGGGCGACCCGTACCACGACGTGCGTCCGCCCGCCACCGACGAGGCCGCCGACCCCACCCTCGCCCCGCCCGGCCAGGGACTTCCCTCGCGGTCCGCACCGGCCGAACCGTCCCCGCCCGCGCCGCACACCGGCGCCGCGGCCACCCTGGACCTGCCCGGTCTCGCCGGGCCGCAGCCCGACTCGCACGGCACCCTGGTGGGCATCGAACTCGGCGACGGCAGGCTCACGCTGACGCCCGACCAGAAGCTGCTCACGTCCGACGACACGGTCTACCCCGTGTTCATCGACCCCTCGATCAAGAAGCACACCGACGACTGGACGACGGCGTACAACCGTCACCCGGACGCGACCTTCTACAACGGCAAGGGCTTCAACTCCGGGACCCACGAGGCCCGAGTCGGCTTCGAGTCCGACACCTGGGGCACCTCGCGGTCCCTCTTCGCGATCGACTGGGACGCCTCGCTGAAGGGCTCCAAGGTCTACAGCGCCACCCTCACCACCCTGGAGACGTACTCCTGGTCCTGCGACGGCCGGGTCGTCGAGGTGTGGGAGACCGGTCCCATCTCCTCCGGCACCAACTGGTCCCACCAGCCGTCGTGGAAGAGGAAGCTGGACTCCAAGGACGTGGCCCACGGCTGGAAGGCGTCGCGCTGCCCCGACGACTACGTGGGCTTCGACGTCAAGTCGCTGGCACAGGACGCCGTCGACGGCGGCTGGAGCAAGGTCAACATCGGTATGCGGGCCGCCAACGAGAACGACCAGTACGCCTGGAAGAAGTTCCAGGCCGACGGCGGCGACGACCCGTACATCGACCTCGACTACAACCGTCCGCCGAAGGAGCCCACGGGGCTGGACATGGACCCCGAGCTCTACTGCGACACCAGCGAGCCCTACGTCCAGGTCGGCCGGTCGGCGGTGGCGTTCTGGGCGAGCGCCTCCGACCCGGACGGCAACCTGTCCAAGATCCACTTCGACCTGTGGCCGACCGGGGGAAGCGGCAACCTGATCGCCGACCCGGACATCGAGGTCGGCAACACCCACGGCACCAGTGCGCGCGTGCACACCGCGGAGGTCCCCGCGTCGAAGTTCGTCAACGGCAAGACCTACTCCTGGCAGGCGCGAGCCATCGACAAGCGCGGTCAGTCCTCGACGAACGCGCCCAAGGGCGACCTGCCGTGCCGCTTCGTCTACGACGGCGCGCGGCCGACCTCGCCCACGGTGACCTCCAGCGTGTTCCCCGACGCCGACGCCAACCACGACGGCGACCAGGACGACAACGGCGACAGCAGATGGAGCAGCACCAGGTTCGGCACCGCCGGGTCCTTCACCTTCAAGTGCGCCGACTCCGACGTGGTGCGCTACGAGTACGGGTTCAACGGCAACTACACCTTCACCAAGAACCGCACGATGGTGGGGGCCAAGCCCGCCCCGTGCGGCTGGGCCTTCCCGGACTCCGTCTCCGTCAAGCCGCCGCAGGCCGGGCCGAACCTGCTGTACGTCCGTGCGGTGGACGACGCCGGTAACGTGTCGGAGCCGACGAAGTACTTCTTCTACGTCACTCCGAACGAGAAGGCGGACGCGCCGGGCGACATGACCGGTGACAGGCTGCCGGACCTGTTCGTCATCGACGGCAACAACGACCTGCGGCTGTACCCGTCGGCCGGCACGACCGACCTCACCAAGGGCACCGGTGACCTGCACGCCTCCATGGGCGGCGCCTACCGGGAGAACCCCGAGGCGGACCCCGGAGACACCACCCCGGAGGACGAACCGGCCTATCTGCCGGTGGACACCGGTGACTGGTCGGGTGCCCTGATCACCCATCTCGGCGACGTCTACCGCGGTGACGGCCTCCAGGACCTGATCGCCCGCCGCGAGGGCAGGCTCTGGGTCTACCCCGGCGACGGCTACGGCGGCGTCGACGTGGACCGGCGGCAGGAGATCCTGCTGCCCGCCGGGTCACCCGACCCCGCCACGTACACCCAGCTCGTCTCGGCGGGCGACGCCACCGGGGACGGCAAGCCCGACCTGTTCGTACGCGTCGACGGGGCCCTGTGGTTCTTCACCGGCTACAACGGCAGCACCTTCGCCGGAGTCACCAAGCTCGCGTCCACGGCATGGACCGACCGCGACCTGGTGACCGCCCAGGACATCTCCGGTGACGGTGTGACCGACCTGCTCTACCGCAGCGACACCTCGGGCCGGCTGCTGCTGCGCCTCGGCAAGCCCGCGGCGTCCGGCGGTGTGGACATCTCCTCGCTCGCCGCGGCGGTGGACTCCGCCACCGGCGAGGACGGGATCTACGGTTCCGGCGGATGGAGCCGCGCCGCGATACGGATGATCTACGGCACGCCCGACGCCAACGGGGACAAGATCCCCGACATGTGGGCGCTGACCGCCGACGGCGTGGTCCGCTTCTACCCCGGCGGCCGGACCGTGCACGGCACACCCGTCACGGTGATCAGCGGCGGCTGGACGGCCAAGAAGGCGTTCGGCTGAGCGTAGGCGGAACAGCGCGACGGCCCGCTCCGGTTGTTCCGGGGCGGGCCGTCGCCTGTCGTGCCCGCGCTGACCGGTCACCCGTGTGGACCGGTCAGCCGCAGGCGCGGTCGGGCGGCGTCACCTCTTCTCCCGGCGGCACCGGCCCCGGCGGAGTCCCGTCGCCGAACGGGCGGCCGCCCAGTTCGTCCCGGTGATGCGGGGCGAGCCAGGCCGTCAGGTCCGGGCCGAGGGGAACGATGCCGCTCGGGTTGAGGCGGGTGTGGACCAGGTAGTAGTGACGCTTGATGTGGTCGAAGTCGACCGTGTCGCCGAACCCGGGCGTCTGGTAGAGATCACGGGCGTAGGCCCACAGCACCGGGTCCTCGGCGATCTTCCACCGGTTGCACTTGAAGTGGCCGTGGTACACGCAGTCGAACCGCACCAGCGTCGTGAAGAGCCGGATGTCGGCCTCGGTGATCGTGTCCCCGACCAGAAAGCGGCGGTGGGCCAGATGGTCGGAGAGCAGCTCCAGCCGCCGGAACACGTCGCGGTACGCCTCGTCGTACTCCGCCTGGTTCACCGCGAAGCCGGCCCGGTACACACCGTTGTTGACATCCCGGTGGATCCCCGCCATCAGCAGGTCGATCTCGTCGCGCGGCTGCTCCGGGTAGAGATCGGGGGCACCGGCCCGGTGCAGGTCCTTCCACTCGGTGGCGAGATCGAGGGTGATCTGCTTGTAGTCGTTGGTGACCAGCTTCCCGCTCGGTACGTCGACGATCGCGGGCACGCTGACCCCGCCCGGGTATCCGTTCTCGCGGGCGTCGTATGCCTCGCCGAGGTACCGGATGCCGAGCACCGGGTCCCGGCCGTCCGGGTCGAGAGTGAACCGCCAACTGCGGTCGTCCTGAAGCGGATCGACCACCGCCATCGGCAGGGCGTCCTCCAGGCCCAGCAGCCGCCGCGTGATCACCGCGCGGCTCGCCCAGGGGCAGGCCCGGCTGACCACCAGCCGGTAGCGCCCGCGCTCGACCGGCCAGCCGTCCCTGCCGTCGGCGGTGATCCGGTCCGTGAAATGGCTGGCGGAACGCTTGAACGGCTTGCGTCCGTATGCGGCGTTCCCGTTCCCTCCGGCGTCCGAGGCGCCGTCGTCCTGTCCCATGTGGTGCTCCTCACCTGCCTGGGCCGTCCATCGCCCGGAGTTCGGACACCGGCCAAGCATCCATACCGTCAGCCCGACGCGACACGGCGCCCGGACCGGAACGTCACCCACCTGCCGCGCGGGCGTCGCCCGGACGGCGTGCGGCGGTGACGCGGCTCCTCCACGTCGACGGCGAGACCGGCGCCGAGGAGAACCACCGCGAGAAGGAGAACAAGAAGCGGGGGAACCATAGTTGTCAACCTCCTGACCAGCCGGTGCCCCGCTCCTGTGCCGCCACTCACCCCGGCGCCAGGAGACTCGTACCCGGGCCGTCGAGCTTGCGTAGACTGAGGGGAACGGTGCCGCCCCCAAGGGCACCGCCTGATTGCCGCCGGATCGGGAGGCCTGTTCGTGACCGAGTACCCGGGCACCGTCGAGGAACGGAACCGGCGGCTGGCACACGCCGGCGTCGCCCGTGCCGAGACCCTCCTCGCGGCGAACTACGGGATGTCCCGGCAGGAGGCGTTCGATCTGCTGCGCCGCACTTCCCAGCGGTTCAACATCAAATTGCACACCCTCGCCGAAACCGCTGCTCGGATGCCCGCACCGGAGGCGGGCGGCCGGGTGCCGCAGCGTCAGTACGCGGCCGCCCCGCCGGTGCCCGCCGTGCAGGCGCGGGGAGAGCGGCTCGGTAGCGACAGCGCCGTCCTCAAGGCCGCGCTGCACCGCACGCTGGGAATCACCGGTGCGCGGATGGGCAATGTGCAGTTGGTGGAGAACGGCTTGCTGCGCATCGAGAAGCACACCGGGCTGAACCGGCGTTTCACCGACTACTTCGCCTTCATCGAAACCGCCACGACGTCTTGCGGCCAGGCCGCCGAGGAGAGCCGGCAGATCACCGTGAAGGACGTCGCCGCGTCCGACACCTTCGACGAGACGTCCCGGCTGACGATCCTGCAGACCGGCAGCCGCGCCTGCCACAGCGTTCCCCTGGTCGGCCTGGACGGCAGCGTGGTCGGCATGATCTCCTCCCATCACGAACAGACCCTGCACGGCCTCACCGAGGCCCAGTTGACCGCCCTCGAACAGGTCGGCAGCCAGGTCGGACGCTGGCTGAGCTGGCACCGCGACACGGCTGTCCGCATCGCGCTCGACCATCTCCACACCAGCGTCGCCCACCGGAACTGACCCGCCGATCGCGGACGGGCCCGTCCCGCCGTCGCGGCGGAACGGGCCCGGGGAGCGGTCGGGCTCAGTTGGTGCACACGGTGCCGGAGGCCGGCAGCGTCCCGGTGGTCAGGTAGCGGTTGGTGGCGTCCCGGACGCACTGGGAGACCAGGAACATGCTGTAGTCGTCGCCTTCATGTCCGAGGACGACGCTGCCGGGCAGCTGAGCCGCCAGGGCCGAACCCGCCTGGTACGGAGCCAGGGCCTGGTGGGTCGACTGGAGGATCAGCGCGGCCGGAGCACCGTGCACCTTGGCGCCCGCCTTGACGGGCTGTGCCGGAACCGGCCAGCCGAGGCACTCGGTGATGGCCTTGTAGGAGCGCACGGCACCACCGAGGTGCGGGGACACCCGGGCGAGGTCCTTCCGCAGCCGGGTGAGCTGGGCGAAGGTCTGCACCGGGCGTGCGTTGTCCAGGCAGGCGGGAACCTGGACCTGCACCTGGTCGAGGGTGTCGTCCGGGTCGTGGGTGAAGTCGTCGGAGTCGTTGCCGTCCTTGGCCTTGGCGATGGCCCCCGCCAGCTCCGGCCAGGCGGGATACGTCAGGGTCAGGTAGTCCTGCGTGGCCTCACGGATGTCCTCGCCGGTCAGCGGCTGGTGGGCCCGCATCCCGGTGGGGATCGGCGTCCGGTCGGCCTTGGCGATGAGGGCGTCGTACTCGGCCCCGACGTTCTTGCCGTGCAGCGCGCACTTGTCCGACGAGTCGCACCAGGCGGCGAAGCGCTTGAAGGCGGTCTCGGCGGTGGTCGCCTCCTGGACCACTCGGGAGAGCGGCGAGCCGGTGTCGTCCAGGGCGGTGTCGAGGACCATGGTGCGCAGCTTGCCGGGGTAGAGCTTGGCGTAGGTGCGTCCCAGCAGCGTGCTGTAGTGGATGCCGTACCAGTTCAACTGCCGTTCGCCCAGCCCCTTCCGAACCGCCTCGAAGTCCCGTGCGGTGCTGGTCAGGTCGACGTGGGCGGTGAGCCGGCCGTTGCGGCGCAGGCAGTCCTCGGCGAAGGCCCGGTTGTGGGCGACGAGTGCGTCGTAGGCGGCCTGGCTCCGGGGGAAGTGGGTGATTCCCGCGGGCTTGGGGGATTCCCCGCAGACGATGGGCGTGCTGTGTCCGATACCGCGCGGGTCCACCGCGACGAGGTCGAACTTCTTGGCCATGTCACCGGCTTGGCCCGGGAAGAAACCCGCTCGCATCGCCAGCCGGAGCTGCTCGATCGAGGAGCCGCCCGCACCGTCGTTGAGGAGCAGCGAGCCCTGGCGGTGGGCCCGGTCGTCGGCGGGGCGGCGGACCATGGCGAGACTGAGTCTGCCGTCGTGGGGGCGGGACCAGTCGACGGGCACCTGCATCGTGCCGCACTGCATGCCCTTGAAGTCGGCGTCGGCGCAGGCGTGCCACTTGATGCCGTCGGCGGTGTCCTGGTAGCCGGACTCGTCGGCCTGTGCGAGCGCCGGTACGGCGACAGCGGCCACGAGCGTGGAGAAGGCGGCGGCGATCCAGCCGGCGCGCTTGCGGTTCATCGTCATTTCGTGTTCCCAGGTTCTGTCGTTCTGTGCCTGGAGTCGTACGGACTCGAGGCGTGGTGCTTGGTGCGTGTGCAGGGTGCGTTGGGCGCGCTGCTGCGGTAGGGCTGTTGGCGGTGGGTCAGCTCCTTATCTCGTCCTGGTCGTTGTCGGGGATCCAGGAGCCGTGCAGACCCGCGCTCACCCGCTGGGGCAGGTGGACGGTGGCGATCCGGTTGAGGCCGCAGGCGTCGAGGACCAGGAGTTGCGAGGCGTCCTGCTTGAGGTCGGAGACGACGGTCAGGAGGTAGCCGTCGTCCTCGTGGGTGGCTCCGGCGGCGGGGACGAAGACTGCCTCGCTGGGCAGACGGGCGTCGCCGACCTGGTGGATGCGGCGGGCGCCGGTGGTGCGGTCGTACTTGACGATGCCGTAGCCGCCGAAGCCGCGCTCGTCGGGGAAGGAGATGGCGTATTGGTAGCGGTTCTCGACGCCCAGGTAGTCCTCGTTGAGGGTGGGGAACTCCACCGCGAGGTCGTCGATGATCTGCTCGTCGACGGTCCCCTCCGCCATGTCGATCACCCAGCGGCGGGTGTAGGAGCGGGTGACGGGCTCGGTACCGCGTTCGGGGGCGCCGATCCACCAGTTCCAGGAGAGGTGGAAGCCCTCGCGGTCCACGGTGGGGCCCTCCAGGACGATGCGGCCCTGGCCGTCCTCGTAGGCGTTGGAGACGTGCAGCATGTTGCCCGGCTCGATGGAGAACCAGCGGATGTTCCGGGCACCGTCGGCGCCGCGCGGCATGACCCCGATACGGGACGGGTGCTGGTCGCTCCAGCCGTACGGGATGCCCGAGTGCTCGGTCGGGTCGAAGGTGACGTTGCCCTCGACGAAGACCACGTGGTGGCGGGTGATGGCGAAGTCGTGCTTGAGGGAGGCGGTCGCGTCCGGGATCTCGGCGCTGTGGACGATCTCGCCCTTGGCGTCGGAGACGTAGTACGTCAGGAACGGCGGGAACGGCGAGGACCCGAAGAAGTGGAGTTCGCCCGTGGCCGGGTCCTCCTTGGGGTGCGCGGTCATCGCGGTGCGCAGCTTGCCGTTGAAGTCGAAGGCGCCGACCGTCTCCAGCTCAGGGGTGAGCTCGAAGGGGAGGTTCGCCTCGCACAGGGCGAGCAGTCGTCCGGCGTGCTCGATCACATGGGTGCCCGCGGCGCTGGCGGTCAGGTCCGGGCCGCGCTCGGTCATGTAGGGGGCGCCTTCGAGAGCGGGGGTGTGCACCCAGCGGTTGCGGTACCACTCGGCGCGTCCCTCGCGCAGCCGGATGCCGTGGACCATGCCGCTGCCCTTGAACCAGTGCGTCGGGGTGACGCCGGGCTTGGGGTTGTGGCCGTTGCGGAGCAGCCGTCCGGTCAGCTCGGGCGGCAGGTTGCCCTCGACGGTGAGCTCGGTGGCGGTGATCTCGTCGGCGACGGGGGTGAAGTGACCGGTCAGGTACGGCTTCGCGGCGGTCATGGCCAGAACCTCTCTGGTGGGATGGGCGTGGAATTTCCCCGGCTGCGCGAGGCTCGGTCAGGCCGCGTGCTCGGAGCGGGACTTCAGGTGGGAGAGCCAGTTCTCCAAGGAGTCGTGGAGCGCCTTGGTGAGGTGGTCGACCGCGCCTTCGACCGGAGCGCCGCTCCAGGACTCCTCGGTGCGGACGACGACCTGGCCGCCGTTCTCCTCGAACGTCCAGACGTGAATGCCGGTGATGCCGTCGGCGGGGCCGCCCCACACGATCCGCTCGCCGGGGACCAGTTCGCTCACGGTGGAGGTGATCTCCAGACCGTGGGTTCGCCAGCTGAAGGAACTGCCGGGGGCCAGGGGGCCGTTGAGCTCGGCCCGCTCGATGTCCGGGTTCCAGACGGGCCAGGCCGCGATGTTGGTGTGGGCCTCCCACACCGTTGCCAACGGGGCGTCTATCACGGTGCTCAGGCGGACCACGACCGGGGCGGTCTCGTCGATGGTGATCATCTCTGTGTTTCCTTTGTTCGGGACATGAGTCCGTTCAGGACTCGAGTCGGGGGACGGCGGGGAGCCGGGGTGGTACGGCTGATCCGGTGGCTCGGCCGCGCCGAGGTCGGTTCAGACGGTCTGCGGGTCGGCGGCGGGGTGCGCGGAGGCGTCGGTGGTCCGCGAGCCGGAGCGCCGGGTGAGCCACAGCGCGAGGAGGGCTGTCGCGGCCAGAGTCGCGGCCGAGGCCGTGAAGGCGGTCCGGTATCCGGCGGTGAGAGCCTCCAGACGAGACTCGCGGGCGGGGGCGTGGGCGGTGACGGAGCCGGCCAGGGTCGCCAGGGCGGCCAGACCGATCGCGCCGCCGACCTGTCGTGTGGTGTTCACCAGTCCCCCGGCCAGACCGGCGTCCTCTCGCGGGACCCCGTCCACGGCGAGCGCGGTGAGCTGGACGAAGGCGATGCTGAGGCCGAGGCCGACCAGGATGCTCGGGCCGAGGATGTCGGTGAGGTAGCTTCCGTCGGCGCTGATCCGTGACAGCCACAGCAGTCCGGCGGCCTCGGTGAGCAGGGCCGCGGTCACGGTCGCGGTGGCTCCGATGCGCTGGGAGACGCGTGGGGCGAGGGAGGCGCCGAGCATGTTGGCCGCGGCGAGTGGGAGTTGGCCCGCTCCGGTGGCCAAGGGACCGGATCCCAGGACCTGTTGCTGGTAGAGCGGCAGGAAGTAGAACAGGGCGATCCACACGGACCCCAGCAGGGCCATCAGCAGGTTGCCCGCGGCGACCCGTCCGGTGCGGAACAGCCGTCCCGGTATGAGCGCGTTCGGCAGGCGGCGCTCGATCACGGTGAAGGCCGCGAACAGCAGGGCGGCGGCGCCGAGGGCACCCAGCACCCGGCCGTCGGTCCAGCCGGCGCCGCGTGCGGTGGTCAGGCCCCAGACCAGGCAGGTCAGGGCGAGGCTGACGGTCACGGTGCCGAACAGGTCGAACCGTCCGGCCGCACGTCCGGCTGTCCGCGGCACGAGTACCACCACGGCGGCCAGGACCAGCAACGCTCCGAGGGCGACCGAGTGGAAGATCCAGGGCCAGCCCCATGCCTGGGTGAGCACGCCGCCCAGCAGGACGCCGCCCGCTCCCCCCGCGCCGGAGACCGCGCCCCACACACCCAGTGCCCTGCCGCGCCCCGAACCCGACGGGAACTGTTCCATCGCCAGGGCGAGCGCGGCCGGGGCGATGGCGGCGGCGGCGAGACCCTGTACGGCGCGGGTGGCGATCAGCACGCCCGAGGTGGTCGCGAGTCCCGCCGACAGCGAGGCCGCGGCGAACAGCGCGAGGCCGGCGATCAGCACCGCGCGGCGGCCGAGGAGGTCGGCCGCTCTGCCGCCCGCCAGGAGCAGTGCCCCGAACGCCAGGCCGTAGGCATTGACCACCCAGGTGGTTCCGCCGTCCGACAGACC
This sequence comes from Streptomyces sp. NPDC086787, assembly GCF_044745865.1. Classification (NCBI taxonomy): domain Bacteria; kingdom Bacillati; phylum Actinomycetota; class Actinomycetes; order Kitasatosporales; family Streptomycetaceae; genus Streptomyces; species Streptomyces sp. NPDC086787. The sequence goes on along the minus strand of NZ_JBIVBC010000002.1, from coordinate 696,754 downwards.
GACTCCGCCGCGGATCTGCGGGAGCGCCACATTGACGATCGATGTGGCGAGCATGACGGTGAACTGGGCCGCGGCGAGGGCCGCGAGCGCTGCTCCCGGCCGGGGGGCGCCGGGTGCCGTCCGCCCTGTCTGCGTGTGTGCGACGTTCATGGGGCACAGACTCGTGCCGGACGGTGTCCACATTCCAGGCCCGGCGGTGCCGGGGACTGTCCACTCCTGTCCACGCCTGCTCAGCGGCCGTCGGCCGGGCGGGGCACGCTCACCGTCGTCGTGACGCGGACCAGGCAGGGTGTGCTGGGCGTCGAACCGAACCCGAACCGCACGGCCGGTTCCACGGGGGCGAGACGGCCGAGGTCGTGCCCCTCGTGACGGGCGCTCACCGCGGTGATCCGGTGCAGGTCGCGTACGCCGTACCACTCGCGACGGCCGCCCCCGGCGGTCCCCCGGGTCCGTACGCCCAGCAGCACGCGAGCGACCGGGTCGGTCACCGCCGTCCACCAGGTCCGGGCGGCCAGCGCGCCCGGGACGGCCCTGAGCAGGAGCCCCGGTACGTTTCTGCGGCCGACCGTCAGGCACAGTTCGAGCAGTGAACCCGCGGTGACGGTCCAGTGGGTGCCGTTGACGCGGACCCGTACCGGCATCACACGTACCTCGTCGAAGGTGTAGGTGCGGGCGATGAAGTCGGCCGTGCGCCGGGTCGGGGCCAGCAGCAGGCGGTGGCCGTCGTTCCGCTCCAGCATGATGTCGGTGAACGGGCCGAAGGGTGAGCGCGGCCAGTGGCCGACCACCAGCCGGGTACCGGATGCCGTGCCGGTGCCGGCGATCCAGCCGTCGAAGCGCAGCCGCTCGGCCCGGGGCGCGCGCCGCCGCGACGGGTTCATCGCCCGGGGGCGGCGCGGTGCCGTGGCGGGTACGGACGATGCCATGGCGGGCACGGGACGTGCGGCCGTGTCAGCCGGCCTGCCCGAAAGGGGAGGACGAGCCCTCGCTGTCCCGGTGCGTACGACACCACACGCACCGACTCCCCCACGGGCAGGCACCGAAACCCGCGGTGCCGATTCGCCGCGCCCTCAGCCGCCCCAGACCGACCAGGACAGCCCTCCGTGCGCGGATGCCAGGACGGCGAGTACGACGAGGTCGGCGATGCCCAGTCCCAGGCCGAGGAGTGCCCGGAACCGGCGTGGTGTGTCCCGGCGCAGCGCCATGACGGCGAGCACGATGGCGATGGGCCCGAGCACGAGGTTCAGGGCCAGCAGCCCGACGAGCCCGAGGACGAAGGAGGCCACGGCCATGCCTTCGGTGTCCTGCCGGCCGGTCGGGCGCGAGGAAGGGGCGGTCATCCGCATGGTCAGGCCCTCCTTGTCCGGTTGCGGCGCCGTCGTTCGCGTCCGGAGAAGACGACGAGCCAGATGGCGATGAGCCCACCGAACACCAGCGTGAGGGGCCAGGGGAGATAGGCGGCCGACCCCACGACGATGCCCAGCAGAAGCAGAGCGACGACCAGGAAGAGCATCCCTACCTCCTCAGCCCGGTGACGACGGTGACGGACTCTGGTTCCCCGTCCCGCCGGTGCGGGGGATTCTGCGCACGGTTATTCGTCAACGTGTTCATGACATCGCCGGTTACCCGGGGACGGCCGTCTCAATGCACCGGACCCGCACGGGACCCCGATCAGACCGGGCTGGACGGATGTGCCGCCGTCGCCGACCTGGGCGGCCAGGCCTGCGGGGAGAGGATGCCGAGGACATAGGCCCGGGCGACCAGTGCCGGGCGGGTCGCGGCTCCGAGGAGTTCGCGCAGACGGCTCAGGTGGTAGTCCACCGTCTGCCGTGAGAGGTGCAGTTCCTCGGCGATGTCCGCGTTGCTGCCGCCGGCCGCGAGCAGGGCGAGTATCCGCACCTGGGCCGCCGTCAGGGCGGGCTGGGCCCGGTCCCGCAGACCCAGGTGGGTGACGACGGCCCATACGCCGGAAACCCTGGACGCCCTGGTCACATGGGGCACCGTGTCGCAGACGGCGGTCAGCTGGATGCGGGCCCGCCGCTGCCAGCCCTCCGCGTCGACGAGTACGGCGGACACACGGGCGCTTCTGCGCCGGCCGGTGATCAGATCGCCCCAGGTCCGTTGCAGGGTGGCTCGTTCGGGCGTATCGGCGAGCAGGGTGTCCGCAGGCAGCCCGATCAGGTCGGACAGGCGCACCCGCAGGACTTCGGCGACCGCGGTACCCGCCTCGCTCACTCGTCCGCCCCGGGTCAGGCGGACGCAGGCCAGTCCGCTGTGGTCCCGCAGTGCGCGTAAGTCCGCCTCGGCCCGGTGTCGTTGGTCCAGCACCTGGGAGTAGTCGGTGACGTCGACGTAGATGCCCGCCACACAGGGTGTCGCGCCCCAACGGACCGGGAAGCGATAGCCCGCCGCGTGCCCGGAGCAGCCGTCGGCGCGCTGGTAGGTGAGCGTGTGGCGAACGGGCCTGCCCTCGGTCATGACCTCCTGGTCCAGGGTGAGGAAGCGGGCGACGTCGGCGGGTCCGTCGAGGTCGGCGAGGTGGCGGCCGATCACGGCGTCGCGTGTCGTGCCGTACAGGTGGGCGTAGGCGTGGTTGGCCCACACGTAGTGGCCGGTGACGTCACGGACGAACGCGGCGGCCGGCGCGAGGTCGGCGAGCGCGGCGTAGGGGTTCCGGTCGGGCGGCCCGCCCGCCTCGGTCGGCAGCGTCCTGAAATCGACCTCGTCCACGGCCCAACTCCTTCAATCCTGTACGACATCACTTTGAGTGACACCTCATGCGTAACCCGTAGCACTCGGGGCAGGCGAGAGAGTCGGGCGCCCCCCTGCTCCACACCGCCCGTTCGCTAGCGCATCACGGCACCTTCACAAGACGCCAATCGTGAGGGCGGGTAGGGCATTTGCCTGAGTGGTTCGCGTAGTACAGCCGCTTGGAGGTGAGTTGGGACTGGTTCGCTTGAAGGAGGCGAATTGACGGGTCGTGGGTGCCCTCGACACAAAGGAGTTGGATTTCCGTGAGCAAGGTGCTCTACGTGCATGCCAAGGGCGGTCCGCCGGTTGGGCACGCTCTGACGCGGGTGGCCGCGAGGTCCGCGGTGCACCTGCTGGCACTGAGCGAACTGCCGCCCGGCGTGGCGGACGGCGCCGCCGGGCTGTGCGCCTCGGCGGTCACCGCGCCGGAAGCGGACGGTCGCGACCTGGTCGAACTCATCACCTCCCGGGCGCGGGAGGTCGGTGCGGACGCCGTCCTCACCTTCTCGGAATACGCGGTGGTCGCGGTCGCCGAGGCGTGCCGGAAACTCGGTCTCAAGGGTGCGGGGGCCGCCGCCGACCTCGCCCGCGACAAGCGGCTGATGCGGGCCACATGGGACCGGCACGGCATACCCCAGCCCCGGTTCCGCGCCGTGACCAGCCTCTCCGAGCTGGAGCAGGCGACCACCGAATTGTCATGCCCGCTACTGCTCAAGGCGGCCTGGAGCGCCGGTTCGACCGCGCACCAGATCATCGACAAGCCGGAGGACGCCCCGCACGCCTGGCGGCGGTCGCGCGAGGTGATGGCGGAGTCTGCGCAACTCGGCTTCGCCGAACTGCATGTCAGCGGCGCGTCGGAGGACTTCATCGTCGAGGAGATCGTCACCGGGTGCGCCGAGGAGTGGTTCGACGGCCCCGGCTGGGGTGACTACGTCAGCGTCGAGGGTGTGGTGGTCGACGGGGTCTTCCGCCCGGTCTGTCTGAGCGGGCGAATGCCGACGGTGGCGCCGTTCACCGAGCGGGCGGGCATCACTCCCGCCGCCCTCGGGAACGGGGCGCAGCGCGGGATCGTGGAGCTGGCCCGGCGTGCCGTGGACGCGCTGGGGCTGGAGAACTGCGGCACCCACACGGAGATCAAGCTGGGCGCGGACGGCCGGATGTGGGTCATCGAGACGGCCGCGCGGTTCGGCGGCGCGATGACCGTGCCGCAGATCGAAGAGGTGTTCGGCCTCGATCTGGTCGGCATGTTCACCGATCAGCTGCTCGGCGGCTCGCCGTCCTGGCCCAAGCGGGCGCTGACACCCGCGGACGCCACGGGCGCGGCCGGTTCCCTGGTGGTTCTCGCCGTCAACGGCGACGGCACCCCGTGGTCGCGCCGCCATCGGTGGGACTCCTCGGTGGTCGTCCGCACGGCTCCCGTCGGGACGGGCAGCACGCTGTCCGTGGTCCGCGAGAGCTCCCTGCCGGACGGCTCCCCGGTACCCGTCTACGACCCGGCCGCAGGCGCCAACACCATGGCGGGACTGTGCCTGTTGTCGGCCGACCGGCCGCAGTCCGTCGTCCGCGACTTCACCGCCCTGGTCGACGCGCTGCCCCGCATCCTGCCCACGGACATCACCGAGGGGGTCCACGCATGACGCTCGCACCGGACGAGGCCCGCGTCCCCGACGCGGCGGCCGACCGAACCGTCGTCGGCGCCAACCTGTCGCTGCCGCTGTTCCGTACGCTGTCCGGCGTACTGGCCGGGCACCCGTATCTGAAGGTCGTGGTGGACCGGACCGAGGACACCTGGCATCTGCTCGACACCCGGGTGCACCCCTTCCACGTCGACTACATCGCGACCCGTGTCCTCGGCATGACGGCGGACGAACTCGACGCGCAGCTCGACGCGTTCAACGCGTCCGTGTACATGGCGCCGGACCGCCGCTTCCTGCTGGGCGTGCTGTCGCTGCACTGCGACGAGGAGACCGACGGCTCCGAACGGCCCTTCCTCGTCCTGGAGACGACCGAGGCGGACACCATGCACGGTGCGCTGCTGGAGGACTTCTACCGCTACGTCCGCCACCGGGTGGACGGGCGTCTCCCGCTGCTGCTGAAACCGGCGAACCACGGGCAGGAACACGAACTGGCCGCGGTGAGCGAGACACGCATCCCGCGCATCCTCAGCCAGGAGCTGTTCGGCAACCGGACCCGGACCTGCCTCAACCCGGGCGTGGCCGAGGGGCGGTTGCGGTACTTCCGCAGCCTGGACGAGTACCGGAGTGCCGCAGCGGAGCTCGGCTGGGCGGACATCGTCGCGATGGCCTGCCTGCCGGACGACGTGCCGCGGGTCGCCGGGTTCGTCAACACCGAGCCCACGACGCCTCTTTCGCACACCAACGTCCTCGCCTCGGGCTGGGGCATCCCGAACGCGATCGTCCGCGACCTGGACGCCCTCGTGGAGCAGGACGGGCTGGCCGACGCCTGGGTCCGCTATCGCGTGCAGGAGGACGCCATCACGCTGGAGCGGCTGGCCGGTGCTCCCGAACTGGAACGACCGGTCTGGCACCAGCAGCGCATCCGCATCGACGCCCCCCTGCTCGGGGACGCGCCGATCATGGCGTTGCACCGGCTGCGCCGCGCCGACCGCGACAGCTACGGCACCAAGGCCGCGAACCTCGGCGAGCTGCACCATGTCCTGGACAGCCGTACCGCCGACCTGACCGCGTTCTACGCCCGACCGCGTCCGCCGCGACCGGATCTGCTTGCCCACCTCGCCTCCCGTCTGGGCGAGCCGGGAGCGCCCGTGGAGCGGCTGCGGGTCGCGGCCGCCGAACGGGTGGCGGAGACCGTCCGGGCCCCCGAGGGCGTGGCGCTGCCGTTCCATCTGCACCATCTGTACCTGACCTCGTCGCCCGCGCTGCAACAGGGCATCGGCAAGCTGAAGATGGCGCTCGAACTCGACGCGCTCGACATGGTCGACTCGCTGTCCCTGGATCTCCAGCATCTGATGCACAGCATGCCGATGCCCGACGAGGTGGCTCGCGCCATCACCGGCTCGGTGCCACGGCTGCTGGCCGACGGGCGTCGTCTCGTGGTGCGGTCGTCCTCCAACGCCGAGGACCTGCCCGGCTTCTCGGCGGCCGGGATCTACGACTCGGTGACGACGGTGCGCGGGGCGGAGCAACTGCTCGACGCCGTCCGGCATGTGTGGGCGTCGCTGCTGTCGCCGCGGAGCGTGCGCCTGCGGCATGAGGTCGGCATCTCCCTGGACGACACCTACATGGGGGTGATCATCCAGGAGTACGCGCCGGCCGATCTCGGGGGTGTGCTCGTCACCTGCAATCCGACGCGCCGCGAGGACTTCCGCAACGTGTACCTCAACTGCACGGCCGGTTCCCCCGAGCGCGTGGTGGACGGCACCGTGCTGCCGCATCAGTACCTGTACAACACGGTCGAGGGCGGCGGCCGCACGGTGGACGTCGGCTCGTCGGGCACGGACCTGTCCGCCGACACGCGTACGTCTCTGTCACAACTCGCCCTCGTGGGGCGCCTGTTGCAGTCCCACTTCAGCGAGGACGACCCCGATGGCGCGCTGGACATCGAGTGGCTGATGACCGCCGAGGGCGCGTTCCGGCTGGTCCAGGTCCGACCCTACGCCCGGTGAGCCGCCGTATGCCTTCCCTGCGGCGCCGCGCTCCACACGCGGACCTGACTCCCGCCGCCCGCCGTATCATCCGCCTCAACAACGGGTTCCAGCTGCTGTTCAACCTGCTGTGGTGGATGCCCGTGTTCTACGCCTACCAGCGGGACGCGGGCCTGTCGGACGGGCAGATCTTCGGCATCCAGAGCATCTACTACATCGCCTTCTGTCTGTTCGAGATCCCCACCGGGCTCGTCGCCGACCGCATCGGCGCCCGGAACTGCCTGCGCGCGGGCGCGGTGGTGATGACGGCGGCGAACATGATGCCGGTGCTGGCGCCCTCGTACACGGGCTTCCTCGTGCACTTCCTCGCCATCGCCGCCGGACGTTCCCTGACCTCGGGCGCGGCGAGCGCCTGTCTGTACGACGGGCTGCGCGCCGAAGGAGCGGGCGCGCACTACCTCCGGGCGGAGGGTACGGCGCGTGCCCTCGGTCTCGCCGCCAAGGTCGTCTGCTGGCCGCTCGTCGGACCGCTGATGACCCTGGCCCCGCAGACCCCGTACGTGCTCAGCGCGGCGAGCGCGGCCGGCTCACTCGGCTGTGCCCTCGCCCTGCCGCGGCTCGCCCCGCCCGACCCCGGTGGCGCACCGCGCGGGACCGGGCGGCGCGGCGGAACCCTGCTGCGCGACACCGGCGCCGCCCTGCGCACGCTGCGGTCCTCACCGTGGCTGGCCCTGCTCATGGTGCAGGGCGTGGCGGTGTTCACGCTGTCGCGGATCTGCCAGGTCAATCTGTTCCAGCCGGTGCTGCTGGGGCACGGCATCGGGGAGAGCACCCACGGAAGTGTGCTCGCGGCGATGACGGTCGCCGAGGCGGTGGCCTCCGCCCGCCCGCAGTGGCTGGGGTCCCGGCTGTCGCCCGCGGCCTGGGTGTCCCTGCTGAGCGTGGCGCTCGCCGCCGCCCTGGCGGGCACGACCGTCGGCGGGCCCTGGGCCGTGGTCGGGCTGCTGTGCGCGTTCGCCGCGCTCACCGGGTTCTGCTACCCGGTGCAGCGCAAGCTCATCAACGACGCCATTCCGCCGGGTGCGCCGCGGGCCACCCTGCTGTCGGTGGAGAGCATCGTGGACCGGGGCGTGTGCGCTCTGGCGGCGGTGGCCGCGGGCGCGTATCTGGCGGCGGGCCGGCTGGACGCGCTGCTGTGGCAGTCCGCCGCGGTCACCTGTGTGCTCATACCGTTGATTCACCTGGTGCTGCGCCGCATGGACCGGGCGACGGCCGAGCCGGGGACACCTGCGGGGACCGCCGTGGGCCCGGGCTCCCGCCAGACCGGCACCCGGCCACCGGAGGAACCCGTTCCGCTGCCCGTCGACGAAGGTGCGGCGCCACGGCCCTGATGACGCCCGGGCTCCATCTGGACGCGATCGCCGCGAGGCCGGATCATTCAGTTCCGGGCATCGCGTGATGCCGGATCACTCGCGGCGAGGCAAGTGACGGAGGCGTGGGCGCATGGGATCCGAGCTGCACTTCGGTCCGCAGGCCGAGGACAAGTGGTATGCGATCAGCCGGCGGAACGCACGGTCCGTGCAGACCACCGTGGGCTGGATCTTCTGGGATCCGGGGGCGGTGGCACGCTATGAGGCATGGGGTCTGGACGGGTTCCTGGCCGGGCCGATCGGGTATGTCGCGTCCCGTGGCGCACCGCTCGCCCCGGCGGGAGCGGAGGCGCTGATCGCCTCGTTCGGCACCATCAGCGCCGCGGGCATCCGGCTGGCGTTCGACCTGGTGAAGAGTCCTGACGCCTTCCGCGACTTCTGGAGTCTGCGCGACGAGGCGGTCGAGGAGGGCCTGCGGTCGCACGCGCCCGGAATCGTCGAGCCTCTGTGCGACACGGGGCCCGCGCTCTGGGCGGTGGTCGAGCGGCTTCCCCTGCTCGGGCGCACGTTGTTCGGAGCGACCCTGTCCATGCCCCGGCCGGAGTCCCCCCTGCTGTCCGGCTGGCACGCGGTCAACCTGCTGCGGGAATGGCGAGGGGACACGCACTGGGCACTGGTGGCGGCGGCGGGTCTCACCTCGTCGGAAGCGTCCATCCTGCACAACGAATGGCTGGGATACGAGGACGACTGGCTGAGCAAGTCCCGAGGGCACACCGGGGACGAGATCGACGCGGGCTGGGAGTCCCTGACACGCAAAGGGCTGGCCGCGGACCGGCGGGCGCTCCCCGAGGGCCTGCGGCTTCGCCAGCGGATCGAGGATCTCACCGACGAGCGGACCGTCCTTCCCTGGCAGCTCCTCGGCGAGCACGCCGCACACGAGTTCGCCGAACGGTTCGAGCCTCCGTGCGAGCTTCTGCTCGCCCGCGTGGACGAGACGGCCGGCCCCCAGTACCAGCCGGCCTCACGTCAACGCGCTGCGGGCTGAGGCCGCGCGGTGGCGCCGGGCAGGTCCTCGCGCACCGTGCGCCGACCGCTCGCCGGGGAGGTTTCCGGTCAGTCGCTGTCGATGCCCGTGACGGCGGGCGGCCCCAGCGGGGCCTCGCCGTCCGGGATTCCCACTTCGCGCAGCGCACCGGCCAGCTGCTCCGTGGCGTCCATCGCGGCCTCGTACCGGTCCGCGGCATCGACTTCGAGGCGTACCGAGAAGGTGTTGTCCTCGTTGACGGTCAGCAGGTCCAGGCCCTCACTCTCGCTGAGACCGGTGTGCTGTGACGACAGCCTCTCCTTCAGCGCCGTGCACGTGGCGGTGGTGATGCCGGTGGTGAAGGTGCCGGGGACTGTGATGACGAAGGTGGTCATGGATGACTCCTCGGAGTGACCTGCCGCATGCCTGACCTGTTCCGACTGCCCACCCCTCCCGCTCCGAACCATGCGGAGCGGAAGGAGGGCCGGGCCGTCCGGGCGCGGGCGTGCCGGGCGACCCTGGGCCCACGCGTCACCCACTCCTCCACACGGTCCATGCCGTACAGCAGCACCCCCACAACCGGCAGCAGCAGACAGGCGATCACGACCACGGCACGGACTCCCTCCTGGCAGGTGGTCATCGATGGGTGCCCTTATCACCGTTGGCCATGGCCTCGCGCATGTGAAGGTATCGTGCCCACATGACCGATGATCAGCACAGGATCCCGGGCCACCCGCTGCTGCGCCGTCCCGCGGAGGGTGAGCTCCTGGACGTCGCCGGTGTCGCGCACTTCTTCCGCCTCACCGGGGAGCACACGGGCGGGCACTTCGCGCTCGAGGAGTTCAGCCTCGCCCCTGGCACCATCGGCGCCCGGCCACATGTGCACGAAGGTCACGACGAGTACTTCTACGTTCTCGAAGGGGAACTGACACTGCACACCGGCGACGGTGAGGTGTCGGCCGGCCCCGGGCATGTGCTCGCCGCGACCCGCGGCACTCCGCACGGCTTCCGCAACGCGGGAACGGTGCTCACCCGCGCCCTGTGCCTCTACACTCCGGCCGGATACGAGAACTACTTCCGCGACGTCCACGCCGCGGTGAGCGCCGGGGCCGTGGCCACCGACGAACTGCTGGCCGAGTTCCGCAGCCGCTACCGGACGAGCTCACACCCGGTCTCCCCCGAGGCGCCATAGCCCCCGGGAGGCGGACCGCAAGCCGTGTCACGAAGTGTCACACCCCCGAGGGGCTCAACTTCATGCGTGCGTGATTGAGGTTCCTCTCCACTCGATCACGCTCGCCTTCGGGGAGCGAACTGTTGCGCAGGAGTTTTTCGCAGCACTCCTGCGCCTCTCCGTACCGGCCGGTCCAGTAGGCGGCGATGGAGAACTCGTCGAGTGCGCGCCAGGTGTACCAACCGGGCTCGACGAAAAGAATGTCGTCCGGTCGACGGATACGGATGGCCGAGCCCGCGAACGCGTACGCCATCTGCCAGTGCCCGGCCTGCCGGCACACGCGAGCGAGCTCACCCGGGGCCTCGGCGCGGACCGACCTGCCCTCATAGGCACGAATGTACCGGTCCATCACACTGCCGAAATCATGCCCCAGCTGCTCCGCGAGGCGCGCGGCGTAGAGGTTGGAGCAGAACACCTCCTCCACCCAGCCACCCATTCTTGCTCGGCGATCGTAGGCTTCGAGGGACTTTTCGGGTTCACCGGCATCGCGCCAGCTCTGGGCGAGATAGAAGACGTACCGTGCGTTGTCCGGCTCCTGCCGCAGCCCCTCGACCAGGATCGCAGCGTCCCGCAGGTACTTGGCACGTTTCCCGTGCTCCTTCAGGCGCGCTCCGCCGCCGAGGGAGCGGATGTTGAACCCCTCAATTTTCGCCCGGTCGTGCTTTCTTTCGCATTCAAGGTACTCGTGCATCACTCCTACGTAGCGCCAGGCGAGTCGGGTGGACACCAAGGCGGGACGCCAGTGAATCATCGGCCCATCATGGAGTGCCACCATGTAGGCGTCGCGGGTAAGTTTCGGCATTCGAAAACCAGGATCGATCTCCATTTCGTCGTCGGCGTCGATGAAAAGGAGGTACATCGCGGAATCCCTGGCCAGTTCGATTGCTTCGGTGCGACTTTCCCCGAAACCCTTCCATGGCCGCTCGTGGAGTTCCCCGGGAATGTCGGAGTACACATCCCGGATAATGTCCTGGGTGCCGTCGGTGGAACCCGTGTCAACGATTACCCACGTATCGATCAAGGGACGAAGCGAGTCAAGGCAACGTTTGATCACGTGAGCTTCGTTCTTGACGATCATGTTGAGGCAAACTCTCGGCTTCATCCGCTTCTCCAGGATTCCGATCCGCCGTGATGTCATTTCTGTGCCGCATCCGGCCTGCTTGCGCAGGGCAGGGGAAAATCAGTTCAGCGAGGCGAGATAGCGGTTGGGGGTGTCAGGGGTGATGACATCACGCTGTACCAGTTCGGCGAGGCAGCGGTGAGCGAGGTCGTTCGAGCCATAGACATGGTGGGCGATCAACGACATGTGCTTGAGCTGCTCGTCGGTCATCGACTCCAGATGCCCGAAGTCACGTACGTACACGACGTCCGCCTCCAGCAGTTGATGCTGTGCCCGGCGGAAGTCTCCGCCGAAGACCACCGGGGCGATCGGCCAGTGCTTGGTGGCTGCGAATGTGTGCGGAATGAATCCCCGGGAGCGCAGTTCCTGATCCACGTCGCCGAATACCGGCTGGTCCTCGTACAGGGGAACGAAGGAAACCTCTGTGTGGACCGCTACCGCCTCGGCCAGCTTCTGGCCGGCCCCCTGGAAGACCATCAGCTCTGCTCCCTGGATGTCGATCTTGAGGAGATCGAAGGCGCCAACCTCCTCGACCTCGTCGAGACGACGGGTGGGGACGGGGATCTCCTCCAGTACCCGTCCCCATTCACCGAAGCCGTTGAAGAGCGCGAGCCGGTTCGGATCGGGCCGGAAGAGACTGGTCATCCCCGAGGCAACGGCGACGCGGAGTGTGTGGGTGTCGCCGTCGCCCAGCGCGTGAGGCAGGTATGTCTCATTGGGTCCTTTGCGGCGTTGCAGTTCGGCGAGCGCCTCCGGCTGGGGCTCGAATCCGGTCACCCGGCACAGGCCGGCCTCCAGCATGCCCTTGTACGGCGGGTCGCCGTCGATGGGGTTGGCTCCGACATCCACGACATGGGTCGGCCTGACTGGTTGCAACAGGTCGCGCAGGGCAAAGGGAGCCTGTGCTCGGGCTGTGACGGTCACGCCTCGGCCACCTTCCATGCCCTCCCCGGCATACGCCGGGCGAGGGCGAAATTCTTGGAGATCCGGTCATGCTGACCGCCGAAATGGGACGCAGGCGACGTTAGGCGAGACGGCAGCCGGTTGTCCTGTGGCACGCCGCCGGGTGCTGTCACGTTGTCGGGTGCGTGAATGTCCGACGGTTTTCCGGAGTGTGGTGGGGCCGAGTCACGGGCCCCGCGTCAGACGGCGGTGGGTCGGCCGGCCGACCACTCGGCGGAGGCACTTCACCCGTTTGCGCCGGCGGGTGGGCCGATGGCTGTTCCCGGCACAGTCCTCTTCCTCTGACCGGCCGTCCGGTCCCAAGGCGAATAGTTCGAAGGACCATCACATGTCTGCCGGGAAGATCACTCGTTCTCCCACAACTCGCGGGGGTTCTCAGGAGATGGATGGAACACCGGCGCTGGCATACTGGGCGATCGGCATTGCGTGTCGCTCAGAAAGGTCCATCATGACCGTCTCCACCACCGATCCCAGCGAATCCGTGCAGTCGGTGCTGGGGAGCGAGACGGACAGCGAAGCGGCCAAGGCCGGCCGACTCCGTATCACCTGGTGGATGTGGACTCTGACGGGGGCGCTGTTCTTCCTCTACACGTCGTTTTCGTTCCGGCTGCATGAGCGTCTGTATACGTTCGGCTTCGACCTGGGGGTATTTGAACAGGCCGTTCGCTCCTATGCTCATGGGCATTGGCCTGTATCGGAAGTCAGGGGAGCGGGATTTCCAGTCCTCGGAGACCACTTCTCTCCGATCCTGGCACTCGTCGCGCCGTTCTACGACCTGTGGCCCACACCCAAGACCCTCATGGTCGTGCAGGCCGCCCTGATCGCGTCGAGCGTGTTGCCCCTGGTCCTGTGGACACGCCGGAGGCTGGGTGACGTCGCGGCCGCGGTCATCGGCGGGGCGTACGGACTCTCCTGGGGTGTCGCGAGCGCTCTGCAGGTCTCGTTCCACGAGGTGGCCTTCGCGGTACCGCTCATCACGTGTTCGCTGATCAGCCTCGTCGAGGGGCGTCTCCGTCGAGCCGCGCTCTGGGCCCTTCCACTGATCCTCGTCAAGGAGGATCTCGGCATGACCGCGGCCGTGATCGGCGGCTTCATCATCTGGCGCGGCAGCCGGAAGCTCGGCGTCATCACGGTCCTGACCGGCCTGGTGGCCACCATCGTGGCCCTGCTGATCGTCATGCCGGCGCTGAACACCGACGGTGGGTACAACCGCGCGGAGTGGTTGATGCCACCCGGTGGTCACGGATTCGGTGATGTTCTCTACCGCTACACCGTGGGTGTGATCACGCCCGAAGTGAAGTCGACCACGCTGCTTCTCGTGCTGGCACCCACACTGGGCCTGGCCATGAGATCTCCGCTGATCCTCATCGCGCTGCCCAACCTGTTGGGGCGGTTCGTCGCCAACTACGACATCGGCTGGGGTTACGGCGCTCACCACTCCCTGGTCCTGATGCCGATCGTCTTCATCGCCTTCGTGGATGCCCTGGAGCGTCGTCGTTCGTCCCGCGGCAGTCTGAACCGGTACCTCATGGGCTGTGCCGCGATCACATTGCTGATCTTCCCCCAGTTCGCGCTCTGGGCGGTCTTCCAGCCGGCCACGTGGAAGGACGATCCTCATGTCGCCGCAGCGCAGCGAATGATGGCCCTGGTCCCCGACAATGTGACGGTGCAGGCCACCAACACCTTGGTGCCCCACCTTTCGAACCGCACAAGCGTGAGCATCTTCGGCTGGGCCCAAAGCCGCCCCAATCCACAGTGGCTCGTGGTCGACACCGCCGTGCCGCTGTTCCAACGCTGGCCGTACGACGTGGCGACCGAGGCGAAGGTGCTGGAAGCGGACCGCCAAGCCGGGTACACCGCAGTGGGCAGCGACGACGGGGTCGTGGTGCTGAAGCGCTCGAACTGAGTGCCACTGCGGTCCGGACGGTACGAACGGAGCAACCGAACCAGCCCCACCGGACCATGGCCACCATCGGCTGCCTACCGTTCCGCCTCCCCCGACATCAGGTACACCGCCCGGCACTGTTCGAAGTGGCTGGGTCTGCCGTCGCTCCGGACCAGACGGCCGAGACGGGCGGCCGTCGCCCGGGGCGCGAGCGTCCAGGTGCCGTCCGTTCGGCGCAGGGCGGCGGAGTGCCAGGGCGTGGTCCAGGCATCCGGCGCGTCGAGGAGGCGGATGCCGAACTTCGGGGCGCCAAGGGGTTGCGGGTGGATCGAGAGGCGTACGGCGCGGGGGTGGTGCCCGGCGATCAGGTCGCCCCAGGCGCGGCTGCGCTGGATGACGCCGTAGGCACGTTGCCGGCAGGCGCGTTGCAGGGCGGAGCGGGTACCGGTCCAGTCCGCGGTGTCCTCGACGAGGAAGCGGGTGATGCCGCGGTAGAGGGCGAGGGCCTGTTCGTCGGATCGGACTTCGGAGCGCAGGGCGTCCAGGGTGGGCGCGTGGCGGTCGTGGACGTGGGCGCGTTTCGCGTCGTACGGCAGATCGCCCAGGACGTCACGGAGGTCGAAGACGGACAGTCTGTCCAGGCCCAGTCGGCCGATCTGGGCGCGCAGGTCGTCGGCGTAGGCGTCGATGTGGCGGTCGGGGACACCGATGAGGTCGCCGAAGACATGGCCGTCCGAACAGATGACGACCCGGGCGCCGGGCGGGTGGATCCGCTCGATGTCGGCGCACAGGGTGTTCAGGAAGCCGAGGGAGAGGCGCTCGCCCTGGTCGGGAAGGTGGCCGAGGACCTTCGCCGGGTTGGGGGACTTGCACGGGAAGCCTGGCAGCGTGAAGACGACGGGCGTGTCCTCGCGTACGAAGTCGGCGATGCGGCGCAGCTGGTGGGGGAACGATTCGGCGGTCGGCCGGTCGGTGAGGGGGCCGCTCGTGCGGTGGTGGGGCAGGAGCAGACCGAGGATCCCGGTGGCGATCCGGGTGGGGTGGGTGTGGGGCGCGGTCGTCGGTGACATGTCGTTGCTCCGGGGGTACGAGGGAGTTTCGGGGCACGCCGGCATGGCGCCGCGGCGGGGTGGTGGCCGGGCGCCGGGGTCAGCGGGCCGGTGTCAGAGGCGTCGGTCGTAGCCGACGGGCAGGTGGTTGGTGCCGCGGCCGAGGACGGCCGGGATCCACTCGATGTCCTCGTCCCTGATGGCGAGATGCAGGCCGGGCAGTCGGGCGAGGAGCGTGCCGAGGGCGATCCGGAGTTCGGTGCGGGCGAGGGCGGCGCCGGGGCAGAAGTGGATGCCGTGGCCGAAGGCGAGGTGGGGGTTGGGGCTGCGGCCGAGGTCGAGGGTGTCCGGTTCGGGGAAGCGGCGCGGGTCGCGGTTGGCGGCGCAGAGCGAGACGATCACGGAGTCGCCCGCCGGGACGCCGGTGCCGTGCAGGTCGCTGTCCCGGTCGAAGAAGCGCCACGTGGTGAGCTCGAAGGCGCTGTCGTAGCGCAGGAGTTCCTCGACCGCGCGGGGCAGCAGGCCCGGTCGGTCGCGCAGCCGGGTGAGTTGGTCCGGGTGGCGGAGGAGGGCGATCAGGGCCGTGGTGATCTGGTTGGTGACCGGTTCCTGGCCCGCGACGAGCAGCTGGAAGATCATCGAATCCAGCTCCTCCTGGGACAGTTCGCGGCGGTCGCGGGCCACGACGAGACGGCTGAGGAGATCGTCCTCCGGGTGCTCCCGCTTGTGGGCGACGACATCGGCGATGTAGCTCTGGAGGCCGTGCAGCCTGGCCTCGTACACCGGGCGTCCCGGGTCGGTGGGGCCGACCGGCTGGACGACCTTGCCCCAGTCCCGGTCGAAGCGGTCTGCCAGCTCACCCGGCAGGCCGATCGTCTCGGCGAGCGCCTGGAAGGGGAAGTGGGCGGCGAATCCGGTGACGAGGTCGGCCGGCCCGGCTTCGGGGAGGGTGTCGATCAGCGCGTCGGCCAGCCGCTGGAAGCGCGGGCGCAGGGCTTCGACACGGCGTGGGGTGAAGGCGTCGGTGACGAAGCGCCGCATGTGGGTGTGCTTGGGCGGGTCCTGGTGCAGCAGGTGGACCTGGAGCTGGGAGTGCTGCGGCTCGGGCATGATCGAGGCGCGGGCCCGCCAGCGGTCGTTGCCGCGGTCGTGGTTCTTGCCCAGCCGGTCGTCGTTCAGCGCGGAGTGCGCGGCGTCGTAGCCGGTGACGAGCCAGGCCCGCACACCGCTGGGGAAGAGCACGCGGTGGACCGGACCGGCCTCGCGCATCCGCTCGTAGAGGGGGTAGGGGTCGCTCTTGTAGGGGCAGCCCAGCAACGGGACGGGGTCGGGCAGATCGTCCGGACCGCTGGCGGACTTGGGCTCCTGGAGGGTCATACGGGGGCTCCTCAGAGGGCGAGTTCGGGCCGGTGGTGGTCGAGCCACAGGGCGAGGTCGACGACGCGTTCCAGACGCAGGCGGTGGCCCCACTCCAGCCGCTCCGGCGGGGTGTCGAGGCAGGGCTTCACGCGGGTCTCGTCGGCGAGGGCGCGTACCTGCTCGTTCGCGAGCGCGTCGCGGGCCATGTTCTGGAGGCCCCGGTTGTAGTCGGGGTGATGGGTGGCCGGGTAGTGGTTCTTGGGGCGGTGCAGGACGGAGTCCGGGGCGAGGCCCGTGCCCGCGGCGCGCAGCAGGCTCTTCTCCCGGCCGTCGAAGCTCTTCAGTGCCCATGGCGTGGAGAAGGCGTACTCGACGAGCCGGTGGTCGCAGTACGGGACGCGCACCTCGAGTCCCTGAGCCATGCTCAGGCGGTCCTTGCGGTGCAGGAGTTGGCGCAGCCATCGGGTCAGGGACATGTACTGCATCTCGCGCTGCCGGTGCTCGGCGGGACTCTCGCCGTCGAGGTGCGGTACGGCGGCCAGTGCGTCGCGGTAGGTGTCGTCGCGGAACTCGCCGATGCGCAGGTTGAGTTCGGGGTTGAGGGGCATGGCCGCCTCGTCGCCGGTGACCAACAGCCAGGGGAAGGTCCCGGCGGCGAGCGCCTTCGGGCTGTGGAACCACGGGTAGCCGCCGAACACCTCGTCGGCCGCCTCGCCGGACAGCGCGACGGTGGAGTGCCGGCGGATCTCGCCGAACAGCAGGTACAGCGAGGTGTCCATGTCGCCCACGCCGATCGGCGAGTCGCGGGCCACGACGACCGCCTTGCGGTGCTCGGGGTCGAGCAGGGCGCGCGGGTCGAGGACCACGGTGCTGTGGTCGGTGCCGATGAAGGCGCCGGCCTCGGTGGCGTACGGGGTGTCGTGACCGGTGCGCAGGACGTCGCCCGTGAAGCGCTCGGCCTGGTCGCTGTAGTCGACGGCGTAGGAGCGGAACCTCGCCTCCGGGCCTTCCCTCAGCCGTAGTTCGTCGGCCAGCAGGGCGGTCAGGACGGTGGAGTCGATGCCGCCGGACAGCAGACTGCACAGCGGGACGTCGGCCTCCAGCTGCCCGCGGGCCGCGGCGCCCACCAGCTCACGGACGCGCTCCACCGTCGTGTCGCGGTCGTCGGTGTGGTGCTCGGCCTCCAGTCGCCAGTAGCGGTGTTCGCGGATGCCGTCACGGTCGAGGACCAGCACTCCCCCGGGCTCGACCTCCCGGATCCCGGACCACACCGTCGGCCCGGTGTTGAACAGTAGGCTGTACGCCTCCCGCAGCCCGTCCGCGTCGACGCGGGGCCGTATCCCGGGGTGTGCGAAGAGGGCCTTGGGCTCGGAGGCGAAGGCGAGGCCGCCGTCGACGGCTGACCAGAACAGGGGTTTGACGCCGAGCCGGTCGCGCACCAGGACCAGCCGCTGTGCCCGCTCGTCCCAGATGGCGAAGGCGAACATGCCGTCCAGGTGATCGGCCACGGCCTCGCCCCACTCCGCGTAGGCCCGCAGTATCACTTCGGTGTCGCTGCGGGTGCGGAACGCATGGCCCCGGCCACGCAGTTCGGTCCTCAGTCGGTGGTGGTTGTAGATCTCGCCGCTGTGGCTGAGCACGATGTCCGGCCGCTCGGGACGGTCGGTCATCGGCTGCGTGCCGCCTTCGAGGTCGATGACGGCCAGTCGGCGATGGCCGATCGCGGCGTGCTCGCCGAGCCAGAGACCCGTGGCGTCGGGGCCGCGCGGTGTGAGGGTGGCCGTCATGGCCTCGATGACCGGTGCCTGGGTCCGGGCGTCACGGTGGAAGGACACCCAGCCGGTGATTCCGCACATGGAGAGCTCCTGGGTCGGAGAGGGCCGAATGAGCCCGAGGGATCAGACGGGTTGAGGGGTCAGGGGGGGGTCAGAGGGACACGGTGTCGGTGGTCCTGTCGGAGCGATGCCGGCCGGGCAGTGCGAGCAGGGGTACGGCGAGACAGGCGGCGGTGGCGGCCAGCGCCAGACCGGCGTGTACGCCGCCGTCGGGTCCGGCGAGTGCCCAGGCGGCGGTGGCGAGGGCGGGGCCCAGGGTGAAGCCGAGGCTGCGGGCCAGTTGGACGGTGGACCCCACGGCGGCGGACTGGCCGGGAGGTGCGGCCCCCATGACGAGCGCCTGCGTCGGACCGCCGGTGAGGCCCATGCCGACACCGGCCAGAGCCAGCCGCCAGGCCACCGTCGACGGTGTCCAGCCGTCACCCAGCGGGACGAGCAGCAGCAGTCCGGCCGCGGTGAGGACGGCGCCGATGGTGGCCACCGGCCGTGCCCCGTACCGGTCCGCGAGGCGTCCGCCGAGGGGGCCGGCCACGCCCATGCCCAGCGGGAAGGCGAGCACGGTGAGCCCGGTGGTCGTGGCGCTGACGCCGTCGTCGCGCTGGAGGTGCAGGGCGACGACGTAGTGCATGGCGGCGAACCCTGCCGCGAGGGACAGCACCGCGCAGTGGGCGCGGAGCAGTCCCGGGATCCGCAGCACTCCGGTCACCGGACGGCCGCCCGGCCCGCGCAGCCACCACCACAGCGGCACGGCGGCCGCCGGTGCGAGGAGCAGCCATGCCGGACGGTCCGCCGCCAGGGTCAGCGCCAGTAGCAGAGCCGCCGTCCCGGTGGCCACCAGGAGGGCGTCCCCGGCCGAGCGCGGCGTGGGACGGCTCAGCCCGCCGTCGTCCGGCATCGCGCGCCGGGCCACCACCAGGGCGAGCAGACAGAAGGGGATCTTGACGAGGAAGACGGAGTGCCAGCCCAGGTGGTCCAGCAGCAGGCCGCCGACGGCCGGGCCGGTCACTGCGCCGAGCGGGCCCAGGGTCGCGGGTACGCTCATCGCCCGGCCCCTGCTGCCGGGTCGTACGGAGCGCATCGCCAGCACCGGCATGAGA
Organism: Streptomyces sp. NPDC086787; assembly: GCF_044745865.1. Classification (NCBI taxonomy): domain Bacteria; kingdom Bacillati; phylum Actinomycetota; class Actinomycetes; order Kitasatosporales; family Streptomycetaceae; genus Streptomyces; species Streptomyces sp. NPDC086787. The sequence continues at coordinate 677,445 of NZ_JBIVBC010000002.1, read as the reverse complement.
ACGAAGAGCACGGCGCCGAACGCGCCCTGCGCGATGCGAGCGGCTATCAGCCAGGCGGCCCAGGGGGCGGCGGCCGCCAGCGCCCCGCACACCGCGAAACCGGTGGTGGCGGTGAGCACGGCGGAGCGGATGCCCGCCCCGGCCAGCCATCGCCCGACGGGCAGCAGAAGGGCGACGACGGCGAGTTGGTAGCCGAGGACGGCCCACTGGGCGGTGGCGGCGGAGACGCGCAGGCCGTCGGCGATGTCCGCGAGGGCCACGTTGACGATGTTCATGTCGAGCATCGCCACGAACGACAGCACGCCCGCCACGGCAACGAGCAGCCAGCGGTCCTCCCCGGCGGGTATGTCGCCGGGCTGCCCCGAACCGGAACCCTGGTCCGTCACGTTGCCACCTTCAGGGTCGTGGCCGGCGCCTGGTGGTCGACGGCGATCAGCGGGTCGCCCGTGAGCGGATGGTCGATGACCGCCGCTCGCACCCCGAACACCTCTGCCATCAGCGAGGGTGTGAGGACCGCGCGGGGCGGGCCGGAGGCGACGACCGAACCCTCGTGCAGGACATGGACGCGGTCGCAGACGGAGGCGGCCGCGTTCAGGTCGTGCAGTGACACCAGTGAGGTCCGGCGCTGGGCCCGGAGCAGGGCGAGGAGTTCGACCTGGTGGCGGATGTCGAGGTGGTTGGTCGGCTCGTCGAGGACCAGGACGTCGGGATTCTGGGCGAAGGCCCTTGCGAGCAGGACGCGTTGGCGTTCGCCGCCGGACAGGTCCGTGAACCGGCGCCCGGCCGCGGCCTCCATGCCCACCTCGGTCAGGGCTTTCGCCACGATGCCCCGGTCGATGGCGTCCTCGCCTGCGAAGGCCCGCTTGTAGGGGGTGCGGCCCATGGCGACGACCTCGCGCACGGTCAGCTCGAAGTCGCTTCCCCGCTCCTGCGGGAGGGCCGCCACATGCCGTGCCGACTGGGCCGGAGTGAGCTCGCGCAGGTCTGTGCCGGCCAGGAGCACCCGCCCGGCGGCGGGCTTCAGGTGCCGGTAGACGGTGCGCAGGAGCGTGGACTTGCCGCTGCCGTTCGGCCCGACCAGTCCGGTGATCTCGCCTTCGGCGGCGATCAGTTGGGCGCCCGCGACGACGGTGCGGCCGGCGTAGGCGATGTGCACGTTCTCGATGTCGATCCTCAACTGCCGCTCCCCAGGCGTCGGTCCAGCAGATACAGCAGGGCGGGAGCGCCCAGCAGCGAGGTGACCACGCCCACCGGCAGCTCCTGGGTGTCCATGGCGGTGCGGCAGACGATGTCCACGACGACCAGCAGCACCGCTCCGGACAGTGCGGCGACCGGCAGCAGACGCCGGTGGTCGCCGCCGACGACCAGACGGCAGGCGTGCGGCACCATCAGGGCGACGAAGGCGATCGCGCCGGAGACGGCCACCAGCACGCCGGTCAGCATGCTGGTGACCGTGAACAGTTCACGGCGCAGACGGGTCACGTCGATGCCGAGTCCGGCGGCCGTCTCGTCGCCCATCAGCAGGGCGTTCAGTCCCCGGGCGCGCGCCTGGAGCCAGAGCAGGGCGGCGGGCACGGCGACGGCGGGGGCCGCGAGGAGTTGCCAGTTCGCTCCGCCGAGGCTGCCCATGAGCCAGAACAGCACGCTGTGCGTCTGCTGTTCGTCCCCGGCCCGCAGCACCAGCCAGCTGGTGAAGCCGGACAGGAACTGGCCGATCGCGACTCCGGCGAGCACCAGTCGCAGCGGTGCGAATCCCCCGCCACGCCGGGCCACCGCCCACACCAGCGCGAAGGTGCCCAGCGCACCGGCGAAGGCCGCGCCGGACAGGCCCAGTCCCAGGGCCCCGCCCGCCCCGGCGCCGAGCACGATCGCGGCGACCGCGCCCAGGGAGGCGCCGTTGGAGATGCCCAGCAGATACGGGTCGGCCAGTGGATTGCGGACCAGCGCCTGCACCGCCGTACCCACCAGGCCGAGACCCGCGCCCACGAGGGCGGCGAGCAGGGCGCGCGGTACGCGAAGTTGCCACACGATCAGGTCGTCGGTGCCGGGCCGGGGGGCTTGTCCGGACAGTCTCCGCCACACCACGCCCCATACCTCACCGGGTGCGATGGACGTGGAGCCCCAGGCCACCGCGGCCGTCAGCGCGGCCAGCAGCAGCACCGCCAGGACCGCCGCCAGCGGTACCGCGGGCAGCGTCCGTGACCGGGGCGCGGCGCCGGTGGTCCTTCGGCGCGGCAGTGTGAAGTCCATGGTCAGCCGACCTTGCCCGGGTGGAGGGCCTTGGCGATCTCCTCGACCGTGTCCGCGTTGCGCACTCCCGCGATGGTCGTCGGCTCGGAGCCAACGCGCAGGAGGTGGCCTTCCCGCACCGCTGTGAGGCCCTTGGTCGCCGCGTTGGACTTCAGCCACTGTTCGGCCTCGTCGAACGCCGTCTTGTTCGCCGCCTCGCTCCCCCGGTCGCGGACTCCCAGCTGGATCCAGTCCGGGTTCCTGGCGATCACGTCCTCCCAGCCGACCTGCTTGTAGTCGCCCGCGCAGTCCGCGAAGACGTTGCGGGCTCCGGCCAGGGTGATCACCGCGTTGGCGATCTGACGGTTGCAGACGACGGTGGGCTGTTTGGTACCGGCGTCGTAGTCGAAGAAGAAGTACGTGGGCCGCTCGCTCTCCGCCGTGTCACCGACCGCCTGCCGGACGGCGGCCACCTTCGCCTCCATCCCGGCGACGAGTTCCTTCGCACGCGCGGTCGTGCCGGTGACGGCACCGAGGGAGGCGATGTCGGCCTCCACCGCCGACAGATCGGTGACCGGGGTCCTGCTCTGTGCCGCGCAGGCGGTGGACTTGAGGTAGATGTGGTGGATTCCGGCGGCCTCGAACTCCGGCGCGGTCGGCGCGTCGCCCATGCCCGACCCGCCCATGCCGCCCATGGAGGCGAAGGTGTCGATGTAGAGGTCGGCGCCGGAGCCGAGCAGTTTCTCCTTCGGGATGACGGTCCGGCTGAGCACCTTCACCTGCCGCGCCTGTGCGTCGAGCGCGCCGGGCAGGGTGTGTTCGCCGGGCGGGAAGCCGGTGCCGATCACCTTGTCTCCGACACCGAGGCGCAGAAGCAGCTCCAGGGCGGCGGCATTGCTGGTGACGATCTTCTTCGGGGCGGCGGAGAAGGTGGTCCTGACGCCCGCGCAGTCGGTGACGGACACCGGGTAGGTGCCCGGGGCGGCATCCGCGGAACTGCCGGCGCCCGCGCTCGGGGCATCCTTCTCCCAGTCGCCGCAGCCCACCGCCAGCAGGCTGCCGAGCACTACGGCAGCCGTACCGCTCCACACACGAGAACGCATCGAAACAACTCCTGGATCCAGTCGGCGGGCGGGCGAACTTCCGTCACCCGTCCAGAAGTCGGCGCGGACACCGCGCGAGTTCCCGTGACTTTCCGTGAGTTCCGCCTATGCCGAGTCGAGTTGGCGACACGGGCCATGGGAGGGTGCCGGTGCTGGTTGCCGCACCGGCACCCTCCAAAAACCGTCAGGCCGCGACGGTGGAGCGCGTTTCCGCCTGGGCGAGCAGGTCCATCAGGGTCGCCCGGGCGCGGGCCACGCGGGACCGGACGGTGCCGATCGGGCAGTCGCTGACCGCGGCGGCTTCCGCGTAGGGCAGGCCGAGCAGCTGCGTGAGGACGAAGGCCTCACGCCTGTCGTCGGGCAGTGCGGTCAGCAGATCGAGCAGGGCGACGCCGTCGTCGAAGCCGGGCAGGTCGCGCGGCTGGGTCAGTTCGACGGCCGTCTGCCAGTCCGGTACGTCCGAGCGACGCGGCCGGGCGGCGGCGTGCCGGTAGCTGTCGATCACCGCGCGGCGGGCGATGGACAGCAGCCAGGCCCGGGCCGAGGAACGGCCCTCGAACCGGTGCAGGCTGCCGAGCGCGCGCAGGAACGTGTCCTGGGCCAGGTCGTCCACGGCCTGAGGGTCGCCGCAGAGGTGGGCGACATAGCGCTGGACGTCGCGGTGCAGGGCGCCCACGAACTGTTCGACCGCGTCGGTGTCACCGCCTCGGGCGGCCAGCGCCCACGCGGTGATCGATTCGTCGAGTGCTGCCGTTGTGCCGCTTTTGCCGTGTGAGGTGGGCAGGGCGGAGGTCATCACCTGGTGTCCTTCTCGGGGTCGACCGTGATCCGGACCGGCGGCATGCGAAGGCCTGGTCCGGTGCAATCCGGTGAAATCCAGTGAAATCCAGCGAAAGAGGAGGCAGCCCTACGGCACGGTGGCGCTGCAGCGCGGTGGCGCTACGGCGCCTGTGCGGCCGTACGGCTGTGGCCCGAGGGGCGAAGGAGCGGCCTCGGGAATCCGGCTGTCGTCAGCTGACAGCGGTCCCCTCGGGCGGGCCCCGGGAAGTGATCGCGTGGACGAGAAGGAGAAGCCGCGGTGCCCGGTCGCGGGGGCGGCGGCGCGGATTGAGGCGGGGGCGGTCCGGGGTGACGGGCAGGGCGAACAGGAGTCGCAGGGGCGCGACCAGCCACCCGGCCATCACCCGCAGGATCCGGAAGGCGGCCCGCTCGCCGTGCGCCAGCCACAGACCGCACAGCAGTGCGGCGAGCAGGTGGGCGGCGAGCATGCCGAACGACGACGAGCCATCATGCATGGAGTGCCCCAAATGGGCGTCATGCGCCATGGGGTTCATTTGACCCGTATGACCCATGTGTTCCATATGGCCCGTGTATGCCGTGTGATCCATGTGATCCATGCGGCTCATGTCCATGGAGGCGGCGTTCGCGGATGCCGACTGAGCGTGGGAGAACGCCTCGTGCAGCACGACCTGGGCGCCGACCACAACCGTCACGATCAACGGCAGTCCACGCTCACGCCCCGCCAGGCACCAGCCCACGACACCGGTCAGCGCCGCACCGACGGCCAGCGCCCACGCGGGTACATGGCTCCCGGACATCAGGACGTGACCCAGAGCGGCGAGCAGCACGCAGACGGCCGCGAACACCGCGGCCCGTAACGTGCGAGCACACCGCCCAGCTGTCATGGCGTCTCATCCTCGCACGCCGACCGCGCCGTCCCCGGCGGGGTGACGACCGGATCCGGAGAGCTCCCCCCGACCGTTCTGCCGGGCGCCGCTACGATTCCACTTCATGGACATCGAGGAGCGGGGGACGGCGACGGGGTCGGCCGGCGGCACTTCGACAGCTCAACTACGCGACCAAAACCTAACAAAACGGCCAAACAATTGATATCCAGAACATCACGGGTGTTTTCCCGAATAAACAACAAAATCGCGCTGTGGGGCGCGGTGGGGGCGGTTGCCCTCGCGTTCCTCATCGCGCTGGAGATCGCCGCACGCCACTACGGCCTGCCGGGGCCGATGACCAACCAGGCGCGCGAGGTGGTCTTCCCCCCCAAGTCGGGGCCGCTGCTGTACGCCAGCATGGCCCTGATGATGGTGGTGCTCACCCGGCGGGAGCGGTTCATCGCGGCTGGTGTCGCGATCGGTGTCGACGTCGTCTTCCTGGTGACGCGGTGGGCCGTCAACGGCAAGCCGAACTTCCTCGGGTTCGGCAACGGCGCCCTGTGGGTGGTTCTGGGCTGTGCGGTCATCGCCGTCACGCGCCGCACCGGGCGCGAACGCACCCTGCTGCTCAAGGGTGTCGGACTGGCTCTGCTGCTGGTGACCGGCCGCAAGACCGGTGACACCTGGCTGCTCATCACCTCGAAGACCCGTCCGACGGTGCTCGACCAGTATGTGGCGACCGCCGATCACGCGTTGGGCGACCCCTCGTGGATAGCGGGCCGCATCGTCAACGCCACCGGCACGATCGGCGCCCACGTCCTCGACTACGTCTACATCCAGCTCGCGGTGGCCGCGGTCGTCGTCTCGCTGTACCAGTTGCGCAACGTGGCGGCCGAGCGCAGATTCCCCCGCCACCATCTGGTGCGCACCTTCCTGGTGATCGGCCTCCTCGGGCCGGGCATCTACATGCTCTTCCCGGTGGTCGGACCGATCTTCGCCTACGGTGCCGACGGCGGACACTGGGCGGTGGCCGACCTGTGGCCGAACACGCCGTCGGGCAACTCGCCGCACCACATGGCGTTCAACTCCATCACCCCGCGCAACTGCATGCCCAGCCTGCACACGGCGTGGGCCACCGCGATCTTCATTCATTCCCGCAGGGCTCCGCGGGCGCTGCGCATCGCGGGCACGTTCTGGCTGATCGCCACGCTGGGCGCGACGCTGGGATTCGGCTATCACTACGGTTCGGACATCATTGCCGGTGTGGTGTTCACGCTCACGATAGAGACCGCGCTGCGTTCGCAGGTACGTGGCTGGGACCGGGCCGGCATCCAGCTGGTCGCCTACGGGGCCGCGGTCTTCACCGCGCTCCTGGTGTCGTACCGCTACCTGTCGACGCAGATGGCCGCGCATCCGTGGATCTTCGGTCCCCTTCTGTTGCTGGCGATGGGCTCGGTGATCCAGGGCTACATACGGACCACGAGACTGTGGGAGCCGAAGGCCGTACCCGTACTGCAACCGGAGCCGCAGCCCGAGCCGGTGGCATAGGTCCCGTACCGGTGGCGTCCGCCGCCGGTCACACCCCGCTCACGTCACGAGGAGCATGTACGTGTTCTGAAGCTCGTCCTGTACGACGTGCGCCTCCCCGTCCGCCGTTCGCACCCGCAAGTCCGCCTTCGGGGTGCGCACCTCGTACCGCCAGCCCCGCGGGAGCCGCAGGCGCTCGCCGAGCGTGTCCAGGGAGTCCAGGGTCAGGCTGTCGTCCACGATGTGGGCGTACGCCTGGAGCACGTACACGCGCCCGTCGGAGTCGCGCAGGGAGTAGACCGGCCGGCCCGCGGACAGGACGTACTCGGTGTCCCGCTCGACCGTGGTGTCGATGTAGTACTGCCTGGGCCGAGCTCCGGTCGGATCGGTTTCCGCGGGGATGCGCACCTCGGCCACCAGCCGGGCCCGGACCCCGCCGAAGTCGGTCACTTTCCCGGTGGCGAACGCCGTGAGCTCGTCGATCACCCAGTAGCGCGGTCCGTTCAGCAGCACCAGCGGGACCTGGAACCGCTCGGCCAGCGCCCGGGGGTCGAGGCCGTTCCACCACTGCGCCGGGCAGTCGTTCAGGCCGAGCGTGTTGTACACGGCCGCCTTCAGGCCGCCGGCGCCGTCGGGAGACACGAGCAGGATCTCCCCGTAGCGCTTCCCGCGCAGGTCCGCGATGTGCCGGGGCGCCTGAGTGGTGTGCGTCATGGCTCCTCCTTCGCGTGACGCCCCGTCGTACGCGCGTTTCCTCAGCATCCACCCGGACGAGGGCGCACGCCACCGAAGTGGCCCCGGACCCTGCGGGGGCTATTTGAGACCGCTGAGCATGACGCCGCGGATGTAGTACTTCTGAAGCAGCAGGAAGAGCACCAGCACCGGCAGGACGCTCATCACCAGCCCGGCCATGACGATGGGCATCGTGCGGGTCGGGTCGACATAGTCCTGGAGGAGCTGGATACCGACGGGCAGGGTCATCACGTCCGGGTTGGCGGTCGAGACGAGCAGTGCCCAGATGTACTCGTTCCAGGCGTCGACGAACGTCAGCAGCCCCAGTGTGACCAGGACGGGCTTGGTCTGCGGCACCACGATCCGCCACCACACCGCGAACTCTCCCGCCCCGTCGACACGCGCGGCCTCCAGCACCTCGTCGGGGATCGAGATCATGAACTGGCGTGTCAGGAAGATCCCGAAGCCGTTGACGAGGAACGGCATGGCGAGCGCCATGATGCTGACGGTCAGACCCGCGCCGCCGCGCCCCAACAGGTCGTTGCCGCCCGCCAGCGGCCAGTGCACGAGGATCAGGAAGTGCGGGATGAAGAAGAGGAACGGCGGGAACATCATCGTCGACAGCACGAGACGGAAGACGAAGTCCCGTCCGGGGAAGCGGAGTTTGGCGAGGGCATAGCCGGCCAGTGAGGACGTGAGCAGCACCGAGCCGGTGATCGTGGCGGTGGCGACGACGCTGTTGCGGAACAGCACGGGCAGATCGAGCTGGTCGATCGCGGACCGGTAGTTGGACAGGTCGAAGGCTTCGGGCAGGAACCGGTAGGGCAGCGTGCCTGCCTCGCCGGGACCCTTGAACGAGGTCATCAGCATGTCGAGGAACGGCACCACCGTGAGTGCGGCGCCGGTCACGACCACGAGATACGCGAGCCAGGGGAAGCGTCGGCGGTTCATGCGTCCTCTCCCCTGCGCCGGTAGATCCACAACTGCGCCAGGGTGACCGCGAGGACCACCACGAACAGGACGAAGGCGGCGGCGCTCGCGATGCCCCAGTTTCCGTAGGAGAAGGCCTGCCGGTACATCTCCAGTGCGGCCACGTTGGTCGCGTCGCCGGGGCCGCCCCTGGTCATCACGATGATCAGCGCGAACGACTGGAGGCCGGTGAGGAACTGGGTGACGCACACGAACAGCAGCGAAGGCCGCAGCAGTGGCAGGGTGATCCGCCAGAAGACGGTGGCGGACCCGGCGCCGTCGAGCGCGGCCGCCTCGTAGTAGGACTCGGGGATGGACTTCAGCCCGGCGGTCAGGATGAGGATCGCCGAGCCGACCGACGCCCAGGCCTGGACGACGACCACCGAGGGCAGCGCGGTGTCCGGGTCCTGGAGGAAGGCCACCGAGCCGAGCCCGACCGCGTTCAGGACACCGTTGACGAGGCCGCCTGGCTCGTACATGTACTTCCACACGTTGCCGACGGCGACGACGGTAGTGACGATCGGCAGGAAGTACAGGGTGCGCCAAAGTCCCTGGAACCGCAGCCTGTCGATGCAGGTGGCGACGAGCACCGAGCCGGCCAGCGCGAGGGCCACGGTGCCCAGGGCGAACAGCAGGGTGTTGGTGAGGATCGGCGTCAGGAACGTCGATCCGTCCGCGAGGAGAGCGGCGAAGTTGTCGAAGCCGACCGGTTCGATGCCGCCGAGGTCGAACCCGGTCCAGCGGGACAGGGACAGCAGCAGTGCGAAGCCGAGCGGGAGGATCAGGAAGACGGCGAAGAAGAGCAGTGTCGGCGCCAGGAAGAGGTAGGCGACGACGGTCTGTCGGCGCCGGGTGCGGCCACGGCGACCGGCAGCAGTCACCTCGGGGCGCGAATCACGCACCGCCGGTTCGGCCGCCTCCGGCGCCAGCGCGTTCACCATGACCGGGACACCTCCTGATCGACCTGCCGGCGGGTGGTACGCAGTGACTCGTCGACCGACCGCTGACCGGTCCACAGCGCCTCGATGTTCTTGCGCAGAAGCGACTTGGCCTGCTGGGCGCCCGCGCCGTTCGGTTCCGGCACCGCGTACGCCAGCGCGTCCAGGAAGGGGCGCAGATTGGGGTCGCTGTCCTCGCCGAGGAGTGTCCGCATGTCGTCGGCCCGGCCGGTCATGGAGCCGACCGACGCCTGCAGCAGGCTCATCCGGGTGGCCGTCGCGTTCTTCCCGGCGCTCTTCGCGCTCACCTTCTCGGTGTTGAGCCAGCGCAGGAACTCCCATGCCTCGCGCGGGTGCCGGCCGGCCGCGTTGACGCCCAGCATGAAACTGGTGGAGAGCGTGGCGTGTTGGCCGTCCGCCTCGGGGAGGGGCAGCGGAGCGACGCCGACATCGCCGTAGGCCTTGCCCATCAGGGCCTTCAGGTTGCCGGTCCACCAGCCGGCGCTGATCACCATGGCCACCTGCCCCGACGGGAACGCCTTGTAGACGTTGACTCCGGGGTCGCTCGCGCCCTTGCCGACGAGGCGGTGCTCCAGATCGAACACCGCTCGTCCGGCCGGTGAGTCGATTGCGGTGCTCCGGCCGTCCGCGGAGACGAACCTGCCGCCGGCGGCGTTGAGCAGGGCGAGGGTCTGCCCGACGGTGGTGGAGTCGTCGTAGGTCGACAGCCCGAACCCCTGGACCAGTGTGTTGCCGTACCGGTCCCGTCTGGTGGTGCGGTAGGCCGTCTCCTCCAACTCCCCCCAGGTGCGCGGAGGTCCGCTCACACCGGCCTCGCGCAGCAGTCGCTTGTTGTAGTAGAGGGCGTACGTCTGCACCTCGGTGGGGTAGCCGTAGATCCGGCCGGCCACCGAGGAGGAGCCGACCGCCGCCCTGCCGTAGCCACGCGTGATTTCCTCGGCGTGCGCGCGGGGAGCGGGCCGCAGGACGCCGGCCTGGACGAGCTGGCCGTTCCACAGACAGTACGGGTGGATGATGTCCGCGCCCTGACCGGCGGCCTGCCGGACCATGAACGTGGTCAGCAGGTCGCTGAACTCGACGGCCGTCGTGCGCACTTTGACCCGGTCGTGGGTGGCGTTCCACTCGTCCACCGGGCCCCGGAGGGCCTCCTTGAGCGCGCCGCTCGCGTAGTGGGAGAGCAGGGTGAGGACGATCGGGTCCCCGGGTCGCCCGGTGCCCCGGTGCGGCGCGGCGCATCCGGAGGCGAGCAGCGCCGGGGGGAGCGTGAGCGCGAAGTGACGGCGGCTCAGGCCGCCGGTGAGCCGTGTCGGCGTCATCGGGCGGCCTCCCGGCGCAGCACCTGGAACACCCGGGTCCTGGTGAATCCGGCCTTGCGGTAGAGGTGTCCGGCCGGAGACCGCTCGCCGGTCCACAGGAACCACGCGCAGTGCGCGCCGCACGCCCGCATGCGCTCCAGGGTCAGATGGAGCAGGACATTGCCGAGTCCCGCGCCGCGCGTCTCCGGCAGGACGCCGAACGGGCCGAACCGTTCGACCGCCGACTCGTACGCCCCGTGCATCGCCCACCCGGTGAGTCGGCCGGAGGGGTCCCGTGCGACGACGATCCGGTCGAGCGGCGCACCGGCCGCCAGGCACTCCCGGATCGCGCGCGCCCAGTCGGGGTTGAAGCGGTGTCCGGCGAGCGCGACGAGGTCCACCAGATCGTCGTCGGAGGGAGTGGTGAACCGGTGGCCCCGCGCCGTCAGTTCGGCCAGGCGGAGCGCGGTCTCCTCCGGGAGGCGGTAGCCGACCAGGCTGCGGTCCATCGCCGCCGCCTCGTACAGGGTGCGGAAGCCCAGGGACGCGAGGAGCCCGCCCGCCGCCGGATACGTCGCGGTGTCCAGGCCGGGGAGGATGTAGTTCGGGGTGTACGACGAGAAGTCCACCCGGGTACGGCCGTGGCCGCCCAGCCAGTCCAGGGCTTCGGTCAGCAGCCGTCGGCCGAGGCCACGCCCGCGGGCTGCCGGGTCGACGAAGAAGAACGGGATCCAGCCCTGCCGCGGCTCCAGGTCGGTGCCGGTCATCGGTGTCAGACGGCGCACCGCGTATGCGGCACCGACGACCCGGTCACCGTCCATGGCGACCCGGAGCCCCTCCGGGTCGAAGTTGGCGTCGAGCAGCACCAGGGAGCGGAAGCGGTCCGCGGTGATCGGGTCGGCCGGCGCGCTCCTGCGCCACGACTCCACCAACCGCGGGCCGTCGCCCGCGCGGAAGCCACGAATGGGTTGAGTCGTGGGGGCCAGGCGGATCGTGCCATCGGTCATCGGCGGAGTCGCCCTTCCTTGCGCCGGTGGGGCGGCGGCTGTCGAGTCGTCATGAGCGTCCGCTTCCTTCAGCCGTAGAGCAGCACGTGGTCGCCGGCCCACCGCCCGGGCGGTGCCGGTGGAGCGCACAGCGGCAGCGGGTCGTCGTCCGCGTCGACGAGGCGCCGCAGCCGGTCGGATCCCCAGAGCAGGTCGATGAAGTGACGGTGGCCGGTGCCTTCCGCGCCGCCGTCCGTGGTGCGCCAGGCGAAGTCGTCGGGGTACAGCCGCCGCAGTGTGGCCAGCATGGCGACAGCTGTCCGCACGGGAGCGAACGCCTCGCGGTCGGTGAGGTGGAGCTGGACTCCGCGCAGCGGCCGTCCGGCGTGCTTGTGGAAGGCCGGTACGTACCGCATGTCACGGAAGCGCACTCCGGGCAGGGCGAGTTCGGCGAGCGCGGGCGCGAACCGCGCGTCGATGTACGGTGCTCCGACAATCTCGAAGGGTTGCGTCGTGCCGCGGCCCTCCGAGAGGTTCGTGCCCTCGAACAGGCAGGTGCCGGGGTAGACGGCGGCCGTGGCCGGGGTCGGGATGTTCGGTGAGGGCGCGACCCACGGCAGTCCGGTGCCGTACGCGTCCGTGCCGCGCTTCCAGCCGACGGCCTCGATCACGGTCAACTCGGCGGGGGCGCCGACCGCCTGGGGCACGGCGGAGGCGTTGAGATGGCGGGCGAGTTCGCCGCAGGTGAGGCCGTGCCGGACCGGGATCGCGGTCCGGCCGACGAAACTGGCCCACGCCGGTTCGAGAGACGGGCCCTCACTGACGAGTCCGCCGAGTGGATTCGGGCGGTCGGCGACCACGAACCGCACGCCGGTACGGGCCGCCGACAGCATCAGGTCGAACATGGTCCACACATAGGTGTAGAACCTCGCGCCGATGTCCTGGAGGTCGTACACCAGGGTGTCGACGCCGCTTTCGAGCAGCAGTGTGTCGAGTTCTTCGGCGTCGCACCGGTAGGTGTCGTGGACCGGGAGGCCGGTGGCGGGGTCGGCCCGGACCGTCTCGGCGTTGCTCCGGCCTGCCTGGCCGGTCCCGTGCAGCCCGTGCTCGGGGCCGAACAGGGCGACCAGCCGCGCCCCGGCCTCGATCAGCGCGGGCGCGGCCGGGCGCAGGTCGGCCAGCACGCCGGTGTGGTTGGTCACCAGCCCGAGCCGCCCGGGTCCGGCGAGTCCGGGTGACGCGTGCAGCCGTGCGATGCCGGTCGTCACCGCCGCGCGATCGTCCGTGCTCATCTTTGCACCCGTCTGCCGGTGACATCCCGAAGCGGCGGTCGGAAAACTTGCCTACGTGCCAGCCCCGCAATTTAGCAATGATTTGTCCGAGTTCGCGAGAAGGGCACTGCGAGTTCTCTCATGGGTGCCGCGGGGCCGCGTGGGCGGTGGCGCCGCAGAAGGTGTCGTCCCCGGTGCGGATGTCGGCCGGGTGCAGGACCGTTCTCAGCCGCGCGCCGTGACGTACAGGCTCTGGGTGCCGCGGCCGAGGGGGCCCTTCTCGTCGTGCAGGGCGGACTCGGCGAGGCCGATGCCCGCGCCGTCCACCATCGTCCTGGCGTCCAGGCAGACCCATTCGCCCTCGGGGTGGCGGTGCAGGCTGACGGTGAGGTCGGCGTTGACGAAGACGTAGCGCTGGAAGTCCAGTGTCGCGCTGACGCCGTTGCCCGAGTCGGCGGCGGTCAGCACTCGGCTGAGGGGGGTGATCTCCTCGCCCGCGATCAGGGGAACCCGCATCCGCATCCACGCCGTGGCCGGTCCGGGTTCCAGGAACGAACCGGCGGCGAAGCGTACGTCCATGGCGGTGTGGTAGCCCTGGTCCCAGGGCACCGGGAAGAACTGCTGCGAGGACACGGCGCCGGGTCCGGGCACCCGGGGGCCCGGCGACACCTCCGGCACGGAGTCCGGGGCGGTCTTGATCAGCAGGACCGTGGCCCGCATCACCTCCTGGCCGCCGTCGGGGGTCAGGGCCGCCTCGACGAGTTCGACGCTGCGCCCGGCGCGCAGCACCCGTGTGGTCACGGTCAACGGCCGGATCGGGACCGGGCGCATGATCTCGTAGGTCACTCGCGCCACTCGCATCTGCGGCCGTCCGTCCGGCCGTTGCTCGACGACCCGGCCGAGCAGCGCGGCCGGTGGCCCGGCGTGCTGGGAGCCCGCGTCCCAGGGTCCCCGCGTGTAGCCGGTGGGAAGGAACCGGTCGTCGGCTTCCCGCTCGTAGAAGGCCTCGGCCCCCGACACCGTCATGACTGTCCCTCTCTGCCTCTGCCGCATCTCCGCCACACGGGCCACTCCCCGGACAGTCTACTAAGCGCTTGCTCACATCGCAGGGTTCCTTCGGCGCCCCGGCCCCGGAAGCGCGCTCTCCGGTTGCATACCGGGAATACCCGGTCACCTTCCGTTCACCCGAGTCACCGGGGAACTTGGGATTCCGGGAGGAGGCTCCGACGAGACGGTCCGTCCGCGGCGTGGCCGTGCTCACCACTCTCTGCGCCCTCCTCGCCACCGCCGCGGCCTGCACGAAGGACAAGCACAGGGCCGGCCCGGCCGCCCCGGAACCCGGCACGCTCCGGGTCCTCGCCTCCAGCGAACTCAGCGACATGACCGCCGTCTTCGAGCGGGTGCGCAAGGACACCGGCGTCACCGTCCGCCCCACCTGCATGGGCACGCTGGACGACGTGGAACTGCTCGCGAAGGGCAGGGCCGACGGCGCGTACGACGCGCTCCGGCTGTCGTCGAACGACTATCTGCGGCTGCGCCCCGACGCGGCACGCAAGGTGCCGTCCGAGACACCCGTCATGTCCAGCCCGGTCGCGATCGGTGTCAGGACCCCGACCGTCAAGGCACTCGGCTGGCGGCCGGAACGCGTCACCTGGTCGCAGATCGAGCAGGCCGTCCAGGACGGGAAGCTGACCTACGGCATGACCGACCCGGCCCGTTCCCACTCGGGTTTCTCCACCCTGGTCTCGGTCGCCTCCGCCCTGTCCGGCGCCCAGTCAGCCCTCACGGACGCGGATGTCGCCAAGGCCGCCCCGAGGCTGAAGGAGTTCTTCAAGGGCCAGAAGCTGACGTCGGGTTCGTCCGGCTGGCTGGCCACCGCCCACCGGCGGCGCGGTGACGTCGACGCCCTGCTGAACTACGAGTCCGTCCTCAAGGGCATCGCGGGGCTGACCGTGATCCGGCCCCGGGACGGCGTGGTCACGGCGGACTATCCGCTCTCCTCCCTCACCGCGAGCGACGCCCGCACCCGCGAGGACGTGTACAGGGTGTCCGAGGACCTGCGCACCGCCGCCGTGCAGAAGCTGATCACCAACACCGCGCACCGCCGCCCGGTCGTCACCTCGGTGCCGCCCGCGGCGGGCCCGGACACGAGACGACGGCACGAACTGCCCTCCCCCGGCAGCCGTTGCGTCGCCGACGGGCTCCTCGACTCCTACGAGAACGACCTGCGCCGTCCCTCCCGCACGGTGTATGTCCTCGACACCTCCGGTTCGATGGAGGGCGGCCGGCTGGCCGCCCTGAAGAAGGCGCTCACCAATCTCACGGCCGAGTTCCGCGACCGCGAGGAGGTCACGCTGATGCCCTTCGGCTCGGAGGTGAAGACCGTGCGCACCCATGTCGTGGAGCGCGGTGGTCCGAAGGCCGGTCTGGACGCCATCAGGCGGGACACCGAGGCTCTCGACGCCGACGGCGGCACCCCGATCTACACCTCGCTGGAAGCGGCCTACGACCATCTCGGGGCCGGTCGCGACGCGTTCACCTCGATCGTGCTGATGACCGACGGCGAGAACACCGGCGGAGCCAAGGCCGAGGACTTCGACGGCTTCTACCGCCGACTCACCGGCGCCCGGCGGGAGATCCCCGTCTTCCCGATCCTGTTCGGCGACTTCGACCACTCCGAGCTGTCCCACATCGCCGACCTGACCGGCGGCCGCCTCTTCGACGCCCGGAACGGCTCGCTGGACGGCGCCTTCGAGGAGATCCGTGGCCACCAGTAGGGTTCTCGGCTACCTGGAGTCCCGCAAGAACATCGCGGGCGGTGTCTGCGGGCTGCTCGGCCTGGTGCTGACGTTCACCGGGGCGGCGGGCGCGTACTGGCCCGTCGTGGTGGCCGGGCTCTACGGCGCGGGCGCGCTGGTCGCCCCACCTGAGCGGCCGGAACCGCCCGCATTCCCGGATCCGTCGGCGCAGCTCGACGCGGTGCGGGAAGACTTCGGGAAGCTCGGCGCCTACCTCGCCGACGTCGATCTGCCGCCCGCGCCGCGCGCCCGGCTCACCGAGCTGCTGGCCGCGCTGCTGGAGGCCGGGCTGGGTGGCCGAGCTGCTCGCCCAGGACCCCGGGATGTACACGTCCTGTCGCGGGCCGTACGGCAGGACGTTCCGGAGGCCGTCGACACCTTCGTACGAACCCGGTGGTGGACCCGGCTGAGCCCGGGCACCGAGCCGCCCGACCGGCATCTGGAGCGGCAGTTGACGCTGCTGCGCGAGGAGGCGGAGCGCTTGGCGTCGGCGCTGCACGACACGGAGGCCCGGTGGCAGGAGTCGCACACGCGCTATCTGGAGGACCGGTCGCAGTAGGCGGGTGAGGGCAGCGCCTGAAGGCGGGTGAGGGTGGGCGGGTGAGGGCAGCGCCTGACCGGCTCCTCGCCTCTTCAGCCCCATCAGCCCCATCAGCCCCATCAGCCCCATCAGCCCCATCAGCCCTCATGAGCTTGCTCAGCCTTTTCGGCCCTCTCCGCCGTCCTCGGCCGTCCTCGGTCCGACGAGCCGGCGGATGGCCTCGACGACCGCGGTGCGATGCAGGGCGACCCGCTCCGGCGACCAGGCGCGGCCACCCTCCTCCACGTCGACGCCTCCAGCGGCCCAGAACCATGCCTGCGAGACGGCGAGAACCATGGTGAGGACATCGGCGGGCGCCATGTCCGCGGTGAGGTCACCGCGCTGTTGCGCGTCGGCCACCTCGGCGATCTTGCGGCGGAAGGCGTCCGGTTCGGATCCGGTGGCGGAGGGGCGCTCCAGCAGTTGCCACAGGCGCAGGCGCATCAGGTCCGGCCGGGCCACGAGGTGATCGAAGATCGCACCGGCGTATCCGGGCAGGTCATCGACATCGAACGGCACCGACTCGGCGCCCGCCGTGAGGGCCCGCTCCAGTACGGCATCGAACAGTTGTTCTTTGTTGCCGAAGTAGACATAGATCAGCCGCTTGTTCGCTCCGGCCGCCTCGGCGATCCGGTCCACCCGCGCACCGGCGATGCCATGGGTGGCGAATTCGGCGAAGGCCGCATCGAGCAGCCGGGCCTTGGTGGCGCTGGAGTCGCGTGACATGCCGGCCACCCTACCAAGTAACTATCCAGTTATTGACATCGATGGAGACGAGGTCTACGGTGATGTACCTATCCAGTTAGTTATGAATGAGAGGCACCCTCGTGGAACACCGCGCACTCGGCAGCCAGGGACTCACCGTCAGCACGCAGGGCCTGGGCTGCATGGGCATGACCGCCTTCTACGGCGCCACCGACGAGACGGAATCGCTCGCCACCATCGACCGGGCGCTGGAACTCGGCGTCACCCTGCTCGACACCGCGGAGAGCTACGGCCCCTTCGCCAACGAGCGGCTTGTCGGCAAGGCGCTGACCGGCCGCCGGGACGCCGCCGTGATCGCCACCAAGACCGGCATCGAGATCACCGACGACGGCCAACCGGTCGCCCTCAACGGCCGACCCGAGTATGTGCGACGGGCTCTGGACCGTTCGCTGCGCCACCTGGGCACCGACCACATCGACCTGTACTACCTGCACCGCATCGACCCGCAGGTGCCGATCGAGGAGACCGTCGGAGCCCTGTCGGAGCTGGTCGCCGAGGGCAAGGTGCGGTACATCGGGCTGTGCGAGGCCTCCGAGCGGACCATCCGGCGCGCGCACGCCGTGCACCCGGTCACCGCCGTGCAGAGCGAGTACTCGCTGTTCGAGCGCGGCATCGAACACGATGGGGTGCTCGACGCCCTGCGGGAACTGGGGATCGGCCTGGTCGCCTACTCCCCGCTGGGCCGCGGTTTCCTGTCCGGCGCGATCTCCAGCCCGGACGACTTCGCCGAGGACGACTGGCGCCGGACGGACCCCCGCTTCCAGGGCCGGAACTTCGACCGCAACCTGGACGTCGTCCACGAGGTCCGCCGGATCGCGGCCGCCAAGAACGTCACGCCCTCCCAGCTGGCGCTCGCCTGGGTCCAGCACCAGGGCGCCGTCGCCATCCCGGGCACCAAGCGCCGCCGCTACCTGGAGGAGAACCTCGCCGCCACAGGTGTGACGCTCACCGCCGACGACATCGCCTCCATCGAGGCGGTGGCCCCGCACGGCGCGGTCACCGGCGACCGCTACGCACCCGAGCTGATGGCGATGCTGGGCGGCTGACCGGCGGAAGGCCCACCGGGGCGGGTTACACCCTCAGCGGCCGAGTGCGTTCTTCAGCTGCTCCTTGGTCATCGAGGAGCGGCCGTGGACGTCGCGCTTCCTGGCCTCCTCGTAGAGCTGGTCCTTCGTGGGGCCCTGGGCTCCGGTGTGGGAGCGCTCTCCGCCTCGTTCGTAGGCGGACTTGGGGTCCCGGACGGAGACCTTTCCCGGATGCGCGGCCTCTCCCGAGCGGGCCCGTTCCTTGTTGACGGTGCGCGCCGCGATCTCCTTCGCCCGCTCAGCGGTCTCGCCGCGCCGCTCGGCACTCTCCTTGATGTGCTCGTACTGCCGCTCACGCTTTCTGTTCGAACCTGCCGGCATGACGCGGATCCTTTCTCCTCGGTTCAGGCATGTCCGCCTGCCGGCCGAGTTCCCCCTCAGTCCGTGTCCCTATCCCCAGCGGGGTCGGGTCTGGTCCCCGCTCGGCCTGCTCGGCGCGTTCCCGAGTTCGTGGGGAGTGAGCCGGTCCCGCTCCCCACCGGCCCGGGGCACCTCGTTGGGTTCACGCATCTGCCGCTCCTCGCCCACCGGGCCCGATTTCGGCGGCGTGGGGTGCTGCCCCGGCCCGGGAGGTGCGGGCTCGCGCCCTCGCACCTTGATGCCCAGCCGCACCGCCCACACCAGTGCGGCCGTGATGATTACGCCGCACAGGAGGATGACGACCGTCCCTGTCGCCGAGCCCGCGGCGGCCATGTGTTCCAGTGGCGTGTCCATCCGCGTCGAGTACCCGCCGCCGGACGGTCAAAGCCGGTCGGGGACCGGCTCCTCGGCCGGCAGCAGCGGACGGAGGGCGCCGAGAACCGCGCCGACACAGATGTCGCGCAGCTGGGTGCGGCTGCAGGTCTCCTGGGTGAGCCAGTCGACGCAGATGACCTGGACGAAGACCAGCCAGCTCTTCAGGACGCCGGACACGGCGTCACGGGAGGCCTCGTCCACGAGGGGGAGCACGGCCAGCAGCCGGGTGCGGAGTGCGTCCAGTTCGCTCGTCATGATCGACTGGATCACCGGGTCGCCCGCGAGAACCCGGTTCGCGGCGAGCACGGCGTTGCGGTTGGCCACGAAGTAGTCGAGGTGGACGTCCATGCCCTGAACCAGCTGCTCCGTCAGGGAGTCGCCCGGGTCGAGGCGGGTCTCGGCGAGCAGCCGGTCCGCCGCCTGCTGGTAGACGGCCGCGAACAGGGCGTGCTTGCTGGGGAAGTGACGGTAGAGCAGGGCGCGGGAGACATCGGCCTCCTGGGCGACCTCCTCCATCAGTACGTCGTCGTACGGGCGCGCCGCGAAGAGTCGCGCTCCTACGGAGAGGAGTTGGGCGCGGCGGTCTGCGGGGCTGAGTCGCTGACGGGGAGGCACACCCCCAAGGCTACTTGACATGTGTCTACTAGCACACCCAATCTAGTAGACACATGTCAACTTCACTTCCCTGAGCCGGACTCGGAGGCATCATGGCAAGGACGCTGCGCTTACTCGTACGGCTGATGGGCTGGGCTTGCGTGGTGATCGGCTTGCTCCACGTCCTGCTCGGCAATGCCGCGATCCCCGGGGCGGGTTCCGCCGGCCCGACGATCGACAGCTGGGGCCGCTTCATGGGCGCCGTCTTCGCCGGGTACGGGCTGGCCTGGCTGTGGGCCGCGGAGCAACGGCCCATTCCGGCCCGGGTGGTGCGCCGGCTGGCCGGGGTCTTTCTGCTGGGTGGTGTGGGAAGGCTGCTCTCGCTCGCCGCGCACGGATGGCCCCAGTGGTTCCAGATCGTGCTCGCGGTGCTCGAGCTCGCCCTGCCCCCGGTCTACTTCTGGCTGGCCGACGCGGAGGAGCGAGCGGTGCGCGGCAGCGGCTCACCGGCCGTGCCGGCCAGCCGCTGAAGGAACGCGGGGACTTGAGGAAGGGGCCGTCTCACCGGAGGTCGGCCCACAACGGAAAGGCGATGCGCCGGACCACCCTGGCCGCCGAGGATGGCCGCATGACAGCCACCTCTCAAGCCCGGTCCTTCGACAAGGCCGCCGCTGAGTACGCCGCGAACCGCCCTTCCTATCCGCCCGCACTGCTCGACACGGTCGAAGAGCTGGCCGACCGCCCCCTCAGAGGCGCCCGCGTCGCGGACGTGGGCGCCGGTACCGGACTGGCGACCGCCCTGCTCCAGGCACGTGGCGCACACGTCGTCGCGGTCGAGCCGGGCCCCGGAATGGCCGCGCAGTTCCGCCTCGGGCTGCCCGGGGTTCCGCTGGTACTCGGAGACGGCAACAGCCTGCCTCTCGCCTCCGAGTCCATGGACATCGTCGCCTATGCCCAGGCCTGGCACTGGACCGACCAGCACAGGTCCGTCCCGGAAGCACTGCGGGTACTGCGCCCCGGCGGAGCGCTCGCCCTGTGGTGGAACGACTCGGACAACACGGTCGCCTGGACGGCCGACCAGGACAGCCGCCTGCGCCGCCTCTTCGGCGCCGGTGCGGGCGAAGCCGATCCGATGGCCCGGTTTCGCGGACTGCCGCCCGAACTCGGCTTCACCACACGCCAGATGTCCTGGTCCCGGAAGGTCCCGCTCGACTCGCATCTC
Source organism: Streptomyces sp. NPDC086787 (assembly GCF_044745865.1). Classification (NCBI taxonomy): domain Bacteria; kingdom Bacillati; phylum Actinomycetota; class Actinomycetes; order Kitasatosporales; family Streptomycetaceae; genus Streptomyces; species Streptomyces sp. NPDC086787. The sequence goes on along the minus strand of NZ_JBIVBC010000002.1, from coordinate 656,928 downwards.
GCGAACCTCGCCAGTTACTCCGACTTCCTGATGCTCGGAGAGGAGTCGACGAGGGCGTTCCTCGCGGTGGAGCGGGACCTTCTGGGTGGTGTCTTCCCGGACGGGACGGTCGAGGAGCGCTATGTCGTCAGTCTGGCCGTGGCCCGCCGCTGAGTACGGGGTGCGCCGCTCCCCCGCCGTCCCTGCGGCTATCCGGTGTAGGCCCGCAGCGGATAGTGGTCCGAGAGGTTCGTGTAGGTGTACGACTTCCACCAGCTCGTGACCGTCCAGGGCGCCGTCTGCTCCTTGACGACCTCGTTGCGCCAGCCCGCCGGGCGGGCGTGGCCGGCACGGCCGAGCACGTAGTCGAGGTCCTCGCGCGGATCGTCCGGGTAGCGGTAATGGGCGATCGAGTTCTCCTGGGTGTCGAAGGAGTACGGGTACCCGGTGCGCGCGTCGGCGCCGGCCAGGTCGGCGTCGGCGAGCAGGGACGCGTACTCGCCGCTTCGAGAGTCGACGTTGAGGTCTCCGGCGACCAGGACCTCTTCGTCGGCGGGGATGTTCTTTGCGTCCAGGAAGGCGTCGATGGCCTTGAACTGACGGCTGCGTATCGCCGCCGCCTGGCCCGCGGCGCAGCCGGAGTCGGTGGACTGGGCGTGCGTGCCGATCACGTGCACCTTGGTGCCGTTCACGTCCAGAACGACGTACGCGAAGCCCTTGTTGGACCACCAGTCCGAACCGCAGGCGTCCGGGTACACGTACTGTTCCCTGTGCAGGATCGGCCACTTGCTCAGCACGGTGACCCCGCCGTCCTCGGGCGTGAGGTCCGAGTACGATCCGCCGGTCGCGTCCCAGCCGCTGCGGCTGCGGCCCACCACCGGTGTCTGGTAGGGGTATTCGGCCGCGGCGCCGCTCTTCAGCGCGTCGGAGGAGGAGTTGTCGAAGGCCTCCTCCAGGACGACCACGTCGTTGCCGTGGAAGAAGGACGTCTTCGGGATCTCGGCGGCCCGGTGGTCCTGACCCCAGTTCGGGTACAGGTTCTTGCTCATGAGGAAGACGTTGTACGTCAGGACCTTCAGCGCCGGTGCCGGGGTGGCAGCCGTCGCCGGTGCGGAGCCCACGAGTGCCGCGGCGGGCAGGGCGAGGGCGAGCACGGCCGCCCCGAGGGCACGGCGTGGTGCGAGGAGCGTCACTGGATCTCCCTGTGGATGAAGGGGGTTGAGTGGCGCCGCACATCAAACCACCCGCGACTACCCGTAGGTAACGGGCGTGCGGGCAGCAGATGGATCGCAGTCGACGGGTCCCTCCGCACTTGGCGGGGCCGGACGGGCTCGGACGGGCCCGGACCGGTTCACTGGGGAAGGCGGGTGACCGTTTCGAGGTAGAAGGTGTCGATGCTCTGGACGGCCTGTTCGAAGTCGTCCAGGTTGACGGGCTTGGTGACATACGCGTTGGCGTGCTGCTGGTAGGCGCCGACGACATCGTCCGGGGCCGAGGACGTGGTGAGCACGACGACCGGGATCGTGCGCAGGTCGTCGTCCTCCTTGATGACGGCGAGCAGCTCGCGGCCGTTCATGCGGGGCATGTTGAGATCCAGCACGATCAGGTCGGGGCGGGGGTTGGCCCCGTCCCGAAGGTAGTCGAGGCCCGCGACACCGTCGTGTACCTGGGCGAGGTTGCGGGCACCGCGGGCCAGGAGCGCGTCCTCGATGAGCAGAGCGTCTGCCTCGTCGTCCTCGACGAGCAGTACGTCGTAGGGGCGGGCGGGGGCGGTTGTCATCGGGGGCTCCCGTGCTTGGGGGATGTGCGGGGGGCTTCGGTGGGAACGGTCGCGGCCGGCTGGCCGGCCAGGCCCGGCCAGCGGCGGCGGGCGCCCTGCCGGGTCATGTTGGAGGCGCGGCCGATCTGCGGATAGCCGGCTCCGGCTCCGGCGGCCTGGTGAGCCGCCTCGGCCTCCAGATGCTCCACGGCCTGCTGGAGATAGGTGAGCAGGTGGAGGTGCGCCAGGGCCTGTGCCTGCTCCGGAGAGTGGTCGAGCGGCCCGTGCGAGAACTCGAAGACCTCGGGGACGAGCCGGCGGACGAGGTCTTCGACTTCACGGGCGGTGAGCTCGGAGAGTGCGTCGTCGGCCATCCGCAGGGAGAAATGGACGCCTGGCATGCGCCCACCTTAGAGGGAACCCTCCGGCCGGGACAACACTCGTTGTCGCCGTGCCGGGGGTTCGTGCGGGGTCTCGCGGGGTTCTCGCGACGAATACACGGACGAACGGGAAATCCTCGGTCAGAGCTCGGGTTCCTCGGGCGCGTCGGGCGCGTCCTGGTCCGACTGGGACGCCGTCGGTGGAGGGAACAGGAGATCCTCGTAGGCAACCAGGGCGAACAGCGCGAGCATGACCATCACGGGCACGAGCAGGGCCATCACAACCATGACGCCTCCCGGCACAATTAGTGATCACGGGAACGGCAGTGGATCTGCCTCCAGCTTGAGCCGAACGGGGGAACGCGGCACGCCAGGCAGGCCGGACATACGCCATTCGGGTGAGCGTCCCAGTGAGGCCGGAGGAAAGGAGCCGGCTCGTCGCGACGGCCGCAGCAGAATCGTGTGGATGTCGACTTTCGTTCTCGTCCACGGCGCCATGCACGGAGCGTGGTGCTGGCGGGACGTCCGCGACCGGCTGGCCGACGCCGGGCATCGCGTGTTCACTCCGACACTCACCGGGCAGGGCGAGCGCCGCCGGGCGCTCACGCCCGAGGTCGGCGTGAGCACGCATGTGCTCGACGTCACAGAACTGCTCTGGTTCGAGGACCTGAGCGACGTCCACCTGGTCCTGCACAGCTACGCGGGCATCCTGGCCGGGCCGGTCGCGCGGCGGGCCGGGGAACGGCTGGCGGGGATCGTCTTCCTCGCCGCCTTCCTGGCCGAGCCGGGCCAGTCACTGCTGGACGTGGAGCCGCCGTCGATCGCGTCCCGCTACCGCGAGATCGTGGCCGCCGAGGGCGAGGGCTGGCGGCTCCCGGCCAGTTCCGGCTTCCTCGACCAGTGGGGGGTGACGGACCCGGAGCTGCGCGGCTGGGCCGGCCCGCGGCTGACCGACTTCCCCTTCCGCTGCCAGACCGAGCCCGTCGACTGTCCCGCCGACGCGCTCGACGGAATCCGCAAGGTCTACGTCCGGCACACCGCACCCGCACTGGACAGCCTGGCGCCCTTCCATCGCAGGGCCCGCGCCCTGGGCTGGGAGACCCACGACCTGCGCTGCGGCCACGACACCATGCTCGCCGCCCCCGAGGAGACGGCCGACCTGCTGCATCGCATCGCGACGTCTTGAGCGGCCCGGACGGTATTCACGCTTGGCTCCCGCGTGGCCCGCCTTCCCGGGACCGGCGGGCCGACGGCGCGAACGGCGCCGACGCGGGATGGGCGGAACCTACGCCTTCACAACCGGAAACGGAAGCCCCTATTCCTCTTGACCCTCGACGTGCGCCGAACGCAATCTGAACCTCACGTACCACGAGGGAGCACGCATGAGCAGAGCCACCGCCACGCATCGTGTCGTCGAGTACTGGACGGACCGGAACACCCACGTGATCATTCCCGTCCAGCGGAACGAGGAGGTCGACCGCATGAGCGACGCACAGGTCATCGCCGCCTACGGGGACCCCGAGGACGGCGCTGTCGTACGCATCGCCCCCTGACCATCCGGCGGGCGGGCTCAGGAGCCCGCCCCCCGCCGCGGCGGCGCGCACGTGTACAGGTCGAGGATCTCCGGCCGGGGAGCGACGCCCGGCCCGCCGGCCCGTACCCAGGTGATGATGTCCTCGGTCGCGTCCGGGTCGTTGACGAGCCCCAGCCACACCGGCCGCGCGCCTGCCGCCCGGCCGGCCGCCGACGGCTGTACGACGATGACGTTGGCCTGGTCGCACAGGTCGAGGCAGTCGGAGATCCGCACCGGCACTTCCGCCCGCAGGCGCGCCGTCTGCGCGGCGTGATCCACGCCGGTCACCTTCGGGCTGCCGCAGCAGCAGTCCCGACACACGACCACCCTGCACGGAACCGGCCCGTTCCCCTTCACGCCTCGCCACTCCCATCGGTGAACCGTTGTCGCCGGTCATCATTCCATCGGCGCAACCAGGGTCTGTCGTTTGAGCATGAAGGTGAAGTCGCCGGAGAGCTTGCCACCCAGCCGGGCCGCCGAGACGACCTTCCCCTCAGTCACCAGTCTCTCGACCTCGGCCCGGGGAAGACCGCACCCTTCGGCGATCAAGCGCACCGGCCGGACGGGGATCCGCGCCTCGAAGCGGACCGAGACGTCGATCACCTCACGGTTCAGGTGAGCCGACCCTCCGGTGTCGAGGCGCCAGGCGTTGTCCCAGTCCAGGGCGACGCGATTACGGCGCCGCACGACCGGATCCTGGAGCAACTCGACTGTCAGGCCAGGGTCGTTGTCGTGCAGCCGATCCAGCAGTTCAGGTTGTACGGAGCGCACGTTCATCCGTTCCAGGACCGTGAGCTTCGCGGTCTCCCCGCAAGCGGTACAGAGCACGAGGAGCCAGGCGTCGATGAGTTTGTGGTTGGCGTTGACGCGGAATTTGCCGCTTGACCGGAAGAGTTCGGACGCGCACGTGTGGCAGCGACGGCGAACGAGCGGCAGGCAGGTGGGCGCGACCACCCAGTTTTCGAGCACAGAAGTACACCGGTTTCAGTGAGAAGTCCGCAGCAGGAAGCAGCGCGGCGCACATGCGCGACGCGCTGCGAATCAGCACTCGGGAGGTCTCAAAGGGTGTACAACGGAACGTCCTTGACTGGGCGACTCGGTCCGGCAGCACGGTAGTGGCCCACAGCGGCGCTGTTCCACCGGTTTTCGAGCGCCGCACCGTCAGGGTTCCGGTTCGATGCCGCCACGGCCGGGGACGCGGCGGCATCACGTCACGGATTCAGGCGGACAGCACGGAGTCGTCCTTGGTCCGGGCCCCGGGCAGTTGGTGCCGGGCGGCGACGAGAGCCGTGTCGATGTCGCGGGTGCCGGTGGACACGCACAGCGTGTAGGCGAGGTCGTCCATGCGCCGCCGCACCTCCGGGCTGCCCTCCTCCGCGTGCAGGACGCGCAGCGCGTCGTACTGCTCCAACAGGTTCCGCAGGACGGCGGGATGTGCCATGAGCATCAGGAGACTCCCCATCTGTTCGGCCGCCACATGGGCGTTGCACCGACCCGGCTACCCACCGTCTGCGACGTCATACCTACCGTGAGGTGTCACGGTGTGACGACGGCGAAGCCGGTGTCCGGGGTGTCCAGCACCGCCAACAGCTCGACCAGCAGGGCCGGGTTGCCCTTCATGGCGATGCCGGTGGTGGCGCCCGTGGCCAGCGCGACGAGGAGCTGCGACTTGGACATCGTCATGGTCAGGCCCGCGTCCGGGTCGGCGTCGGCGCTCGTGGTGTGGGTGAGTAGGCCGTTGACGAGGCGGAGGTGCCAGTGGTCGTCGCCGATGTTCCAGTCGATGGCCAGCTTCAGGTCCCAGGCCTTGGGGCCGTTGACGCGGACGGCCATGCCGTCGATGATCTGGCCGACCGTGAGGGCCTGGTACACGTCGAAGCCCATGGTGGCTGCGGTGCCGGCCGTGGTGACGCCCTTGGTGAGTTCCTGGGCACCGGTGAGGTAGAAGTTGCGCCACACGGCGTTCTCCGCGCCCCGGCCGAGCCGGGTGTAGACGTCGGCGAGTTGGCGTTTGGCCTTGCTGTCCTTCGCGTCGTTGAAGACGGCGTGGTTGAGCAGGGTGGCGGCGAACCTGAGGTCGCCCCGCTTCGCGTACTGGTCGGCGCGGGCTCGTACGGCCGCCTGGCCGCCGAGGCACTCCACCCAGCGCCGGGCCTCCTCGACGGGAGGGTGTTCCCACAGATGGGCCGGGTTGCCGTCGAACCACCCCATGTAGCGCTGGTAGATGCCCTTGACGTTGTGACTGACGGATCCGTAGTAGCCCCGGTTGGCCCACGTCTCCTCGATCGCGGGCGGGAGTTCGAGGGTCTCAGCGATCTCGGCCGGGGTCAGTCCCTGGTTGATCAGCCGGACCGTCTGGTCGTGCAGATAGCCGTAGAGGTCACGCTGTCGGGTGAGCAGGGCCACGATCCTCTCGTTGCCCCAGGTCGGCCAGTGGTGGGAGGCGAAGGCGACGTCCGCCTTCCCGGAGTAGAGGCCGATGGCCTCGGTGAGGTAGCCGGCCCAGGCGTGGGCGTCGCGCACCTGGGCACCGCGCAGGGTGATGATGTTGTGCATGGTGTGGGTGGCGTTCTCGGCCATGCACACGGCGCGCAGGTCGGGGAAGAGGAGGTTCATCTCCTCCTGGCACTCGGTCCCCGGGGTCATCTGGAAGCGGATTCGGACCCCGTCGAGCGTGATCTCCTCGCCGGTCCTGCCTATGTACCTGGTCGGCGCGATCAGACCGACGCTGCCCAGGGAGACGGCCAGCCCGAGCCCGCAACCGACCTGTGCACCGGTCTCCTTGGGCAGTGTGGCGCCGTACATGTAGGCGGCCCGTCGGGTCATCGCCGTACCGGCGTAGACGTTCTCACTCACCGCGTGCTCCAGGAAGCCCTCCGGGGCGAGCACGGGTATGTCCCCGGCGCCCTGCGGCAGGACGCCCCGGCAGCCGCCGAAGTGGTCGACGTGCGGGTGGGTGTAGATCACGGCCTTGACCGGGCGTCGGCCGCGCCGGTCGCGGTAGAGCTTCAGCGCGACGGCCGCCGTCTCGGCGGAGGTCAGGGTGTCGATGACGACGATGCCGGTGTCGCCCTCGACGATGGTCATGTTGGCGAGGTCCAGCCCGCGTATCTGGTAGATCCGGTCGGTCACCTTGTACAGACCCTGCCGGGACAGGAGCCGGGCCTGGCGCCAGAGGCTGCGGTCGACGTCGGCGGGGGGCTTGTCGTGGCCCTCCGCGAGGAAGCGGTAGGCGTCCGGGTCCCACACGGTCGTTCCGCCGGTGGTCCTGATCGCACCGCCGGTGTACGTCGCGACGAACCCGCGGTCCGCGTCGGCGAAGTCCGCCGTGTCGGCGTGGTCGAGACCGTCGGTCGGTGTCGGTGACGGGGCCGTGCCCCCGCCGTGGTGCTCGGGGAGTGCCTGGGCGGTCTGCGCGCTGAGTGCCGCGGCCGCCGCGGCGCCTGCCACGGTGACGAAGCCGCGCCGGTCCATCGGGGTCATGGCGTGCGTCCCTTCTCGGATGCCAGAGCCGGTCCTGGCCGAGCGAGCTCGTATTGCAGATGGTCTGCAACACGAAGAGGGCGCCACTATCGCAGTTGGCCTGAAATTAGTGAAGATCCCTGGCGCATACACATGTGGTGCGCGGATACCGGTGGGACGGGCGCGGTCAGAGGGCCGCCGTACCCATCAGCGCACGCAGGGTGCGACCCAACGCCGACCGGGCGGCGGCCTCGTCCAGGCCCCGCCGGGTGCGCAGATGGTCCCAGGCCGCCCAGGACGAGGCGGCCTCCAGGGCGTCGAGCAGCCCTCCGGGGCGACGGGCGCCGCCGGCCTGGCGCAGTTCGGGCTCGAAGGTCCGGGCCAGGTCCTCCCGGAGCCAGGCGTCGCCCTCGCCCATGATCCGGCGCAGGCCGGGCGAGCCCGGTTCAAGGGACAGGCCCACCTTGCGGATCGGCGACATGACCTCGTACATGCGGCCGCGCTGGGCCAGCAGGGCTCGCACCTTGCGGGCCGTCGTCCACTCGGGGGGCACGGGTTCGGCCAGGGCCCGCCAGCGCTCGGCCTGTCGTTCGGCGGCGGTGGCGTACAGCGCCTCGCGGTCGGCGAAGTGCACGAACACGGTCCGCTCCGACACCCCGGCGCGTTCGGCGATCGCCTTGCTCGTCGGGGCCCGCTCCCCCTCGGCGAGGAGGTCCAGCACCGCGTCCACCACCGCCCCGTGGGTGCGTTCCGGATTGCGCCGCCACCGGGGCGTGCGCGCCGAGTCCGCCGCCTGGTCGCCGTGGTCGTCCTGTGCGTTCACGGCACCCATGGTCTCAGTTCCCCTCGACGACCCCGATGGAAGCACCTTGTCACGCCGGGGTCATTCACAGGTTGCGCCGGACGGTTTACAAGCCGCCCGAGCAGTCGTCATATTACTGCAGCCACACTGCAATTCGCCGCCGCAGTCGGCGAGGGACCGGCAGCAACGGACCGAGCTCCCGAGCCACTCCACAGAAGGGCCAGATGTGTCCGGGCAACGCATACACGGCACAAGCGCCATGGTCGTCGTCGGTCTCATGACGGCTGCCACCGCGATGGCCACGACGGTATCCACGGCACACGCCGTCAGCTCCGCGCAGGCGACGAGCGGCACCTTCAGCGTGCTGTCCTACAACGTCGCGGGCCTTCCCGAACCGCTCTCCGGCAGCGAGCCGGCCACCAACACGAAGATCATCTCGAAGCGGATCAACCCGTACGACGTCGTCAACGTCCAGGAGGACTTCGCGTACGACGACGACCTCGACAAGTTCGACGAGCACCCATACCGGACCAAGCCCTCCGTGCCGGGCTGGGTGCCCGGAGTCCCGTTCTCCGACGGCTTGAACACCTTGTCCGCGTTCCCGCTGAAGAACCTGGTCCGGGTCAAGTGGGACAAGTGCACCGGCACCAACTGCCTTACGCCGAAGGGCTTCAGCCGTGTCCGCCTGGAGCTGCCCGGCGGTACCTCGCTCGACCTCTACAACGCCCACATGAACGCCGGTTCCGGAAGCGACAAGGAGCTGAATGCCCGCCGGGACAACACACGGCAGCTGTCGGAGTACATCCAGAAGCACTCCGCCGGCCGCGCGGTCATCGTGATGGGCGACACCAACAGCCGCTACACCCGCTCCGGCGACATCATCCAGGACCGGCGCGACGACAACGGCTTCACGGACGCCTGGGTGCAGTTGGTCAACGGCGGGCGGACCCCGGCGGACGATGACGACGCCGGCACCTGCAAGACCGTCAATTCCTGCGAGGTCATCGACAAGATCTTCTACCGCAGCGGTGGCGGCGTGCAGCTGAACGCGACGTACTACAACAACGAGTACGGCAAGTTCCTCGACTCGGACGGCAGGACGCTGTCCGACCACAACCCGCCGACGGTGCGGTTCTCCTACGCCCTCGGTCAGTGAGGAAGGCCCGGTGCGGCCGCCGACGCTGTCGTCGGCGGCCGCACCGGGCCCGGCTCCGCCCCGGGCCGCTCAGCCTCGACGGTGCAACAGGACATAGCCGTAGTTGTCGGCCACGGTGGTGTAGCCCTGGGCGCGCACCGCGGCGAGCGCGTCCCGTTCCTGCAGGAAGGACTGCGGCCAGCGACGGTTGAGCGGTACGAAGGTGTCAACCATGATCCACTCCGGGTTGGGCGGGCTGGCGTACCAGCCGAACATGCTCACCCTCGTACGGTTGGCGAGCTGCGGCACCAGGAAGTTGGACGCCTGGACCGTGGCATCGTCCGGGATGAGACGCATCACCGAGCGGGCCACACCGATCCGGATGTCGTCCCGCCAGGTGTCGGCCTTCACCAGTTGCCACAACGGGAACTGCGGCAGGAGCATCAGGGTCACGCCCACCGTGGCGGCCAGGTAGCGGCGCAGACTGGAGGGCTGCGGGCGGCGCCGGACCAGCGCGTCGATGAACGCGGCGAAGACGATCGTCATCACCAGCAGGGAGTAGTGGTTACCGGTGCTCCAGTCCGGCGGGTGGTTGGAGGCGAACCGCCAGAGGAAGGTCGGGAACGCGACCCAGATGATCGACGATCGCAGCGCCAGGAACAGCGTGGGCACCAGCGCCAGCAGGAGAGCGCGCACCTTCACCAGTGGTGTGATCATTCCGATGGTGCGGTCGTACAACATCGTGCCCAGTCCGCCGCTGCCGGTGCTGTTCATCCCGAACCAGTACTGGTAGCCACCGGTTTCGCTGAACGCCGGAATGATCACGAACACCGCCAGCAGGGACGCGAGGAGTCCGATTCCCGCGGTGACGAGCCCGGTTCTCCGGTCACCGCGCCGCGCGATGAGCAGACCGATCACACACACCGCAAGGCCCATGTCCTCCTTGACGAGCAGCATCGGCATGGCCCACCACGACGCCGCGCGCAGCCGTCCCTGGCCCAACGCCGCCAGGGAGGCGGCCAGCAGCGGAACCGCGAACGCCCATTCGTGGAAGTCGAAACCCACCGCACTCGCGATGCCCCAGGACAGGCCGTACGCGGAGCCGATGACCAGGGCAGCCGTCTGTCCGAACGCCCTGCGTACCCACAGGGCGAGCGGGATGACGCTCGCGGCCAGCAGCCCCGCCTGGGCGATCAGCAGGGTCTTGGCCGACGACCACACCATGTAGGCCGGGGCCAGCAGGGCGAGGATCGGGGAGAAGTGGTCGCCCAGCAGCGGATGGTTCCGGCCCTTCACCTCGGAGACGGGCAGCATGCCGTGCGCGTAGGAGCGGACGGCCTGTTCGAAGATCGCCAGATCCCAGCAGTTGGACAGCATCCGCTCATGGATGCGCAGCGCCACCAGCATGTAGGCGAAGAACAGGACGGCCACCAGGGTCCAGATCCGCCACCCGATGCCGTGTCCGTCGTCCTGTCGTACGTCCGGCGCCTTCCACCGCGGCAGGCCCGTCCACTTCGACGGTCGCAGCGTTCGCAGGGTGCCGGAGGAAATCGCGTTCATCACCATGCTTGCTCTCTGGTAGTCGGGGGCGGACCGCTACTGGCCGCCGCCGGCCCGACCACGGGGCGCGAGGCGCTTCTCGACGGCGAACACCCGGTTCTTCTTGACCTGTTCACGAACGGCCTCGGGGAGGTCACGAATTGACAGCAACTCGTCGCACGCGCCGATCGACCGGTCGTAGGCGCCCACCCAGTAGGCGGTGATCGAGTACTCGAAGTGCAGCCCCCACTGGTACACCCAGGGTTGGGTGAACAGGATGTCCTCCGCGGGCATGGGGTTGCGGTAGACATCGCGCAGTACCGCGAACGCGGAGTGGTACCGGCCCATCTTCCGTAGCCGCAAGGCGAGTTCGTAGCACGCTTCGAGACGTTGCGGACGGGTCTCCCATGCCCTGACGAAGGCGTCCATGGCGTGCGGCCAGTCCGAGAGGTCCGCCTTGAGGATGCCGAGCTGCAGCAGGGAGAAGTACACCTCCTCCTCCCACCCGCCCATGGTGACGCGGCGCTCGTACAGTTCGATGGCTTCCTGACCGCGGTCCAGGTCCCGCATGGTCTGCGCGAGATAGAACACGGTGCGCGGGTTGTCCGGGTCGCGCAGCAGTTCCATGCTCAGCAGGCGGGCGTCGCGTTCGAACTTGTCCTGCTTGGAACCCCCGTCGCCGTGGTCCCGGATCACCAGGGCGTCCAGGGGCTCCTCACGCACGTCCTGGTCGCAGGTGAGGTACTCGTGGGTCACTCCCTCGTACCGCCAGGGCAGGTCGGCGCGGACCAGCCGCGGGATGCGGTACGAGTTGTCGCAGTCGTGGCGCAACATGTACGCATCAGCCGTGAGAGGGGGCAGCTCACCCGCACGGAGTACTTCGAGATCCGCGTCGACCAGCAGCAGGTAGTCGGCCTTCCCCCGCGCGCGCTCGATGTTCCGCGTTCGGTTGTGCCCGAAGTCGACCCAGGGATCCTCGTGCAGTTCGCCCGGGACTCCGTCGAGGGCCAGGCGGATCATGTCCTGGGTTCCGTCGGTGGAGCCGGTGTCGGTGATCACCCACGTGTCGATCACCTCCTTGACCGCGTTCAGGCAGCGCTCGATGACCTTCGACTCGTTCTTCACGATCATGCACAGGCAGATGGTCGGCTTCATGGGATCTCCTGGGTGTCGGCTGCGGCAGTCGGCTATCGGACGGTCACGGACTTGATGACCACGGACTTCTCCGGCCTGCCGTCGGCCGTCCCCTGCTCGGTTCCGTTCGCCGCGATCTTCTGCAGGACGTCCAGACCGCTGACGACCGTGCCGAAGGGGGTCCACGACGCCGGCATGTGAAGCACGGGGTCGCCGTAGCTGATGAAGAACTGACTGCCGTTGCGGCCGGGTACCACCTTGGACATCGCCACGGTGCCGGCCTTGTAGGAGGCACCCACCAGGTTCTCGTCCGTGAAGAAGTAACCGGGGTCGGTGCTGCCCTCCTCGTCGGCGGGCGCTCCGCACTCCAGGATGAAGATGTTCTTGGTCGTCACACGAGGGCAGACGCGGTCGCTGTAGTAGCCACTGCGGGCAAGATGCACGAAGGAGTTCGTGGCGCAGGGCGCGCCCGAGTTGATCGTCTCGAAGGTGACGGTGCCCATGTTGGTCGCCATCGCCACGGTGTACGGTCGGTCGCTCCGCGGAGCCGCGGTGGGGGGCAGCGGAACCGGCTTGCCGGGATCGCTGAGGGTGTAGGCGCATGACTTCGCCGTCTGGGCCATGGATGTCGCCTTGACGTCCTCCCGGGTGACGGAGAGCGCGGTCCAGGTGAGCACCGCGCACCCGGCGGTGACGGCGACAGCGGTCGCCGCACGACGGATCACGCGGCTCAGCCGGTGCGGTCCGGTCGGGCTCTCCTGTGACGGAACCTCGATGTCCGGTTCCGTCCGCACATCCGTTCGCAGTTCTCCGTCGGACATCCGCGCCCACGCTCCGTTGGCGTCTGGGGCCATGCGCTCGGCCCTGGTGGTCAGTTCGTGCGGCGAAGGCTTCGTGAAGCAGGCCGCGCGGACCACACGGGGCGGCCGCGCACGCGCATACGCCTCGGGACAGCCATCCGCGTACCTCCAAGTCACACCGCGGGCCGCACCACCACACCTGCCGCGCGGCACGGCTTGCAGCTCTCAGCACAAGAGGCGACGAGGACTCACGCGAGCACCGCAGCACAGCCCTCTCACGGGCAGACCGCGGGGCAAACGCGGCGCCCCGCACGACAAGCCCCCACCACCCCAACGGAATACGACACTCACCCCAAACAGCCCAACGAAGGGCGAACGGGTCCAAGGCAGGTGCCATGCGATCGCGCACAGCCTTTGAAGTGGGCTTGCGCCGGGTGGGCCCGGGCCTCACCGCCCGGCCGACACCCCCCTTCGGCGGGCAGTCGGCATCTCCCGGAAGGCGGACGGCCCGCCGGAGAGTAACGATGCGATCATCGCTCCTTACCTGGAGCGACATTCGCACTTCGCAGAGGTGAGGCGATGAGCACACGAGCCAGAGAGTCTTCCAACAGGGCCCGTCGGCGGCGTCTGTGGGGCCTGGTGGGAGGCGGCGTCGGTATTGCGTCCGCCGTTCTGTCCATGCCCGGGTTCACAGGCCTGGCGAACGCCGCAGTCGCCGCGACGGCTCAGGGCACGTGCCTGAGCGCGGAGTCCCGACAGGCTGGACCCGCGGATTGTTCCGATAAGAAATCCGAGGCCACTGGCGCTAAGAAATCCGAGCCCGCAGGTGGCGGCGGTGGGGGCGGGGGTGGTTCCAATGGGGGCCGCGGCCCGACCGGCCACACCGGACATACAGGACCCACCGGCCACACTGGGCCGAAGGGGCCCACTGGACCTACTGGGCCTACTGGACCTACCGGCGCGACCGGTGCGACCGGTGCGACCGGTTCTACTGGTGCCACCGGCGATCCCGGACCTACTGGACCCACCGGACCCACCGGGCCTCAGGGCCTCGACGGAGCCACCGGACCCACCGGACCCACGGGAGCCACCGGAGCGACCGGCGACCCGGGTGCTACCGGAGCGACGGGCGCCACCGGAGCGACGGGCGCCACCGGTGATCCCGGAGCGACCGGCGCCACGGGCGCCACCGGAGCGACTGGCGACACCGGACCTACTGGACCCACCGGAGCCGACGGAGCCACGGGCGCCACGGGCGCCACGGGCGCCACCGGAGCAACCGGCGCCACCGGCGCCACCGGCGCCACCGGCGACCCGGGTGCTACCGGAGCAACCGGAGCCACGGGCGCCACCGGACCCACGGGCGCCACCGGCGACCCGGGTGCTACCGGAGCAACCGGAGCGACCGGAGCGACCGGCGCCACCGGACCTACTGGACCGACTGGACCTGAGGGCCTCGACGGAGCAACCGGAGCAACCGGAGCCACGGGCGCCACCGGACCCACCGGAGCCGACGGAGCCACCGGCGCAACGGGCGCCACGGGCGCCACCGGAGCCGTCGGAGCCACGGGAGCCACGGGAGCCACCGGACCGACCGGACCCACCGGAGCCGACGGAGCCACCGGAGCCACGGGAGCCACCGGAGCCACGGGAGCCACGGGAGCCACGGGAGCCACCGGACCGACCGGACCCACCGGAGCCGACGGAGCCACCGGCGCAACGGGCGCCACCGGAGCCACGGGAGCCACCGGACCGACCGGACCCACCGGAGCCGACGGAGCCACCGGCGCAACGGGCGCCACCGGAGCCGACGGAGCCACGGGCGCCACCGGACCCACCGGACCCACCGGAGCCGACGGAGCAACGGGCGCCACCGGACCCACCGGAGCCGACGGAGCAACGGGCGCCACCGGACCCACCGGAGCAACGGGCGCCACCGGAGCGACGGGTGCGACCGGAGCGACGGGTGCGACGGGTGCGACGGGTGCGACCGGACCCACCGGAACGTTCTCGGGCGTCAGCAACCAGCGAGACGGTGAACCCGCAACGCTCTTCGGCACGGAGAGCGGTATGTCCGTGGCGACCTGCAACGCTGGAGAGATTGCCGTCGCAGGCGGGTACACCCTGACTTCGACCGACCTCGTCGTCACGAGCAGCGCCAAGAGCAATACCCCCCTGTCGGAGGAATGGATCGTGGAAGCCACGAACACGAACACCGACACCACCACGCAGGCCACCTTGACCGCCTGGGTGATCTGCCTGCCCTCCTCGTGACACCAAGGGTGTGCTGAACGAGCACTGAGCAACCGCTCGTCACTCCCCTGCCGGCCCGGGGCATCTCCTGCCCCGGGCCGTTCACGTCATGACGGCCGCCTCCACGGCGTCGGCGTGTGGCGCATCGGACCGCAGAACCGGGTCGACCCCGTCCGGGAGGGCGGGGTCGGCCGTGCGGTCGTCCGGGGTCAGGACTTGGTCTTCTGCGTCAGGTCGTACAGCGTCGTGCCGCCCGCGGTGACCTTCTTGAAGTGGGCCGTCACCCAGGAGGTGATCTGACTGCCGGAGTTGTCGCCGCCGCCCGGTCCGCCGCCCGTGCTGGTTCCGCTGGAGATGAAGTAGTGGATCTTGCCTTGGGCCACCAGCTTCTTGAAGGCGGTCAGCGTGGGAGACGGGTCGGTTCCGTTGAATCCGCCGATCGCCATCACCGGCTTCTGGGTGGCCAGCTGATAGCCGGCGGTGCTGTGCGTGCTGATTCCGGCAGCGACCCAGGTGTACCGGTCCGCATCCTTCTCCATCAGCGCCACGGCCTTGCTGTTGGCAGACAGAGTCTCGTCGACCGGACCGCCCATGCCCCGGCCACCGGTCGCTCCCTGGCCCATGCCTTCACCACCGGGGGCGCCCTGCCCCTGACCCATACCGGTCGGAGGCTGACCCATCCCCGCTCCACCGGGCATGCCCTGCCCCTGACCCATACCGGTCGGGGGCCGCCCCATCTCCGCGCCACCGGGCGGGCCCTGCCCCTGGCCCGTGCCGGACGGGGGACGCATACCACCCTTGGGGCTGACCGACGTGCTCGTCGTGGCCGGTCCGGCGGTCGGCATACCGCCCGTGTGCGCGGCGTTCAGCGTGGTCAGCGTGTAGGCGAACGGCCCGGCCAGCGAAGCGGCGAGACCCAGCCCGGCGATCCCGAGCAGCATGCCGCGGCCGTACCGCGTGATGAACTGGAGGCCCAGGGCCGCGACAAGGCCACCGAGGAGCACCAGCCACTTCAGCGGGCCGTAGTCGCTGGTACGGCCCAGCAGGACGTACCCCCACACGGCGGTCGCGGCGAGTGACGCGCCGAGCACCGGCATGGCCCACTTCGTGGAGCGCTCCCGCCACAGGGCGACCGTGCCCATACCGATCAGGGCCGCGATGTACGGGGCGAGCGCGACGGTGTAGTACGCGTGGAAGATGCCCGACATGTAGCTGAAGACCGCCGCGGTCGTCAGCAGTGCGCCACCCCAGGCGAGGAAGGCGGAGCGGGTGGTGTCGGTCCGGGCCGCCCCGCGGGTGACCACGAGGACCGCGACGAGCATGATCAGCGCGGCGGGGAGCAGCCAGGAGATCTGGCCGCCGAGGCCGTCGTTGAACAGCCTGACGAACGAGGTCGAGCCGGTGCCGCCGATTCCACCACCGCCACCGCCACCACCGCCGCCACCGGGGAGGCCGCTCCCGCTCACCCGGTTCAGGCCGTTGTAGCCGAACGTCAGGTTCAGGAAGGAGTTGTCCGTCGAGCCGCCGATGTACGGGCGGGAGGACTCGGGCCACAGTTCCACGAGCGCGACCCACCAGCCGCCCGCGACGACCATCGCCAGCCCGGACAGCGCCAGTTGCCACAGCCGCTTGGTGAACCTGACCGGCGCGCACACCGCGTAGAGCAGCGCGAGCGGCGGCAGCACCAGGAACGCCTGGAGTTGCTTGGCCAGGAAGGCGAAGCCGACCGCGACACCCGCCCACACCAGCCACTTGGTACGGCCGTCCTCCAGCGCGCGCTGGACGAAATACACGCCGAGCGTGAGCAGCAGCGCGAGGAGCGCGTCGGGGTTGTTGAAGCGGAACATCAGGGCGGCGACCGGGGTCACCGCTAGCACCGCGCCGGCCAGCAGACCGGCCGCCGGGCCGAAGCGGCGCCGGACGGCCGCGTAGAGCACGGCCACGGTGACGACGCCGATCAGCACCTCGGGCACGAGGATCGACCACGAGCTCAGCCCGAAGATCCGCACCGACAGGTCCATCGGCCACAGCGAGGCCGGGGCCTTGTCGACCGTGATGGAGTTCGCGCCGTCCAGCGAACCGAAGAGGAACGCCTTCCAGCTGACGCTGCCGGCCTGCGCCGCCGCGGAGTAGAAGGAGTTCGTGTATCCGGAGACGCTGAGGTTCCAGAGGTAGAGCAGGCCGGTCGCGAGCAGCAGGCCCAGCAGCGAGGGGCGGGCCCACCGCGGGTCCTCGGGCCTGCCCCGCCACAGCCGGGCCGCGCGGGAGCCGTCGCCGGTGCGCCGCCCGGGCGCGCCCGCCTCGCCGTCCAGCGCCGGTCCTGGCGGTGAGCCGGTCACGGCGGTGTGGGGGTGAGGTGTCGTGGTCATGGATGTTCCCTCGAATGCTGATCGTCCGGGTGCGGTCGCGTGGTCGCGACGCGGGCTCCGTGCACATCCCGATGCTCTTGAGGGTTCCTGTCACCCGTGCCTGGCGTGACTGTGCTGGACCTGTGAATCAGCCGGGTCGAGGTGTCACATGCCGACGGTGACCGTGAGCGCGGCCACGATGGTGGCGCAGGCGAGCACGATGAGAGCGGTGCGGACCGGTCGCCGGGCGTCGACACGGGTCCGGTCCGGCCGGGGGCGGTCGAAACAGGAGCAGGGCTGCGGGTGCCAGTACTCGGAGTCCAGCCAGTAGGCACCCAGCAGGTTCGTCATGGTCATCGGCTCGTCGCTCACGCCTGCGACAACCCCTCCCGGTGCCCGACCGATACGCGTCCGGGGCGATCGCGACTGAATCGTGATCCTGCCCGGATCCACGACGGCAAGAGCCGCGTACCGATTCACAGGGAGTTCCTCACTGGCTGACAGCTGACTCCTTGGCCGGTAACCGCCGTGTGAGCCCGTCTTTTCCGGCCCTACATTCAGCTCGCCCCGGGGTCCGTTCGACGGCTCACAAGCACAGAAATGTCATGTACACGCCTGTTTGCCCGCCGACATCGGCGACTCAAGGATGGGACTACGCCATGGACGACTCGCACTCGCACAGCTCCACACCGGAGGCGCGGCAGCCGGCCCCGCCCGCCCGAACGACGCCCACCCGCCGCGGAGTGCTGCGCGGCGGTGCCCTGGCCGCCGCGGTGGCGACCCTGGAGGTACTCAAGAACTCCTCGGTGATCCCGGTCCGCCTGAGATCCACCGCGTCGGCGGCCACCGCCGACGCCGAAGCCGTGCTCCCCGACGTCCAGTTCGACATAGCGGACTACATCGCGCCCGCCACCGATGTCGACGGCGTCGAAGTCCAGTTCGGTCCCGTGCACACGGTCTTCGCCACAGCACGGCTGCTGCGTCCGCCCACGCGCGGCGACCAGGTCAGGCTCAGCTCCGCGCTCGCCTCGATCGAGCGCGCCTACGCCTTTTCACCGTCGGGCGTGTTCACCTTCGTCGCCTACGGGCTGCCGTACTTCAGCAGGCTGCCCGGCGGCCTGCGCGGCCCGCTGGTCTCGGCGTACATGCCACGTCTGAGAGCCGCGACCAGCCGGTACGTGCTGGAGGAGGCCGTGGCGGGACCGACCGACGTGTCTCCGGCGAACCCCGGTGTCACCAAGCGGCGGTTCAACGTCCCGGTCGCCATCGAGGGCAACGACCTGCTGCTCACCCTGCGCAGCGACAACGCCGGCAACATCCAGGACGTGCTCAGATGGCTCGGCGGCAGCAACACGCTCGCCGGACGCTACCTGGCCTCGCCGCACCTCTTCGACCTGCTGACCTTCACCTCCAGCAGGGCGATGTTCACCCAGATCGGACTGCCGCGGAAGGTGGCCGACGCCGGCAAGCTGGTCTACGCGTTCATGGTCAACCCCCGCTCGCCGATGTGGATGGGCTTCGCCGACCAGCAGACCTCCGGCTCCAGTGCCGCGGACGCGGTCACCTTCCGGGCGAACTCGCTGACCACCTCACGGCCCGGCGACTACTTCGACAACGGATCGGTCCAGCACCTGTCGCACGTCATCATGGATCTCCAGCAGTTCTACGACGTCGACGACAACGGCGTCCCCCAGGACGACGCCATGTTCACCGAGCGCGTCCAGTACATGTTCCGCTCCACCCCGCCGCCGTCGGAGGGCAACGCGGACCAGTACACCGACGGCGGGGGCCCGGCCTTCCTGGAGAACACCTTCCAGGGCACGGACGACGCGCTGCGCAGCGCGCAGGGCATCGGGACACCGGAGGGCGAGCATCGGATCGGGCACCTGTCGGGCCTCCAGCGCTCCTCCCGGACCGCGTCCGGGCAGCCCCAGCACGTGCGGATGGACGGGCCGGGCTACGACAGCATGGACGTGCCGGACGGCTCCGCACAGCCGAAGCTCCAGTTCACCGTCTTCGTCCCGACGGCCGAGTTCTTCCGCGTCATGCGCAGGAACCAGGCGTCGGTCGACCTCGCGGACGCGCACGACGTGGACGAGGACGAGAACGGGCTGGAGCGCTTCCTGACCGCCACCCGGCGACAGAACTTCCTGACGCCGCCGCGCCGTCACCGCTCCTTCCCCCTGGTCGAGTTCATCTGACCGGGGGTGGGGCAGGGCGGGCTCCGGGGGCCCGCGGCAGGGCTCCCGGAGCGCCGCGGTATCCCCACCTGGGCCGGACTCCGCCGGCCGAGGACGCCGCGCATCCGTTTCCGGCCACGGGAGTCGGCTTCGACGCCGGATCGGCACCCGTGAACTCAGCCCGCGCGTCCGGTCCGCTGCGGGCGGACGCAGGCGGCGATGGCATCGGCGAGGACCGGTACCTCGTGCGGCGCGAGGGCCGAGACGGTGACCCGGATGCCCGGCGGTGAGCCGAGCCGGAATCGGGATCCGGACGCCACGGCCCAGCCCGACTGCAGGAGCTGGGTGACGGCGAAGGTCTCGTCGGGCACCGGCACCCAGACGTTCATACCGCTGCGGCCGTGCGCCGCGACGCCCCGTTCGGCCAGGGCCCGGACCAGCCCGTCACGGCGTACCGCGTACGCGGCGGCGACGTACCCGGTGTCCACCGCGCCGGTGCGCCACAGGTGGGCGACGGTGTACTGGAGGAGGTGGCTGACCCAGCCGGGGCCGAGGTGATGGCGGCCGTGGACGCGGTCCATGGTCACCACGTCACCCGTCAGGACGGCGAGGCGCAGGTCGGGGCCGTACGCCTTCGCGGTGGAGCGGACGAACATCCAGTGGCGCGTGCTGCCGGCGAGCGGGTGCACGGGCAGTTCGGTGAGGCCGGACACGTGGTCGTCATCGATGACGAGCAGCTGGGGGTGGGCGGCGAGGACGCGGCGCAGTTCGGCGGCGCGGGCGGCCGAGACGCAGGCACCGGTCGGGTTCTGGCCCCGGCAGGTGACGATCAGCGCCCGCGCCCCCTGTTCGAGCGCCCGTCGCACCTCGTCCGGCAGGGGGCCGTCGTCGTCCACGCCGACCGGCGCGGTCCGCAGGCCGAGTGCGGGGACGAGGTCGGCGAGGCTGCCCCAGCCGGGATCTTCCAGCGCCACCAGGTCGCCGGGCCGCAGATGGGCGAGGAGCACGCGCTCGATGGCGTCGAGTGAGCCCGAGGTGAGCCCGATCGGGCCGTCCGGGACGCCGTCGGCGTCGAACGCGGCGCGGGCCAGTTGGGCGAGTTCCTCGTCGACCGGGGCCTGGCCGTAGAGCGTGGGCCGACGGGCGTACCGGGCAGCCGCCTCGGCGAGGGCTGCGCCGAGCGGGGGCAGCAGCGCCGTGTCGGGGTTTCCGCCGGCCAGGTCCCGTACGCCCGGGGGCAGCTCCGGACGGATCGCGTCGCGGGAGGTGGTGGCGGGGCGCGGCCGTACCCGGCTGCCGCGTCGTCCCGCGGTCTCGATCACACCGCGGTCGCGCAGCAGGCGGTAGGCGGCGGCGACGGTGTTGGAGTTCACGCCCAGCTCGGCGGCCAGTTCCCGCAGCGGCGGGAGCGCGGTCCCGGGCTGCAACGAGCCCTGCCCGATGGCCTGTTCCACGCTCGCCGCGATCTCCGCGGCGCGCCGGCCGGTGATGGCGTGTTCTCCTGGCACGTCCCCTGACACATCTCCTGACACACCCGCCATTGTGCACTGGTTCAAAACGGCCCGGTGGCACGCTCTCCTGTGGTGGCGGTGCCCGCGGCTCTTTCGTCCTGCTCGGGCCCCGGCTCGTCGGCGCGGGTCGTCGGGGTGGTGAGGTGGTCCAGGACGTTGGTGACGCGCAGCATGCGTTCCAGACACTCCGGCCGGTTGTCGAGGCGCAGGGTGGCGCCGATGGCCGTGGTACGGCGGTGGATCATCAGCAGGGCGGACAGTCCGGTGGAGTCGATCCAGGTCAGCTGGTCGAAGTCCAGGTGTACGTCGCGAAGCCCCGCGTGTGGGGTCAGTTGGTCGACCACGGCGCGCACCAGGTCGTCACTCGTGTCGTAGTCGAGTTCGCCGGCCACCCGCACGGCCAGCGTGCCGGGCTCGTGGGCGATGCCGACGGTGAACTCGGTGGGGGGCAGCAGGTTGGTCATGCGTGGGTGTCGAGGCCGAGGACGGGACGGTGGGCGCGGTCACGCAGGACTGCGGCGCCCTCGTGGATCGCGTTCAGGGTGCGGGGGAAGTCACGCAGCTGGCCGCCGAGGATGTCCAGGCAGGTCACCATGGAGTGGGCGGGGACCCGCCGGGCCTCCAGCACCCCTGCGGTCCAGGCGAGGAACGCGGTGAAGACGCCGGGGTCGTCGACGTAGAGGGCGGTGGCCAGGAAGTCGACGATGTGGGCGATGTCCTCCGCGGTGCGCTCGCGCTGGAAGTCGCTGTAGCCGGCCATGGCGGCGAAGCGGGACTCGAGGTCGACCAGGGTCTGCTTGACGAGCTGGGGACGTGACTGGACGACCATTGTGTACTCCTGGTCGGCCAGGTGCGGCAGGTCGTCCGCCGCCTGCCGGATGGCCGTCGGCCGGGGCCGGGAGAGTCCCGCCTCCAGTACGGCGGCCGCACCGCGGGCGTCGGCCGCCCACTGGTCGGCGCCCAGGGCCCGGGCGTGCCGGCCGTCCGGGCCGAAGGCGCGGCCGCCGGCCAGGACGGGGACGCCGATCGCCTGGCAGGCGGTGATGGCAGCGTGGGCGGTCGGCAGGTGGGTGGGGATCGATCCGGACAGCAGTACGGCGTCGGGGTTGGTGTGGTGCAGGTGGGCGACCAGGTGGGGGGTCGGCGTCTGGGCGCCGAGGTAGTCGACCTGCCAGCCGCGCAGCCGGAGCACCTCCGCGACGAGCCGGGCGGGGAAGGCGTGCCACTCGCCGTCGATGCAGCTCACCGTCACCGGTCCCCGGCCCGGGAGGCTCGGCGCCCCCGCCGGCCCGCAGCGGTGGGCGAGAGAGGCTATGACCCGCTCGTTGATGGCGGTGGCGGCGTGTTCCTGGGCCACGGTGATGCGGTCGGCGGCCCATTCGTCGCCGACCTTCTCCTGGACCGGGGCGATCACGTCGAGAAGAAGCGTCTCCTCGTCCACGCCGTCGGCCAGGGCCTCGTGTGCGAGGTTGACGGCGGTGGACTCGTCGCCGTCGATCACCGCCTTCCACAGCATGTCCGTCAGATCGGCAGTGGCGGGGTGCCTCACGTGTCGCTCCTCCTGTCCTCGCCGCCCGCGTGCCCGTACTCGGCCGTGAGGGGGCCGGTCCTGGGGGCGCTGATGGCGACGGCGGCCATGTCGTCATGGCGGCCTGTGCCCAGCCACTGGGCGGCCAGCATCTGGACCCGTTCGACGATCGCCTCCGCCGGCATGCCCGCGCATTCGGACAGCGCCCGCTTGAGGCGGTGTTCGCCGTAGAGCTCACCGCCCAGCGGGCCGCCGCGGGCCTCGGTGATCCCGTCGGTGTAGAGCAGGCAGGTCTCGCCGGGCGCGAGCACCGTCTCCACGGTGTGCGCAGTGACCGTCGGCAGCGCGCCGACCAGGGTGCCTTGGGTCGGGACCTCGTCCACCGTGCCGTCGGCGCGGACGATCAGCGGCGGCAGGTGTCCGGCACTGGTCAGCCGTGCCCGCACCCGGCCGCCCCGGTGGCTCACGGAGGCGAGTACGAGGGTGGCGAAGCGCGCGTGGTGGGAGGTGAGCAGGGCGCCGTTGAGCAGGTTGAGTACCCGTTCGTGGTCCTCGGCCAGGGGCAGCAGGGCATGCAGCGTGTTGCGGATCTTGCCGGTGAGTACCGCCGCGTCCAGGCCCTTTCCGGCGACGTCCCCCAGAACGACGAGGGTTTCGTGCTGCGGGTCGGAGCCGGGGTGGACGTCGTAGAAGTCGCCGCCGACCCGTTCCTGGTCCTTGGCGGCGCGGTACCTGCCGGCGTAGTCCACCGCGTGCACGCTGGTGAGCGTCGGGGGCAGCAGGTCACGCATCAGCGTGGCGGTGATGGTGGCCTGTTCGCTGTACAGGTGGGCGGCGGAGAGGGCCGCGCCGGCCCGGGCGGCGAACAGGCGGGCGAAGACCTCCTCGCCCTCGGTGAAGGCCTGTTCGGTGCTGGAGCGCAGCAGCACCAGTGCTCCGGCGGGCACTCCGTGGCCGGGAAGCGGGGTGACGATGACCGAGCCGACCGGTCCGGCGAAGCCGTCCGGGATCAGCCAGTCGGGGATGTCGGCGGGGTTGATCCAGCGGGCCGGTACGGGTGGGAAGCCCTGGAGTGCCTCGGCCAGTCCGGGTACGCCTGCGATGTCGACCGGTCGCGTGGTCTGGGTGACGGGGCCGCCCTGGCGCGCGAAGGTCAGCGGGTAGCGCCGTCCGTGCGACGGGGCGACGAGCACGGCGGCCTCGGCCAGATGTTCCGCGGCCATGGAAGCGGCCACCTCCATGCAGCGCGGCACGTTCAGTGTGGACAGCAGCGCGCTGGAGGCCTCGGCGAGGACCTCGGACCGCGTCCGGGCGTCGCTCAGCGCGGCTTCGGCCAGCCGCCGGTCGGTGTCGTCGACCAGCCACCACACCACGTCACCGTCGCCGCCCGGGGTCGGATGCGCCTCGAACTGACGGCCGTTGATGTCTCCGGTCAGCGGCCTCGTACGGGTGTCGCGCAGCCCGCCGCTGATGCTCCGGTGAGCGGCGGACAGCCAGGACGGCACTCTCTCGTGCAGCCAGTCCCCGCCTTCGGCCTTGGGCAGGAGCAGCTGGGCGGCCCCGTTGATCCGGACGAGGCCCCCGTGCCGGTCGACGACCAGCACGGGGTACGGAGCCTCGGTCCACGTGGCGCCGACCCTGAGGTCGGCATCGGGCGGACGGGCGGAGAAGCCTCGGGAAACTGACACAACGGGAGGCACGCGCCGTGCGCACCCCACCACCTTTCCTCTGTGGAAAACGGATGTCCTCGGCAACCGTCGCTCATCGGGTCCCGGAGTTGCAAGCCACCCCGGAAAGCCACACATGACGGTCACATCTACCGCTCCCGTGCCGGTGACATCGTCGTCCGGGCGAGCGACTGTTCGCCCATGCGTTCGCCTCTTTCACGGCTGTTTCTTTCTTAATCGCCAAGTGAGTTACCGAGTCGGCAAGGGGGCCGCCATGACTGCGCGCATGTTCGATCGGTCGCTCGTACGCGAAATCCGTTCTCCGGACGGTCGAAATCCGGCACCGTGGTGATGATGAACGAAGGTGACGGCCATGGGCTTGTGTCGGACATGTGTTCCGTGCGGGTGGAAACCACCCACGACGGACGTGAAGTGGTGATCAGGCTCAGCGGCGAATTCGACGTCAGTTCCGAGCTCGATCTGGAGCTCGTCCTCGAGACCGCGTCGTCCGTGCGGTCCGTCGCACTCCACGTGGCGGACGTGCGGTTCGCGGACTCGACCCTGCTGAATGTGCTGCTGCGCATGGCGGACAGATGCGACCTGCGGCTGGTCGGACCACTCGGACCGCAGCTGGACCGGCTCATGCGTCTCACCGGCGTCCTGGACCGGTTCCGTATCTGCGGCCAGGAGGAGGGACCCGCATGAGGGCCGACAGCGTGGACCGCCGACGACCACCGAAGCGGAGTGCGGTGAACGCGCAGGGCGGATGCGTCTCCTGCCGCCGTGAGTGGCGCGGCGTCTGGCTCCCCGCCCGGGGAGAGCGTCCCGCGCTGCTGTCGCTGGACAGTTGCACGTCGTCCATCGGTGAGGCCCGCCGTGCCGCGGCGCAGTACGCCGCGGTGTGCGTCCCGTCGGTCGACCGGGGCGATGTCGAACTGCTGGTCTCCGAGTTGTGCACCAACGCCCACCGCCACGCCACCGGCTGGTGGCGGCTGCGCGTGCACTCCCACGAGGGCGAGCTGGTGCTGGACGTGGACGACGCCGCCACGAGCCTGCCCCGGCGCAGAGACCCTGACCTCGTGCACGGCAGAGGCGGCCTGGGACTGCTGCTCGTCGACCGGTTGGCCACCAGGTGCCAGTTCTTCCCGCACTCGGCGGGCAAGACGGTACGCGTCGTGTTGGGGTCCGGTCCCGTGTCGTGAGGCGGGGTGGGCAGGGTTCACCCCGCCTCACGACACGGCTCTCGCGGTCTGTCAGTCGGAGACGGCGGCGTACTGGTAGCGGGTCGGGCCGTTCTCGTCGCCATAGTGCGAGCGGCCGACCATCACCTCGTAGGTGCCGGCGTGCGAGTAGCTGCTGCTCTCCCGCTGGGCGGGCGTCCACCCGTAGTTGGTCAGCGCGACGGGTTGCCCCCACGCGCGCATCGTGGCGTACGCGTACCGTGTCGAACCGGTCGCGTCACCGGTGTGCTGCTGGCCGACCAGGACCCTGTAGGGCGGGGTGGCCGTGAAGGAGCTGCTGCTCTCGGTCTGGGAGTCGCTCCAGGTCGCCGAGCTCACCTTGGCCGGCTGTCCGCCGATGAGGACGAACGCGCAGTAGTACGTGGTGTACCCGTCCGAATCGCCGATGTGCCGTCGGCCGACGAGGACCTGGTTGGTGGGACACAGGACGGCGGTACCCGCCGATTCCTGCACCGTCTCGGTGTAGGCGTCGATGATGGTGATGTCCGCCGTGGGGGCGGGGCTCGCCTCGGCGCCGGTCGCCGTGGCGAGCCCGGCGAGCAGACCGGCGCTCACCAGGGCCAGGGCCCGGCTGGGCAGGTGCGAGATAGGACTCACGAACATCCCTTCAGGTGACATTGCGTGCTGTGCCGGTCGAGTCGGCCCTTGCGGCACCGTTCAGGCCCGCAGGCGCTCCCGGTCGCCCATCACGACCACGGGATGGCGGGCGGGATCGAGGGTGCGCAGCAGGGTCTTCATACCGGTTTCCGGGAGAGTGACGCAGGCCGACGTGCCGTCACCGTGGTCCAGGTGCAGCCAGATGCCGCCGCCCCGCTCGACACCGTCGGGCCGCGTCCAGTCCCAGGGTGCGACGCCCCTGAGCCGGTTGTAGTTGACGGCGATGACGTAGTCGAAGTCGTGCTCGTGTTCCTCGCCCTCCTCCAGCATGGAGTTGTAGGCGTTGTCGTCGTACCAGTACCGGAGCTTGCTGCCGGGGTCCGTGAGTGTTCCGCCCGCGTCGGTCAGGCTGAACGCTCCGACGGGACTGCGCTCGTCGTCCAGCTCATGGTCCGTCGTCCAGCCCATCCTGCCGTTGTGCGCGGGCCAGCTGCCGGCCCGTGCCCAGGTCGTGCCCCGCTTCTCGTAGAGCACGGCGAGACTGTCGGCGGAGTCCCGGTCGTCGCCGTAGACGACGACCAGCTGGCGGGTGCCGGTCGGCACCTTCTGCCATATCCGGCTGCCGATGCCCGGCGGCCGTGTGTTCGATGGCGGGCGGGGCGAGGCGGACACCGCGGGGTTGTTGTTTCCCGGCGCTCCGCCGGGGCTCGTCCGTCGGCCGGTGTCACCGCACCCCATGGCCGTCGCCAGCAGAACGCCGCCGACGAGCACCGCGGATATGGCGTGCCGCGCGCCACCGAGTCGCGTCGACCGGAGAAAGGACCATGCACCAGGAGTTGTCCGCATGATCAGGATCCTGTGGCGCGCGGAACCGGCCTCGCATCCGGGCGCGGGCATCCGGCGTAACCGTCAGGGTGGGCCCAGGGCGCGTTTCGGGAGTCCCGTCTGGTCTGCGGGCGGACGACCTACTTTCGAAACGGGCGCACTAGGGTCTGTCGTTTGGATCAGGTTGCAGGATGTCTACGGTGCCTTGTCGGCGGGGGTGAGCGGGGTCCGGTGCGTGCGGCTGCAAGGCGGAGGAGGGAGTCGACGCGGCGCGTCGGCGACCGACGACAACGCCGCAGCCGTGCGCACCGGACCCCGCGTCCGCAGCCTGATCCAAACGACAGGCCCTAGCCGACCGTGGCGCAGTGGTCGTCCGTCTGGGCCGTCTCACGGGCGTGCTCCACGCGTGCTGCTTCCAGGAGTCTGCGCCAGGAGGTCACCGTGGGCCGACGGCGCAGCAGGGAGCGGCGCTCCCGCTCGGTCATGCCGCCCCATACTCCGTGCTCGATCTGGTGGTCGAGGGCGTGAGCGAGGCATTCGGTGCGCACCGGGCACCCGGTGCACACGGCCTTGGCCGCGTGCTGCGCGGCTCCCTCGACGAACAGCACGTCCGGATCGGAACCCCGGCAGACCGCCCGGCCGACCCATTCCTCGTCCGTGTCCATCCCCATGCCGTCCTCTCCCCCGATGCTCTCCCCGACGCGTTTTCGAGACCGTACGACAACGGCGCCGCCTGGGGGAACAGCCAGGTCCCGACAGCCATCCCATTGGGTGACAGCGCCCGCGTGTCGGGGAGAACTCGGCCTGGATGAACGTCGTACGGCCGGCCGATGGCCTGTCAGGGGCCGGACGGTGGAATCTTGACGGCGAGGATGGCCATGTCGTCGTGGCCGTCGCTGGGATGGTGGTCGACGAGCGCGTCGATCAGCTCGCGCAGCGGCAGGTGGGCGTGTGCCGCGGCCGTCGCGGCCAGACCTGCCATGGTCTGGTCCGGGGACCGGTCGGGGTGCTCGGTGACGCCGTCGGTGTAGAAGACCACCGTGGACGCGGGCGGTACCAGCCGGGTGTGGTCCCGGCGGGGGACGCTGGTGTCGACGCCCAGCGGAAGGTCGGGCTGCGCGACGAGATAGCCGGCCTGCCCGTCGGGGGTGATCAGGAGGGGCGGTGGGTGTCCCGCGTTGCTCCAGCTCAGCCTCCAGTGCGCGGGGTGTCCGCCGACGGCGGCGGGCTCCGGTTCGATGCGGGCCAGGCAGACGGTGGTGACGGGGTTGCCGGTGAGTGCCTCCACCGTGCGGTCCAGGTCGGCCAGGACCGCGGCCGGCCCACCGGTGCTGTTGTGGAGGAGCGCGAGCAGCATGTTGCGGGTCTGCGCCATCGCGGCGGCGGCTTCGAGGTCGTGCCCCACCACGTCACCGATGACCGCCGCGCAGGCCCGGCCAGGCATCAGCAGCGCGTCGTACCAGTCCCCGCCGATGTGCCGGGGTGTGGTGGCGGGCCGGTAGACGGCACCGGCCGTGAACGGCCGCAGGTCCGGCAGCCGCGGCAGCAGCATCCGCTGGAACTGCTCGGCGTCGAGCCGGGTCTGCCGCATCAGCGAGGCGTCGTCGATGGCGAGGCCCGCCGCCTCCGCGAACGAGGCGATCATGGCTTCGTCGTGGGAGTCGAACGGGCGTCCGTCCTCGCGCTCGCACAGGTACAGGTTGCCGTAGACCCGTCCTCGGGTGGTCACGGCGGCTCCCACCATGGTGTGCATCGGAGGGTGACCGGGCGGCAGGCCGACGGAGGCGGGATGCGCGCTGATGTTCTTGACCCGGACCGACTCGGGATGAGTGATCAGATGGCCGAGCAGCCCCCGCCCGGAGGGCAGCGCCACTCCGGCGAGGGCCGCCTTCTCGGCGTCGGAGAGCCCCATGGGAATGAACTCGTGCAGCCGCTCGCCGGCTTCGTCCAGCACCCCGAGAGCGCCGTAGCGGGCGCCGACCAGGTCCATGGCCGTCCGTACGATCAGCTCCAGGACCTCGGACAGGTCCTGGTCCCGGCTGATCACCGCCTCGTACAGCTCGTGGAGCCGGTTCTGGCCGCGTGCGAGCACCACCAGTTGTTCCGCGATCTGCGCCAGCTCGGTGCCCAGCCGCAGCCGCGGCCCCGGCGGCGTGGCGCCCTGCCCGGCCGTCACCGGGAGCCGGCCCGCAGCCTGTGTGGTGATCGAAACACCGCGCCAGCCTGCCGCCCCGCGCCGACCGGAGACGCGGATTAGCCCATCGGCAGCATGTCACGCCGTTGGTGAGGGTGTGTCACATCCGCTCGGGTGCCGAGACGCCGAGCAGCCGCAGTCCGTTGGCGAGCACGACCCGCGCGGCCTCGGTCAGCCACAGCCGGGCCCGGGTGCGGTCGTCCGGGGCCTCGCCCGCCCGGGGCAGGACGCGGCACGCGTCGTAGAAGCGGTGGTAGGTGCCGGCGAGGGCCTCCAGGTAGTGGGCCACCCGATGCGGCTCGCGCAACGTTGCCGCGGTGGCCACCAGTTGAGGGAACTCGGCGAGCATGCCGAGCAGGTCGGCCTCGCGGTCATGGGTGAGCAGGGAGGGATCGAAGTCCTCCGGGGCGCCCTTGTCGATGCCCGCCTGCTCCGCCCGGCGCCGCACGGCGCACAGCCGTGCGTGCGCGTACTGGACGTAGTGGACGGGGTTGTCGTTCGTCTGCCGGGTGAGCAGGTCGATGTCGAGGTCGATCATCGCGTCCGCGCTCGCCCGCGCGAGCGCGTACCGGGCGGCGTCCACACCGACCGCCTCGACCAGGTCGTCCAGGGTGACGACGGTGCCCGCCCGCTTGCTCATCCGGACCGGTTCGCCGTCCTCGACCAGGTTGACCAACTGGCCGATGAGGACTTCCAGATGGGTGTCGGGATCGTCCCCGAAGCAGGCCGCCATGGCCCGCATCCGGCCGACGTAGCCCGCGTGGTCAGCGCCGAGCATGACGACGATCCGTTCGAAGCCACGGGACCGCTTGTCGAGGTAGTACGCACAGTCCGCCGTGAAGTACGTCCAGGTGCCGTCGCGCTTGATCAGGACCCGGTCCTTGTCGTCGCCGAAGTCCGTGGTGCGCAGCCAGACGGCGCCGTCGTCCTCGAAGACGTGGCCGCCCTCCCTCGGCCGGGCGACGGCGGTGTCCAGGTCCCCCCGGTCGTGCAGGTCCTTCTCGTTGAAGTAGACGTCGAAGTGGGTGCCGAACGCGGCGAGCGAGGTCCTGATCTCGTCGAACATCAACGCCGTGCCCTCGGTCCGGAGGGCGTCGAGAGCCGCGGACCGCGGCAGTTCCAGCACACCGGGCCGATCGCGCAGCACCTTCGCGGCGATGTCCACGATGTACGCGCCGCTGTAGCCGTCCTCGGGCACCGGGGCGCCCTGTGCCGCGGCGAGCAGTGAACGGGCGAACCTGTCGATCTGCACGCCGGCGTCGTTGAAGTAGTACTCCCGTGTCACGTCGGCCCCGGCAGCCTCCAGCAGCCGGGCGAGCACGTCGCCGACGACCGCCCATCGGGCGCCGCCGATGTGCACCGGCCCGGTGGGGTTCGCCGAGACGAATTCCAGGTTGAGCCGCAGACCGCCGAGCCGGTCGGTGCGCCCGTAGGCGGCACCGGCCAGGACGATGTCGCGGGCGGGTGCCCCGATCGCCGCGCTCTCCAGCGTGATGTTCAGGAAGCCAGGACCCGCGGTCTCCACCTTGGCGACTCCGTCGGCCGCGCCGATCAGCGGGGCGAGCAGTTCGGCCAGGTCGCGGGCGGGCAGGCCGGTGGACCCGGCCAGTCGCAGGGCGATGTTGGTCGAGTAGTCGCCGTGGCCGCGGTGGCGGGGGCGCTCCACGTGGATCTCTCGCGGCACCTCTCCCGAGAGGTGTCCGGACCGGATGGCTTGGTGTATGCCGTCGGAGATGACGGCCGCGAGATCTGCTGGAGTCACGTCGGCGACGGTATCGGGCAGGTCACCTGCGCCGATACCGAATATCCGGGCGCTGTCGGCCGCTCGTGGCAGTCGCCGCCCCGGCTATGTGCCGGTCGGGGTGACGGCGTACCACGTCCGTTTGTCTCCCTGGCCGTTGAGCTGTCCGGCCTTCGTGTCGCCCGCGTACCGGTAGAGCGGCCAGCCGCCGAGGGTGAGCTGTTTCTCGCCGTCCCGGTGCACGGTACCGAGCAGGCCGCTGTCGACCCCTGTGGTCCGGACGGGGTCCCGCACGATGACGGGGATCCATGTCTTCGCGCACGCTCCGGCGCACGTCCACCTGGACGGGTGCGCCTGATCCTTGGTGGAGCGGTAGAGGGTCATGCCCGTGCCGTCCGTCACCACGCTGCCCACGCCGTCCACGGTCCTGGCCGTCAGGGTGAGGGCCGCCGGGGTGGCGGGGGCCGCCGGGGTGCGGGCCGCCGGGGCGGCGTTGCCGGGATTCGCGGCGGGTGCGGCGTGGTCCGCCGCACTGTCGCAGGCCGCCAGGAGGAACGCCGAGGCGAGTCCTGCGGCCGAGAGGAGAACGATGCGTCGCTGGATCACGGGCCTTCCCTTCGCCGGGTCTGCTGCTCACGGGTGTAGTACGCCGCGCGGCCGCCGCGTGCTCACCGAGCGCGCTCAAGAGAACGGTGAGAAGGCCCATAAGTCCGTGCTGATGGTTCGTCAAACCACCACTTATGGAATGCGGAAGAGTGTGACCTACGTCCTGGCCGAAAACATGAGGCGACGCAAGGCCGTTTCGGATAATGAGATACGCTTCAGCAAGCCGGTCGACGAGACGGTCCTCCATGCCATCGGAGGGACCGCGTCCGCCGCATTTCGCCGTCGCGCCCTATTTTCTCCGCCGACGGTTCACCCTTTCAAGCAGGAATCAATGCCGGTTCAACCACTGGCGGAGCTCGTACGCTTCGCGCGCCGTAATTCACCTTTCTATCGAGACCTTTACTCGCATCTGCCTGACCATGTGGCACATCTCACGGAGCTTCCGGTAGTGCCTCAGGCCGATTTCTGGCGGGCCAACTCCCCCCGGGACAACGCACTGCTCACCGCTCCCCTGCACGAGGCGGTCGTATTCCGCAGCGGCGGCACCACGGGATCTCCGAAATTCTCCTGCTACACGCGTGACGAATGGCGGGAATTCACCACCGCGTTCGGCGCCGGACTCGTGAGCGCCGGTCTGCGGCCAGGTCACCGGGTGGCCGACCTGTTCTACACGGGTGACCTGTACGCGAGTTTCAGCTTCGTTCTGGACTCACTGCACCGCTCTCCCGTGTCCAACGTACGTTTCCCCATCGGCGGTTCCACGCCCTGGGAGTCCACCGTGGCCACCCTGGAGGAATTCCGGGTGCAGGTGGTCGCGGGCACCCCGACCAGCCTGTGCGCGCTGGCCGAGCGTCTGACCGCCGCAGGCCGGACCCTGCCCGACGTGGAACTGCTGTTCTTCGGCGGGGAGTGTCTCTTCGGTGACCAACTCCCGCTTTTGAAAGCGGCGTTCCCCAACGCGAAGGCACGCTCACTCGGTTACGCGAGCGTGGACGCGGGGCTGCTCGGCGAGGCGGTGCCCGGGGACGACCCGCGTGTGCATCGCGCCTTCACCCCGCACACGGTGGTCGAGATCCTCGACGACGAGACCGGCCTCCCCGTCGAAGAGCCGGGGGTGCCGGGCCGACTGGTCGTCACCGATCTGCGCCGACGGCTCATGCCCATTCTCCGCTACCCGGCCGGCGACCGCGCCGAGTGGGTGGACCCGGGCGCCGGTGTCTTCCGCATTCTCGGCCGCGCCGAGGAGGGGGTGCGGGTCGGTCCCGTCACTCTCTACACCGAGGACGTCCATGACCTCGTGCGCGCCGCCGACGGAAAGGGTGAGGTGACCGGGCTCCAGCTCGTGGTGCGCCGCAGCGACGGCCGGGACGGTCTGGTGTTGCGCCTCGCGACCGGTGAACCCGCCCTCGGACAGGGCCCGTTGGGTGACGCCGTCTCCGCAGCCGTGCTCGCGCAGCGTCCCGCATACGGCAGTGCGGCTGCCGCCGGCCATGTGAACCCCCTCGCCGTGGAATGGGTGCGGCACCGCGATCTCGCCGTCAACTCCCGCTCCGGCAAGCTCGTTCGGGTCGTCGACGAACGGCCGCACTCATGACCGCGGTGACGACCCGTGGACGGCGTCTGCCGCTCGTCCTGCGCAACCCGGCCTTCGGCCGTACATGGATCGCCCAGCTCCTCACCCAGGCCGCCGGCCGGATGTTCCAGGTGGGCGCCGTCTGGTGGCTCGTCGGCTTCGCCGGAGGCGAGCGACGGGGTCTGGAGTCGGGTCTGTTCCTCACGGTGAGCACGCTGCCCGCCGTGGCGTTCGCCCCCGTCATCGCGCGCGTCGTGGCACGCTACGCGCGCCGCACGGTCCTGGCCTCGGCGGCGGCAGTGGCGGGCACGGTCGCCGTCCCGGCCGCGCTGTGGTCGTACACGGACACGCTCCCCATGGCCGCGGTGTACGCCGTGGGTCTCGTCCTCGCCTCCTGCCAGGCGGTGTTCGACCCCTGTCTGACGACTTCGGTCCCCGAACTGGTCGAGGACGCCGACATCGAGGCGGCCACCGGGTTCGAGCTGTCCACCCAGTCGCTGGCCGGCATCGGCGGCGGGCTGCTGGGACCCCTGGCGGTCGACGCGGGCGGGCTCACCGCGGCGATGGCCGCCTGCGCCGCGGCCTACCTGCTCGCCGCCCTGCTGGTCGTCTCGACCCGCTTCCCGCACGCCGCGACGTCCGCCGGCGCGGACGGTGGCACCGACGACGCGGGAGACGAGCGGCGGACCCTGCGCCGGGTCCTGTCCGGCCTGCCCTTCATCCGCCGGGTGCTGCTCTGCTTCGCCGCCGCCAACCTGTTCACCACCGCCGTCTACGTCGTCATGCCGCTGTACACGCGCGGGGTGCTGCACTCCACCGGCTCGACGGTCGCCGCACTGGAGACCGCGCTCGGCGTGGGCTCCCTCATCGGCTCCCTCACCGGGGCCCGGGTGCCCGGCAGGCCCGTGGCCGTGGGCAGCGCCTGTCTGGCCCTGATGGCGCTCGCGCTCGGCCTGCCGGGCCTGGTCACCGGGCATGTCCCGGCGCTCGGCTCGATGGCCGTGGCGGGCTGGTGTGCCGGGGTGATCGGCGTCCGGTTCGTCGCGCTGTTCCAGCGGCTCGTCCCCGCATCCGACAAGCCCGGCTTCTTCGCGGTCATGCAGGCGCTGCTCGGCGCCACGTTCCCGGTGTCGTCGCTCGTCTTCGGTACGCTCGGCGACCATCTGACGGCCCGTACGCTCTGCCTGGCGCAGGGCGCGGGTCTGGTGCCCGTCGCGCTGGCCCTGTGGTGGCTCGGCGGCCGGGCGGAACCGGCGGGACGGCGGACGTCCGACGGCGACGCGGCAGCGCACCTCGCTCCGGCGGGAGAACGCTCGTGAGCGTCGTACTCGCCTCCGCGGCCGTGCAGGACATCGCGGATCTGCGCCAGTTGTACTTCGAGGTGTACGGACACGGCTACCCGGTGCCGCTCGGCAGTGATCCTGCGGTGATGCGCGGGCTGATCACCGGAGGTTCCGCGCACTGGCTCACCGCGCGCACGTCCCGTGGGGAGCTGGTGGGGTCGGCCGTCGTGCAGACGGATCCGGGCAGCCGTACCGGCAAGCTCGTCGGACTCGCCGTGCATCCCGGCCACCGGGGCGGCGGCTTGGCCTCCCGGCTCACCGGCGCGGTCTGCGACACGGCGTTCGCCACCGGGCTGCTGGACTCGGTGTACGCCACCGTGCGGGTCGTCACCGAGGGGCCGCAGCACGTCGTGGTGCGCAACGGGTTCCGGCCGCTCGGCCTGCTGCCCAACGCGGTCGAGGTCGAGGGGTGCGAGAGCCTCGCGCTGTTCGCCCGCTACGCCGACGGCGTGCTGGAGCGCCGCACCCCCGTCGCTCACGTACCGGAGCGGCTCGCGGGGCTGCTGGACGCGGCGTCCGCCGGTATCGGCATCGACTGGGCCGGCACCGGCCGGACACCCCTGCGGAGTGCACCGGTCACGGCCCGCGGAACCGAGCCGATCGAGTTGCTCGCCGCCCCGGCCTTCGTGCGCCGCCGCTTCCTGGAACGGTTCCCGCACGCCGACGACCGCTTCTTCCCCCTGCACACCCCCAACACGGTCCTGATCGCCGCCGACGGCGGGTTCGAGGCGTACGCCGATCTCGACCCGGTGGCGGGCAGCTGCGCCCTGGTCGCCGTCCATCCGCGTCCCGCCGCGCTGACCGGCGCGCTGGAGGCGCTGATGGCCGCGGTCACCCGGGCGGGCGCGGACTACGCGGAGACCCTGCTGCCGCTGGCCGACACCGAGGCCCTGGACATCTTCCTCGCCTCCGGTTTCGTGCCGAGCGCGGTCTATCCGGCGATGCGCCGGGTGGGCGACCGGTTCCACGACTACGTGGTGCTCTCCCGCACCAGCCGGCAGATCGACTTCCGCACGATCGCCGTCAGCTCGTTGCTCCAGCCCTATCTCGGCGCCTATCTGAGCGCCTGGGCCTCCACCTATCTGCCCCTTCACGAGGTGTCCCGTTGAACCCCCATCTCGCCCCCGTCGAGGTCCCCGACCCGGCGGTGCTCGCCCATGTGCAACGGCTGTGCGACCTGGCGGAGCCGTACGCGTCCGGTGCGCAAGCCGACGAGTTGTTCGCCGCCGCCATGGCCGAGACGAACGCCTGGCACGCCGCGCGTTCCCCGTTCTTCGGCGCCCTGCTCCAGGACCCGGCCGAGACGCCCGCGCCCACGGTAGGTGCCGATGTGCGCACGCCGCTGGTGCCCGCCGCGTTCTTCAAGCGCCACGAGGTGCTCTCCGTCCCGCGCGACGACGTGTTCCTCCATCTGACGTCGTCGGGTACTACGGGCCAGAAGTCACAGATGTTCTTCGACCGTTGGACGATCCGCTCCGCACAGCGCATGGTGGCCCGGGTCTTCGACCACTACGGCTGGATCACCCCCGGCCAACCGGTCAACTACCTGCTCTACAGCTATGAGCCCGCGCCGTCGCTGAAACTGGGCACCTCGTTCACCGACAACTACCTGTGCGACTTCGCCCCGGCCCGGCACACCACGCACGCACTGCGGCACACCGGTTCCGGCCACGAGTTCGACGTGCACGGCTGCATCGCGGCGCTCCAGCGCTACGCCGAGGACGACGTCCCGGTCCGCATCCTCGGCTTCCCGGCCTTCCTGTACTTCACCCTGGAGCGGATGCGGACGATGGGACTGCCGCCGCTGCGGCTGCCCGAGGGGTCCCTGGTGGTTCTCGGCGGCGGCTGGAAGGGTCACGCCGACCGGCAGATCGCCAAGGACGACTTCTACGCCGAGGTCACCGACCGGCTCGGGATCCCGGGCGACCGCGTCCGGGACACCTTCGGCTCGGTCGAGCACTGTGTGCCGTACGTCGAGTGCGCGCACCACCGGCTGCATGTGCCCGTGTGGTCGCGCGCCGCGGTCCGCGACACGGGCACGCTGCGCCCGTTGCCGTACGGGGAACGGGGCTTTCTGCACCTGGTCAGCCCGTACATCACTTCCGTGCCCGCGCACAGCGTGGTGATGGGCGACCTGGCCTCTCTGCACCCGGGCGAGGAGTGCCCCTGCCCGCTGTCCACCGACTGGTTCACCGTGCACGGCCGTGCCGGGGTGAGCCGCAACCGCAGTTGCGCGGTCGCCGCCGCCGAACTGATGAAGGGAATGTCGTGACCACCTCCGTACTCCACTTCTGGCAGGGCGAGTTCGTCGACGACGCCGAGGCCGGCCGACGGCTCGCCGGGCTGGCGGAGTCGGCCGGGCAGGTCCTGGCGCGCCCGCTGCCCATCGAGGTCGTGCTCGGCGCCTGCGCGGCGGTCGGCCACGAACTGGCCGATCCTGAATCGGACTTGCACGGCCGGCTGGCCGGACAGCTGCCCGCCGGGGAGGCGGACGCCACCCTCGCCGAGCTGGCGGCCGCGCTCGACCGGCAGGCACTGGAGCGCAAGCTGCGCCGGGAACTCGGCGGGCCGCGCCCGGAGCGGCTGACCCGGCCGGACGCCCGTGCGACGGTGTACGAGTCCTGGGCGCCGGTAGGCCTGCTGGTGCACATCGCGCCGGGCAACGCGGCCGCAGTGGCACCGCTGAGCGTGGTCGAGGGACTGCTGGCCGGCAATCTCAACGTCCTGAAGACCAGCAGCTCCGACTCGGCGCTCGCCCTCGACCTGCTGGCGGCGCTCGGAGCGGCCGACCCGAGCGGGCTGATCGCCGAACGCGTCGTCGCCCTGCGTTTCCCGTCGTCGCGCCGGGACTGGCTGGAGGCGCTGTGCGGCCAGGCCGACGCGGTCGCCGTCTGGGGCGGCGAGGACGCCGTGGGCGCGGTGCGCGAACTGGCCTCCCCCGGCTGCCGGGTCGTCGCATGGGGTCACCGGATCTCCTTCGCCTATCTGACCCGGGACGCGGCGCGGGACGGCGGCCTGCTCGACGCCCTCGCCGAGGACGTCTGCCGCTTCGAGCAACAGGCCTGTTCCAGCCCGCAGGTGGTCTATCTCGACACCGATGACGTGGAGGACGACGGCGAGTTGTTCGCGTTCGCCGCCCGGTTCGCCGAGCGGCTCGCGAAGGTCTCCGGCTCCCGGCCCGCGCCACGGCCCGGACCGGCCGAGCAGGCCGAGATCACCACCGTGGAGCGGCTCGCCCGGCTCGAACAACACCTCGGTCTCACCCGGGTGTTCGCCGCCGAGGACGGCTCCTGGCGGGTGCTGGCGGATACCCGGCCCGCGCTGGACGCCTCCCCGCTGCACCGCAGCGTGTGGATCAAGCCGCTGCCCCGGCACCGGGTCACCGAAGTGCTGCGGCCGATGCGCCGCTACCTTCAGACCGCCGCGATCGGCGGCGGCCGCGCGGACGTGGCCGCACTGTCCCGCGCGGTGTTCGCCGCCGGAGTCACCCGGGTCACGCCCGTCGGCTCGATGCTGGACAGCTACGGGGGTGAACCGCACGACGGTGTCTACGCGTTGCAGCGCTACAGCCGCCGGGTGAGCGTACGCGCGGCGGACGCCGACTTCGGCACGGTGGCCTGTCTCGACGACCTGGTCGAGCCCCCGGTGCTGCCCCCGGTGCCGTCGGCGCCGCTGCTCGGCAAGGAGGGCGTGCAGCGTGCGCTCGCCTCGCTGGACCCGCTCCACACGCAGCTGTACTTCCGCAGCGGCGGTTCGACGGGCACCCCGGCGCTGTCGGTGTTCACCGTCGACGACTACGACAACCAGATGCGCGCCGCCGCCGACGGCCTGCTCACCGCGGGCTTCGACCCGGGGCGGGACCGGGCGGCCAATCTGTTCTACTGCGGCGGGATGTACGGGAGTTTCATCAGCTTCTTCTCCATCCTGGAGCGGCTCAACGCCACCCAGCTGCCGATCGCGGCGGGGCCGGACCACGCCGCGGTCGCCGAGGCGCTGGTCGCCCACCGGGCGGACACGGTCTTCGGCATGCCGTCGTACCTGTGGCAGTTGTTCCACGCCGAGGGTGACCGACTGCGCGCCTACGGCGGCATACGGACGGTGTTCTACGGAGGCGAGCACTTCACGGCCGAGCAACGCCGGGTGCTGACCGAGGAGTTCGGCGTCGAGCGAATTCGGTCCGCGGCCTACGGCAGCACCGATCTGGGGCCGCTCGGCTATCAGTGCGCCTCCTCCGACGGCTCGGTCCATCATGTGCTGACCGACCTGCACACCCTGGAGATCCTCGACCCACACGCGGACCGGCCGGCCGGACCGGGCGAGCCGGGACGGCTGGTCTTCACCTCCCGGGCCCGCGCGGGCCAGCGGTTGCACCGCTACGAGATCGGTGACCTCGGCCGCGCCGTCGAGGGTCCGTGCCCGTGCGGCAGCCATGTGCCGAGGCTGGAACTGCTGGGCCGCTACGGCGACGTCGTGCGGGTCGGCACCTACTTCGTCAACTACCGGCGGGTACTGCGAGCGGCACAGGAGCACCTCGGATACCACGGCGAGGTGCAGCTCCTGGTCGAGACCGGTGCGGACCGGGAACGGCTGACGGTCCGCCTCGACCAGGACTACGCCGGTGACGCCCGGTCCGCGCGGAAGGCACTCGCGACGCAGGTGCCGGAGCTGGCCTCGGCGGTGGCGGAGGGCCTGCTGGACCTCACGGTCCAGACCGTCTCCCGGGAGGTGTTCGAGCGCACCCCGACCAGCGGGAAGCTGCGTACGGTCATCGACCTGCGGGCGGGGTAGCCGGGTCCGCGTCCCGCAGGGCCTCGGCCGCGCGCTGCCAGTTGGCCCGCAGCCGGCGGAGATAGGACCGTGCCATGGGGCCCGGCGGGACGCCGTGGGCGAAGGCCCGCATGTTGCGCTCGCCCGTGTTGTAGCCGAGGGCGAGCAGTTCGTCGCGGGTGTAGCGGCGCGGGTACCGGTCCGGCAGCCGGCCGTCCAGGTCCTTCAGGTACAGGGCCGCCGTGCGCACCGCGAAAGCGGGATCGTCGCGCAGGTCCGTCCAGCGGCCCGCGACGCTGTGGGTCCTGCGCACCCGCTCGAACGTCGCCCGGTGCATGTTGGCGAGGCCGAATGACGCGTCGGGCTTCCACCACTGCCACAGCCGTTCCAGCAGCGGATGGTGCGGTTTGTACGCCTCGTTGTAGAGGACCGCCATCAGCAGTACGGGTGACACCCCCGTCTCGTGGGCGCAACGCAGCACGGAGGACGCGTAGTCGGCGGGGTCGTAGCCGCCGGGGCGCAGCGGCGGGGTCCGCACGGACTCGCCCGGGCCGGGCCCGCTTCGCGCACTCCGTTCGCCCGGCTCCGCGATCGCTTCCTCGGTCATGTCGCCCGCCCTCCGTGCTCGCCCGCGCCGTCGTGGGGAGCATGTGCCCGCGAAGCGCGGTCTCATTCCGGGGGTGTCCGTCGTGAGAGGAGTGTCGTCAGGGGAGGATGGAGTCGATGACTCCTCCATCGACGCGTACGGCGGCGCCCGTGGTGGCCGAGGCGAGGTCGGAGCTGAGGTAGACGATCATGTTGGCGATCTCCGCCGGCTGGATCAGCCGCTGCAGCAGGGACTGTGGGCGGTACTCGCGCATGAAGGTGCGCTGTACCTCGTCCCAGGGGAGGTCCCTGCCCACGATTCCGCGAACGAACTCCTCCACGCCCTCGGTGTGGGTGGGGCCGGCCAGCACCGAGTTCACGGTGACGCCGGTTCCCGCGGCGCGCTTCGCGAAGCCCCGGCCGAGGGCGAGCATCGCCGTCTTGGACATCCCGTACTGGATCATCTCCGCGGGAATGGCCACGGCGGACTCGCTGGCGACGTACTGGACGCGCCCCCAGTCCTGTTCGAGCATGCGCGGCATGTACATCCTGGTCAGGCGTACCGCGGACAGGACGTTGACCTCGAAGTAGCGTCGCCACTCGGCGTCGTCGATGTCGAGGGCGTCCCGGGCTCCGAAGATGCCGAGGTTGTTGATGAGGATGTCGACATCCGGCACCGTTTCATAAGCGACGGCCGCTCCGTCCTCGGTGGCCATGTCGGCGCCGATCGCGGTGAAGTCGCCGTCCGGCACGTCGTCGCGCAGTCGCGCGATCGCCTTTTCGACGCGTTCGGGGTCACGCCCGTTGACCGCCACCCGCGCACCGGCCGCCGCCAGTCCGGCGGCGACGGCCGCTCCGATCCCCTGGGTCGAACCGGTCACCAGGGCGGTCCGTCCGGTGAGGCTGATCTGCATGCGCACTCCCTTGGCTGGTCGGGCCGTGGGCGGGCAAACGCCGATACCACTGTGCCTCAGGGGGATTTCCGTCGCATGTCGGACGCGGGCGCGTCGTCCGAGGGGCACGGTCGATGCCGCCTCACCTGCCGACCCTAATTGCCCTCACTTGCCGACGGTGAAGGCGCCCGCCCGGGGGACGAACTTCGTGTCACCGTCCTTCGCGGTGACCAGGACCGCCACATGCCAGGATCCGGCGGGCGTCGTCGCGGCCTCGGCGGCGGTGACCTTGGTGGTGTACCGGCACTTCGACGCGCCGTGCCCGGTCGGCTCGCACGTGGCGGACTCGACGGCGGCCATCTCCTTCGCCGTGGGGGCGGGCTTCATGCTCGCGGGCCAGGCCAGCACCTTCACCTCGCGCACGCCCGAGTCGTCCGACACCCGGGACGTGAAGGTGAAGGAGCCGTCACGGCCGGCGGTCGGGGCCACGTAGGTCGCGGAGCCGTTCTTCACCTCGGGCGACCCGGGTCCGGACTCGGACGCCTGGGCGACGGCGTAGGCGCCGGCCGCTCCCAGGACGGCGACGGCGACGAGCGAGGGAAGAAG
This sequence comes from Streptomyces sp. NPDC086787, assembly GCF_044745865.1. Classification (NCBI taxonomy): domain Bacteria; kingdom Bacillati; phylum Actinomycetota; class Actinomycetes; order Kitasatosporales; family Streptomycetaceae; genus Streptomyces; species Streptomyces sp. NPDC086787. The sequence continues at coordinate 615,907 of NZ_JBIVBC010000002.1, read as the reverse complement.
GACGCGCCTGGACATGAGAAACCTCCGTGGAAGGGGTCAACCCCGTTGTGCGGGGGCCGCGTTCGCGGCGTTGACCACATGTTCGTCCGGCGGCGGTCCGGGGCACATGAGCGCTCGTACTCATCCGGGATACCCAGACGCTCGACTTGCGGAACACCTTTACCCGGGTTTGGGTGGAAATGACCTGTCGCCGTGCTCAGGGCCGACGGGCCGATCACCCACTTGAGGAGGCCGCGCATGGCGCCCCACCACAAGTCCAACCGAGCTGTCGAGGGCGACCCGGACCAGGGCCACAGCAGGGGCATGCCCCGGCGCCCCGACGAGGACGAGATCGCGGAACGTACGGCGCGCGAGCGACGGGAGGCGGGTCTGCCGAGCGGCCCCGCGGACGACCCGGAGACCGCGTACCAGGAGGAGCGGCGCCAGATCGACCACGAGGTCAACACGGGCGAGATGCCGGCCGGCAAGGGTGACAAGACCACCCGACGTGGCCGCTCCCCCTTCCCTCCGTCCCACTACGAGAGCTGACAGGAGCCGCGATGTCCTCGAAGCGACGCCGCAAGAAGAAGGCACGCCGCAAGCACGGCGCGAACCACGGCCGACGGCCCCAGTGCTAGGTCAGTGCTAGGTCAGTCCTAGGGCGTGCCAGCCCCCGCGAGGCAGGCGGGAATTGTCAGACACGCCCGAGGGCGGACTCGCCTTGTCCCTTTCTCGCGCGGAGCATCCGGAGCACCAGGTCCGAGCGTTCCAGGAGCGTCTTGCGGACCACGGGCGCCGCGTCCTCGGCGGCGGCGCGGGCCGTGTCGATGTACTCGGTGTCGATGGCGCGCACCGGGAAGAGACGGCCGGTGAAGGTCATCGCCGTGATCATGCCCCCTTGGTGCAGCTGAGGAATCAGGTCCAGGTAGCGCTCGGTGTAGGGGGCCAGCAGGGCGTCCTGCGCCGGGCGCCAGAATGCCGTGGCGACCTGCCCGACCGAACTGACGGGGACCGTGCGGTCCACGGCGAGCCGCTGCCAGACCTCTGCCTTCGCGGCCGGGTCCGGCAGTGCGGCTCGTACGGCGAGCGCGCTGGTCCACGCGTCGGGGTCCGGGTCGCGTTCGAGCAGGGCGGCCGCTTCGGAGGTGATGTCGGCGCCCAGCTCCGCCGCGCGGGCCAGGATGCGCCAGCGCAGGTCCACGTCGTCGCCCGCCTGCTCCCGCAGCCACGCCAGGTCGTCGGGGTGGGTCGCGGTGCGGGCCAGACCGCGCAGCGCCACCTGGCGGCGGCCGGGGTCGGCGGCGAGCATGCGGCAGGCCGCTGCCACGGCCGCCGTCAGCTCGGCCCGTTCGGCCTCCGGCGCCCACAGTTCGGCGATGTCCCCGGCGAGTGCCAGATACGGCTCGATCACGGCGTCGGACGTCTCGGCGGACAGGACGGCGGTGACGCACCGGGCGGCCTCCGCGGCCGTGGCCTCGCCGGTCGTCAGCATGTCCCACACGGTGGCCGCGGCCACGCCCCGGGAGACGGCCGAGGGCAGCCGCGCCGCCGCACCCAGGAAGTCGTCCCTGGTCGCGGCGTCGGGGCGGACCGTGGCGAAGGTCAGGTCGTCGTCGTTGACCAGCAGGAAGTCCGCCCGCGGCGGGAGTCCGGTGACCTCCGTGCGCTTTCCGGTGACCTCCACCCGTATCAGGGCCGTACGTTCCAGCGCGTCGCCCTTCCGGTCGTAAGCGCCCACCGCCAGCACCTGGGGACGCGCGGTGTCCGCGGCGACCAGCGTGGCCTTTCCGCCGTCGCTCTCCAGGGTGAACCGGTCGGTGCCAGCCGTCGCGAGCCAGGCCGCGCGCCAGTCGTCCAGGTTCCGGCCGCCGGCTTCGGAGAGCGCGTCGATCAGGTCCTGGAGGGTGGTGCTGCCCCATGCGTGGCGGGCGAAGTAGGCCGCCATGCCGGCCGTGAAGCGCTCCTCGCCGACGTAGGTCATCAGCTGCTGGAGGACGGAGGCGCCCTTCGGGTAGGTGATGTTGTCGAAGATCGACGCGGCCTGGGCGACGTCCTCGATGGGTTGGTGGATCGGATGGGAGACGGGGCCCTGGTCGGCCAGGTAGGCCTTCAGCTTGTCGCTCGCCAGGTGGCTCGCCCACGCGTCGGTGTGGCGGGTGGCGCGCTCGGCCGCCCAGTGGCAGGCGAACTCCGCGAACGCCTCGTTCAGCCACAGGTCGTCCCACCAGCGCATGGTGACGATGTTGCCGAACCACATGTGCGCCATCTCGTGGAGCAGCACCTTCGCGAACAGCTCGTGCTCGGCGGGCGTCGGGGCGGCCCGCCGCAGGAACGAGTCCGTCCAGGTCACGCAGCCGTAGTTCTCCATGGCCCCGCCGAACTCGGGCATGAAGACCTGGTCGTACCGACGCTGCGGAAAGGGCATCGAGAAGACCTCGCCGTAGAAGGCGAGGCCCTGGCGGGTGAGGGTGAAGATCTCCTCGGCGTCGCGGCGGAGGATCTCGGCGAGCGAGCGGCGGGCATAGACGCCCAGGTCGTATCCGTCGGCCCGACTGCGGATCTCGTGGAAGGGGCCGGCGTTGACGACCGTGTTGTAGACGGACAGGGGCGGGGTGTCCGGGAAGATCCAGCGGCGGGCCGCCTCCAGATCCTCGACACGGGCGTCGCCGGAGTTGCTGGTGACGGTCCAGGAGGTCGGGGCGGTGACCGTGAAGACGTGCGGGGCCTTGAGGTCGGGCTGGTCGAAGCATGCCCAGACGAAGCGGGCCTCGTCCGGCTCGAAGCTCATCCAGACGTAGACCTCGCCGTCGGCGGGGTCCGTCGCCTTGTGCACGCCCTCGCCCGTGGTCGTGTCCGCCTGGACGCTCTCCACCCGCAGCACGTTGTGCTCCGCCAGGGCGGGCAGCGGTATACGGCCGTCGACGGCGGGGAGGAGGGGGGCGCCGTTCAGTGTGGCGCGGAGGACCTGGGCCGCACAGTCGACGAAGGTCTCGGCACCGGGTTCGTGACAGGTGAAGGCGATGGTGGAGACGGCCCGCACCTCCGGCCCCTCGGGCAGGGCGGTGAGGTCGATCTCCACGTCGTACCGCTCCACCGTCAACAGCTCGGCCCGGCGCTCGGCTTCGGTACGGGTCAGACTTCGGACCCCCATGCGTCCTCCCTCGGTAGTCGGCGGCGGCCAGCGTACGCGGTGGCGCTGCTGTGATCGACGCGATTTAGCGGGGACGTACGTCAGTTCTCCGAGGGGACGCGTACGGCGATCTCCTTCGCGATCCGCCGTGCCTCGGCGGACAGCTCCCTGCCGTCTCCGGGAGCCGCGGCCAGCAGCAGACGCAGCAGGTCGTGCGCCTCGGTGAGGCTCAGCGGGGTCAGCCGGTCGCCCGTCTCCGCCCAGGAGGCGAAGGCGATCTCGGCCGGGTCGATGTGCTCGTGGTCGTCCATGTCGGGGGCAACGTACCCGACCGGCGGGCGGTCACACTCGCGGTCACGAGTGGTTGGGCGGACCGGCCCGGCCTAGCGTCGGAGGAGAGGAAGCTCCTTATCCGCTCGCAGGCTGGGAGGGCGACCATGGAGATCCGGGGTTCGGCGGCTCTGGTCACGGGAGCCAACCGCGGTATCGGGCAGGCCTTCGCCCAGGCACTGCTCGACCACGGTGCCACCAAGGTCTACGCCGGTGTCCGGGACCCGGACTCGGTCCGGATTCCGGGGCTGGTGCCGCTGCGGCTGGACGTCACCGACGAGGAGCAGGTGGCCGCGGCCGCGCGTACCGCCGACGACGTCAGCATCGTCATCAACAACGCCGGGGTGGGCGGTGGCCCGGCCCTGCTCGACGGGCCGTTCGACGGTGCCCGGCGCGAGATGGAGGTCAACTACTTCGGCACCTGGGCCGTATCGCGCGCGTTCGCGCCGGTACTGGCCGCGCACGGCGGCGGAGCGCTGGTCAACATGCTGTCGGTGGCCTCGTGGGTGGCCAACCGGCTGCTCCCGAGCTACGCGGCGTCCAAGTCCGCCGAGTGGTCGCTGACCAACGCCTTCCGGCTGGAGCTGCGGGAGCAGGGCACGCTGGTGATCGGCGTTCATGCCGGGTACGTGGACACCGACCTGGCGGCGGGCATCGACTCACCGAAGATCAGCGCGTCGGACGTGGCCGGCCAGACGATGACGGCACTGCTGAACGACGAACCCGAGGTGCTGGCCGACGAGCGGACCCGGGCCGTGCGTGCCGCCCTCGCGGGCGGACTGGAGGCGCTGTACGCGGGCCGTTGACGCGCGCCTACACCTCGGCGCGTACCTTGTCGGCCTGCATGCCCTTCTGGCCCTCGATCGCCTCGAACGAGACCTTCTGGCCCTCCTGAAGGGACTTGAAGCCCGTTCCCTCGATCGCCCGGAAGTGCACGAAGAGGTCGGGGCCGCTCTCCGGCGTGATGAAGCCGTAGCCCTTCTCGTCGTTGAACCACTTCACCGTGCCGTTCTGGCGGTCGGCCATGTGTTCGTCCAGTGCCATGTGCGTACTGCCCTCCAGCCGTGGTCGTGCGCCTACGGCCACATACTTCCCGGGCAGTGGCCACCCGATGCCCTATTTAACACGTTTAGATGCAAAACGGTTCCGGGTCGACGCCAGCGTGGCCGCCGCGACGCCGCCGACGAGCGCGGTCGGCAGGAACGGCGTCCACAGGGGCGCGAATCGCAGCAGCAGGGCGCCCGCCACGGCGCCGCACAGGAACGCCGTCAGACGGAGCGCGGCGGCGACGGCGAAGCCGTGCGGGAGGCCGCCGAGGGCGCGGGCCAGGCTCGTCAGCGTCCCGGTGAGATAAGTGGTCGACGCTTCCGGCACGCCGGAGCCGACCGTCGCGGCGCTCTGCACGCCCATGGCCATGGCGGCGCACGCGAGCAGCAGCGGGGTGCCGCCGGGGCCGGGCCGCCCGGCAAGGGCCAGCCAGCCTCCGGACACGGCGAGGAGCAGCGCCGTCTCGGCCGCCACGACCAGGCCGGTCCGCCGTCGCCAGCCCGGATCGCGATGCCTCAGCACGGCGGTGGCCGACGTCACGCCCACGGCGTAGCAGCCGACGGCCACCACCGCGCCCGTGACCATTCGGCCGTCCGGCGCCACTAGGGCCCGGCCCAGTTGTACGACGTTGCCCGTGATGACGCTGGCGAACATCCCGTCGAGCGTGGACACGCACAGGGCGTCCAGGCTGCCGGCCGCGGCGGCCAGCACGACGAGAAGGCGCAGGACCTGTCGTTCGGAGAGCACGGCCCATGAGTGTGCACGTCGCGAGGCCGCCCGCCGCCGCCGACACGACCGGGCCACGCGGAGTGCGCGTCCATGCGGGTTGTCCCCGTGGCGCGAGCGAGCCCGGAACAAGGAGCCGGTCGTTGTCGGGGTACTGGTTCGTCTCCGTCGGAAAGGCCTCGAAAATGCGCCGCACCGTCCTCGCCCTCTGCGCCCTCGTCACCGCCGCGGCCACCGGATTCCTCGCCACGAGCGCCATGCGCAGCCGCTGACGCCCGGCCGCCCCCGGCGCGCCGGACGGGTCGGCGGTTGCCGGTCGCCGGGTGTACGGCGTCGGTGCAAGGTGGAAGACATGGATGTCCGGCAGGTCTGGGCCGACGCGCGTCGGCCGTGGCAGTCGAGCCATGCGCTGCTGCTGATCCCGATCGCGCTGATCGTGGTGATCACGGTGGTGGACCAGCTGGTTCCGGCAGACGTCCATCTCGGCCCGCTGCTGGTGATCGCCCCCGCCATCACCGCCTCGTTCGCCGGACCCTGGCCGACCGGGCTGATCGGTTTGCTGGCCGTGGGCGCGCAGGCCTACATCGGCTGGCACTTCGGGGTGCTGTTCACCCGGAACGTGCTGGTCCAGATCCTGGCCCTGGCCGTGCTCTCCGTCCTGATCGCCTGCTACTGCCAGGTGCGCGAGCGCCGCAGACGCCAGCTCGCCCAGGTGCGTCTGGTCGCCGAGGCCGCGCAGCACGTGCTGTTGTGGCCACTGCCGGAGCAGATCGGCTCACTGAGGATCGCCTGTCTGTATCTGGCGGCCGAGGCCGAGGCCCAGATCGGCGGGGATCTGTACGCCGCCACGCCGACCGACTCGGGCGTGCGGGTCATGATCGGCGACGTCCGCGGGAAGGGGCTGTCGGCCGTCGGCGAGGCGGCGCTGCTCATCGGCGCCTTCCGGGAGGCGGCGCACTGCCACACCGCCCTGCCCGCGCTGGCCGAGGCGATGGAGCGGAGCATGGAGCGCAACCTCCCCGAGCTGGAGCCCAAGGAGGAGAGCGGGGAGCGGTTCGCCACGGTCCTGCTGATGGAGGTTCCCGAGGACAGCCATGTCACCCGGATCCTGAGCTGCGGCCATCCACCGCCCCTGCTGCTCAGCGGCGGCAGTGCCACCACCGTCGCCGTGCACCCGGCTCCCCCGCTGGGGGTCGACGGTCCGGGGCCGGGGCGCCATTCGCTGGACGTGTTCACGTTCGAGCCCGGTGACACCCTGCTGCTCTACACCGACGGTGTGATCGAGGCCCGGGACGCGGACGGCAGCTTCTATCCGCTCACGCAGCGGGTGGCGCAGTGGGCGGGCACCAGCCCCGAGAAGCTGGTGCACCTGCTGCGCGGCGACCTTCTGCGTCATGTCGGCGGACGCCTGGACGACGACGCCGCGATCATCGCGCTCTGCCGTGACCCCCACGTCCATGGCCGCGCCCACACCCACGCCCACTCGCACCGTCACCTTCACCGGCCGGGGTCGGGCCACTGACGGCTCGCCGTCCGCTCACCCGTCGGCGCGCTCCTCACCGGTGTCCGGGGTACGCAACGGGAAGATCATGCAGCTGCTGGTGGCGTGGGCGAGTAGACGGTCCCCGGCGTCGACCAGTCTGGCCTCGGCGAGCGCGGTCCGGCCGCCCCGGCTGACCACTGTGCCGATGGCCCGTACCCGGCCGGTGTCGACCGTGACCCGCTTCAGGAACTTCACCGTCAGGTCGAGCGAGGTGTAGCCCGTGCCGGGCGGGAGCGTGGAGTGGACGGCGCAGCCCGCCGCGGAGTCGAGCAGGGTCGCGTAGACACCGCCGTGCACGCTGCCGATCGGGTTGTAGTGCTCCTCCCCCGGCTGGAGGGAGAAGACGGCATGGCCCTCGGCGACCTCGTCCAGCCTGAAGTCCAGGGTGGCCGTGATGGGCGGCGGGGGCACCCGGCCCGCCAGCATCTCGCGCAGGAAGTCCATACCGGAGGCCTGTCCGGCGGCCGCCGCCGTGGCCGCGGGGTCCTCCCAGTCGTACGTGCGTGTCCGTCCCATGTTCCAGTGCCTCCCAGCTGACTTCTGTGATCGAAGTTAGCTGGGCGCCCGGCTGACTGTCAATGGCGAAGCCAGCCTCCTATCATGGCTGGATGGAGTGGCTTGAGGTCAGCACCGAGAACTGCACCGTCCAACGGACGCTCGACCTGGTCGGCGAGAAGTGGACCATGCTGATCCTGCGCGACGCCGTCAACGGCGTGCGCCGGTTCGACGAGTTCCGGCGTCACATCGGACTGTCGGAGGCAGTGCTCAGTGACCGGCTCCGCAAGCTGACCGCGGCCGGTGTGCTCACCACCGTGCCGTACCGGGAGCCGGGCAGCCGGTCCCGCAACGAGTACCGGCTGACCCGCAAGGGGTGGGATCTCTGGCCGGTCCTGGTCGCACTGCGCCAGTGGGGCGAGGCCTACGCCCCCGATCCGGCCGGTCCCGTCCTCGACCTGCGCCATGGCGCGTGCGGGGCGCCGGTGCGCGTGGTGGTCGAGTGCGCCGAGGAGCACGTGGCGCTCGCCCCGGACGAGGTCTCCGCACATCCGGGACCGGGCGCCCGCCGCCTGACCTGACCCCTCACCGGAGGAGGGGCAACTGCATTGCGGCCCCGCTCAGTTCCCCGACTTGGTGATGTTGACCATCCAGGGGACGCCGAAGCGGTCCGTGCACATGCCGAACACATCGCCCCACATCTGCTTCTCCAGCGGAACGGTCACGGAGCCGCCGGTGGACAGCTTCTCCCAATAGCCGCGCAGTTCGGCCTCGTCGTCGCCGCTCAGGCTCACCGCGAAGTTGTCGCCCACGGTGCGCTCCATGCCGGGCGGGGTGTCGGCGCCCATCAGGGTGAAGCCGCTCGGCGTCTCCAGCATCCCGTGCATGACCTTGTCGGCCTCGGGGCCGCCCTGGTGGCCGAACTCGCCGTAGGAGTGCGCGGCCAGGGTGCCGTCGAAGACCTCTCGGTAGAACTCCAGCGCCTCGCGGGCGTCGCCGTCGAAGCTGAGATACGGGTTGAGTCGCGAAGCCATCTGAGCCTCCTGAAATCAGGAAAAACCGGGCGTGGACAGCGTAGCGCCGACCGCTGACCGTCGCGTACTGCTGTTAAAATGATCCCGCAGGCCTTCGGCGCCCCGGATGAGAGCGCGCGAAGGCTTTTTTCATGCCATCTGACACGTCCTCATCGACCACATCCTCATCGAAATCGAACGCGTGCTCGTCACGAGCGACCCCCACCACCGGCTACCGCGCCCTCCTTCGCGGCCGGGAGTTCGCCGGCCTGTACTTCGGTTTCACCCTGACGACCGCCGCGACCACCCTGTCGGGCTTCGCGCTCGGAACGCTCGTCAACCACCGGACGGGGTCGCCGTTCCTGACCGCGGTGAGCATGTACGGCGCCTCGTTCGCCACGGTGCTCGGCGCGCTCACTCTGATGTCGGTCGCGGACGGCGGACGCCCCCGCCGGACGCTCGTCGTGCTCCAGTGCGTCTCGCTGGCGGGTGTCGCCGCCCAGGCGGTGCCGGGGACACCGCTGGCCGCCCGGTTCGGACTGCTGCTCGTGCCGGGCTTCTTCCAGTCCCTCGGCAACGGGGTACGGATGGGACTGCTCGCCGAAGTGGTGCCCGACTCCGCCTACACCCTGGCACGTTCGCTGTTCAACATCACCTCGGGGGGCATGTCGATCCTCGGCTACGCAGCCGGGGCGGTGCTGGTGGGATTCCTGAGCCCGCAAGGGATCTTCATCGCCGCGGCGGCGCTGACCGCGACCGGGTCGGTCGTCGTGACGGCGACCGTCCGGGAGCACTCGATCCGGCTCACCCGCCGTCCCGGACTGCGACAGACCTGGACGACGAACATCGCGCTCTTCTCCCACCCCGGGCGCCGGGCGCTGCTGGTGAACCTGTGGGTGCCCAACGGTCTGATCGTCGGCTGCGAGGCCCTGTTCATCCCGTACGACCTTGAACTCGCCGGTGTCCTGCTGGCCGCCGGGTCGGCCGGCATGCTGGTCGGCGACCTGGCCGTCGGGCGGCTGCTCAGCGCCGACCGGCGACGTCGCGCCGCGTTCGCCCTGCGGCTGCTGCTCGCCGTCCCCTTCCTGGTGTTCGCCCTTCATCCGCCCACGCCGGTGGTGGTGGCCGTGGTGTTCGGCGCCGGTGCCGGATTCGCCGCCACACTGCCGCTCCAGGAACAGCTCCTCGCGATGACCCCCGACGCGGAACGCGGTCAGGTCCAGGGCGTCGAGTCCGCGGGCCGGATGGCCTGGCAGGGCATCGGCGCCGCGATCGCGGGCGGTGCCGCGCAGCAACTCGCTCCCGGTACGGCGATCAGCTCGGTGGCCGCGGTCTCCGTCGCCGTCACCGTGTTGTCCCGGCCGTCGGTGGTGCGGTCCCGGGACCTGCGGGCGGAGGTCGCCGACGTGTGAGTCGTACCGGCAGCGTTCCCGCTCGTGAGGTGCGTCAGGCGGGTGCCCCCGACAGCACTTCCACCTTGCCGGTGTCGAGTGAGTAGTAGGCGCCGACCACGGCGAGGCCGCCCTTGCGTACCAGAGGGGCGAGGTCCTGGTTGGAGCGGAGTTGGGTCGCGGTCAGGGTCACCTGGGCCCGGGACATCGTCTCGACGGGATCGTCGCCGCCCTCGCGCACCGCCTGCTCGTACGCCGGTCGCAGGGCCTCGGCGATGGCCTCCAAGTTGCCACGCAGCGGCTTGTCGTCCTGGAAGGACCTGTACGCGGACTGGACGGCGCCGCAGCGCTGGTGGCCGAGGACCATGATGAGCGGGGTTCCGCCGGTCATGGGGCCGTACTCGACGGAGCCCGTGACGACCGGGCCGGTCGCCTCGCCGCCGGTGCGCATCACATAGAGGTCGCCGAGGCCGGTGTCGAAGATGAGTTCGGGCGGCACCCGTGAGTCGATGCAGGACAGGACGGCCCCGAAGGGTTCCTGCTGCTGGGCGACGTACTCACGCCGGGTCGGGTCCCGGTCCGGATGTTCCAGGTGCCCGGTCACCCAGCGTGCGTTGCCTTCCATGAGGCGTGCGAAGGCTTCCGCGGGTGTGCCCGGCCGGGTCGGCGGCGAGGTGCTGATCACCGTTGTGGCCGCACCGGTCGACGCGCACCCCGCGAGCCCGGCCGCCGCGGCGGCGAGCGTGCCGGCCAGCAGCGTCCTGCGACGGTGACGTCCCGCTGTGTCCATGGCTCCATGGTCGGTGCGGCAGGCGCGACCCGGCGGCAGGCTCCAGCGGGCCCGGGAGACTATGCCCCCAACAGCCCACAGGGCCCGCACGACCGGGTCGGCGGCGGCTCGGGGTCAGGGTTCCCCGGGGGTCAGAGTTCCTCGACGAAGTACGGCTCGACGGTCATCCAGCCATTGCCCGCGGCACCGTTCAGCCGGCCGGTGGAGTTCCTGGACAGGGTGTACCAGGACTCCACGTAGTCGGGGTCGTCGGTGAACCACGAGTCGGGCATCGCGGCGAGGAGCGCGTTGACCAACGGGATGTAGGTTCCCTGGTCGGTCACGGTCAGCAGGGCGGTCGTGATCGCCTGCGCCAGGGCCTTGTAGTTGGTGCCGTCGTCGTCCTCCATCATGACGACGTCGGCGAGGTTGTACTTGTAGTTCGACCAGTTGACTAGGATCTGGTTCGGGTAGTAGACGGTGCCGTCGTAGTCCAGGTACGGCATGTCGACCGAGTCGACGCGCGGCTTGCCGTCCAGCCCGAAGCCGGTGACCAGGGAGAACGTCTCGGCGGCGCCCTTGAACCAGGGCTCCTCGTCGTCGCTCACCTCGACGGCCGTGACCTTGGTGGCCCACCAGCCGGCCGTGGCCCGCGCGTCCGCCCGGGCGGACGGGGAGGCGGCGAGCCCCCGGTCGGCGAACGCCTTGCGGAGCACCTCCAGTCCGGCCCGGTGCGCCTTGGAGACGTCGATGTCCAGCACATAGAGGGGGCGGTCGGGCACCCGGGCGGTGTCCACGGTGTGGGAGCGGCCCCGACTGTCGTAGGCCGTGATGCTGCCGGCGTGGTCGTCGGCCGCCGCGACCGCGACCCAGGGGTCGACGGCGGCGGTCAGGCGCGCGCGCATGGCCGGCGCGCCCAGCCGTATGCGCAGCAGCGACCCGGTCGACGCGGGCAGCCCCTTCAGCTCCGCGATGCGCCGGTCGGCGGCCGCCACCGAGGTGCTCAGGTGCCTGCCGGCGGGGTCCGTGGCCCGGCCGGCCAGCGCCCCCAGGTCCGCTTCCGCCGTGCCCAGCGCGGCCGAGCGCACCTGCGCCCGCCAGTGCGGGCTGCGCAGCGAGGAGGACAGTGACCTCGCGATCGTGTCCTCGACCTCGTGCACCTCGCGCAGCTGTGAATGCCGCGTCGCCGTCGCGCGGCCCGGCGTACCGGTCGGCGCCGACGCGATCGCCGGCTGGGCGGTGCCGCCGATGACGGCGGACAGCAGCACACCGATGAGCGCGCCGCGCCGCCTGCTTCGTCTTGTCACCGTGCTCCTCATGTCGTGGGGGACTCGCCTCAACGAGGCGTAATGACCTGAGCATGACAATTCAGTGGTTCAGTGGCTCAGCCACTTCCTCAGTGAAGCAGGGCGTCGTTCCGGCCGTCAACTACTTGGCGGAGCATGGAAGTTGGCGGCGCCCAGGATGCTCCTCGCACGGGAGGGCCGTACCCGGGGACGAAATCTTCAGTATGCGGGCGGGTCCTCCGGCCCGCATCCCAGCGAGCGGGTGTCCCCGGGCGGTACTAGAAAGGAATGAGTTGCCGGTGTGCCGGAGGGAGTGACCAGCGATGCAGATCGTGGTGGACCTCACCCGTTGCCAGGGCTACGCCCAGTGCGTGTTCCTCGCGCCAGAGGTGTTCCAACTCCATGGCGAGGAGGCCCTGCTGTACCACCCGGCCGTCCCCGCTGAACAGCTCGAACGCGCACGTCAGGCCGCCGCGGCCTGTCCGGTGCAGGCCATCCTGCTCGGCGAGGGGGTGAGTGCCGGTGGCCGCTGACCCCCGCGAAGGCCGCATCGTCATCGTCGGCGCGTCCCTGGCCGGGCTGCGGGCCGCCGAGAAGCTGCGCGAGGAGGGCTTCACGGGCTCGTTGACCGTCATCGGCGACGAGCCCCATCCGCCGTACGACCGTCCGCCGCTGTCCAAGCAGGTGCTGTTCGGCAAGGTGCCCGCGGACTCCACCGGACTGCCGATGCGCCGCGACCCGAAGGCGGAGTGGCGGCTCGGGGTACGCGCCACCGGGCTGGACATGCTCGGCAAGCGGGTGCTGCTCGCCGACGGCGAAGCGGTCCCCTACGACCGGGTGCTGATCGCCACCGGAACCCGGGCCCGGCCGTGGCCCAATCCCGAGGAAGCCGCCCTGGACGGGGTGATCACCCTGCGTACCAGCGACGACGCGGCGCTCCTCGCGCAGCGCCTGGCCGCCGGACCGCGCCGGGTGCTGGTGATCGGCGGCGGCTTCACCGGCTCGGAGATCGCCTCGGCATGCCGGGAGCACGGCCTCGCGGTCACGCTCTGCGAACGCGGACCCGCACCGCTCGTGGGCGCCCTCGGCGGCACCCTGGCCAAGCTCGCGGCGGCCATGCAGCGCAACAACGGCGTGGACCTGCGCTGCGACATCAACGTCACCCGGCTGCGCGGCAACGGCCAGTTCACCGGCGCCGACCTGTCCGACGGCAGCCATGTCGACGCGGATGTGTGCATCGTCGCCATGGGAGCGATCCGCAACGTCGAGTGGCTGGCCGACTCCGGACTCGCGGCCGGCCCCCGGGGGATCGCCTGTGACGCCGGATGCCGCGCCTTCAACATGTACGGCATCGTCACGGACAACGTCTTCGTGGCCGGTGACGTCTCGCGGTTCCCGCACCCGCTATTCGACTACCAACTGCTCTCCCTGGAGCACTGGCACAACGCGGTGGAGCAGGCCGAGGTCGCCGCCCACAACATGATCAGTCCGGAGCCGCTGCGCCGTCCGCACCTCGCGGTCCCCACCTTCTGGTCGAGCCAGTTCGGGCTCAACATCAAGTCCGTGGGCGTACCCACCTACTCCGACCAGGTGGTCATCGCGCAGGGGTCCCTGGAGGCGCGCCGTCTGGCGATGGTCTACGGCTACCGGGGCCGGGTGACCGCAGCGGTCACCGTCGACATGGCCAAGTCGCTGGAGTACTACCAGCGTCTGATCGAGACCGGTGCCCCGTTCCCGCCCCCCGTCGGCGCCTCGGACCGGCCCATGGCGGCGGAACTCCCGATGCCCTCCGACGTACCGGACCCGAGCAGGCTCTACCACGGGCCCAGCGTCGCGCTCACCGGCCACCTGCCGGACCGCCGACTGACCCTGGCGCCGCCCATCGCCTGATCCCGCCGGTTCCTTCGTCCGGACCCTCGGCCCGGCCCCTCTCCGTCCGGCCCCCTCCGTCCGGTCCGTCCCATCCCGTCCGTCCGTCCACGAGGAGTGCCCCATGACCCCCGACACCCTGCTGGAGCGGATCACCGACTACGCCAACCGCGCCAACCCCTGGCCGCTGTACGAGGAACTCCGGGAGTCCGGCCGTGTGGTGCCGCAGGCGGACGGAAGCTTTCTGATCGGCCACTACCACGACATCCTCGCCCTGCTGCACAACCCGCGGATCAGCGTCGACGGGCGTAACTCCGCCAAGGAGTTCGAGGAGGAGCGGCGACCGCCGTTCCTGCGACTCGACGACCCCGAGCACCACCGGCTGCGCACGCTGGCCATGCGGCCGTTCGGACCGCCGCACTCCCCCGCACGGGTCGATGCCATGCGCGACGCGATCGCCCGGATCACCGAGGAGCTGGTCGCCTCGCTCAAGGACCGCGAACGGTTCGACGTCGTCGACGACTTCGCCTATCCGCTGCCCGTGACCGTCATCTGCCGACTGCTCGGCGTGCCGCGCACGGACGAGTCGATGTTCAGCGAATGGACCGACGTGCTGGTCGCGTCCGCGGACATCGGACCCGCGGAGGACACCGCGGCACGGGACAAGGCGGCCATGCAGGCACAGCAGGAGATGGGGCACTATCTGCTGGATCTCGCCGATCACCGGAAGGGCGAGCCGACGGACGACATGCTGTCCGCCTTCGTGAACGAGTCCGACCCCGAACTGCGGCTGAGCGCGGACGAACTGGCGCAGACCGCGATCCTCCTGTTCATCGCCGGGCACGAGACCACGGTCAACCTGATCACCAACGGTGTGCTCACCCTGCTGCGTCGGCCCGACCAGCTGGAGCGGCTGCGCCGCGACCCCGGGCTGCTGCCCCAGGCGGTCGAGGAACTCCTGCGCTTCGAGCCCCCGGTGCACATGCGGGAGCGCTATCCACTGGCCGATCTGGAGGTCGCCGGCACCACCCTGCCCCAGGGCTCCACGGTGGTGCTGGCGCTGGCCTCGGGCAGCCGCGACCCCCGGCGGTTCAAGGACGCCGACCGGTTCGACCCCGGCCGCCCGGACATCGAGCACCTCGGTTTCGGCAGCGGTGTCCATCTGTGCTACGGCGCTCCGCTCGCCCGTATCGAGGCGCAGACCGCGCTCGGCGCGCTCATCCCCCGGCTGGGCAGCGCGACGCTGGTGGAGGACCCCCCGCCGTACCGGACCAACGCGATGCTGCGCGGGCCCCGGCACCTGATGCTCGACGTCAAGGGCTGGAACTGAGCCGGGGCACCGCACCGGCATCGAACAGCTCGGCCAGCACGGCCGCCAGGCCCGCTCGCGAAGTGACGTGCAGTTTCCGGAAGATACGGGTCAGATGACCCTCGACCGTCTTCACGGAGATGAACAGGTCCGCCGCGATGGCGTTGTTCGTGAGCCCGCGGGCGACCAGGGCGGAGATCCGGCGCTCCTGGTCGGACAGTGTGGGGCCCATCGGGCCCTGTCCCGGGCGTGGCTGGCGGGCGCCGATCTGCCGCTGCGCGTTCACGGCGAGGGTGCCGAGGTACCCGGCACCGCAGGCGTCGGCGAGGCGCTTGGCCCGGCCCGTGGCGGCCGTGGCGGCTTCGAGGCGGCGGGCGGCGGTGAGTGTGCGGCCCAGGGCGAGCCGGGCGCGGGCTTCGGCGAGGACCAGACCGGCGGCCGCGAAGCGGTCGGCCGCGGTGGCACGGAACTCGATGGCACCGCAGGCACAGGGGTCGTCGTCGTGGACGGCGGCCCGGGCGAGTGCCGCGTAGCCGCGCTGGCCCGGCAGCCCGGACGTCTCGGCGGCATCGGTCGCCCGTGCGGCCCATACGCGGGCGGCCGCGTTGTTCCCGCGGGCCGTCTCGGCCTGCGCCGCCGTGCAGTACCAGGTGGCCCGTAACGCCTGGATTGTCGCCGTACGGCCGGAGCGGTCCGAGTCGTGGGCGCCGATGACGGTGTGCAGGAGTTCCATGCAGGCGTCGGGCCTGCCCTGGTCCAGACGCAGGGCGGCCAGGGCGGCGGTGGCCAGCTCCCACAGTCTGCCGCGGCGCTCCACCAGGCTCAGGGCGTGTTCGGCGGCGGGTGTGGCGGCGGCCGGGCCGTCCCGCAGGGCGGTCGCCGTGGCGCGCAGGGTCAGGGCATGGCCGACCAGGTCCGGTCTGCCGAGCAGATGCGCGGTCTCCTCGGCGTGCGCCGCCGATGTCAGCGCGCCCGTGAGGTCGCCGGCCGCCTGCTGCGCATACGACTGACAGAGCGACAGGTACGCCATCATGCAGGTCTGCCCGGTGCGCCGGGCGACGCGGACGGCGCGGGACATGTGCCGGATCGCATCGCCGTGGCGCTCGGCGAGGGCCTCGGCCCAGCCGACCTGACCGGCCTCGTCCAGGAAGGTCGTGAGTTCCTGGTCGTCCATGACGTCGAGCGCCGCCGACGCCTCGCGCGCGTGGGACGTCAGCAGCGGGCCGCGTCCGCTGTAGGCGGCGCCCAGGGCGCGGCAGGCGGCGATCGCGGTGCGGGTGCGGCGGTCCAGCGGCGCGGGGGTGCGGGCGAGCAGGGCGTCGAGGTGTTCGTCGGCCTCCGCGTAGCGGCCCTGGGCCGTTCGCACGGTGGCGAGTTGCAGCCTCAGCGGGTTGGCGCGGGGGTCGTTCTCCGGCCAGCGCGCCACTTCGTCCTCCAGGGCGAGTCCGGCCGCCCTGGAGCTGCCTAAGATCCGTTCCACGACCGAGCGGAGCACCACGATCGGGACGCGGTCGGCGGGCCGGTCGCGCGGGATGAGGTCCAGAGCGTGAAGGAGGGCTTCTCGGCAGGCCGCGAGGTCGCCGGTCATCCCGCTGGCGTTGGCCAGCCCGAGCAGCATGCCGAGGCGGCGGGCGGGTTCGACGGAGCGGTCCGGTGGGGACAGGCGCAGGGCCGTACGGAGCCAGGCCGCCGCGATGGCGGGCGTGGTGCGCAGGGTGAGGGCGGCCGCCTCGGTGAGCACACCGACCGCTTCCCGGTCCCCGGGGTGTGCGGAGCGCACGACGTAGGGGGCCCGTTCCACCGGACCGGCGCCACTGAGCCACAGAGCGCGGTCCGCACGGCCGTTCGCGGCGAGGAACCAGCCGGGCGGGGTCTCCCAGGAGACCACCTCACGGAGCAACGGGTGCCGGAACTGGAGCAGTTGACGTGAGTCAGGTCGCTGCCCCGCCGGTGTCACGGGCCGGATGAGGTCCTTGGCGGCGAGTACGTCGAGCGCGTCGAGGGCGCCCGGGGTGGCCAGGTCGGCCACGGGGGCGACGAGCAGTGGGTCGAAGGGGTCGCCGAGGACCGCGGCGGCGCGCAGTACGGCGAGTTCACCGGTGGTGAGCAGGGCGATCTCGCGGGCCAGAGCCGCGCGCAGGGTGTCCGGGAGGTCGGCGAAGTCACCGGCGCCCTGCGCGGAGAGTTCGGCCAGCACTTCGAGGTAGAGCGGGTTTCCGCCGCTGACGGCGCAGAGTCGTTCGCGTCGGCCGGGGGTGTGGCCGGGGCCGAGCAGTTTCTCGCACGCGTGCCGGTCGAGCGGTGCCAGGGGCAGGCGCGACGTGGAGTAGTCGGCGGCGGCGTGCTGGAAGGAGGCACGCAGCTTGGCGGGGGCCTGCCGGGGCCGGTGGGCGCAGGCCAGGATCAGCGGGGTCCCGGGGGGCTGCCGCAGCAGATGGTGCAGCACTTCGAGGGTGCTCTCGTCGGCCCAGTGCAGATCGTCCAGACAGAGCAGCACCCCGTGGCCCCGGTCGGCACCGGCCAGCAGCCGGGCCACGGCGAGGTACAGCCGGTACCGTTCGACCCCGGGGAACCGGGACCGGCCGGTGACCGTGCCGGGAGCCCAGTGGGACAGCAGGTCGAGCAGCGCGGCCGTGTCCTCGTCGGGTGTTTCGCGCGCGTCCTCGGGTAGCAGGCCGGCGCACCGGCGGAGGGGTTCGGCGAACGCCGCGAAGGCGCGCTGCCGTTCCAGTTCGGAGGCGCGGCCGGAGAGTACGGTGAGGCCTTCGGACCGGGCGAGAGCACCGAGTTCGGTGAGGAGTCTGGTCTTGCCGAGCCCGGGGTCGCCGGTGATCTCGACAACGGTCGAATTCCCGCCCGCGCAGGCGGTGACGGCCGACCTCAGCAGGGCCATCTCCGGGTCCCGGCCTGCCAGGTGCCAGGGGGTGCGCGGGCCGGCCGTTCTCGCCGGTACGGATGTGCCCTGCCGTTCGTTCTGAGAAGTCATGGGCGCCTCAACTCTGTGTGGGTTGTGCGGCGGCTGGGGTGACACGGCATGCGGTGGTACGGGATTTCCCGGGCATCCTCGCCGGGTCCGGGCGGCCGGTCATCCGTGGAACTACGCAGACGGCTACCGAGCCTCTGGGCGCGCGGATGCCGGGGCGGGGGTGAGTCGGGACAGCGGGACGGCGGAGCGAGACCGTCCGGTACGACCGTGGCGAAGACACGGCGTTCCGCCTGCGGCGGCGCGGTCGTCGCCGACGGGGCGCGCCGGCTGACGGCCGGACAGGTGTGCGCAGCGCGTTGTGGTCACCAAGTCGCGGTGGCCGGCGTACTGGGCGAACCGGCCGATGGTCCAGTCGGCGTGTGCCGACTCCGTCAGCCGCGGATGCGGGCGGGTGCGCTGCCGCACCGCCCGTCCGTACGCGTCGACCGTGTTCGGCTCACGGGCGAGCCCAACGAGCTCAGGGCAGCGTGCATTCGGCGACGGCCGTCAAAGTCATCCCCAGCGACACGACGGGACCAACCGTGACGGTCCACGACTCCGGTGCGACGCCTCGCGCGTTGGCATAGACCGCGACAGACACTTGGACGCCTCCCGTCCTGTATCCGCCTCCTGTAAGGCGCTGCCCAGGCGGACATGTCGCGGTCGAAGTCGCTGTGCCGCTCAACGGCACGTTCACTGTGTTTCCTAGAAACTCCGCGGTGGCTACTGGCGGCCCTGGAGTTCCAGTTGCCCCCGTGGCACCGGTTGGGCCAGTCGCACCCGTCGGCCCAGGGACGCCCGTGGCGCCGGTCGCACCCGTAGCCCCAGCCGCGCCAGTGGCGCCGGGAGCGCCTGCGATGCCGGTGGCCCCCGTCGCACCAGTAGCACCAGTCGCGCCTGCAATGCCTGTCGGCCCAGTGAAGCCCGTAGCCCCAGTCGCACCCGTCACTCCGGGGGCACCAGTTGCACCGGTCACGCCAGTCGATCCGGTCGCACCCGTAGTGCCTGTCGGCCCGGTAACGCCCGTAGCCCCAGTGGCGCCAGTGGCGCCGGGAGCGCCTGTGATGCCGGTGGCCCCCGTCGCACCAGTAGCACCAGTCGCGCCTGCGATGCCTGTCGGCCCAGTAACGCCCGCGGCCCCAGTCGCACCCGTAGCGCCAGTTACTCCAGTCGCGCCGGTGGCGCCGGGATCTCCAGTGACTCCAGTCGCACCCGTCACTCCGGGAGCACCAGTTGCACCGGTCACGCCAGTCGATCCGGTCGCACCCGTAGTGCCTGTCGGCCCAGTAACGCCCGTAGCACCGGGAGCCCCTTCAGTGCCGGTGGCTCCAGTGGCACCGGCAGCACCCGCAGCGCCAGTCGCACCCGTCGCTCCGGGTTCGCCAGTCGCCCCGGTAGTGCCTGTCGGCCCAGTAACGCCGGTCGCACCGGTCGCGCCTGCAACGCCCGTAGCTCCAGTCTCGCCAGTGGCGCCTACGGCTCCGGTGGCTCCCGTCGCGCCTGTGGGCCCTGTTGACCCGGTGAAGCCCGTAGCCCCAGTCGCTCCGGTCATGCCCGCAATTCCAGTAGCCCCCGTCACACCAGCAGCTCCGGTCGCACCTGCAATGCCTGTCGGCCCAGTGAAACCCGTAGCCCCAGTCGCTCCAGTCTCGCCAGTCGCACCGGTAGTGCCTGTCGGCCCAGTAACGCCGGTCGCGCCTGCAACGCCGGTGGCACCGGTCGCGCCCATAGGCCCAGTCACGCCTGCAATGCCCGTCGGCCCAGTAACGCCCGTAGCTCCGGTCGCGCCAGCGCCGGTCGCACCGGTAGCGCCTGCTGGCCCGGTAACGCCCGTAGCTCCCGTCACCCCGGCCGCACCCGTAGCGCCGGTCGCACCTACAGCACCAGTAGCTCCGGTCGCACCTGCAATGCCCGTCGGCCCAGTAAAGCCCGTAGCCCCAGTCGCACCGGCCGCACCGGGAGTCCCTTCAGTGCCAGTGGCCCCCGTCGCCCCGGTCGCTCCCGTGGCACCAGTCGCACCCGCAGTACCAGCGGCGCCGGCAGCACCGGTAGCGCCCGCTGGCCCAGTAACACCCGCAGTACCGGTCGCACCTACAGGGCCAGTGGCTCCCGTGGCACCAGTCACGCCCGCAGTACCAGTGGCGCCCGCAGCACCGGTAGCCCCTGCTGGCCCGGTGGCGCCGGTCGCGCCCGCGGTGCCGGTGGCCCCCGTCGGACCGGTCGCACCTGTGGGACCCGTTGGCCCAGTCGCGCCTGTCGGGCCGTGTGGCGGCCGCGGCCGGTTGCAATCGGTGTGACTGCCGTGGTGTCCCTCGTTCTCCTCGGGGCACCACGGGACGCCTCCTGGATTTGCGGCGCTTGACTCTGTTCCCCGACCCACCGTCTTCGCCGCGGCAAGCGGGGGATTCAACGTTCCGGCCACCACAAGTACCAGCGAGGCAACACCACTCCACTTGACGGAACCGTGGCGTCGCGGAAGCGGCCCGAGTCGGGACTTGCTGATTTCAGGAAACACGCGTTCTCCGAATTTTCGCGAAGCCCCAGGCTGCCGCTGCTATCGCAACGCACAGACAAAACATCGTCAATCCGAACTAATACCACACATTAGAACGATAATCGGGTCCGCGGTCAGGGCGTCGACGAGCACGTAGGTTGCTTCACTCAGGCGGGTGGCACGGCCGTGCCACCCGCGAGGCTCCCTCACCCTTCCCCGACCGGAACGGCCTCGATCGGGGGTTTCCCCCGATGCTGGCGCGCGCCACCCACCGGCACGGTGGATCCCGGCAAGCGCGCCCGGCCGGTCCCCCTGTCCCCTACGCGCAGGAGCACATGTGCACGCCTCCGCGATCAGCCACACAGCAGCGAACACCCCGGACTCCGACGCCGACGCGCTGGTGGGGGACGTGCGGTTCTCCCTCATGGGGCCGCTCGCCGCCGAGGCACACGGGTGTGCGCTGTCACTCGGCCCGCTGAAGCAGCGGCTCGTCCTGGCCATGCTGCTGTGCCGTCCCAACGCGCTGGTACCGGTCGGTCTGCTGACCGAGGCGGTGTGGGACGGCGATCCCCCGAGGACGGCGCGCAAGAACCTCCAGGTGTATGTGTCGGCACTGCGCAGGACGCTCACCGAGGCCGGAGCGGCGGACCGGCTCGTGCTCCGCCCCGGCGGATATCTGATCCGGCTGGCCGAGTGCGAACTGGACACCCTGCGCTCGCAGTCACTCGCCCGCGCCGGGCGGGCCGCGGTCGCCGAGGCCGATACGGCGCGAGCCGCCCGGCTGTTCACGCGGGCGAGGATGCTGTGGCACGGTCCGGCGCTGCCCGAGCTGAGCTCTTCCGCGGTCCTGCGGGCCGAGGCGGAACGGCTGACGGCCCGCCATCTGGCCGTGTGCGAGGACTGGGCCGAGGCCGCGCTGGCGGCGGGCCAGGCTCGTGAGGTCGCCGAGGCCACCGCCGACCTCGTCGAACAGCACCCACTGCGGGAGAGGCTCCGTGCCGCCCAGATGACGGCCCTGCACCGCTCGGGCCGCCGGGCGGAGGCGATGGCGGCCTACGAGGAGTTACGGCAGTGTCTCTCCCGCGAGCTGGGTCTGTCGACGAGCCCCGCACTGGAGTACCTGTACCGTTCGATCCTCGCCGACGAAGCAGGCAATGCGGGTCATGCAGGCCCTTCAGGTCACGCAGGGCTTGCAGGTGAAGCCGGTCAGGCAGGTGAAGCCGGCGAAGCAGCAGGTCCCGGCGGTGCCGGCCCGGCCGCCCGGCGGCCCGCCCCAGTCCAAGTGCCCGCGGACACCACCGACTTCACCGGTGCCGCCGGCCTACTGACCGAGCTGGTGGAGACGGTCGGCGGCGGCGGACCCGCCCTGCTCGTCGGCCCGGCGGGCGCGGGCAAGACCGCCGCCGCCGTGCGGGCGGCACACCAGCTGGCCGACGGCTTCCCGGACGGCCGGATCGTCGTACGGCTGCGCGGCAACCACGGGACACCCCGCCCCCTGGCCGCGACAACCGCCGAACTGCTCGCGCTCACCGATGTGCCGCCGGGCTCGGTGCCCGCGGATCCGGAGCGGGCCGCCGCCCGGTGGCGGCAGTGGCTGGCGGACCGCAGGATCCTGCTGGTGCTGGACGACGCCCCCGAGGAGGCCGCCGTACGCCCGCTGTTGCCGGACACCGGACCCGCGGCCGTCGTCGTCACCGCCCGCGGCCAGCTCGCCGGGCTCGCCCCGGCCCATCGTGTACGGGTGCCGCCCATGCCGGTGCCCGAGGCGCTGGACCTGCTCACCCGGCTCATCGGCACGGCCCGGCTGCTGGGCGACCCGCCCGCGGCCGAAGGGATCGTCACAGCCTGCGGTTCACTGCCCCTGGCGATACGGGCGGCGGGTCTCAAGCTCGCGGTCCTGCCGCATCTGCCGCTTGCCGAGTTCGCGAGCCGACTGGCCGACCCCGCCGCGGTGCTGGACGAACTGGCCGTGGGCGACATCGACGTACGGTCACGGGTGGCCGAGGAGTGGTGGCAGCTGGACGGGGCCCACCGCCTCGCGCTCACCCGGCTCGCCCGGCTGCCGCTGGCGGAGACATTCACGCTCGAGGATGCCGCGACCGCCCTCGGGTGCGCGGCGGGCCAGGCGCGGCGGGAGCTGGAGCTGATGATCGAGGCCGGTGCGGTCGTGTCGCCCGGCAGCGAGACGACCGCGCACGCGGCCGCGTACTCCCTGCCGTACCTCACCCACCTCTACGCCAGGGAAACGGCGTCGGCCGGCCGGGTCACGGCGGAAGCACCACACCCGAGCTGCGGGCATGCCATTTCCGTACCGTCCCCATCCCCGGTCTGAACCGGCGGATGGCAACCATGGTGCGTGATGGCCGTGAACGGACGGCGGGCGAGGGGGCGGGGAGGCGGTCCATGGAACTGGCGGAGTTCATCGGCCTTCGGCCGGTTCCCTGTGCCGGTCTGCTGCTCACGCTCACCCGGCGCTGTCCCCTGCGGTGCGCCCACTGCTCCACGTCGTCCACGACGGCCGGTGAGGAGCCCGACGCGGAGCGGTTGCTGAGGTTCGTCGGCTCGTTCACCGCCGACGACCGGCCGGAGGCCGTCATGCTGACCGGCGGGGAGCCGTTGCTGCTGCCAGGCCTGGTGCGCGGGCTGGCCGCCAGGATCCGGGCCGCGGGCGCCCGCAGCGTGCTGCTGAGCGGGATGTTCTTCGCCCGGGGCGGCCGTGTGCCGTCGCCGGTGATGCGGGCGATCCGCGCCGTGGACCACTTCTCGGCGAGCCTGGACGCCTACCACGAGCGGGAGATCCCACGAGGCGACGTCTTCCGGGTGATGCGGCAGGTGCTGGAGTCCGGGATCCCCGTCAGTTTCCATCTCACCGGCAGCGGGCCCGAGGACCCCTATCTGGCGGACGTGACCGGCGCCGTCCGTCGGGAGTTCGCCGACCGGGTGCCGATGCTGGTCAACGAGGTGCGTCCGGTGGGCCGGGCGGCCTCGTGGGTCCCGGCGACCCCCGCGCGGCTCCTCGACGCGGGGCGGGTGCTGCCGTGCGCGATGGCCGCGTGGCCGACCGTGGCCTTCGACGGTGCGGTGCTGGCCTGCTGCAACCAGGTGGTGGTGGACCGCAGGCCGGTACCGGAGCATCTGTCGCTGGGGCACATCGAGCGGGACGACTGGGCCGCCGTACGGCACCGTTCGCTGTCGTCGCCGATGCTGCGGATGGTCCGGGCGGTGGGCCCCGCCCATCTGCGCGCTCGGTACACCGACGAGCCCGACGGGGCCTGCGGGGCCGGTTATTGCGCCGGATGCCGGAGTCTGTCCGCGCGCCCGGAGGTGGTGGCCGGTGCGGCGCGGGACGCCTCGGGACCGGCCGGTGAGCTGCTGGACCGGGAGGCCGCCCGGATACAGGCCGAGGCCGGTCCGGTGGCTCTGCTGCGGCGCTACGGCTGCGCGCCCTACGCCCCGCTGGTGGCGCTCGCGGGAACCGCCGGGGCCGGGGAACGATGACCGGCCGGGTGGGCGCGGCGGCCGGGCTGCGCGTCAAACTCGGCCTGGCCGCACCGCCGTTGCGGGCCGCCACCGCCGCGCTCTGGCGACCCGGTCCGGCCGGTCTGCGCCGACGCTATGTGGAGTACCTGTACGCGATGCACGCCGTGGTGCGGGCGTCCGTCCCGCTGCTGGAACGAGCCGCGCGCCGCTGTGCGGAACTGGCCGGGGACGACCCGGTCGCCGAACCCCTCGGCCGGTATCTGGGCAGCCACGCCGAGGAGGAGCGGGGCCACGACACATGGCTGCTGGAGGACCTCGCCGCCGCCGGGGCCGACCCCCGGGCGGCCCTGACCCGGCTGCCGTATCCGCTCGTCGCCGATCTGGCCGGGGCCCAGTACTACTGGATCGAGCACCACCACCCCGTGGCCCTCCTCGGCTACATCCGGGTGCTGGAGGGCAACGCACCGGCGCCCTGGCTCGCGGACCGGCTGGCGGCGGACACCGGGCTGCCCGCCGCCGCGTTCCGCACCGTGCGCGAGCACGCCGAACTGGACACGGACCACCTCACCGACCTGGACGACCTGCTGGACACCCTGCCGTTGACCGCCTCCCAGCAGGCCGCGGTGGGCGTCAGCGCCCTGCGTACGGCCGACGGGATCACCCGTCTGTTCTCGACCCTCGCGACCGAGCCGGGAGGCCCGTCATGACCGACGACAGCGCAGCCATCGACCGACTGAACCAGGCGGGCTTCGCCGTGCACGCGCTCACCGAGGAGCAGCAGGAGGTGCTGCGCGGGCTCACTTCCCACGAACTGGACCTGCTGGTGGACATCAAGTCCCGGCTGGACGAGGTGGGGCCCGAAGTGCAGGCACACAGCGAGATCGCGGGCGGCGCGCTCTTCTGACCACCGCCCGCCGACGCCCGTTCTCTCCCCCCTCCCCGCCCGTGCCTTGCCCGAAGGGACCCGGACCATGACCTGCTCCGCATGCGCGTGCGCACTGCCGTCCGGGGCCCGGTTCTGCCCGTCGTGCGGAGCGCCGTGCGCGTCGGCCGCCACCGAGGCGACGGACGGGGCACGCACCGAGTCGCGCAAGGTCGTCACCGTCCTGTTCTGCGACCTGGTGGGCTCCACCGCGCTGTCCGGCGACCTCGACCCGGAGACCCTGCGATCCGTGACACTGCGCTACTTCGAGTTGATGCGAGGTCAGATCGAGTCCCACGGCGGCACGGTGGAGAAGTTCATCGGGGACGCGGTCATGGCGGTCTTCGGCGTGCCGCTGGTGCGGGAGGACGACGCCCGGCGGGCGCTGGCCGCCGCCCTCGCCATGACCGCCGCGCTCGATTCCCTGAACGCGGAGCTCGACACGACGCTCGGGGTCCGGCTGAACGTGCGCATCGGCATCAACACCGGCCAGGTGGTGTCCGGTTCGGACGCCTCGGCCCGCCAGGCGCTGGTCTCGGGCGAGACCGTGAACGTCGCCGCCCGGCTGGAGCAGAACGCCGGTCCGGGGCGGATCCTGATCGGTCCGTATACCCTGCGGTCCGCCGGTCCCGCCGTACGCGTCGAACCGGTCGGACCGTTGTCGCTCAAGGGCAAGTCCGAGCCGGTGCAGGCCTACCGGCTGCTCGGGCTCGGCGAGGACGATCCCGAGGCATGGCGCCGCTTCGACGTGCCCTTCGTCGGACGCAGCGCCGAACTGGCGTCGCTGGACGCCGCGTTGGCGGAGATCTCCGACGGGCGCGGGGCGCGGCGGGTGCTGGTGCACGGGGAGCCCGGCATGGGCAAGACGCGGTTGCTCCGGGAATGGCTCGGAGCCGGCGCCTTCCGGTCCGGCGTCGGGCGTTGCCGGCTCTACGGCGGCCGGGGCAGCCTCGGTCCGCTGGGCGACGCGGTGGCGGCGCTGACCGAGGCGGCCCCTCCCGCGCCCGGTGTCACCGACGCATTGCGGGTGCTCTCCGCCGGTCTGCTGCTCGACGGTACGCCGAGCCCTTCGCTCGACGACACCTGCGCCGCCCTCGTCCGGCTGCTGACCGCGCTGTCCGTGTCGGGCCCGGTGGTCCTGGCCGTCGACGACTGCCAGTGGGCCGGGCCGCTGCTGCTCGACGTCCTGGAGCGGCTGGTCCGTGAGCTGGGGCAGGCCGCGGTACTGCTCGTGTGCGCGGCCCGGCCCGAGCTGCTGGAGAGCCGTCCGGGCACGGCCGAAGGGCTGGTGCGGGCGCTGCCGCTCGGGGGCCTGTCCCACGAGGAGTCCGCGGCCCTGGCCGCCGGGCTGGCCGACGTCAGCGCGCACGGGAGCGCCGCGCCCGGCCGGCTGCTGGAGCGGGCCGGGGGCAATCCGCTGCATCTGGAGCACCTGGTGGCGGCCGCCGCGGAGGCCGGGTCGCGGGACGAGCTGCCGCCGACCGTACAGGCCCTGCTCGGAGCGCGGATCGACGCCCTGGAGCCGCATGACCGCGCGGTGCTTGACCAGGCGTCCGTGCTCGGGCGGGAGTTCGCGGCGAGCGAGCTGGCCGACCTGTGCGGTTCGCCCGCCGGTGTGCGTGCCGCGCTGCCGAGGCTCGGCCGGCGGCTGCTGGTGGAGCCCGGCGGCGAGATGTCCTTCCGGTTCAGCAGCGGGCTGGTGCAGGAGGTGACGTACACCTGCATGTCCAAGCGCGCGCGGGCCGAAGGGCACGAGAGGGCCGCGGAGTTGCCGTCCGTGCGGGCGGCCGGGCAGGCGGCGGTGGGCGTGCACCTGGAGCGGGCGCTCGGCTACCGGGTTGAGCTCGGACGGCTCGACGACCGTACCGAGGCGCTGCGCGGCCGGGCGGCCGAGGCCCTCGGCCGGGCCGGGGCACAGGCGCTCGCCCGGTCCGACCTGCATCGGGCGGAGGACCTGCTGACCCGGGCCGTGGCGCTGTACAGGACCGGGCAGCCCGGTCGGCCCGGTGCCGTGCGGCGGCTCGGCGAGGCGCGTTCCGCGCTGGGCCGGGCGGACGAGGGCCGGGGTCTGCTCCGGGAGGTCCGTGCGTCGTCGGCCGATCCGGTGGAGGCGGCACACGCCCGGCTCGCCCTGGCCGTGCTGGGCGACGGCGAGGACGAGTCGCCCGCGGCGGCCGCCGAGGTCGTACTGCCCGTGTTCGAGTCGGCGCGGGACGAGCTGGGCCAGGCGCGGGCCTGTCTGCGGCTTGCCCAGCGCGATCAGGCCCTCGGACGGCACGAGGACGCGGACCGCCGGCTCACCAGGACGCTGTCCCACGCGGTACGCGCCGACGGCGAGCCGGAGCGGGCCGCGGCCCTGGGTGCGATCGGCGTCTCCCTGTGGCGTGGCCCGGTACCGACCGCCGAGGCCCGGACCCGGTGCCGGGCGCTGCTCGACGAGCACGGCGGCGGTCGGCGGACGGTACGGCTGACCCTGAACTGTCCGCTGGCCGTGCTGCTGGCCCTCCAGGAGAGGTGGAGCGACGCACGGGAATGCCTTGCGGAGGCCGCGCAGGTCGCGGGTGAGCTCGGGTATGCGGAGACCGAGGTCGTCCTTCCGCTGTTCGGTGCGATGGTCGAGGCGCCGGCGGGACAGCGGGCGAAGGCCCTCGCGCTGCTGGACTCGGCGGCCGCGGCCGCCCGGCGGCTCGGGGCGGCGGCCCTGCTGGACAGCGTCGGCCTGGAGGCGGCGCGGCTCCATCTGGACGGCGGCGACGTGTCCGCGGCCGCCGACGCGCTCGGGCGGATCCGCCGGGGCGGGGACCGTACGCACGCCGAGGCGGCGGAGTTCGACGGCCTGTCGGGCCGGGTCGCGGCCGCGCGGGGCAGCCGTGCGGCGGCGCTGCGGCTGGCCGCTCGCGCCGTCCGCACCGCGGCGCGGACCGACTCCCCCGTGGTGCGCGCCCTCGCCAGGCTCGACCAGGCGCACGCACTGCGGGTGCTCGGCCTGGCCGGACCGGCCGCCGAGGCGGCACGGGCCGCCGGTGCGGTGTTCACCGCCAAGGGGCATCTGCCCGGGGTGCGCTGGGCCGCGGAGGTCCTCGACGAACGCATCGGCACCGGACGAAATGAGCGAGGATGACGTCAGCGCCGCCGCACGGTCTCACCTGGCGCCTGCTCGGCAAGCGTCCCGAGGACATCCCCGTGGCCGCCGACCAGGTCGGCCCGCCGGGCGCTCCGGCCGACGCCACCGGCCGGGGGGTGCGGGTCTGTGTGATCGACTCCGGTGTCGAGGCCGGTCATCCGTCCGTCGGGCCGGTGAACGGCTCCTGGGTGGTCGTGCAGGACGACAGCGGGATCCGGGTCGAGGAGACCGAGGCGCGGGACACCTGCGGTCATGGCACGGCTTGCGCCGGGATCATCCGGCGGGTCGCGCCGGACTGCGAGCTGTACAGCGTCCGGGTGCTCGGCGAGCGGTTCTCCGGCACCGGTGACGTGCTGCTCGAAGGGCTGCGGTGGGCCGTGGGGCAGGGCTTCGACGTGATCAACCTGAGCCTGTCGACCACCCGGACGCGTTTCGCGCAGGACCTGCGGCTCATCACCGACGAGGCCTACTTCAACCGCACGGTGGTCGTCGCGTCCGCGCACAACGCCCAGGTGGAGAGCTTCCCCTGGCGTTTCGCCTCGGTGATCTCGGTCGGCAGCCACGGGGAGGCCGACCCCGAACTGCATCTGTACAACCCTTCTCCGCCGGTCGAGTTCTTCGCCCCGGGCCAGAACGTGGAAGTGGCCTGGCTGGGCGGCAGGACCATCCGTTCGACGGGCAACAGCTTCGCGACGCCCTACATCACCGGCATGTGCGCACGGATTCTGTCCCACGGGCCGCGCATGACCCCGTTCCAGCTCAAGAGCGCCCTGTACGCCTGCGCAGCCAATGTCCACTAGCGAAGGTGCCGTGATGTCCCTCGATACCCAGTCCGCGAGCACGTCGAACGATCCGATGGCGCTCGAACTCCTCCAGTCCGTGGTCGACGTCGCGCGGGCGATCTTCGGCGCCGAGGCCAGTTCGGTGTTCCTGCTGGACGAGGAGGCGGACGAACTGGTCTTCCAGGCCGTGTCCGGGCGCGGTGAGGACTTCCTCGTCGGCCGGCGCTTTCCGGCGGGGCGCGGTATCGCGGGCTGGGTGGCGGTGTCCGGGGAGCCGATCGTCGTGGACGACCTCTCCGACAATCCGTCGTTCGACCGTTCCCTGGCCCAGTCCACCGAGTATGTGCCGAACGCTCTGATGGCGGCCCCGCTGGTCCACGGACAGCGGATCCTGGGCGTGATCGAGGTGCTGGACCCGGCCGACCAGGCGCGCTCCAGCCTGCCGGAGCTCGATCTGCTCTCGCTGTTCGCCCGGCAGGCGGCGACCGCGCTGGCCTTCAGCCTGTCGAGGCGGGCCGACGCGAAGGAGGCGGCCGCCGGTCTTCCCCCGGGGCGCAGGGCGGCGGCCGCGCGGCTGGTCCGTGAGCTGGAGCGGCTCCTGACGGACGCTCCGGACCGGTGAGGCACGGGAGCGGCGCGTTCGGGGCGCGCTCGGTGCGGGCTCGGGGCGCGCTCGGGGCGCGCTCGGGGCGCGCTCGGGGCGCGCTCGGGGCGCGCTCGGGGCGCGGGTCTCCGCCTGGTGCGGTGGCCCGCGCCTTGTGATGGCCGGTGGTCACGCCCCGCGGTGACCGGTGTCAGCGCCCGCGGTGACCTTTGTCAGCGGCCGCCCGCCTCCGTGGCGGCCGGTTCCTGCGGTTCGGTGTCGGCGCCGGTGGTCTCCTCCGGGTCCTGGCCCAGGGAGTTGAGCGCGGTGCGCAGACGGCGGCTGACGGCAAGCAGCGCCAGCGCGACGGTGAGCGGCGCGGCGAGTACGAGGGCGGCCTTCACGACCCCTCCGGCGCTGATGAGGTAGCCGGTGACGCCGGGGCCCAGCCAGGCGACGCTGGTCGCCCCGAGCACGACCGCCGTGCCCACCCGCCCCTGCATATGGGTGGGCGCGTCCGTGCTGACGGTGAGCCGGGCCAGGGATCCGACCGTGGGCAGGCCCAGTACCAGGAGGAACACCGCCACCACGGTGACCGGTTGGCTGCCCGTCGCGGTGAGCGGGATCAGCACCAGCCAGGCCGCTGTCACCGTGGTGACGATGGCGGTGGGGCTCATGCGGCGCAGCACCCAGCCGGCGGTGATGCCGCCGACGATGCCGCCGCACCCCGCCGCGCTGAGCACGATGCCCGCCGCGGCCGGATCATGTCCGAGGTCGGAGGAGTCGACCGCGGCCAGCAGTTCGACGGCCCGGCCCAGGAGGTTGATGTAGGCGACCCACGCCACGAGGGCGAGCAGGGCGCGCCGCCGGACCAGCCAGGGGATGCCGAGGGTGAGTTCGACGCCGAGATGGCGCAGGGACTGCTTCAGGGTGCGTTCGGCGGGAGCCGCGGGGCCGGCCGGCCGGCGCCGGTGCCTGACCAGGGAGAGCAGAAGCATCGAGACGAGGTACGACGCGGCGTCCAGGGCGAAGGCGAGCGGCGCGCCGAGGCCGAGGAGGACGCCGCCGATGGGTGGGCCGACCGCGATGGCGACGTTGGAGCGGACGACGTTGCGGGTCATGGCCTCTCTGCGCCGCCCGGCGGGTATCACCTCCCGGAGCAGGCCGCCCTCGGCCGGGCTGAACAGCATGGTCAGGACGGCGGTGGCCGCGGCTGCGGCGACCGCCAGCGGTGTGCTGAGCCGTCCGGTGAACAGGGCGAGGGCCAGGAGCACGGCGACGGCCGCGCGAGCGGCGTCGCAGAAGATCATGAGCCGTCTGCGGTCGACGGTGTCCGCGATCAGGCCGCCGGGCAGCATGGTGACCATCAGGGCGATGCCCGAGGCGGTGCCGACCAGACCCGCGTCCGTGGCGGAGTGGGTGGTGGCCAGTACCGCGAGCGGCAGGGCGAGCGAGGTCATCTCACCGGCGATGTCGGACAGCGCCTGGCCTGTCCAGATCAGCGTGAAGTTTCGGTTGATCATGAGGTGACCGGGTGCCGGTTGCCGGTCAGGCGTCGGTCTTCACGGCGACGTAGAGCCCCTTGGTGTGGGTGGTCTCGTCGATGCCGTCCGCGAGGGTGCCGGAGATGTGCAGGCCGTGGTGGCCCACGAGGCGCAGACCGGCG
Source organism: Streptomyces sp. NPDC086787 (assembly GCF_044745865.1). Lineage (NCBI taxonomy): Bacteria > Bacillati > Actinomycetota > Actinomycetes > Kitasatosporales > Streptomycetaceae > Streptomyces > Streptomyces sp. NPDC086787. The sequence goes on along the minus strand of NZ_JBIVBC010000002.1, from coordinate 585,004 downwards.
GCGGTCAGCAGGTCGGTGAACTCCCGCGGGCTGTGGTGGGCCTGGAAGTGTTCGACGGTCTTGCGGGTCCAGAGGCCGGGCTGTCCGGCGGCGGGCTGGAAGGCGTCGAGGACGATCCTGAACCGGCGGACCCCGCCTTCTTCCTCCGAGTTGCCGCGGGTGACGACGAACGTGTCCTCGCCGCGCATGACGTGGGGCGCCCGCATCAGGTCGTAGCCGTAGGCGGTGTTCGCGTCGAAGATCAGTACGCCGCCGGTCGTCAGGGAGGCCGCGATGCTGTGGAACGCCTCGCTCACCTGGGCCGGTTCGATGAGGTAGTTGAAGATGTCGCTCATGCACAGCACGACGTCGTAGGGCTCGTGCGCGAGCGGCCGGCGGACGTCGTGGACCGCGAACTCGATGCCGGTCGCCGCGTGCCTGCTCCGGGCCATGTCGATCATGGCCGGGCTGATGTCCACACCGGTGACGTCGTAGCCGCGGTCGGCGAACAGCACGGAGCTGCGGCCGTTTCCGCAGCCGGCGTCGAGGAGTCTGCGGCCGCGCGGTCCGGCGTCCTGGATGAGCCGGTCGAGTACGGCGGCGAAGGCGTCGTAGTCGTCGTGCTGGGTGAGGACGTCGTAGAACGAGGCGGTGGCGTCGTAGGCGTCGGCGGCGTGGTCGGGCCGTACGGTCGTGGTCATGAGGTCGTCCTTCCTGCGGTTCGATGGGTCGAGACCTGTGCGGACCCCTTACGCGGACGCCTTGGCCGTCATGCGCCGACGGGACCGCAGCAGCTCCAGCAGTCCGACCGTCAGCGCGTCGTCGAAGGCCCGCCAGACGGTTTCGGGTGCCTCCCGGACCGCGAACTCCGCGCAGCTGACCCACAAGCGCGGGTCGTAGTCGGTGTAGCCGGAGTCGATCGTGCCGACCTCGTAGCCCGGTTTGCCGATCGTCTCCCAGCAGCTGTACAGCGTGCCGTCGGCGTTGACGACGGCACCGGTGACTCCGTCGCGTTCCCCGCAGAAGCCGCAGGAGGCGCCGCTCGGCCGGCCGACCTGGAAGCCCGCGTCGAGGGCGGTGGCGTAGGCGCCCAGCAGGGTGGCGACGTCGCTGCTCGACCGGTCGATGACCGCGTCGAAACCGCCGGCGTAGTTCAGCACCGGGGCGAGGTGCAGACCGCAGCGGGAGGCGTCGACCCGGGTCGCCAGCAGGCCGATCAGGTCTTTCAGCCCCGGGAGCGCGTCGGGGGTGGTGTTGATGCGGAAGTCGAAGCGCAGATCGGTGACTTGCTGAGCCTCGGCGATGTTGTCCACGATCCGGTCGAAGGTGCCCCGTCCGGCTCGGGTGGCCCGGAGCCTGTCGTGCAGTTCGGGGGGCCCGTCGAGGGTGATCTGCGCGGAGCGCAGGCCCGCGTCGTACAACTGCCGTGCGAGCGTGGCCCGCAGCAGTACGCCGTTGGTGACCATCGAGGCGCCGACCGGCGCCAGTTCTCCCAGGCGGAGGAGGAGTTCACGGCAGGCGCGGGGGTTGAGCAGCGGTTCGCCGCCGAAGAGCAGCACGAACAGCCGCGACAGGCCGGCCGCGCGCATCCGTGGTTCGGCGAAACCGGCGATCCGTTCGATGGTGCCGGAGTCGAGCGCGAACTTCGGTATGCGCGGGGGGTCGAAGCGGCCGGGGGCGGCTTGGCCGGTGTTCTGGAAGCAGTAGGGACAACCCAGGTTGCAGTGGGTGGCGGTGACGACCGTCAGGCTGTAGGACCGCGCCGGACGCTTCCGCGTGATGCCGACCCGTGTGACCTCCGCGTGTCCCTCGGGGGTCAGTTGCCCGCCCTCGGCGAAACGCGTGGGCAGCAGCGCGGTGCCGGCGGGTCCCAGACACCAGATGCCGGACTTCCCTTCGAGGACTCTCACGGTCCCGCTCATGTCCCTCCACGTTCTCCGTCGGGTTCAGGGGTGTGGGACATGAGTGCCGCCCCGTGCCGAACCGACGGCGGCCGGGCCGCGCGAGCGCGCAGCCGCCCGGCCCGCCCGCCGGTCCCGCGGACGATCCGGGTCAGTTGTTGGCCTTCGGGTCGTAGATGCCGCAGATCAGCTCGCCGGACTCCTCGACGACCTCGGTCTCGCCGACGTGCGCCTCGACCTCGTCCTCGGTGGTGGTGGGCTCGGTGTTCTCGGCCATGATGGTTTCCTCTCCCTTTCGGTGTGCGCATACGGACACGGAATGCACCGCCTACGGCGGGGCCGGGGGCGGTGGCCGTCCCGACGGAAGAACCTAGGTCGGAGGGTTCCAGGAGCGGTCGACGAACGGTATGGCACCGGTGTGTGCGCAGACCAACGGCTGCCGTCCCGCGGCGAGGCGCGCCCGACGGCGTGCCGCACACGGTTCCCGGGTCAGCGGCGGGCCGGCGCGATCAGCCCTTGCGCCACTTCTGGTTGGCGGTTCCGCCGCACGTCCACAGCTGGAGTCGGGTTCCGTTCCCCGTGCCGTTGTCCTTGACGTCGACGCACTTGTCCGCCTGGGAGCTGACGAGGTCGCCCGCGGAGCTCAGGTAGAACAACTGGGCGCGGCTGCCACTGCACTTGGCGATCTGGATCGCGGTGCCGTTGCCGGTGTTGCCCCAGGCGAGGTCCATGCACAGGCCGAGTGAGCGCACGGTGCCGTCCGACTTGAACTCCCACTTCTGGTTGGCACGACCGGAGCAGTCCCAGATGTCCAGCTTGGCGCCGTCCCTTCCCACGCCGTCGCCGCCGCCGATGACATCGACACACCGGTGGGAGGCCGAGCCGATCAGCAGGCTTCCGGGGATGCTGACGGCACTGCCGCCGGAGCCGCCGCTCGACGGCTTCGAGGTCGACGGCTTCGAGGGGGAGTTCGGCTTGGTGCCACCGGACTTGGTACCTGACCCCGAACCGGAGCCGCCGGCACCGCCACCGGCCCCGCCGACACCGCCGACACCGCCGACACCGCCACCGACGCTCTGGCCGCCACCCGTCTGCGAACCAGGCACACCACCACCGGCCCCGGCCACACCACCGCCGGAACCACCCGAGCCGCCGGGCGCGTTCCTGGCGGGCTGCCCGGCGGGGCGGCGGGACGCGGTGACGGCGGGAGACGCCGGGCCGGACGCGTCGCCCTTGACCGAAGGCTGCCCGGCGGCCGCCACCGCCGCGGCCGACGTGGGCGCCCGGTCGGGGAAGAGGTCCACCCGGCCCAGCAGCGGTACGGCGAGGACGGCGACCGCGGTCAGCGCGGCGGCACCGCCCACCGTCCCCCACACCCGCAGGCCGGGGACCAGCCCCCGCCGAGGAGTTGCCGGACGACGGGCGAAGGTGTCGCTGAAGCTCTCCGCCGGACTGCCGGACCGGTCCGCCTGGGGCCGGGGTTTGCGAAGGGGCGGCACGTCGTCTCCTGGAGGTCTCGGCATGAGCGGGGCATCCGCACCCTAGCCAAACGGTGACCCTCAAACCCCAAGCACACGCGGGGACTTACGGCGGAAAGTCACCTTGCGTCCGGCTATGGCTGGTCATCCGTGATCAATTCGTTGATGTTCAACGGATTGTTCTTTTCTTCGATGTCTGTTTCTCACGCTAGCGTTCGCCCCTGAAGCAACATCAACACCGGAAGGCGGAGGCCGTGAGCCTCATCGACCATGACCGCGCCGAGAGCGCGGACCGGACACTCGGCCTCCTGCTCGCGGAACGCGACAGCCTGCGCCGTTTCGTGACCGGCATGATGGGCCGCGATCCCCATGGCGCGGAGGACGTCGTCCAGGAAACCCTCCTGCGTGCCTGGCAGTCGGCCGGACGGCTGAACTGGCGGGACCGGCCGATCCGTATGTGGCTGTTCCGGGTGGCCCGCAACCTCGTGGTCGACGGCCGGCGCAGGGACCGGACCGTTCCGGTCGGGATCACTGCCGCGGACTTCGGCGGCGCGGCTCCCGCGCACGTTCCCGACCACGCCGACCGGGTCGGCGACCGCCATGTCCTGGTGTCCGCGCTGCGCACGCTCGCGCCCGCGCAGCGCGAGGCCGTCGTCCGCGTGCACATGTTCGGCCACCCGGGTGAGGACGTCGCCCGGCAGCTCGGGGTACCGCAGGGCACCGTGAAGTCCCGGACGCACCACGGCGTCCGTGCGCTGCGCGGCACGCTGGAGTCCTCCGGCGGTCACCCGGGCGGCGGCCGCCCGGCCGGTACCGGGACGCACCGGGGAGGGACGCGATGACCTCGTCCGACGTGATGACGACCTGGCTCGGCCTCGCCGGTGTGCTCATCGTGGTCCTCGCGGTCACCCACTGGCTGGTGCGCCGCGGCGGCGGCTGGAAGGCTCTGGTTCGCCGTACACGTCGTGAAGTCGCCCTCACGGCCAGGGCGTTCAGCGGGCCGGTGCGGACGGAGCTGCGCTACCGGCGTGGGCTGCGTGTCCTCGTGCGCCTGCTGCGCGATCCCGCCGTGTGGACCGATGCCGAGCGAGCCACGGCCCTGGCCGCGGACGTCCGGCCCGGCGTCCGCCCCTACGGCGTGCTGGCCGGACCCCGCTGGATGGGTGTGCTGGTCGCGGCGGACGACACCGCCCTGTCCGTACCCCCCGAGCCCTGGGCGCCGGACGAGGACGACCCGCGCCTGTGGTGGATCGGCCGCGCCGATCTGACGGACGTCCACGACGACCCGGCCGTACCGCCGTTGCTGGTGTGTGCCGGACTCGACGCGGGCAACGCCGTGCTGCTGAACGTTCGTTCCGGGCCACCCGCCCTGTCGGTGCACGGTCCCTCGCGCGCCGGCCGCACCGCGCGTGCCGTGCTCCAGGCACTCGCCGCCCAGTTGGACAGGCGGCTGCCCGACGGCCGGGTGGGCATCGCCGCCGGGGTGCATCCCCGGTACCAGGGTGCCGCGGCCGGGGCCACCGTGGCGCGGGCCGGTATCGAGGTGGCGGTGTGTGCCGATCCCCTGGAACGCCCGTTGCCGACCGGTCTGCGGCTGCTGACTCTGGGGGTCGCCCGGGGCCGTACCCGGCTCCTCGAAGTCGACCCGGAGGCCTGGCTCACGGTGCACGGCGCGCCCGCGGCCGCACGCGTCGACGTTCTTCCGCTGGCCCGGGCCGTCGCCCGCGCGCTGCCCGCTCTCCCGCCGTGCCCCGACGGACCGGGTGACCAGGAGGCGGTGGAGCCTCCCGAGACGGCGGCCGTGCCGGGTCCCGCAGATCCCGATCTGCTGCCGGACGAGCCGGACCTCGAAGCGGGTGCTGGTGCCGTCGAGCCGACAGGGGTCTCGGCCACCCGGCCGAGCCCTGCGCCCGCAACCGAGCCGCGGCCCGTGCCCGTACCGGCCGCCGCGCCTGCGGGCGGCGGCGAGGGCGACGACGACTTCGCGGAACCGGCCGGGTCCGGCACCACCGGCGTCTCCGCGGCCTCGCCGCACGCGTCGTAGCCACCGCCGTCCACAGCCACAGTCACCACGGCCATGGCCATGGCCATGGCCAACACTGCGTAGCCCACCGCCGTAGCCGCCGCAACCACTGCTGTACCGCGCAACCCCCGAACCCGAACGACCGCCCGGCTGGGAGCCGTGAACCTCACCATCACCACCGTGGACGCCACGGACGGACAGCGCCGCGACCACCATGTCCGGCTGCCCCTGCACGCCACCGTCGGCGATCTCGCCGCCGCACTGGTCCAGGACGACCAAGCCCCCGCGGGCGGTGCGGACTGGGCCGCGTCCGGCCCGCCGCGGGCCCGGAACCTCTACGCCGGTGACCGCCGGCTCGACCCCGAGGCCGCCGTGCCCGGCAGCGGCGTCCGCGACGGCGCCCTGCTGGGTCTCGGCGGCCCGGTGCGCGCCGCCGATCTGATCCGGGTGCAGGACGAGCCCGGCACGGACCACGAACTCGCCGAGGTGCACGTCGTCTCGGGTCCCGGAGCCGGGCGCACCTGGCGGATCGGTCCGGGCAGCCACGAGATCGGCACCGACCCACTGTGCGCCATCCGTCTCGACGACGCCGACGGCGTGCCCCGGTCCGGGCTGTGGGTGACGGTCGGCGCGGACGGCTCCGCGGCCTGGCACCGCACCGGCGACGAGCCCGGCGCCACGATCCGTGCCCGGCTCGCGGCCCCGCCGCCCGACGACGCCGTCACCGCGCTGCGTCGGCCGCGCCCGCAGGCGCCGGGCCAACGCCCGGCGGGGCCCGGCCCGGTGCCGTGGCCGGCCGGTGAGGACCTGACCGTGGGGCCCGTGCTGCTGCGGATGAACAGCCTGGTCGAGGCGGACGCGGCGGTCGCCCCGTCCGCCGACGGCTTCGGCGTGGACTACAACCGTCCCCCGCGGATCGCCCCGCACCTGGACGCCGAGCGGGTCCGGCTGCCCCAGCCGCCGTCGCCGCCGCAGAAGCGTCCGTTCCCGACGGTGATGATGATCTCCCCGGTCGTGCTCGGCCTGTTCATGGTCAGCATCTTCAAGTCGTACTACTTCCTGGTCTTCCTGTTCCTCAGCCCGATGATGATGCTGTCGAACTGGGCCACCGGGCGGCGCGCGGCCCGCAAGCAGTTCCTGGAGTCGGAGCGGGCCTACGAGCAACGCCGTGATGTCGTGGAACAACAGGTCCGGGACGCCGTCCGCAAGGAGCGGCGGGTACGCGACACCACCGGCCCCGACCCGGCCGCCGTCGCCCTCGTCGCGACCGGTCCGGGCGGGCGACTGTGGGAGCGCCGTCGGCACGACCCCGACCATCTGGTGCTGCGCCTGGGCACGGTGGACCAGCCGTCCGTACGGGAGTTGGAGGACCCTGCGCGCGACGAGAACCACCGGACCATTCGCTGGAACATCCCCGACACCCCGATCGGCGTCGACATTCCCGCGCACGGTGTCGTGGGCATCGCGGGTGCCGCCGCCGAGGTGCAGCCGCTGGCCCGCTGGCTGGTGACGCAGGCGACCGTTCTGCACAGCCCGCGCGATCTACGGATCGTCGTGCTCACCGAGCCCGACCGGGTCGCCGACTGGGCGTGGGCCCGCTGGCTGCCCCATCTGCGGCCGGGTACGGCGGCCGGTCCCGTCGTGTTGATCGGCAACGACCCCGAGTCCACCGCCGCCCGGGTCAGCGAACTGGTGTCACAGGTGCAGTCCCGCCGCCGTACGGTCGGCAACGATCGCAACGCCGTCCTCACCGACCCCGACGTGCTGGTGATCGCCGACGGCGCGCGGCGGTTGCGCGACGTGCCGGGCATGGTGCAGGTCCTCACCGAGGGCCCCCGGGTACGGATCTTCAGCGTGTGTCTGGACGAGCGGGAGCGCCTGCTGCCCGAGGAGAGCACCGGAGTCGTGCTCGCGTCGGACGGTCGGCTGACCGTCCGACGTCCCGGTATGCCCGACGTGCCCGACGTCCGGGCGGACCGGGTCGAACCCGAATGGTGCGAGCAGGTGGCCCGGGCGCTGGCCCCGATCCGCGACGTCAGCCCCGAGCACGACGCCGGACTGCCGCAGCGGGTGAGCCTGCTGGACCTGCTGGAGCAGGAACCGCCGAACGCCGACGCCCTGTTGGAGCGGTGGCAGGCCGAACCGGCCAGCACCACCTTCCTGGTGGGCACCGGCTTCGACGGCCCGCTCTCCCTGGACCTGGTGCAGGACGGCCCTCACGGCCTGGTCGCCGGCACCACCGGCGCCGGAAAGTCGGAGCTGCTCCAGACCTTCGTCGCCTCCCTGGCCGCCGCCAACCGGCCCGACGAGCTCACCTTCGTCCTGGTCGACTACAAGGGCGGCAGCGCCTTCAAGGAGTGCGCGCACCTCCCGCACACTCTCGGTATGGTCACCGACCTCGACGCCCATCTCGTGGAGCGGGCCCTGGAGTCGCTCGGCGCGGAACTGCGCCGCCGCGAGCAGATGCTGGCCGCCGCCGACGCCAAGGACCACCCCGAGTACCGGGCCAAGCGGGCCGCCGATCCCTCGCTCGCGCCGCTGCCCCGGCTGGTGCTGGTCATCGACGAGTTCGCCACGCTGGTCCGTGAGGTCCCCGACTTCGTACCGGGCCTGATCAACATCGCGCAGCGCGGCCGGTCGCTCGGCATCCATCTGATCCTGGCCACCCAGCGCCCGGCGGGTGTGGTCACCGGCGACATCCGCGCCAACACCAATCTGCGGATCGCGCTGCGGGTCACCGACCAGACGGAGAGCCAGGACATCATCGACGTCAAGGACGCCGTCGACATCTCGTCCGCCACTCCCGGCCGGGCCCTGGTACGGCGCGGCCCCCGGCAGGCCGACCCGTTCCAGACCGCCTGGGTGGGCGCGGAGCGCCCCCGCCAGGCCGCGGCCGGCACCGAGCCGGAGAACGCCGGGCCGCGCAAGGCCGTCCGCACGGTGGACGTGGGCTGGAACGCGCTCGGCCGGCCCGCCGAACTGCCCGCCGAGGCAAGGACGGTGACGACCACCGCGGCCCAGGGTCCGGCGCCCACCGACCTCCAGACGCTGGTCGCCGAGATCCGCGCAGCCGCGGACCGACTGGACGGCTTCGTCCAGCAGCCGAGCCCGTGGCTGCCTCCGCTCCAGCCGCAGCTCCTCCTGGACGAGCTGGACGAGTTCGGCGCCGCCCGCGAGGGCCGCCTGCTCATCCCGTACGCCCTGGAAGACGTCCCGCAGCTCCAGCAGCGCCGGGTCGCCGTCGCCGACCTGAGCACGTTCGGGCACCTCTACGTCATCGGCGCGCCCCGCTCCGGGCGCACCCAGGTGCTGCGGACGATCGCCGGTTCCGCGGCCCGGGTCGCGAGCGCCGCCGACGTGCACCTGTACGGCATCGACGCGGGCGGCGGCGGCCTCACCGCCCTCGGCGCGCTCCCGCACTGCGGCGGCGTGGTCTCCCGGCACGATCTGGAGCGGCTCGGCCGTATGCTGCGCCGCCTGAACCTGGAACTGACTGAGCGTCAGGACCTGGCGCAGACCCACAGCGCCACGGGCATCGCCGAGTTGCGCAGGCTGCTGCCGAAATCCGAACGGCCCGCGCACATCCTGCTGATGATCGACGGCTGGGACTCGCTGTCGCAGATCCTCGACGACCACGACCACGGTCAGCTGGTGCAGGAGGTGACCCGGCTGGTGCGGGAGGGCGCCGCCGCCGGCATCCATGTGATCGCCACTTCCGAACGCTCCCTGCTGGGCGGGCGGATGGCCGCGCACAACGACCACAAGCTGCTGCTGCGGCAGGGCGACCGGGCGGACTACCAGGCTGTCGGCATGATGCCCGGCAAGGTGCCGTCCGACATCCCGCCCGGACGCGGCTGGCACGTGCTGAGCGGCACCGAGACTCAGGTGGCGCTGCTCGCTTCCGGCGGTGGCACGGAGCAGGCGGAGGCGCTGCGCTCGATCGGCGACACCGCGCGCAGGCGGGACGCATCGGTGCCCGACGTCAGGCGCCCCTTCCAGGTCGCCGTGCTGCCCCGCTCGGTGGAGTTCGCCGAGGCGTACGCGAAGGTCGCGGACACCGACCGCCGGCCGCTGTGGGGCCTGATCGGCGTGGGTGGCGACGACGGCGGACCGGTCGGCACGGATCTCGCCGGCTCGGCCTCGGCGTTCGGCGTGCTCGGGCCGGCCGGCTCCGGCCGCAGCAACGCCCTGGCGTCGATCGCCGTGTCCCTGCTGGCCGGCGGCACCTCGCTGGTGGTGCTCACCCCGCGCGAGTCGCCGCTGCGCGCCCTGGACCGGCACGCCACCGCGACCGTCCTCACCGAGGCCGATCCGTCGGCCGACACGGTGCGGGCGGCACTGGACGCGCTGCCGGGGCCGCGCGTGGTCGTGATCGACGACGCCGACCTGCTGACGAGTTCGGCGGCGGACAAGCTGCTGAAGGAGATCGCGGTCTCCGGCCGGGACCAGGGTCTCGGGCTGGTGTACGGCGCGTCCGTCGAGGGCCTCCAGAGCGGCATGAGCGGCTGGACCCTCGCCGCCCGCCGAGCCCGGCGCGGGCTGCTGCTCGCGCCGAAGAACCTGGCCGAAGGTGACCTGATCGGCGTACGACTGCTGCCCAGTGTGGTGCGGGGGTCGACCCATGCGGGCCGGGCCTGGACGGCCGGTCCCGGCGGGTCGCTGCTCGCCCTTCAGGTGCCACTCACGCCGCTGCGGGCCTGACCGGGTCCGGAGGGAACCACGAAGGGCCGCCCCGGAGTTGCTCCGGGGCGGCCCTTCGGTCTCGCGGCGGCCGGGGTTACGACGACTGCGTGAGGCTGTTGCTGATGCCCTGGTCGAACTGGATCGCGTTCTCCTTGATGCCGTTGAACATCTCCGAGAAGTCGTTGATGCCCTTCACGGCCGCCAGCAGGCTGGTGTCGAAGTTGTTGTAGGTGGTCCGGATGACCTCGCTGGACTGCTGGAAGACCATGCCGTCGTCCACGAGGGTGTTGACGCGGGTGCGCAGGTTGCTGAGGACGGGCAGGAGGTTCTCGTGGGCGTCGTGCAGCAGGCTCACGACCTCCTCGATCTTGTGGTAGTCGAGATTGATGCCGTTGTAGTTGGCCATGTGCCGTTCCTGTCCGTCGTTCTACTGGATGTGCGGGTTGCTGCCGCTGGAGTGCGGCGGGGGCTCGTTGTCGGAGTGGTCGTCCGAGCCACTGCCGTGGTCGTTGCCATTGTTGCCGCCCACCTGCTGCCAGTCCGGCTGGTTGCCGTTGGCGTCCTTGGGGCCGCGGGTGAACTCGGTGCGGTCGCCGTCGCTGCCGGTGGTGACCATCGAACCGCTTCCGTCGGCGTGGAGGTTGGTCTCCGAGTGGACGGTGCTGCCGTCCGGGTATGAGGTGTCGGTGGTGTAACTGAGACCGTTGTTGGTGTAGTTGGTCACCGACGTGTAGGTCTTGCCGTCGTAGGTGACGGTGGACTCCTCACGGATGACGTTGCGGTGGTCGTCCAGCGTGAGATGGGTGTGGACGTTGCCCCGGTCCGTGGTGATCGTCTGGTCCAGCGGCGGGTCGCCGGGGTCCGTGGCGGAGCAGAAGTCGGGCATCGAGCCGTCCGGTCCGGGCACGCACTGGTCGAGATGGGCCTGCCGGTAGTCCCACAGGTCCCGTTGGCGGAAGTAGTTCTGCAGGCCCAGGTTGCTGCCCGTGACGCCCATGCCCTGGGCCAGTTCGGAGTCGAAGGAGAGGAACGCCTCGCCCACCGAGCCGAAGGCGCTCGCCATCTCCTTGATGCCCTTGTCGGCACGGCTCATCGTGCTGCTGGCGTTGTCGTAGAAGTCGGCCACCGCCTCGGCCAGCGTCCAGTCGCCGAGGACCGCCAGGGCGTCCATGGTGGGGGTGGAGCTGTACTCCGTGTAGTCCCGTCGGCCCAGACGCGCGAACGTGCTGTTGTCGAGGAGCGGGCCGATACCGCTCGCCAGGGTTTCCAGGTCCGTCTTGGCGTCGTTGAGGACGTTGTAGTCGATCTTCAGTTTGTCGGGCATGTGAGGGCCTCCCGGTACCCCGTTCAGACTCCGGTCAGCAGGACCACGCTCGACCCGCCCGGCCGGTTCATCGTGGATCACCGGTGTAACCCAGGTCACGTGAACCACGGCCGGCGCTGCGGCGTGGTCAGTTGGGGAGTGACCACCCCCAGCATCATCGCTCCGGGAGGAACCTCGCATGGCACGCCCGACCGACTGGAACGCGATCGGGCTCGACGCGGACCCCACTCCCGGTGACCCGGACCAGATCCGGACGCTCGCCACCGAGCTGAACAATCTGGGCACGTCCGCGCGGGAGATCAGCACCGCGATCGACGCCGTCATGAACACGGCCGGTGACAGCGTCTTCGTCGGGCAGGCGGCCGACGCGCTGCGCGGCAAGGTGGACGACCGGCTGCGCGGCCACATCGAGGACGTGGCGTCGTCCTTCGAGACCGCGGCGACCGCGCTGACCGGCTGGGCGGACAAGCTCACCGAACTCCAGCAGCGGGCCGACGGCGCCCTCTCGTCCGGCCGGGGCCTGTCCGAGGACGACCCCCAGCGGGAGACCTACGCCTCCACGGCCCGGCAGGCGGGCACCGAGCACGGCGAGGGTGCCTCGTCGGCGGCGGGCAGCGTCCGCGGCGTCTCCCACATCCAGCTGCCGATCTCCAAGTGCCAGATCTTCTGGGAGGCGTTCCAGTGGTTGGCGATCATCCTGATCGTGCCCGCCCTGCTGCTCGGCGGCCCCATCGCGCTGCTCGCCTTCGGTGTGAATCTGACCCTCTTCATCAAGACGGTCGTCGACTTCGCCAACGGCGACGCCAAGTTCCTCGACCTGTTCCTCGCCGGACTCGGCATCCTGGCCCCCACCACCAGGGCCCTGCCGATCTTCCAGATCATCAAGGGTGTCGGGCGGACCGCGTTCGCCCGGGGCTTCGCCAACGTGGCACGCGGCACCTTCCAGGCCCTGCGCAGCCTGTTCACCAACGGATTCCGTCCCACCACCCTGCTGTTCGGCCTGCGTGACCTGGTGAGGCTGAGCGGCACCTGGATCCGCCGGGGCGGCCTGTGGGTGCTGAACGGCCTGCACAACCTGCCCGGTGTGATCGGCCGCGGGCTCAACTCGGCGGGGCTGACGATCGTGCAGGGCTTCAGGGGGATCCCGGCGTTCGTGCGGGGACTGCCCCAGCAGCTGTCCCGGGGCTGGCAGGCGACCACGAAGTTCATGGGCGAGCAGTTCGGCGGCACCAAGTGGCTGCGGTTGTTCCTTCCCGTGGACGCTGCGGAGATCGGCCAGTACGGGCTGCGGGGCGCGCTGCGCATCGGTTTCGTCGAGCGGGGTGTGTTCGGGCAGCACGTCTTCGGCGCCCCGCTCACCGGTGCGCTCGGACGCTCCGTGAGCGCGATCCCCGTCGATCCCCGTACGGTCGACGCGCTCGTCGACCTGCCGCGCACCGCCCTGTCCGACCTGCGCGTCCAGATCGGCGCCGGGGGGCACAACGGCCTACGGTCGTTCGACGTCCCCGCCGCGAACCTGGACGTCGTCTCGGCGATCCGCCCGCCGTCCCTGCACCTCGGCGACGTGGGCTCGATCGCCCACCGCGGCAACTTCGGTGTGCACGCCGCGCGCACGGTGGACGCGCTGGTCGACATGCCCCGCGCACAGCTGGGCAGCGTCCGCGCGGAGGGCTTCGGGGCCCTGCCCGGCCGTGCGGACCAGCTCGGGGTGAGCGTCGGCGGCACGCCCACCGTCATGACCCCGTCCGGGCTGCACGTGCCCGCGTCGGCCGGTGTGCCGGGCAGCGCGCACGGTCTGACCAACGCGCCCGCGAGTACCGTCCCCGGCGGCGTCCACGGTGCCCTCACCGGCACGGCACCGGCGCCGAACACCCTCGCGTCCGCCACCGATGTCCTGCTGCCGGGCGGCGCCCACAACTCCACCCACGCCCCCGGCACCGTCCTGACCGGCACCCAGGCGTCCCCGCCGCCCGTCTCGTCGGCCCTGGGCAACGTGTCGGCACCGGGCACCACCTCCCCGGGCACCCTGCACGCGGCGCTGACCGGCACCCCGGGCGTGGGCACCGTGCACACACCGGGCACCTCCGGCATCGGCGGCACCCACGCGACGCCGACCGGCGCTCCGCACTCGGCCACCGGTCACGGCACACCTCCGTCACCGACGACCGCGTCCCCGCACGGCGTGACCGCTCCCCACAGCCTTCTGACCGGCTCCCCGACGGGCGCGCACCCCACCACGACCGGAGCCGGCGGCGGGGTGTCCGCCCTCGACCTGCTGGCGGGCGGCGGCCGCTCCACCCCCGACTCGCCCGTGACCGCGGGCACGGGCGCCACCTTCGCCGACCGCACCAGCAACGCCCTGACGGCCAACCAGACCCGGCTCCACCTGGACGAACTCCTCCACTCCCCCGGCTCCCCACGCACCGGCACGCCCTCGCACCAGTTGTCGCACGCCTCGTCCCCACCGTCCCCGTCCCCGGCTCCGCCGACACCCGACCGCCTCACGGCCAACCCCACGGCACACGACACCGCCGTGGGCGGCACCGGCCAGTCGGGCGCCCACACCCGCGCGGCCCTCGATCTCCTGGACACCGGTCGCAGCGCCCGCGCCACCGAGACCCCCGCCTTCGCGGGCACTCCCGCCTCCACGGACGCCGACAAGGGCCTGGCCGGCTCGGCCCACGGCAACGTCGCACCCTCCACGCACGCCCCCGTCACCCCACCGGAGCCCCGTACCGCGCTGCCCACGCAGCCGTCCCCCGCACCGGCCGCGCACACGTCGGACAACGCCGCGTCGAGCTCCGTGTCGTTCGACTCGCTCCTGAAGGAGCGGGATGTCGTGCGGGTTCCGGGTGGTCACGAGTTGGCGGTGAAGGCTCCGCGTGGGGCTCAGCCCGAACTGCACGGCGGCGCGGCCGGATCCGGACTGTTCACCGTGGAGAAGAACGGACCCACAGGGTTCGTCGTACGACAGCTGGAGGCCGCCGGCAGCGACACGGTGATCCACTCCTGGAGCTACCGCCGCATGGGCATGCGCATCGGCCTCGCCGACCAGACAGTGCGCCTGACCGACGGCCCCCTCGCCGGTACCTCGGTCAAGTTCACCGACAAGACCGCCGACACCCTGGCCGACGCAGGCGCGAACTGGCCGGTGAAACTCTCAGGTGACAACGAGCTCGTCGTCGCCTCGCCCTCCGGTGCCCACGTCTACGACCGTGCCACCGGCGCCCTGGTCCATTCGTCCACGCCGGACGTCACTCTGCCGGCGCGCCCCGCTCACCTCACCGGCAGCGCGGCCGACACCTGGGACGCAGCCGCCCACGCGGCCCGCGGTCACCTCGGCAGGGCAGCCACCGACAACGACGTGAAACTGTTCATGCAGGGCGTCATCGGCGGCGCCTTCACCTCGAAGAAGGGCTACGGCGGCTTCCTCAACCCCGGTGTCCTGGACGCCAACCCCGGCCTGATCGACAAGGTCAAGCAGTTCAACAAGGTCACCGACGACCTCATGTTCGAGGGACCCAACCAGCGCATGACCGTCTGGCGCGGCGTCTCCATGGACCCCAGAGCAGCACAGGCCGACCACTTCTTCGAGCGGCTGCCCGCCTCCACGTCCAACAACCGTGACTTCCAGGCGGAGTGGGCCAGGAACGGCGTCAGCAGCAACCGCGTCATCTTCGAGATCGACGTACCCGCCAACCACGGCAAACTCGCCATGGCCTACCCGCCCGGTTATGCCAAGGCAGGCGACGACGCCCTCGCTCTCAACCAGGACCAGTGGGAGATCACCCTCTCCCCCACCAAGCTCGTACGCACCGGCCCCGCACGCATCGAGGACGGCATCACCGTCATCCCGGTCCGGGCGGAGCAGATCCCGGGAGGACAGCTCGACAGCCTGATCACGGAGCGATGGAGCGGACTCCCCTCGGGTGAGGCGTTCGAGGACTTCGGCCGCGCCTTCGGCCAGGACTCCCTACGACGCTGGGACGGACTCGGCGACGCCGCCGTACGCGAGAGCGGCAACGACCCCCACGTCAGAACCTTCGTCGTCAGTCGCCCCGGCTTCGCCGACGAACTCACCATCACCGTCACCCACAAGCCCGCCGACAACGCGGTGTCGGTCACCATGACCGGCGGCGCGGGCACCTTCAGCAAGGAGTGGAGCGGCACCGGCTACAGCCACCTCGCCGCCGACCTGCGCGGCAACGTCCTCCACAACAACGACCTCTTCAACTCCCTCCCCACCCCTGCCTCCTGGGAGCGGGCAAGCCCGTCTCCGAGCCCCCGGGGCGGGGCACACGAACTTCCGGCACACGGCACCCGGCTCACACCAACCGAGATCGAACAGGCCTGGTTCCGCGACGGCGAACGCGTCGACCAGCTCTTCGGCTCCGCCGACGACCCCGCACGCGGCCTGCGCCGCGAGGCCTGGCGCGACCACGTCCAAGCACGCTACGACCTCGGACGCGCCGAAGACCTGCTCCACAACGGCAAGGCAGGCGGCTCCAGCGCCCCCAGCCCCACCGAACTCCGCATCCGCGAGAGAATCGACAACGCCCGCGAGCAGTACCAGAACACCCACCACCGGCTCACCGACCTCGGCGTCGACCCCGCCCGCATGGAGACCGACCTCGCGGCGCTCCGCAACCTCAGCCTCAGCGAACGCCCACGGCTCCTCGGCGGCACACAGCCGCCCACATCCGAGGGCACGCCCGCCACCAGCGCTGCCACGCAGACGGCGCCGCCGCCGGCCGCCCACACCTCGACGGATGCGGCGCCGTCCGCCGAACCGCCCAAGCGGCTGGACGAAACGCTGGGCGAGCACACCACGGCACTGCGCGATCTCCAGCGGCTGGAGGCCAGCCAGTCCCAGGTGGGCAAGTCGGTGGAGGCGCGAGCCGCGGCGAAGGTGGAGATGGACGCGGCGAAGCTGCGGGTCGCGGAGACCACCACCGCGCTGGACGACGCGCTGCGGCGCGACCTCACGTCGGGGCAGCTGTCCCAGCGGGAACTGAACCAGTTGGTGGACCAGTTCGCCGGTGCTGGTGACATTCAGCGGGCCCGGGTGCTCCAGGAGCATGCTCTGGGGCTGGATGTCCGGGCTCGTGAGCTGGAAACGGGATCCGCGCGTTCGGATCAGTTCATCCGGACCGGTGCGGAGGTCGAGGGCCAGTCTCTCGAAGTGCAGCGGCGTGCCCAGGAGTTGGAGGATCTGGTCAGGGCGGGCGGCCAGAGCCCGGAGCGGTTGCGGGAGCTGGCGAACGAACTCGTCAGGTCCGCCGACGACCTCGACTCGGCTCTCCAGGGGTTCGTCAAGGACGCGGCCCGGTTCGGCGGCACATACACCCTGCGGAACCAGCATGCCCCGGTCGCCACCGTCGCCCGCATGCTGGCCCGGCGGGTGGACGACGCCGCGCGGGTCGCGGAGCCCGGCGCCCTGCTCGACCTCAAGGGTTTCCGGGGTACCGCGGCAAGCCTCACCGATGTGCGCGGGCTCGCCGGACTCGCCCGGCGCTACCGCACGAACAAGGCGTACGGCGAAGTGCCCACCGGAGAGCAGTGGAAGGCCGTTCTCCCCGGGGAAGAGGGCCAGTGGAAGGCGGTGTTCGGGGACTTCGACAAGCTGTCGCGGGCCGAGCAGACCTCGTTCGTGCGCACGCTCTCCGAAGAGAACCTCAAGGCGCTGCGCGCGGAGGTCGGCGCGCTCCTGGACGGTATGGAGCCCGCCGAAAGGAAGATGTTCGAGGCGCTGCGGGACCGGCTGGAGAACCTGCCGTACCGCATCAAGCACGCGACGCCCGCCTATCACGCCATCGCCAACAGCGGTGTGATGTCCTCCCAGGGTGACCTCGCCCGCCGGGGCATCAGGTTCCTCGCCTCCGGCAAGAGCTCGGTGAAGAACACGTCCAACCTGGGCAACGACGACTTCGTCTTCTTCCGGATGGAGGTCGGCGACGAGGCGATGGCCACCCGGTACGGACCGACCACCCTCGTCTTCGACGCCAAGGTCCTGAAGGAGGAGGGTGGTTGGGTCTCATTGCACGACCAACTGCACCCGTTGGACCGCGAGACGATGCGACGCCTGGACTTCGACGGCAAGAGTGTCCGCAACGCGTCGTACGACAAGGGTTTCGACGAGGTGGGCAAGCGGGCCCGCTGGACGTACGAGTATCCCGACGGCGGCGGACTGCGGAAGGTCTCCTTCGAGCAGGAGGTGTTCCACGGCCGGCACGTCCAGGAGGCGCTGTCCCTGTCGGTGGTGCGCGAAGTCGCCCGGATCGGCGGCGATTTCCGGAGCCATGTCTTCAAACTCATGGCCGACCTGGACAATCCTCAGGCTCTCGGCTCGGTCGTCTCCAAGCTCTACCGGCCCGAGGCGAAGTTCGCGTCCGGGCTGCCGATCAACCCCGTGGGCAGCACCGCGCGTTCCGAGTGGCCGATGCCTCTCAAGGTCGTCGACGAGAACGGTGACGGCCGCTACTTCCCCGACGGCACCGTCGATCCGGCCGCCCGTGCGGCCGGCAAGCAGTTCGACGAGGCCTCCGACCGGGTCCGCCAGGCGGACACCGCCATCGCCGGAGGGCAGAACAAGTCCGTCGGCTACCACCTGCGGAAGGCACAACTGCACGCCAGGCAGTCGGTCGACCTGACGCAGGAGTTCCACGCCGCCGCCGTCGGCGAACGCAAGGTACTCGCGCAGACCCTGCTCGATCAGCGCGTGAAGCTCCTGGACGACATCACGGAGAAGATCGCCGCCTCGAAGGCGCAGCCCAGGCCACCGGTGGCCGACGCGCCCGGAGCGAGCACATCCGCCGCCGCGACCTCCGCGAGGCCCGCCTCCCCGACCGCGCCGCAGATGAGCGACCTGACCAAGGAACTGCCGCAGTCGGTGGAGGACGCGTTCAAGGCCGTGTTCCCCGAGGCCACCGAGGCGATGAAGAAGATGGCCCGGGTGCTGGGCAACTCGGACGGGTTCCGGGTGCTGGAGAACTCCAAGGACGGCGCACAGACCACCGCGGCGGTGGATCTCGGCAGGACCGCCTTCGACAAGGCCTTCAAGGCGCTGGTCAAGAAGGGCCTGGTGGTCGGCAGGCACGACGGGCTTCACCTCACCGACGACGGCCGTGCTCTGCTGCTCCCGGACCGGGCCAAGGCGGAGACATCGGCGCCCCCCTCCACGACCGTGTCCGACGCCACCGACCTCCGTCCCGGCCACGGCACACAGCCGCTCCCGGACACCGGGCTCGCCCCGGCCCCGCGCCACACGCACGCGGCCACGCAGACCAGTGACCTGACCGCCGCCACGACGGTTCCGCACGGTCATCTGCTCCAGGAACCGGCCGCGCCGCCGCATACCACCGTCGACGAGTCACTCACCTCGCACACCACGACCACGGAAACGGCCTCGCCGCACCCGCTGGACACCAACTCGTCGGCGGCACGCACCCTGGAGACCGATCCGACCGTCAAGGACTCCCCCACGGCACATCCGATCGCCGAAGAGACGCCCACCGCACCGCACACCACCGGCAACGAGCCGCTCTCACCCCATCCCGCCGACCCGGAATCCGCGCCGCCCCACCCGCTGGACGCCGACACCACGCCCCGGCACACGGCCGACGACCCCGCGGCGCCCCCGCACACGACCGACGACCCCACGCCCGCGCCCGCGGAACCGCGCCCCACCACGACCACCCCCGTAGGCCACCCCGCCGACGTCGACCTCCTCGACACCGCCGTCTTCCGAAGCCGTACCGCCACTCCCGAAGGTGTCCGGTTCCAGTCGCGGATTCACGCGGTGGACCGTGCACTGGCCGCCTTCCACCGCGTACCGGCGGACCAGTTGGGGCGCCGGGCGGCAGCGCTCGACGAACTGGCCGGTGCCGCCCGGCGCTTCGTCGAGGAGCGCCCGGGATCCGCACGCCGTCCCGGTGTCGAGGAGTTGCTGAACCAGGTGGACGCAGAGGCGACGGCCCACCGTCTGCTGGAGGAGCACGGCAACCTGGGCGCAACGGCGAGCTTCGCCGCCCTGGACGACCTGGCCACCCGTACCCGCGCCGCGCTCTCCGCGGGCGGCGCCGGTCCGGCGATCCACGCCCGTCTCCAGGACATGCTCACCACGGTCGAACGTCAGGCCGGCACCCACCGGCTGCTGACCGTGACCGAGACCGCCGTTCGCCTGGCCGCACCGATCGGGCAGCCGACGGAGGCACCCTGGGCCGGGGAGTCCGGGGACGTGCCCACCGTTCCGGGCTCCGAGGGGCGGCCGACGCGGTCGGCGGGAGGCGGGTCGGAATGACCCGAGGATCCGGCTACCCTTCAACGTCTTCGAGAAATCGATCCAGTCGCTTCACCTGACCGGCAGCGGCGTTCACCGCTCACCGAGACCACCGAGGAACGGACATGACCACCCGTCACACCGTGGCGCCCAAGGGACAGGGCGGCCGGGGCGCGTACCGCACCATCGGCGAGGCGATACGAGCGGCTTCGCCCGGGGATCTCGTGGTGATCGCACCCGGCACCTGGACCGAGTCCCTGGTGCTGGACCGGGCCGTAGTGCTCACGGCCGAGCACGGGCGCGGCAGTGTGGTCATCGCGGCGCCGGACGGGGAGGCGCCCGCGGTGACGGTGGACGGACCGGACTGCGCGCTGCACAACATCACCGTGTGGGGCGCCGACCCGGGCCGGCCGGCGGTCGGCGTCGCGCCGGGGGCGGGGCTGGTCCTGGAGGAGTGCACGGTCGAGAACGGCCGGGTGCAGGTGCGGGGCCCGGAGGACCCGGAGGACGGCAGCACGGCGGTCGTGCTGCGCCGGTGCCGTCTGGAGGGGGCCCGGCTGGCGGGGCTGCACCTCGCCGGGGAGGTGCGCGCGCGGGTGGAGGACACCGCGGTCACCGGGGTCGACGGCACCGGCGTGGTGCTGTCCGGCACCGCGAGCCTGGACGCGGTGCGGCTGCGGCTGGAGCGCACCACCGGGTCCGGGGTGCGGCTGCGCGGCAGGGCGCGGCTCAGGCTGAACGACTCCGTGCTGTCCGGCAGTGGCCGGGCCGGGCTGCTGCTGGAGGACGACACCGAGGCCACCGCCGGGGAACTGCGCATCGAGTCGCCGGGTGCGGCCGGGGTGCATCTGACCGGTTCGGCGCGCGCCGAGCTGACCGACTGCCGTATTCGCGGGGCGGCCGCCAGCGGGCTGGTGGTGCAGGAGAGTGCCCGGCTGAGCGCCTCGGGCTGTTCGGTGGCGGACGCGGGTGCCAACGGGCTGCTGGTCACCGGCACGGCCGAGGCGGAGCTGGCGGACTGCCGGATCGACCGCAGTGCCTTCAGCGCGGTCCATCTGGCCGACACGGCGGTGGGACGGCTGTCCGACTGCCGGGTGCGCGGCGGCTCCGAGCACGGCGTGCACGCGATCGGCGGGGCCCGGATGGAACTGACCGACTGTGGGATCTCCGGCATCGCCATGACCGGGGTGAGCGTGCTGGAGCGGGCCGCGGCCACGCTGACCGGCTGCCGGGTCTCCGACTGCGCCGCCGGTATCGGCATCGGCTCGCCGGTGGGCAGCCGGGTCACGGGCAGCGCGGTGACGGGGACGAAGGAGATCGGGGTCCAGGTCGGCAAGGGTGCCGCCGCCGAGCTGACCGGGGTGCGGATCAGCGGCGCCGGGGCGGCCGGACTGGTGGTGGACGAGGGCGCCGAGGCGACGGTGACCGGAGGCTGGGTGGAGGACTGCGCCGGTTCCGGTGCCGTGGTGTGGACCGGCGCCCGGCCCGAGGTGACCGGGCTGCGCGTCGAACGGCCGGGCAAGAACGGTGTGTTCCTGGCGGAGGGCGCGGGTGGCACGTTCACGTCGGTGGACGTCCGGCGCTCCGGGTTTCCCGCGCTGCACGTCGCCGCAGGGGCCGATCCGGTGTTCCGGCACTGCCGTGTCCGTGACTGCGCGGAGGCGCTGGGCACGGACGAGGGGGCGAGGCCGGTCCTCGAGGACTGCACGGCCGACGACGCCCCGCTCCTGTTCGGCAGTCCCGCCCCGGCCACGGCAGCCGCGAAGGGTGCCCCCACGGGACCCGCGGCCACCGGGTCCCGGCCCGACGGCGACGCGGACGAGCCGGAGGAGGAGCATCTGGAGGACCTGCTCGGCGAACTGCACGAACTGGTCGGCCTGGACCGGGTCAAGCAGGACGTCGGCTCCCTGGTCAAGCTCATGCAGACGGTGCGCCGCCGGGAGGAGGCCGGACTGCCCGCGCCGCCGCTCAGCCGTCACCTGGTGTTCGCGGGCAACCCCGGCACCGGGAAGACGACCGTGGCGCGGCTCTACGGCCGTCTTCTCAAGGCCCTGGGGCTGCTGCGGCGCGGTCATCTGATCGAGGTCGACCGTACGGCGCTGGTCGGCGAGTACGTCGGTCACACCGGTCCGAAGACCACCGCCGCCTTCAACCGGGCGCTCGGCGGTGTGCTGTTCATCGACGAGGCGTACTCGCTCGCCCCGGCCGGGGCCGGCAACGACTTCGGCACCGAGGCGGTCGCCACCCTGGTGAAGCTGATGGAGGACCATCGCGACGACGTGGTGGTCATCGTCGCCGGTTACCCCGGCGACATGCACCGTTTCATCGGCTCCAACCCCGGCCTGGCCTCCCGCTTCGGCCGCACGCTCCTCTTCGAGGACTACGCGCCCGCGGATCTGGTCTCGATCGTCGAGTACCAGGCGGAGCGGCACCGTTACGAGCTCACGCCTCCGGCCCGCGGTGACCTGCTGGCTCTCTTCGAGGGCATGCCACGGGGCGAGGGCTTCGGCAACGGGCGCTCGGCCCGTCAGGTCTTCCAGGAGATGACGGAGCGTCAGGCCCAACGGGTCGCGGAACTCCCGGATCCCACGGCGGATCAGCTGATCGGCCTGGAGTCGCACGACCTGCCGCTGCTCACGGAGCGGTGACCGGCGGGTTCGTGCCGTCGCTCATGCCTGGTCCCTACGGCAGGCACGCCTTGTGCCCCCTGGCCGACTCGACATCGGTGGTCTGCCAGACGCCCTTGGGGTTCTTCGCGAGTGTGGCGTTGTACAGCACATAGGAGTCGGCGGTCGTCGGCACCTTGTCGATCTGGTTCGTCTTCTTGTTCTTGATGAACGACCTGCTCTCGTCCGAGCAGTAGGTCACATGCGCCTTGTCCGCTCCGGAGAGGGCGGCCTTGCGGTCGAAGTACCGCGTCTCCCCGATCCACGTGTCGTCGTCGTCGACGTAGGCCCGTACGTACTCGGTCGACGAGGTCAGCGCCTCGCCGGTGTTGTAGAACGCGAGCGCCTTGGTGCTCGTGCTCCCCTTGAAGATCGCCTCGTCCACTGCGTCGATGCTCCGGGCGCTGTCCGCGAGGACCGCTTCCACCGCCGGGTCTGCGGTCCTGGTGTCCTCGAAGACGTTCTTCGCGTAGGAGGGGAAGGTGATCTCCGGGCGGCCGCCGGGCGCGGGCCTCGGCGAGGCCGACTTCGGATGCGGGGTGCCGCTTTCGCCACCACAGCCGGCGACCAGGAGTGCGGCTGCCGTACCGGCGAGGGCTGACGCGAGCAGACGGGACGGGTGGGGCATGGTGAGCTCCTGCTCCTGGAGGCGCGTGCTGTACCGAACATACGGACTTGACCGTGGAGGAGCCCGGTCCGACACCATGGCGTCAGGAGGTCTTGGGCTGCTCAGAGAAGTGAGCGATGAGAAGAGCCGACAAGACGAAGAGCAAGTGGGCGATGAGGAAGGGTGCCAGACCGTGGCCAGTGAGCGTTCCGCCAGCCCCGGCGCTTCCGGTCGCGTTCCGCCCGGCCAGCGTCCGGTGCACGGCTGGCCCGTCTCGCACTACGGCCCCGTTCCCCGTTTCCGCGCCGAGCGCTGGAACCTGCGTGTCTTCGGTGCCACCGCCTCCGGCGACCGGCACGAGTGGACTTTCGACCAGTTGGCGTCGCTCCCACGCACCACGGTCGTCGCCGATCTGCACTGCGCGACCGGTCTCACCTCGACCGAGCACGAGTGGTACGGGATCCCCGCCGCCACCCTCCTCGACCTGGTCCCGCCGGCGCCGGAGGCCGCACACGTGATGGCGTGGGCGGAGTACGGCTACTCGACCAACCTGCGGCTCAGCGACCTGACGGCACCACAGACCCTGATGGCCACGCACCACAACGGTGAGCCGCTCACCGCCGAACACGGCTTTCCGCTGCGCCTGGTGGTGCCGCACCCGTTCGGCTGCAAGGGCCCCAAATGGCTGCGCGGCATCGAGTATCTGACGGCGGACCGGCGCGGCTTCTGGGAGGAGGGCGGT
The DNA here is from genome assembly GCF_044745865.1 of Streptomyces sp. NPDC086787. Taxonomy (NCBI): domain Bacteria; kingdom Bacillati; phylum Actinomycetota; class Actinomycetes; order Kitasatosporales; family Streptomycetaceae; genus Streptomyces; species Streptomyces sp. NPDC086787. Next base: position 561,323 of record NZ_JBIVBC010000002.1, on the reverse strand, counting down.
TACCACAACACCGGAGACCCCTGGCAGGGGCAGCGCTACTCCTGTCAGGAGGAGGTCGACGGGACGGGCGACGCACCCGGACGCCGCCGCCCTCGTAGTGAGCGGCTCGCAGTGATCGGCTCATAACGGTCCGCTCGTGCTGGTCAGCGGCTCGACCGCTGGGACTCCACGATCGCGGCCATGGTCCGTTCGGCTCCCACCCGCCGCTGCACCCGCTCCGAGAACCCGGGGAAGTGCGACGCGACCTTGGTGAGGAACCGCAGTTCCAGCGGGGCGACGTTGATCTCGGCGATGTCGCGCTCGACGGCCCGCACGACCCCCTTGACCACCCGGTCCGGCGCGACCGTGCGCACACCGCCCGGCGTCCCCGAGCCGGTGTTCGCGAACATCCCGAGCTCGCGCACGAATCCGGGCTGCACGATCGACACCCCGACGCCGCTGCCGTGCAGGTCCTGCCGGAAGGACAGCGAGAACCCGCGCAGCCCGAACTTCGTCGCGGTGTACATCGAGGACGACCTGGTGGCCGCGAGGCCCGACAGCGACCCGACGAAGCAGATGTGACCGCGCCCCGCCGCCACCATGTCCTCCGCGAGCAGCCGCGCCAGCAGCGCCGGTGCGCGCAGGTTCACGGCGAGCGCCCGGTCGATCTGGTCCGGGGTGTAGTCCAGCACGTCGCCGCTGGAGGGGAGGGCCGCGTTGGCGATGAGGATCTGGGTGCCCGCGGCCTCGGCGGCCAGGCGCAGCACGTCGTCCGGGTCGGCGAGATCGGCCAGGATCGTCCTCGCTCCGAAGCGCTCGGCGAGCGGCTCCAGTGCCTCGCGGCGGCGGCCGGTGAGGATGAGGTCCGCCCCTCTGGCCGACAGTTCGGCGGCTATCGCCCCGCCGATGCCGCCCGTGACTCCGGTCAGCAGAACGGTTGCCCCAGCTATGTGCACGACTGTCCTCCGGTCTCGTTCGTTCGAACGAACAATAGAGAGGGGCGGGTGATCCTGTCCACCGGTGCGAGGGGCGGCGGCCCGGACGGGAACCGCCGCGGGGCTGGTGGAACAATGAGCGCCATGCCCAAGGCCGCCCTCACCACACGTCAGCGCATCATCCAAGCCGTCCTGGACATCATCGGTGAGGGCGGGGTCGCGGCGCTCACCAACAGGAGGATCGCCAAGGAGGCTGGTGTCTCGCTCGGCTCCGTGACGTACCACTTCGCCACTCAGCACGACCTGCTGCGCGAGAGTCTGCTCTACTTCGTGCGCGAGGAGGCCCGGCACTTCACCGAACTGGCCGACCAGTGCCAGACCGACGGCCTCGCCATCGAGGACGCGGCGTCCCTGGCCGGGCAGGTGGCCTGCGGTTCGGCGCTCGACAGCGCGCACCTCGCGCCGTTCGAGCTGTATCTGCACGCCGGACGCGACGAGCGGCTGCGTGCGGCGGCGTCGGAGGCGTTCTCGGCGTACGACCGGCTCGCCGCGCAGATCCTCACCGCGCTGGGCGTGCCGGACGCGGAGCGTCTCGCGGCCACGACCGTGGCCTTGGTGATGGGCCTTCAGCTGAGGCGCCTGGCGACCGGCAGCACGGCGGACGACCTGGTCGACGCCCTGCTGCTGCTGGCGCCGGGAGCCGCGGCCTCCTCCCCCGGCCGGGGCGTGCCCGCGTAGCGCCGCCGGTCAGCCGTCTGGCCGGCGGTCCGGTCAGCGGTTCTGGGCGACGGGCAGGCTCACCCGGAGCTCGTAGCCGCCCTCGGCCGTGGGGCCGGAGGTGACCGTGCCGCCGAGGAGCTGGGCGCGCTGGCTCAGACCGGCCAGGCCGTGCCGGGCGCTGGGCAGGGGCAGTACCGGGAGGGTGGGGGCGTCGTTGGTGACCGTGGTGTGCACGGCGCCGTCCGCCTGGTGGATCCGAACGGCCGCGGTGGCCCCCGGCGCATGTTTGCGGACGTTGGTGAGGGCCTCCTGCACCGTCCGGTAGACGGCGCGCTGGACGGTGGGAGGCAGGTCCTCGGGCAGGTCGATCTTCAGTTCGGTCTCGATGCCGCTGCTGTCGACCAGTCGCCGCAGGTCGGCAAGCGAGGGCTGCGGGGTGAGCTCCGTGGGACGGCTGCCGGAGGCACGCAGCACGCTGACCATGTGCCGCAGCTCGTCGAGGGTCTGCACGCTGAGCTGGCGGATGGTGGCCGCCGTCTTCTTGGTCTCGGGATCGGTGCTGCCCACCTGGAGCGCTCCGGCCTGTACGGCGATGAGGCTGACCTGGTGCGAAACCACGTCGTGCATCTCGCGGGCCAGCTGTGCGCGCTCCTGCGCCAGGATGCTCTGGGCGGCCATCTGCCGTTCCTGCTCACGTGCGTCGGAGATCTCGGTGAGCCGCAGCGAGAGGTCGCGCCGGGCCTGCACGAGCTGGCCCAGGAAGACGGGGGCCACCGCGGTGGCCAGGGAGTAGCTGAGGTGCAGGAGGTTGGCGGTCTGGTCGAGTTCGGCGGCCTCCAGGGAGGACCAGGGCCAGGGCATGAAGTCGATGAACGCGTAGCCGAGGGCGCAGCAGCCCAGCAGGACGCGGTGGCGGCTGAGCGAGGAGAGCGTGTAGAGCGCGGCCATGGTGGCGAGCACCGCGTCGGTGAACAGGGCGGTGGGCAGGGTGAGCAGGAAGGTGATCATGGGGAAGCGGCGGCGCAGGGCGAGGGCCAGCGCGGCGAGCACCGCCCAGCCGAGGGCCGCTCGCGACTGCGTACCGACCCGGGCCCAGGCGTCGGCCAGCGCGACCAGCACGAGGGCGGCGTCGATCAGGGGGGCCGGTACTCCCTGGCGGCTCATGGGGTGTCCTCGTCCTGTTGCGGGGTCAGCAGGCCCGCGCGTTCGGCGATCAGTGCCGCCTGGACGCGGCTGCTGACGTTCAGCTTGTTGAGCACGGCGCTGACGTGCCCCTTCACGGTGCCGGTGCTCAGGTGCAGCCGTTCGCCGATGTCGGTGTTGGCGAGGCCGTCGGCCATGAGGACGAGGACGGCGCGCTCGCGTTCGGTCAGCCGGGCCGTGAGGTGGACGGCGGGTTCACGGGTGTCCTTGTCGAGGTAGCCGTCCACCACCGTGCGGGTGACCTTGGACGACAGCACCGTGCCGCCCTTGGCAAGGGCGCGCACGAGGTGGGGCAGCTGCTCGGGGTCGGTGTCCTTGAGCAGGAAACCGGCGGCGCCCGAGCGCAGGGCGGTGGTCACGTACTCGTCGGCGTCGAACGTGGTGAGCATCGCCACCACGGGCGGCTCCGGCATCCGGCGGAGTGCGGCGAGGACGGTGAGCCCGTCGACGTCGGGCATCCTGATGTCCAGCAGGACCACGTCCGGGTGTGCCTCGCGCACCGTCCTGACGGCCTGGCCGCCGGGCACGGCCGCGACGACCTCGATGTCGTCGGCCGCGTTGAGGATGTGCGTGAAGCCCCCTCGGACCAGGGCTTCGTCGTCGACCACCAGGACCCGGATCACGCGCGCTCCGCTCGTCGCATACTCGCCGTTCGATCCGTACCCCGTACGGACCCCGTCCGGGTGGGCCGGCGCCGATTCCCGCCGATTGGCGGCGCCGCCCCGGCCGCCCGGCGGGGGTGGCTCCGGCCGGTCGGCGGGGCGCCTTCGGAAGCGTGCCCGGTGAGCGGCATCGGGCCCGGGGGCACAGTCTTGAGGGATGACGCAGCAGACAGAGCCGGAGGTTTTGTACGCCCCCGCGGAGGTACCGCACACCCCTGTGGCGGACTCACCCAGCCGTGCGGAGGCGACGCGCCGCCCGCCGGTGGTCTCCCGCGGTCCGGCGCAGGCGGAGCGGGACCGTCCGCGCGCCGCCCCCGTCGGTGGTCCCTCTGTGGGACGGCTGATCGGTATAGACCTGGCCAGGGGGCTCGCGGTGTTCGGGATGTACGCCGCTCATGTCGGCCCCGACGTGTCCGTGGGCGGGCCGGTGGGGCTTCTGCTGGAGATGGCGCGGGGCCGTTCGTCGACGCTGTTCGCCGTGCTCGCGGGGTTCTCGCTGGTCATCATCACCGGCCGCCCTCACCCCCGTACCGGTCGGTCCGGCAGGCAGGCCGTGGGCCGTGTGGTGATCCGTTCCGCCGTACTGTTCGTGGCCGGTTACGCCCTGACCGCCCTGGACACGGACGTGGACGTGATACTCAGCTTCTACGCGCTGCTCTTCCTGGCGGTGCTCCCCCTGCACCGGCTCCGGGCCGGGACACTGGCGCTGATCGCCGCCGCGGGGGCGCTGGTGCTGCCCCAGCTGCTGTATGTGATCCGGCTGTCCATCGAGGACGGGAACTGGGCGGACACCGTCGTCGCCGCGGACCCACTGGCGCGTCTCACCGGCACCGACGGCGTCATCGAGCTGCTGTTCACCGGCGCGTATCCGGTCCTCACCTGGGTGCCGTTCCTGGTGGCGGGCATGGCGATCGCCAGACTCGATCTCTCCCGTCCCGGCATCCGGCTCCGGCTGGCCCTGAGCGGCGCCGGGCTCGCCGTCCTCGGCTACGGCGGCTCGTGGCTGGCCCTGCGCCTGGTCCCGCATGCCCTGGCCGCCGTCGCGGCGGCCACGCACGATCCGGCGTCCGCTGCCTGGTGGTCGGACAGCGTGGGCGACCCCGAGGACGGCACTCCGCTCGCCTGGCTGCTGGTGGCCGCGCCGCACAGCCAGACCACCTTCTCCGTCCTCGGCAACACCGGGGTGGCCCTGGCGGTGATCGCCGGATGCCTGACGGCCGCCGGCCGGCTGCCCCGGCGTCTCACGTCACCCGTCGCGCGGGTCGGGATGATGGCGCTGACGGTGTACGTCCTGCACATCGTCGCGATCTGGCTGTTCACCGAGGTCTGGTACGTGCCCGCCGTCGAGGCCGACGGCATGGCCGCGCTGCCCGTCCTGTTCGCGTTCATCGCCGCGGCCATGGTGCTGGCGGCAGTGTGGACCCGGCTGTTCCGGCGCGGCCCGCTGGAGCAGGCGCTGCACCTCGCCACGCTGCCCGCACGGCACATCGGCTGACCTGCGGCCGATGCTGTCACCAGGGAATCCCCTGCCCGGATGAAAGCCGTCGTCGCCTGGCGCGTCACGCGCGACCGCATGATCATAATTACGCCTCGTATGTCACTCTTCACCCCACAGAGCCCACCTGGGCGGGAGTGTCGGGAGAGTGAGGACGACGATGGCCCAAAGGAAGCTGCCTCGCGCGAGCCGTGTCATGGGCTCGGCCGCCATGGGTGCGGCACTGGCACTGATGCCGGTGCTTCCGGCCCACGCGGCGACGACCATCGACGTGGACTGCACCGGCGACACGGGAGCCGCCCTGCAGGGGGCGATCGGATCGGCCCTCGACGGTGACACCGTGCGACTCACTCCCTTCTGCGTCTACACCCTCACGACCGAGGCGTCCCCCGGCGACGGGCTTCCGGCGATCGTCGGCAAGTCGATCACCGTCCTGGGCCGCGGCGCCACCATCCAGCGCCCCCCGACGGAAAGCGACTTCCGCATCTTCGAAGTCGGTATCGACGGCGCCCTGGACCTCCAGGACGTCACCGTCATGGGCGGTGCGCTGACGGGCAACGGAGGCGGTATCGCCATCCGCAACCACGGGACCCTGACGGCGGAGCGCACCAGGTTCGAGGGCAACATCGCCCGGATCACCGGTGCGGGCGGCGCGATCTTTTCGGAGTCCGTCAGCAGCATCACGCTCACCGACTGCACGGTGGCGGACAACTCCGCGGACCAGGGCGGCGGGATCCAGGCGGGCAGCGACCTCACTTTGACCCGGACCGTCGTGCGGGGGAACCGGGGCCAGATCGCCGGTGGAGTGATCTCCTTCACCGACACGCTCACCGTCCAGGACAGCACCATCAAGGACAACAGCGCCTCCGTGCTGGCGGGCGGCCTGTTCGTCGGGTCCGGAACCGCCGACGTGCAGAACACCCGCATCCTCGACAACACCGGGGCCCGCGTCGGCGGGGTCGATGTCGGCACCTCCGCCACCGCGACCATCACGGGTTCCTTCATCAACGGCAACACCGTCACCGATGCCAGCGGCGCCCTGAGCGGTGGCGGCGGCGTGCGGACCACAGGGGACACGACGATCGACAGCACCGAGATCCGGGGCAACCGGCTCATCGGTGACAACGGCCGCGGCGCGGGCATCTCGGCACCGAGCGGAACGCTCACCCTCCGGAACAATTCCTCGGTGACCGCCAACCTCGCCTCCGGCCGCTACTCCCGGGGCGGTGGCCTCTACGCCGACGGCACCACCACCGGCGTGACCGTGTCGGTGGCCGGCTCCCATCTCGACGGCAACAAGGTGACCGGCACCGGCTCCACCGCCGCGGGCGTCTACAACAACGGCGGCGCCATCTCCTTCACCAGCTCCACCGTGAACAACAACACCGCCCCGAACGCCCCCGCCCCCGGAGGCGTCTCCACCACCGTGCCGATCACCTCCGTGGACGGCGCCACCACCTTCACCGGCAACACCCCCACAAACTGCCTCCTCAGCCCGGCCGCCGTGACGAACTGCACCAACTAGTCGCTGTCGGCGAACGTCGCGGTCAACTCGTCCTGCGTCGCAGGAGCAGACCGGCCAGGCCCTGTGTGGCGGGCGAGGGGTCGGCAGCGCGGGTGGTGACATGGATCTCCCGGACCGCCTCGGGTTCGACCACTTCCAGGAAGGTGACACCGGCGCGGGGCACGGCCGCCAGTCCAGGGACGAGTGCCACTCCGAAGTCGGCCGCCACCAGGGCCAGGAGAAGGTCGTAACTGTCCGACCGGAAGGCGATGTCGGGTTCGAAGTGCTGTGATCGACAGAGGAGTTCGGTGACCGCCTGGAATCCCTGGGTGGGCAGGGTGGACAGCCAGGTGGCGTCGGCGTAGTCCCGCAGCCGCGCGGTGGTCTGTCCGGTGCGGTGCAGATGCGGGGGCACGGCGAGCTGCAGCCGGTCGCGGTGCAGGAGAGTCTGGCGCAGACCCCGCAGGTCGGGTTCAGGCAGATGGTCGTACTGGTGGGTGACCGCCAGATCGAGGTCGCCTGCCGCCACGGCGGGGATGGCGTCCTCCGGTTCGGCCTCGGTGAAGGAGACACACACCTCGGGGTGCCGACGCCGGAACGCGAGGAGCGCGGGAACGACCAGGCTTGTCCCCGCGGTGCTGAACGCGGCGACACGGACCTGGCCGCTGCGCAGTCCCGACACGGCGTGCACGGCCTTCGCGGCAGAGTCCAGTTCCGCCATGACGCGGTGCGTGTGGTCGACCAGCACCCGGCCCGCCTCGGTGAGGCGAACGCTGCGCGGGGACCGTTCCAGCAGGGCGACACCGAGTTCCTTCTCCAACGCCGACAGCTGCTGGGACGCGGCCGAGGCCGTGCATCCGGCCCGCTGCGCGGCTCCGGCGATCGAGCCGGTCCGGGCGACGTCCCGCAGCAGGCCGAGTCTTCGAGGATCGAGCATAAGCAAACCCTACGCTCAGGCGAAGGAGCCGCATCTCCTCATGGGTCTCGTGGCGGTGGAACCTTGCTCGACATCACCACGACACCCGGAGTTCGCATGCTTCCTTCGGCCAACGATCCGCTCCGCTCGGCGGCGCCGCGCCAGGTACGCACCCCCGTACCCCACGATGTGGAGCGCGCCTGGCGCGCGGTCAGCGATCACCTGCGGCCGACTCCGCTCGAGTTCGGTGCGGGCGGACGGTCCGCGTCCGACTTCGCCCTCAAGCTGGAGTCCCTTCAGCCCACCGGTTCCTTCAAGGTCCGCGGCGCGCTCAGCGCGTTGTCCGCGCTCGACGGCAGGACCCGGGTCGTCACCGCGTCCGCGGGCAACCACGGTCTCGGGGTGGCTTTCGCGGCTCGCGTCCTGGGCCGCCCGGCCACCGTCGTGGTGGCCGAGAACGCCTCACCCGCCAAGGTGGCCAAGCTGCGGCGTTTCGGCGTGGACCTGGTCCAGGCGGGCACCTCGTACGACGAGGCCGAGGCGCATGCCCTGGAGCTGGCCGGTGACGGCGCCCACTACCTCTCCTCCTACAACGATCCCCATGTGATCGCCGGCCAGGGAACCATGGGATTCGAACTCGACAACCAGCTCGGGGGCCGCGGAAACGGTCTGACGGTGGTGTGCGCCATCGGTGGTGGAGGTCTCGCCGCGGGCCTGGGCCTGTGGGCCTCGGCCCGGCCGGGTGTACGTGTCGTGGGCGTGGAGACGGAGGTCTCGACCGCGGTCAGCGCCGCCATCAGCGCCGGCCGGCAGGTGACCGTCGAGGTCGGGGAGAGCATCGCCGACGGCATGGCCGGCAACATCGAGGCCGGCGCGGTGACCCCTGGCCTCATCGGCAGGTACGTCGACGACCTGGTGACCGTGAGCGAAGCCGAGATCCGCGGGGCGGTCCGTCACCTGGCGCTGGAACGGGGCTTCGTCGCCGAAGGCGCAGGCGCCGCCGCGGCCGCGGCTCTACTGGCCGGCAAGGTGCGGACCCGGGGGCTGGCCGTGGCGGTGGTGTCAGGCCGCAACATCACCGGGCCGACTCTCACCGCGGCACTCGGCTGACCTCACCCTGCCGCCGCCTTCTCCCCTGCCTCGCACAAGACCCTCCTCGCACGCACGCCCCCTCCTCGCACGCCCACCGCCCCCTTCCGGCTCTCAAGGGAGACGCCATGAGATCACCCATTGACCGAGCAGTCCGACCGCACCCGGTCTCGCCGCTGCGCGCCGTCCTCACCGTGGGCGCCTGTGTCGTCCTCGCCTCCGCGTGTGCCAATCCGGACGACTCCGGATCCGCGTCGCCCTCCTCCGCCGGGACGACCGCGGCCGAGGTGTCGGTCGAGCGCAGCGCCAAGCTGTACGCCATGGTGCCGGACGCCTACAAGAAGGCGGGCAGCATCAAGGTCGCCACCAACGCGCCCTTCCCGCCGTTCGAGATGTTCGCGGGTTCCGGGAACAAGAACCTGTACGGCCTGGAGATCGATCTGGGCAAGGCGCTGGGAAAGCGCCTCGGCGTGCCGTTCGAGTTCACGCAACAGCCCTTCGACGGGCTGCTCCCGGGCTTGCAGGCGAAGAAGTACGACGTACTCATGGCCGGTCTCTTCGACACCGAGGCGCGTGAGAAGACCGTCGACTTCGTCAACTACGGGCGCAGCGGGTCGGCTCTCCTCGTGGGCAAGGGAAACCCGGAGAAGCTGAGGACGCCGGCCGACCTGTGCGGGCACCAGGCCGCCGCGCAGACCGGCGCCCAGCAGATCGCGCTGCTGAAGAAGCAGAGCTCACAGTGCGTCAAGCAGGGGAAGGAGGGCATCTCGGTCAAGACGTTCCCGCAGTTCTCCGACGCGTTGCTGGCGCTGAAGACCGGCAAGGCCGAGACCATCGCGGGGGATCTGCCCGCGCTGCGGTACTCCGCCCAGCGCGACGCCACCGTCGAGACCGTCCAGGACCCGAAGGCACCCGAGGGCTACGACCCGGCGGCCCTCGGGATCGGGCTGCCGAAGAACCAGCCGAAGCTGCGCCAGGCCGTGCTGAGCGCGCTGTCGGACCTGATGAGCAGCGGCGCCTACGACAAGATCCTCGCCCACTACGACGTCGAGCAGATCGCCATTGACGAACCGTACGTCAACCGGGCGGGAGAGGCGACCGAATGACCTCCGTCCCGTCCACCGCGACCGTGGACCTCATGAACACGGACGAGGGTCTGCCCGTGCGCCGGCTGCGCAGACCCGGCCGTACCGTGGCGGCCGTCCTGGTGTCGGCCGGTGCTCTGGGCCTGGCCTGGAGCTTCGTGACCAACCCCAACCTGGACTGGGGAACGGTCGGGGCGTACCTCTTCGCCCAACTCACGCTCCAGGGCGTGTGGGTGACGTTCTACCTCACCATCGTGAGCATGGTGATCGGCGTGGTCGGCGGCACCCTGGTGGCGGTGATGGCCCTTTCCGACAACTACGTCCTGCGTGCCGTCGCCATCGCCTACACGGCGGTCTTCCGGGGAACGCCCGTACTCGTCCAGATCATCTTCTGGGGGTTCATCGGGGCCTTCTTCCCGGAGGTCACCCTGGGGATACCGTTCACGGGAATCGAGCTGTACTCGGCTCCCACGAGCAGTCTCGTCTCGGCGACGACGGCCGCCATCCTCGCCCTGGGGCTCAACGAGATCGCCTACGCGGCCGAGATCGTCCGCGGCGGCATCGAGTCGGTGGACCCGGGTCAGCGGGAGGCGGCGTCCGCGCTGGGTCTGCGGCCCGCCGTCACCATGCGCCGCATCGTGCTCCCGCAGGCGATGCGGGTGATCGTGCCGCCGATGGGCAACGAGGTCATCACGATGCTCAAGACCTCCTCCCTGGTGTCGGTGATCGCCGGGAACGACCTGATGACCAATCTGCAGCAGGTCTACTCCCAGAACTACAAGGTCATTCCGCTGCTGGTGGTGGCCTCGGCCTGGTATCTCGCGCTCACCGCCGTCTTCACCCTCGTCCAAAGGCAGTTGGAGAGGCGATACGGCCGTGGCACCGTGCCCCGCTCCGCCCGCGCGGGACGGTCGCGACAGCGCAAGGCGTCCATCGTCAGGAGGACGGTATGAACACCCCCATGGTCAGCGCCGTCGACGTGCGCAAGACGTTCGGTCACACCGAGGTCCTGAAGGGAGTCGGCCTCACCGTCCGCAAGGGCGAGGTGGCCTGTCTGATCGGCCCCAGCGGCTCGGGCAAGAGCACCTTCCTGCGCTGCATCAACCACCTTGAGCGCATCGACTCGGGCAGGTTGTACGTCGCGGGCGAGCTGATCGGTTACCGCCGCGAGGGCGGCCGTCTTCAGGAGCTGTCCGAGAAGCAGATCGCCGGTCAGCGCAGCCGGATCGGCATGGTCTTCCAGCGCTTCAACCTGTTCCCCCACCTGACGGTGCTGCAGAACATCACCGAGGCCCCGCAACGGGTCCTGGGCCGGTCACGGAGCGAGGCGGAGCAGGAGGCCGGGGAACTGCTGGCCCGGGTGGGACTCGCCGGCCGGGAACGGCACTACCCGGCGCAGTTGTCGGGCGGCCAGCAGCAGCGGGTGGCGATCGCCCGCGGTCTGGCGATGAGGCCGGAACTGATGCTCTTCGACGAGCCGACCTCCGCCCTCGATCCGGAGCTGGTGGGGGAAGTGCTCCAAGTGATGCGGGGTCTGGCGCAGTCCGGCATGACCATGGTCGTGGTGACCCATGAGATGGGCTTCGCCCGTGAAGTGGCGGACCAGGTGGCGTTCCTCGACGGCGGTCTGATCGTCGAGCACGGCCCTCCCCGAGCGGTGCTCAACCAGCCCACGCATGAACGCACCCGCGCCTTCCTCGCCCAGGTCCTGTAGGGGAGGCGCCAGTGACGACACCGGACCGCGCGCCGACGGCCCGCGCACCCGAATGCGGACTCGACTGCGGACTCGACGAGGTGGTGGAGCTGTGCCGGGACCTGATCCGCATCGACACGAGCAACCACTTCGACGGCTCCGGCCCCGGGGAGCGCGGGGCAGCCGAGTACGTCGCCGCCCGTCTGGACGAAGTAGGCGTCGACAGCACGCTGTTCGAGTCGGCGCCGCGTCGTGCGAGCGTCGTGGCGCGGATCCCCGGGCGGGACACGTCCCGTCCGGCGCTGCTCCTGCACGGCCACCTCGACGTGGTGCCGGCCGACCGGCGCGCGTGGACGGTGGATCCCTTCGCCGGGGAGATCCGTGACGGTTGTCTGTGGGGCCGCGGTGCGGTGGACATGAAGAACATGATCGCGATGATGCTGGCCGCCGTCAGACGCCTGGCCCGCAGCGGCGAACTCCCGGCGCGTGACGTCGTCCTGGCGTTTCTCGCCGACGAGGAGGCGGGTGGCGTCCTCGGCTCACGCTGGCTGGCCGAGCGTCATCGCGAGCTGCTGGCCGACTGCGACCAGGCCGTCAGCGAGATCGGCGGGTTCTCCGTGCAGTGGCCGGGTCCGTCCGGTCCCCGGCGCGCCTATCTGGTCGAGACCGCACGCAAGGGCGTGGCCTGGCTGCGCCTGCGAGCGCACGGCACGTCCGGCCACGCGTCGATGACCGCACAGGACAACCCCGTTGTGCGACTGGGCGCCGCCCTGGCCCGCCTCGGGGAGTACGACTGGCCGCTCGCGCTCACGGCGACAACCGCGCGCACGGCGGGCGAACTGCGCCGACTCACCGGAGTCGACATCCGCGTGGACCCGCTCGAGGGCACACCGTTGGCCCCGGTCACGGGACTGGTCACCTCGTCCCTGAGGCACGTCGCCAACCCGACCGTGGTACGCGCCGGAGACACCGTCAACGTGATCCCGGCCGAGGCGGAGGCGCTGGTGGACGGCAGGTTCGTACCGGGCCATGACGCGGAGTTCCTGCGCACCGTCGCCGCGCTCGTGGGACCCGGCATCGAGATCGAGGTCGTCGACCGGACACCCTCCGCCGAGGCCGATCCGAACAGTGCGCTGATCGACGCCATGCGACGCGCCCTGTGGGCCGAGGACCCCTCGGGGGCCGTGGTCCCCTACTGTTCCTCCGCCTCGACCGACAACGCCTCCTTCGCGCCCCTGGGCATCGCGGGATTCGGATTCGTCCCCCTGCGGCTGCCCGCCGGGTTCGACTTCGCCCGCATGTTCCACGGCACCGACGAACGCATACCGCTCGACAGCCTCCGCTTCGGCGCTCGAACCCTGCACCGCTTCCTCCTCGACCACTGAACGTCACTCGCCGGATTCCGTCCGGCACCCCTCCGGCACCCCTCCGGAGCCCGTCCGGAGCCCGTCCGGAGTCTCGACCGAAGCTCGACCGAAAGAAGGCCGCCCGCCATGACCACCCTGCTCTCCCCCGGCGCCGAACCTCCGCCCCCGCACACCACGGCACGCAACGGCGGCGATGTCGTGGTCGAGTCGCTGGAGGCACTCGGCGCCCATACCGTCTTCGGGATCCCCGGCCAGCACGCGCTCGGTCTGTTCGACGCGCTGAGCCGCGGACGGCTCCGCTTCGTGTCCAGCCGGGTCGAGAACAACGCCGCCTTCGCCGCCGACGGACACGCCCGGGTCACCGGCCAGGTCACCCCGCTGCTGCTCTCCACCGGGCCCGGCGCGCTGACCGCCCTCGCCGGGCTCCAGGAGGCCGCCGCCGCCTCGGCGCCGGTCCTGGTGATCAGCAGCCAGATCCCGTCCGCGGGCCTCGGTGGGGCCCGGCACGGCTTTCTCCACGAGCTGACCGACCAGACGGCGGTCGTCCGCGGGGTCGTCAAACGGGCGCGGCTGGTGCGGTCCGCTTCCCAGATACCCTCCGCCCTCGCCGAGGCATGGCGCGAGGCGGCGTCCGCGCCGAGCGGCCCGGTCTGGGTGGAGATTCCCCAGGACGTGCTGCTCGGACCGGCCGGTGTACCGCCGGTTCGGGACCTGACCGGGTACCCCGGGACGCTGTCACCGCGTGCCGAGCTCGTCGCCGAGGCGGTACGGCTGCTGGACGCGGCGGACCGCCCCGTCATCCTCGCGGGCGGCGGCGTGGTGCGCTCCGGCGGGCAGGCGGCGCTGCTCCAACTCGCCGAGCGTGTTCAGGCGCCCGTCGTCTGCACCTTCGGCGGGAAGGGCGCCTTCCCCTGGCAGCATCCGCTCTCCCTCCAGTCCTGGCTGGAGGACCGACACATGACCTCGTTCCTGGAGGACGCCGACGTACTGCTCGTGGTCGGCTCCGGACTGGGGGAACTGTCCAGCAACTACCACAGCTTCAGACCACGCGGCCGGATCGTCCAGATCGAGGCCGACCTGGGCAAACTGGAATCCAACCACCCCGCCCTCGGCATCCACGCCGACGCGCGGGCGGCCCTTGAGGCGATGGCCCGCGCGGTGGCGGCGAGACCGGCCGACGGCACGGCGCACACGGCAGTCGCCCGCGTGCTCGACCTGATACGCGACCGCCTGGATCGCCAGGACCTCGGCCTGGAGCAGCGAGTGCTGCGCGCGGTCCGCAGCGCCCTGCCGGAGTCCGTGCCGAGCTTCTGGGACATGACCATCCTCGGCTACTGGGCCTGGTCCGCGTTCGACCCCCGCAGCGCGCCGTTCCACTCCGCCCAGGGAGCCGGTGGCCTCGGCTACGGCCTGCCCGCGGCCCTCGGCGCGGCCACCACCGGCCGGCCCGCTCTCGCTGTCAGCGGTGACGGCGGCGCCATGTACTCCATCGCCGAGCTGGCCACACTGCGCCAGCACGACCTGCCGGTGACCTGGCTGATCGTCGACGACGGCGGATACGGCATCCTCCGCGCGTACATGAACGAGGCTTTCGGGCGGGCCACGGCCACCGAACTGGCCCGCCCGGACTTCGCGGCACTGGCGGCCTCCTTCAACGTCCCGGCCACGGTGAGCAGCACGGAGACGCTTGCCGACGACCTCGCCGCCGCGCTGGCGTCCGGCGGACCGCACGTCGTCGTACTGCCCTGCCTGCTGCGCATGTTCGCCCCGACCCACCTGGAGCGCTCGTGAACTCCCCCCGCCCGCTCACCAACTTCGTCGGGGGGCGCCGATGCGAGCCGACCGGCTCCGTGCTGGCGCTCACCGACCCCCGCACCGGCGTCGCGTTCGGCCACGCCGCGGTCTCCGGGCCGGACGAGGTCGACCATGCGCTGCGCACCGCAGAGGCCGCGTTCCGCGGCTTCCGGCGCACCACTCCGGCCGAGCGGCAGACCGCGTTGTTGTGCCTGGCCGACGCACTGGAGGACGGGGCGGAGGAGTTCGCCGAGGCCGAGTGCCGGGAGACCGGCAAGTCCCGGCACCAGATGCTTCAGGACGAGATCCCCCAGTGTGCCGACCAGTTGCGCTTCTTCGCCGGGGCGGCCCGCCTGCCGGAAGGAGCCGCCAGTGGTGAGTACGCGCCGGGGCACTCCTCACTCGTCCGCCGGGAGCCGGTGGGGGTGTGCGCGCAGATCACGCCGTGGAACTACCCGCTGATGATGGCGGTGTGGAAGATCGCGCCCGCGGTGGCGGCCGGCAACACCACGGTGGTCAAGCCCGCAGAGACCACACCCACCACGACGGTCATGCTCGCGGAGCTGGCAAACCGGTTCCTGCCGCCGGGGGTCGTCAACGTGGTCCTGGGAGACCGGGAAACGGGTCGGCTGCTGATCGGGCATCCCATCCCCGCCCTGGTGTCCCTCACCGGGTCGACCCGGGCCGGTGTCGAGGTCGCCCGCGCCGCCGCCGACGACCTGAAGCTGACGCATCTGGAGCTGGGCGGCAACGCCCCGGCCCTGGTGTTCGAGGACGCTGACGTTCAGGCCGCCGCCGAGGGCATCGCCGCCGCGGGCTTCTACAACGCGGGACAGGACTGCACCGCCGCCACGCGGGTCCTCGTCCAGGCAGGAGTCCGCGAGGCCCTGGTGAAGGCACTCACCGGGACGGCGGCCGCGCTGACCGGCGGACCGGGCGCCGCCCCGGGGGCGGAGCCCGATGTCGGTCCGCTCAACAGCGCCGCCCAGCTCGGCCGCGTGCTGGGACTGCTGGCACGGCTTCCCGACCGCGCCTTCGTCCACACCGGTGGGCACCGGGTAGGCGACTGCGGCTATCACCTCGCGCCGACCGTGGTGTCGGGGCTGCGCCAGGAGGACGAGATCGTCCAGGAGGAGATCTTCGCGCCCGTTCTGACCGTGCAGGAGTTCACCACGGAGGCCGAGGGGGTCCGGCTGGCAAACGATCAGCCGTACGGCCTCGCGGCTTCCGTCTGGACCTCCGACCACTCCCGGGTGCTGCGCACCACGGCCGAACTGGAATTCGGCGCGGTGTGGGTGAACACCCACGGTGTTCTCACCGCGGAGATGCCACACGGCGGCTTCAAGCATTCCGGACACGGCAAGGACCTGTCCGCGTACGGCCTCGCCGACTACACCCGCGTCAAGCACGTCATGAGTTCCCTGACCGACCGTGCCTGACCCACCTCCGAACATTCCTGGAGCGACCTTGACGTTCACCACCGTGTCCACCGCTCACGCGCCGGCTCCCGTCGGCTCCTACAGCCAGGGCCGCCGTATCGGTCCCTTCCTCCAGGTATGCGGCCAGCTGGCCGCCGACCCCGTGACCGGGGCGATCCGCGACGCCACGGCAGGCCCGCAGACACGGCGGGTCCTGGAACAGGTCGGTGCCGTACTGGCAGCGGGCGGCGCGGGCTGGGACGACGTGCTGATGGTGCGCGTCCACCTCGCGGACGACGCGGACTTCGACGAGATGGATGCCGCCTACCGCGAGGTGCTCGGCGAGCCGTTCCCCCCACGCACCACCGTCACGGCCGGACTCGCTCCGGGGGCCCGGGTCGAGATCGACGCCCTCGCGGTCGTGGACCGGGCCCGGCCGTAGAACAAGCCGTAAGACAAACTGACGCTCTGCCGTAGCGGAACTCTCTTTCCCCCGCTCCTCGCACTTCCCAGCATGAAGGGACAGGGACTTCCGGACCTCTGCGAAGTCCCGCGAAGCACCAGGGGAATCCCATGAGTACGACGGTTTCGTGGAAGCCTTTGCACCTGACTGGTCGAACCTGGGCGCTACCCAGCACGGCCAGGGCGGCACGAGCCGCGCGCGTTCGGATCACTGAACAACTCGTTGAATGGCGGCTTCCAGCGCTCGTCGACGACGTCGTTCTGGTGGGTGTCGAACTCGTCACCAACAGTCTCCGCCACGGGGCCGCGCCGGTCTCGCTGACTCTCAGCCGGATCCGCGGCCCCGGAGGCCGGGACGGCGTCAGGATCGAGGTGCGGGACGCGGGCTCCGGCTTCGACGTCGCCGCGGTCCGCGCCGGTTGGCCCCGGGACGACAAGGACTGTGGCGAGGGCGGGCGTGGGCTGCTGCTGACGGAGATGGTCTCCGAGTGCTGGGGCAGCCGTCTGGACACGGCCGGACACAGTGTGTGGGCCCATCTCTGCTGACCGGTCACGAGGTCCGCGGGACCCCGGGGGTCGGGTCTCCCGGGGAGGCGTCCCACTCGTAGCGCATCACGACAATCACGGAGTGTGACCCCGGAGGCGTTAGAGTCGCCGGGTGAGCCGATCCCGTGACGCTGCGGAGGACGGAAGGTCCCGCAGACTCAACCCCGTCGCCGCCCTCGCGTTCACCGTCGGCGGCGCCCTGTTCGCCGTCGGGGCCGGTTTCAGCGAGCTGGTCGCGAGTGCGACACAGAGCGCCTCGATCTACTTCACCGGGGGCCTGTTCTTCAACACGGGCGGATACGCGTCCCTGTTGGAGACGTTCAACGCTCCCGGACACGAGTGGAGGTGGTGGAGCTACGAGCCGATGCGGAAGGACTGGCTGAGCGCCTTCACCCTGCTCGCCGGAACCGTGGTCTTCGGCGTCAACCTGCTGGACTCGTTCATGCACGGACTCACGGTGAAGGAGGCCAACCGGCTGGTCTGGGCGCCGGACCTGGTGGGCTGTCTGCTCTTCCTGCTTTCGGGACATCTGGCGTTCACCGTCCTGCGCCAGGACACACCCGGTGCCCGCGGGCTCGGCTGGTGGATCACCGCGGTCAACCAGTTCGGGTCGGTGCTGTTCCTGGTCTCCGCCCTGGCCGCGTTCACCCGCCCCGCGACCGGAAGCCTCGTCAACGCGCACGTCGCCAACTGGGGGACGCTCACGGGCGCGGTGTGCTTCTCCGTCGCCGGTGTGCTCCAGCTCTTCACCTGTCGATCTGAAGCACCGCCATCATCCCCAGGTCCTCGTGGTTGAGGATGTGGCAGTGCACGACCGTCTTGCCCGGATAGTCGAGGAACCGCATGCGGATGACCATGTTCCCGCGCGGCGGGACGTCGACAGTGTCCCGCAGGCCGTAGTTGGTCTGCGGCTCGCCGTTGATGCTCATCACCTGGAAGTCGTTGGTGTGGACGTGGAACGAGTGGACCTCGTCGCTGTCGTTCCTGACGGTCCACTCCTCGACGGTGTTGAGCCTGGACCGGAAGTCGACGCGGTTGTGGTCGAACTGTTTGTGGTTGATGTAGAAGAGCGTGCCCGCCTTGTTCTCGGTGAAGACGACCGTCTTGCGGGCCGCGACGGTCTCCTCGCCGAGGTCGTCGACCGGGGCGAAGGCCGTGGGCAGGTCGGCGGCCCGCGTTGACGTGCCTTCGGAGCGGACGGTGGCCAGGGTTGCCCTGGGAAACTGGTTCCCGGCCTTGCCGGTGTTGTACGGCAGGGTCAGCAACTGCGCGGAGCCGGCCGCCGGGCCCTGCACGAGCACGTCGTAGCGCGCGCCGGCGGGGATGATCAGGGAGTCGGCCGAGTACACCCGGTTCACCGGGTAGCCGTCCTGGGCGACGACGTGGAACCTGGTGCCGGGCAGCGCCACTTTGTAGAAGATGTTGGCCCCGATGTTCGCGATGCGCCACAGCTGGGTCTCGCCGGGCCCGATCCGGATCACCGGGTTGAGCTGCCCGTTGACGGTCCGGGTGGTGGGGTCGCCGATCTTCAGGTGCGCGGTCTTGATCTGGTCGCCGACGAGCTGGAAGTCCTTGAGCGCGACGACGTGCTCCTTGATGCCGCGCAGCGGTGCGGGCAGATGGTCGTCGAGGCCGTCGACCACGATGAGCCCGGCCATGCCGCCGGCCGTCTGGGCGGCGGAGAGCGCGTGCGGGTGCGGGTGGTACCAGTAGGTGCCCGGCTCCAGGCTCTTCGGGAAGGCGTACTCGTAGGTGAACGTCCGCCCCGGCTCGATGCGCAGGAAGATGTTGTCCGAGTTGCCGACGGGCGACACGTGCATGCCGTGCACATGCAGGTTGGTCTGCTTGTCGAGCCGGTTCTCGAAGGTGACCCGCATCCGGTCCCCCGGCCGCAGCCGCAGTGTGGGTGGCATGTACATCCCGTTGTACGTCAGGGCCCACAGGTCGCGGCCAGCCAGGCGCACCTTCCTGCGTTCGACGACGATCCTGGTCGTGAGCAGTCCGTCCCGGCTGACGACCTGTGGAGGGTCGCGCAGTTCCTCCGTCGCCGGTGCGGTCAGGGCCGGCGACGGGGACGCGCTCACCAGCCGGGCCGGGGTCGCCTCCGGATGGCCGTGGGCCCGTGCCCCGGTGTGCGTGGTGCATCCGGCGGCCAGGGAGAGCACGGCGAGCGCCGATCCGACGACGGCCCGGGTCCGGTGGGCGGGTGCGGACAAGGTGAACTCCCCTTGCACTGCGGGTGCGGAAGCACGGGCGGCCGTAGGCTGCCATCTTGCCCGCGGGCCGAGCCGGACGAGCCGGGGCGCGCCGCTCCCCCTACGCTCGTGGGAAAGGGGGGTTCGACCCCGGAGGTGAGGGCATGCGTGCCTCGCTGATACAGCTGTCCGTGGAGGCGTCGGACTCGGCCGGTGAGCGCCGTCGCCGGGCGGCGGCCCTGGTCCGCGGCCGTGCGGGTGACGATCTGGTGGTGCTGCCGGAACTGTGGGTGGCGGGCGCGTGGGCGTACGACGGCTGGGGGCAGGACGCCGAGGCGGTCGACGGTCCCACCGCCGAGGTCATGTCGGCCGCCGCGCGTGAGGCCGGGGTGTGGCTGCACGCCGGGTCGATCGTGGAGCGGGACACGGACGGCACGCTGTACAACACCGCGCTCCTCTTCGACCGGGCCGGGGAACTGCGCGCCCGGTATCGCAAGATCCACCGGTATGGCTTCGACACCGGTGAGGCGACCCTGATGGGCGGCGGCCGCGCCATCGTCACCGTGGCCGCCGACTTCGGCGTGATCGGCCTGGCCATCTGCTACGACCTGCGTTTCCCCGAGTTGTTCAGGGGCCTGCTCGACGCGGGCGCGGAGCTGGTCGTCGTTCCCGCCGCGTGGCCCGCCGCGCGCCTGGGCCACTGGCGGCTGCTGACCCGCACCAGGGCCCTGGAGGAGCAGGTCTTCCTGCTGGCCTGCTGTGCGACGGGCACCCACGGAGGAATGGAGCAGGCCGGGCACAGCACGGTCGCCGACCCCTGGGGGACCGTGCTCGGCGAGGCCGGTACCGCCGAGGAGACGCTGACGGTGGACTGCGACATGGCCGAGGTCGCCCGGATCCGCCACGAACTCCCGGTCCTGCGCGACCGCGTCCTCGCCATCGGGGCACCCGGGTCACGGTGACCGGGGCCAGGTCGTGTCCGACCTGGGGCCGTGGTGGGCGGCGGCCGCCTCCCGATCCCGGGTCGCTTTCCCGATCCCCGGTCCGCCTTCCCGATGCCGGATCCTCGGCAGCGCCCTACAGCAGCCGGAGCACGCCCACGACCTTGCCCAGGATCTGGGCCCGCTCGCCGGGTATCGGGGCGTACGCCGGGTTGCGGGGCATGAGCCAGACCTCGCCGTCCTGACGGCGCAGGACCTTGACGGTGGCCTCGTCCTCTATGAGGGCGGCGACGATGTCACCGTGGTCGGCGCTGTCCTGCCGTCGGACGGTCACGATGTCGCCGTCGCAGATGGCCGCGTCGATCATGCTGTCGCCGCTGACCGTGAGGGCGAACAGGTTGCCCTCGCCGACGACTTGGCGGGGCAGGGAGTACACGTCCTCGACCATCTCGTCCGCGAGCAGGGGCGCACCGGCGGCGATCCGTCCGAGGAGCGGGACCTCGACCGGTGCGGAGGCCCCACCGGCGAGGTCGGGCGCCCATGAGGGCCGTACCCGGTAGGCGCGGGGGCGGTGCGGGTCGCGGTAGAGGACGCCCTTGCGTTCCAGGGTCATCAGCTGGTGGGCGACCGAGGAGGTGCTGGCGAGGTCCACGGCCGCGCCGATCTCCCGCATCGACGGCGGATAGCCCTGCCGGTTCACCGCGTCGGTGATGCAGTGGACGATCGCCTTCTGGCGGCCCGTCAGCTCGCCTTCGGAGGCGCGAGGGCCTGGCGGGCGGCCCCGTCGGGCGTGCTCGCTCTTCTCCATCCGGGGTACCTCCGTACAAGATCCGCAGAATGCGACCTTAACCCGCCACGCCCCGCAAATGGAACACCGATTCGATGGATTCCAGGTGCCTGCGGTGCCGGGCGCGGGCGGACTCATCGCCCGCGCAGCGCGCCCGCCGTCGTTCCGGTGCGCTCGCGCAACAGGATCCGCAGGGTGTTGGCGTGTTCGTAGCCGACCTTGCGGGCGATGACCTCCAGGGGCAGGCCGGTGGTGCGCAGCAGATGCTGGGCGCGCTCGACCCGCAGGTCCTGCACGAAGCGGACCGGCGAGGTGCCCAGCGTGCGCCGCACGGCCCGTTGGAGCGTGCGTTCGCTGACGCCGATGGCGTGCGCGGCGTCGACGATGGAGATGGGTTGGTCCAGGTGGTCCCGGGCCCAGCGTTCGAAGGCGGCCAGGGTGGGGTCGCTCTGCGCGAGTGCCGCCGAGATGGTGTAGGCCGCCTGGGACGGGCGCTCGTCGATGACGAGATAGCGGGCGACCAGGTCGGCAAGGGCGGGGCTGCTCATCCGGACGATCGCCAGCGCGAGGTCGACGTGCCCGAACGCCGCGCCCGCCGTGGTCACCCCGTCGGACGAGGTCACCATGCGCGCCTCGTCGATGGTCACCTCCGGATAGCGCTTGCGGAAGTACGGCGCGAGCCACCAGCTCGTGGTGGCGCTGAGCCCGTCCAGGATGCCGGACTCGGCGAGCAGGAAGGTGCCGGTGCAGGCGGAGGCGATGGGGGTGCCGTCCGCGCGTGCCCCGGCGACCAGGCGCCGTACCGGCTCGGACGCCGGGCCGGAGACGTGTGCGAGCAGGGCGTCGGGCCGCCGCTCGGCGAGCGCCGGAACCACCAGCAGGTCAGTTCCCGCCGCCGCGGCCACCGGCTCGGCCTCGACCAGGTGCCCCGCGCCGGTGCGGACGCGGCGGCGGAAGCCGACCCTGGTGACGTTCCAGGGCGGCGGCGGTTCCGGGAGCTCGTCGCGCATGGCGTTGGCCGCGTCCAGCACGTCGAGCAGGGCCGCGAGGCCGGAGTCGAAGACGCCGTCGTAGACGAGCAGGGCTATGTCCATGTCGGAAACCATATCCACCGCGTCGTTTCCGACACTGGGAGCGTCGGCGTGCGCGGCCTAGATTCTGAGGAGTCCGGACAGATCAGGCGCCCGGCACCAGCGCCGCTCAATCCCAACGGCATCACAGGAGCACACCATGACGAAGATCGGACTGCTGGCCCGGATCGAGGCCAGGCCTGAGCACGCGGACAAGGTCGAGGCGCTGCTGCGCGACGCGGTGGAGCTCGCCCGGCAGGAGGAGAACACCGTCACGTGGTACGCGTTCCGCCAGGGCCCGACCACCTTCGGCGTGTTCGACACCTTCGAGGCGGAGGAGGGCCGCCAGGCCCATCTCCAGGGCAGGATCGCCGCCGCGCTGATGGACGCCGCGCAGACGCTGCTCAGCGAGGCGCCCGACATCCGGCCGGTCGACGTCCTGGCCGCCAAGCTTCACTGAACGGCGCGAACCATGGCACAGCACGGCCCGGGGACCCGCTCGCGCACCCACACCTGGGCGGCCCCGAAGGGCTACGCGGACACGTCCGGCCACACCGGTCTCGAACTGGCCCGGATGAGCCTGGACGGGCGGCTGCCCGAGGCCCCGATCTGCGGAACCCTCGGCTTCCGGCTCGTGGCGGTGGAAGAGGGAGGTGCGGTCTTCGAGGGTGATCCCGGCGAGCACCTCTTCAACCCGATGGGGACCGTGCACGGCGGCTACGCGGCCACCCTCCTCGACTCCGCGCTGGGCACCGCGGTGCTGACCGCTCTGCCGCCCGGCGTCGCGTACACCACCGCCCAGCTCGGTGTGCACCTGGTCAGACCCGTGCTGGCCACCACCCCGACGCTGCGCTGCGAGGGCCGTACCGTCCACGTCGGCCGTACGACGGCGACCGCGGAGGCCCGGATCACCGGGACCGACGGCAGGCTGTACGCCCACGCCACCGCGACCTGCGCGGTGTTCCCGGTGCCCGCCGCGGGCTGAGGCACGCCGGTCGGCCGGTCTTCCCGGCCGGCCGACCGGCACTCCTGGTTACTAAAGCTTGGTTGAGCAGTTCAGACTGATAAGCCTATTGTTATTACTTGTGAACGAGGTCCAGGAAACCGCCCCGCTCGCCGCGGCCCTGCGGCTGGCGGTCGCGCGGATCACCCGCCGTCTGCGCCAGGCACACGCCGTCGGAGATGTGTCGCTGTCCGGAGTCTCCGTGCTGGCCCGGCTCGCCGGGGCGGGCCCCGACACACCGGGCTCGCTCGCCGAACTGGAACGCGTCCGGCCGCAGGCCATGGCCACCACGCTGAACGGACTCGAACAGCGCGGCCTGATAAGCCGGGCACCCCACGCCACCGACGGACGGCGTGCCATCGTGTCGATCACCGAGGAGGGCCGCACCATGCTGGCGGAACGCCGGTCCGAATCCGTCAGCCGGCTCGCCCGGGCCCTCGGGGACCTCACCCCGCAGGAGCAGGCCGTGCTCCGGGACGCCCTGCCCCTGCTCGACCGTCTGTCGGAACGGCTGTGAACCGGCTCAAAGACTCCCCCGCCGGCCCCGGCTACAAGTGGGTCGCCCTGTCCAACACCACGCTGGGCGTGCTGATCGCCACGATGGACGCGTCCATCGTGATCATCTCGCTCCCGGCGATCTTCCGGGGCATCGGCCTCGACCCCCTGGCCGCGGGCAACATCGGCTATCTGCTCTGGATGATCCTCGGCTACCTGCTGGTGTCGGCGGTGCTGGTCGTCGTACTCGGGCGGCTCGGCGACATGTTCGGCCGGGTCCGGATCTACAACCTCGGCTTCCTGATCTTCGCGTGCGCGTCGGTCGCGCTGTCCCTGGACCCGTTCCGGTCCGGCGCAGGGGCCCTCTGGCTGATCCTGTGGCGCATGGTGCAGGCCTTCGGCGGCTCCATGCTCACCGCGAACTCGGCCGCCATCCTCACCGACGCCTTTCCGGCACGGCAGCGGGGCATGGCGCTGGGCGTCAACCAGATGACCGCGCTCGCCGGCCAGTTCCTCGGCCTGCTCGCGGGCGGTCTGCTCGCGGCCGTCGACTGGCGGGCGGTGTTCTGGGTGAGCGTCCCCATCAGCGTCACCGGCACCATCTGGTCCTGGCTGAGCCTGCGCGAGACCGCCTCGGGGCGGCGCGGCCGCATCGACTGGTTCGGCAACCTCACCTTCGCCGCCGGTGCCGGGGTCCTGCTCGCGGGCATCACCTACGGGATCCAGCCATACGGCGGCAGCGCCACCGGATGGGGCAACCCCTGGGTGCTCGCGGGCCTGTGCGGCGGTGTCCTGCTGCTCCTGCTGTTCTGCGTCATCGAGACCCGTGTCGCCGAGCCCATGTTCGAGTTGTCGCTGTTCAAGGTGCGGGCGTTCGCCGCGGGCAACCTGGCGGCCCTGCTCACCGCGATCGCGCGCGGCGGGCTCCAGTTCATGCTCATCATCTGGCTCCAGGGCATCTGGCTGCCGCTGCACGGCTACGACTTCGAGGAAACGCCGCTGTGGGCGGGCATCTTCATGCTTCCGCTGACGCTGGGCTTCCTGATCGCGGGGCCCGTGTCCGGCCATCTCTCCGACCGGTTCGGCGCCCGGCTGTTCTCCACCACGGGCCTGCTGCTGGTCGCCGCCTCGTTCCTGGGCCTGCTCACCCTGCCGGTGAACTTCGACTACGGCGCGTTCGCGGCGCTGCTGCTGCTCAACGGGCTCGGTCAGGGCATGTTCTCCGCACCGAACACGTCGTCGATCATGGGAAGTGTGCCGGCCGAGTACCGGGGCGTGGCCTCGGGGATGCGGTCCACTTTCCAGAACTCGGGCACCGCCCTGTCGATCGGTGTGTTCTTCACCCTCATGGTCTCGGGACTCGCGTCCTCCCTCCCGGCGGCACTCGGCGCCGGACTGCGCGCGAACGGCGTGCCCGCCGCCGCGGCGGACCAGGCCGCGTCGCTGCCGCCGGTGAGCACGCTTTTCGCGACGTTCCTCGGGGACAACCCCATCGGTCATCTGCTCGGTTCGACTGGATCGCTGTCCTCACTGTCGCCCGCCCAGCGCGAGGTGCTGACAGGTCACGGCTTCTTCCCGCAACTGGTGTCGGAACCCTTCCACCAGGGGCTGACCGTGGTCTTCGGCGTCGCCGCGGGCATGGCCGTCGTGTCCGCGCTGGCGTCCGCCCTGCGGGGCCGCCACGAGGCCCCGGAGAAGCCCGCCGTCGAGGCCGCCACCCCGGCACAGACCGGACGCCCCGTGCGATAACTCCCGCGCCCGGCACACCGTTCACCCGGACTTCACCGCCCGTACCCTGGTACCTCTTGCCTCCCGGCGGATGTCCCTCCTAGCCTCACGTCGCCTCCATTCACCCTCGATGAAAGGCGACTTGACGTATGAATCACCCGCAATCGCGCAGGGCGACACTCGCCAGACGCTTCGGAACGGGAGCCGTCGCCGTCGCGGTCACGACCGTGCTGGCCGCGGCGGCTCCGTTCCCCGCGACCGCCACGGCGCCCAACGCCGTCACCGAGCGCCCCTCCACTCTCGTGGACCCGCTGATCGGCTCGGCGAACGGCGGCAACACCTTCCCCGGTGCCACCCTGCCGTACGGAATGATCGCCTGGTCCCCTACCAGCACCAAGGGCGACCAGACCAGCACGGGCGCGGCCAACGGCTACCAGTACGACGCGACCCGGATCCGCGGACTGAGCCTGACCCACGTCAACGGCGCGGGCTGCAACCCGGGCGCGGCGGGTGATGTCCCGATCATGCCGTTCGTCGGCGATGTCACGTCGTCGCCGTCGGCCGACACCAAGGACGCCGTCTACGCGGCGAACTTCTCGCACGCCAACGAGAAGGCCGTGCCCGGCCGCTACACCCTGGGCCTCGACTCGGGCGCCTCCGCCGACCTGGCCGTCGGCGAACGTGCCGCGGTCGCCGACTTCGGCTTCCCGGCGGCCCGCCCGGCGAACCTGCTCTTCCGCGTGTCCAACTCGCTCAACGGCAGCGAGGACGCGCACGTCGACATCGACGCCGCCCACCGCAAGGTGACCGGCTCGGTGCTGACCGGCGCGTTCTGCGGGCGCCGCGCCAACGGCGGGGTGAACAACCGCAAGAGCTACTACCGCCTCTACTTCAGCGCGTCCTTCGACCGCGCCTTCTCGTCCGTCGGCACCTGGCACGACAGCCAGTTGTCGCCCGGTTCCACGACCGCGTCCGGCGGCGAGGGATACGCCACCGGCTCCGACCGCGCGGGGCGCGGCTCCGGAGGCTGGGTCGGCTTCGACACCCGCTCTGACAACGATGTCCACATGCGGATCGGCATCTCCTACGTCAGCCTCGCGGGCGCCGAGAACAACCTCCGCCAGGAGATCGCGCCGCGGGCGCGCGTGGCCGACGTCGCCGAGGCCGGAGCGCGTGCCTGGGACCGTGAGCTGGGGTCGGTGCGGGTGCAGGGCGGCGGCGCGGACCGCCGTACGGCCTTCTACACGGCGCTCTACCACGCGCTGATGCAGCCCAACCTGATCAGCGACGCCGACGGCCGCTACTGGGGCATGGACCAGGCCGTGCACCGGCTGGCGCGCGGCCAGCGGGCGCAGTACAGCAACTTCTCGGGCTGGGACCAGTATCGGGCCCAGATACAGCTCCTCGCCCTGCTGAAACCCCGTGTGGCGGGCGACTTCGCGCAGTCGCTCTACAACTTCGCCCAGCAGAACCGAGGAGTGTGGGACCGCTGGGTGCACATCAGCGGTGCCACCCATGTGATGACCGGTGACCCGTCCGCGGCCACCCTCGCCACCTTCTACGCCATGGGCGTGCGCAACTTCGACTACCGGGGCGCCTTCGACTCGCTCGTCCGCCAGGCCACCGTGCCCACCGCGGACGGACTGTCGGACGCGGGCTGCCCCGGGCAGTGCGAGGGCCAGCGCCCGAACCTCGGCCAGTACCTGACCTCGCACTACGCCGCCCAGGACGTGTGCCACTGCTGGGGCGGGGCGGCGGAGACGTTGGAGGACGCCGTCGCCGACCACGCGCTCGCCCAGTGGGCGAGGATGCTCGGCCGTGACAGGGAGGCGAAGGAGTTCACGGAGCGCGGCGCCTATTGGCGCAACGTCTTCAACCCCGGTACCGGCTACGCGCAGGCGCGCAATCTGGACGGCGGCTGGGTCACCCCGTTCAGCCCGGGCAGCGACCTCGGCTTCGCCCAGGGCACCAGCGCGACCTACACGTGGATGGTGCCGCAGGACGTCCAGGGGCTCGCCGCCGCCATGGGCGGCCGGGACAGGGCCGCCGCCCGCCTCGACGGGTTCTTCCACACCGCCGACGGCTCCTGGTCGCTGCGCGGCGGCGACCCGCTGCGCTACGACGCGACGAACGAGCCCGGCATTCACGCCCCCTGGCTCTACAACGCCCTGGGCCGGCCCTGGAAGACCCAGGAGACGGTCCGCCGGATCCTGAACACCGTCTACGGGACCGGCCCTTCGGGGCTCCCCGGGAACGACGACCTGGGCACGATGTCCGCCTGGTACGTCTTCTCCGCCCTCGGGATCTACCCGCAGAGCCCGGGCAGCGCGAACCTGCTGCTGGGTGCCCCGGTGTTCCCGAAGGCGGTCCTGCACCGGACCGGCCGGGCGGACATCGTCATCACCGCGCCCGCCGCCGACGACACGCACATCTACGTCGACGGCGTGCGCCAGAACGGCCGTGGCCTGTCGCGATCCTGGGCCGGTCCGTCACTGGTCGGCTCCGGCGGCAGACTCGACCTCCGTCTCGCCACCACGCCCAACACCCGCTGGGCGACCGGGGAGAGCGACCTGCCGAAGTAGCCCGCGCCGGCCCCGCGGCGACGCACCGCGGGGCCGTGCGCAACCGGCATCATGTCCCCGTCATGATGATCCACGGCGTTCGACGGAGGCAGTACATGAGGGTGGCGGTGTTCGCACTGGGCGGCACGATCTCGGTGGCGCGGCGGGGTGAGTCGGATCGGCTCACCGGAGCCGAGATCGCCGCCGCCGTGCCCGGGCTCGAGGAGCTGGGCGTGGAACTCGACGTGCGGGACGTGCACGCCGTACCCAGCGGGAGCCTGACGTTCGCCCAGTTGCTGGATCTGGTCGGGGACGCCAGCCGAGCGGTGGACGAGGGGGCGGCGGGCATCGTCGTCACCCAGGGCACCGACACACTGGAGGAGACCGCATATCTGGCCGACCTGGTCTGGCCGCACGACGCGCCGTTCGTCCTGACCGGTGCGATGCGGCAGGCGGCCATGGCCGGTGCCGACGGGCCCGCCAACGTGCTCTCGGCCGTGCGCGTCGCCGCCTCTCGCGAGGCACGCGGTCTCGGCGCGCTGGTGGCCTTCAACGACGAGGTGCACGCGGCACGCTGGGTCCGCAAGTCGCACAGCACCAGCACAGCGGCCTTCGTGTCGCCGAACACCGGACCGGCGGGCCACGTCGTGGAGGGCAGGGTGCGCGTCCTGGCCGTGCCCCCGCGCCGCGGCGTCCTGCCCGCCCGGTACGACACCGCACGGCTGGATGCCACCCGCGTCGCCCTGCACTGCGTGACGCTGGACGACGACGGCGCCCTGCTTTCCGGGGTCGCGGACACCTGCCGGGGCCTGGTGGTGGCCGGCTTCGGGGTCGGGCACGTCCCCGCGCGGCTGGCTCCCGTGCTGGGTGCGCTGGCCGAACGCATGCCCGTCGTGCTGACCTCCCGCACGGGCAGCGGCTCGGTGCTGCGGCACACCTACACCGCGCCCGGCTCGGAAACCGATCTGCGCGAGCGCGGCCTGATCGACGGCGGGCTGCTGGATCCGTACAAGGCACGGGTCCTGCTACGGCTGCTGCTCGCGGCGGACGCGGATCGCGAGACGGTGGCCAAGGCCTTCGCGGAGCACGGCTGATGCCCCGGCCACCGCACGCGAGGCGGTACTCGGGCGGTGCGGCTCAGAGCGCGTGCTCCAGGCGCTGCGCGACCAGTTGGACGAACCGTGCCGGTTCCTTCGGACGGCCGCCCTCGCCGAGCACCGCGAGGCCGTAGAGCAGTTCGGCGGTGTCCACGAGCGGGGCGTGGTCCTCGCGCTCCCGGTACGCCTCGTTCAGGCTGCGCACGAGCGGGTGGCCGGGGTTGAGTTCGAGGATCCGCTTCGTGGCCGGGACCTCCTGGCCCATCGCCCGGTACATGTTCTCCAGTGCCGGGGTGAGGTCGTGGGCGTCGGAGACGACGCAGGCCGGGGAGACGGTGAGTCGCGTCGAGAGGCGGACGTCCTTGATGTCCTCCGCCAGCTGTTCCTTCATCCAGCCGAGCAGGCCGCCGTACTCCTCGGCCTGCTTCTCCCGTTCCTCGTCGGCCTGTTCGCCGTCCTTGGCGTCGAGGTCGATCTCGCCCTTGGTGACGGACCGCAGCCGCTTGCCCTCGAACTCGCTCACGGCGTCGACCCACACCTCGTCCACCGGGTCCGTGAGCAGCAGGACCTCGATGCCGCGGGCCCTGAACGCCTCCATGTGCGGGGAGTTCTCGATGCTCTGCCGGGACTCGCCGCACATGAAGTAGATGTCGTCCTGGCCGTCCTTCATGCGCTCCACGTACTGCTGGAGCGTGGTCGGCTCGTCCTCGGCGTGCGTGCTCGCGAAGGAGGAGACGGCGAGCAGCGCGTCCCGGCTGTCGGGGTCGCCGAGCAGCCCCTCCTTCAGGACGGCGCCGAACTCCCGCCAGAACGTGGCGTACTTGTCGGCGTCCTTCGTCTTCATCTCCTTGACGGAGGACAGCACCTTCTTGGTCAGCCGGCGCTGGATCATCCGGATGTGCCGGTCCTGCTGGAGGATCTCGCGGGAGACGTTGAGCGAGAGGTCCTGCGCGTCCACGACGCCCTTGACGAAGCGGAGGAACGGCGGCAGCAGCGCCTCGCAGTCGTCCATGATCAGTACGCGCTTGACGTACAGCTGGAGACCGCGCCGGGAGTCCCGGGTGAACAGGTCGTGCGGGGCGTGGGCCGGGAGGAACAGCAGGGCCTGGTACTCGAAGGTGCCCTCCGCCTGGAGGCGGATCGTCTCCAGCGGATCGCGCCAGTCGTGGCTGACGTGCTTGTACAGCTCGTGGTACTCGTCGTCGGACACCTCGTCGCGCGGTCGGGCCCACAGGGCCTTCATCGAGTTCAGCGTCTCGGGTTCGGGCGCGGTCCCGCTCTCGCCGTCTCCCTTGCCGTCGCCGTCGCCCTCGCCGGGGAGGAGCCGGATCGGCCAGGTGATGAAGTCGGAGTACCGCTTGACGATCTCCTTGACCGTCCACACCGACGTGTAGTCGTGCAGCTGGTTCTCGGGGTCGGCGGCCTTGAGGTGCAGGGTGACCGCGGTGCCCTGCGGGGCGTCGTCGGCGGTCTCCAGGGTGTACGTGCCCTCGCCTCGCGACGACCAGCGGGTACCCGTGCTCTCCCCGGCCCGCCGGGTCACCAGGGTCATCTCGTCGGCCACCATGAAGCCCGAGTAGAAGCCGACACCGAACTGGCCGATGAGCCCCTCGGCCCCGGCCTGGTCCCGGGCCTCCTTCAGCTCCGCCAGGAAGGCGGCCGTACCGGAGTTGGCGATCGTGCCGATGAGCTGTCCGACCTCGTCGTACGACATCCCGATGCCGTTGTCCCGCACGGTGAGGGTGCGGGCCTCCCGGTCGAGTTCGATCTCGATGTGCGGGTCGGACGTGTCCGCGTCGAGTCCGCCGTCCCGCAGCTTGGCCAGGCGCAGCTTGTCGAGCGCGTCGGAGGCGTTGGAGACGAGCTCACGCAGGAAGACGTCCTTGTTCGAGTAGACCGAGTGGATCATCAGCTGGAGCAGCTGACGGGCCTCTACCTGGAACTCAAACGTTTCGGTCGGCATGGTTCGGGTGTCCCTCACAGGTACTCGGCGGTGCTCCGGATACCGGAACACGGGTGGAAGTCACTGTAAATCACCAAGTCACGCAACCGTGCGGCCCTCCCGGATGTCCCCCATAGTGAAGTAACTGTCCCCAACCAAGGAATGAACCGGGGGGCGTCATGCGTCACCACCAACCTCACCGTCATCACCTGCGGCGCCCTACGGCCGTCGCCGCCGGCCTCCTTCTCACGCTCACCGCCACCGTCGGCGCCACGGCTTCCGCCTCGGCCGCCGCGCCGTCCCGGCCGGCCGCCGCCCAGGCGCTCGTGGTCAACGCCCGGTGGGGCGGGCACTGCACGTACGACCGTCTCGTCTTCGACGTCAAGGGGACCGTTCCCACGGTCACCGTGCGGCCCGTCACGAAACTGATCTACGACCCCTCCGGAAAGAAGGTCCCGCTCTCCGGGAAGTACTTCCTGGAGGTCAGGTTCTCCCCGGCCGCCGCTCACAACGCGTCGGGCCAGTCGGTCTACCGGGGACCACGGCTGACGAAGATCGGTCTGCCCGTGCTCAAGGGCCTCGCGCTCACCGGTGACTTCGAGGGTGTGGTCACCTTCGGCGCCGCCTACGGCGCCAAGCCCGTCCCGAAGACCTCCGTCCTCCACTCGCCGGAGCGCTACGTCCTCGACGTCCCGCACGCCAAGGTCTGCTGACCGCGCTCCACGGCCAGCACGGCGGGATGCCTCGGCGCGCGGAGGCATCCCGCCGTGCAGCCCTTGAGGAGGTCGTACAACTCCGTTGCACGGGCGTGCCGTTGAAGAAGCGTGGCGACTGCCGCGCGATCCTCCGCGAGGTGCGGCTGCGGCGCGGCACGGTCCTGTCGCTGGTAGCTTGATGCGATGCGCCACGAGGTGACGGAAGCGGACACGGCGGTGAGCCTGGGCAGCGGGGACGTGCCGGTGCTGGCCACGCCGCGGCTGGTCGCGTGGCTGGAGGCGGCGACCGTGCGGGCCGCGGCGCCGTTCACGGAGCCCGGACGGACCACGGTGGGTACCGTCCTGCGGGTCGAGCACGTCCGAGCCACGCCCGTCGGGGGTCTGGTGGACGTCTCGGCGGAGCCGCCGACCGTCTCGGGCCGTCGGCTCACCTTCCGGGTACGCGCCGTCGACGGCTCGGGCAGACTGGTGGCGGCGGGTGAGATCGACCGGGTCGTCGTGGACCGCCGGCGGTTTCTCGAGGAAGCGGAGTCCTGAGGCGGTTGCCGGGCCTCTTCGGACCGGACCTCTCCGGAGTCGAGGGGTGCGCGGCGCGCGACTACGATGGGCCTGTCGCCCCGTCGAGGGCCCGATGAGGGGCTCGGCCCGAGCCCTGGAGCACGGCGACGCCGGCGCCCCGCAGTGGGCAGGATCCGTGTCGCCGCACTTCATCATGACTTCTCAGCACCAGCAGGGAGCACCGTCATGACCGCTCAATCCGCCACGATCGTCCTGGAACGCCCGGCACAGGAGCTGGCCGACGCGACCTCCGGCCACCCGTTCCTGTACGAACTGAAGCCGATGGAGGCGCGCAAGGTCCTGGACGACCTCCAGGCCGCGCCGATCGACAAGCTGCCGGTCGACGAGGAGTGGATCACCGTAGCGGCCCCCGTGGGCGACGTGCGGGTGCGCATCGTCAGGCCGCAGGGTGCCACCGGAACACTGCCCGTCGTGCTGTACATGCACGGTGGCGGCTGGGTCCTGGGCAACGCCGCCACGCACGACCGTCTGGTGCGGGAGCTAGCGGTCGGCGCGGGCGTGGCGGTGGCCTTCGTCGAGTACACCCCCTCGCCCGAGGCCCGCTACCCGGTGGCCATCGAGCAGGGCTACGCCACCGCGCAGTGGATCACGCGCGAGGGCGCCTCCAGGGGCCTGGACGCGAGCCGTATGGCGGTGGCCGGAGACTCGGTCGGCGGGAACATGACCGCCGCGCTGGCCCTGATGGCCAAGGAGCGCGGCGACGTCGCGTTCATCCAGCAGTCGATGTACTACCCGGTCACGGACGCGAACATGGACACGAAGTCCTACGAGCAGTTCGACTCCGGCTTCTACCTCAGCCGCAAGGCGATGGAGTGGTTCTGGGACGCCTACACCGTCGACCCGAAGCAGCGCGACGAGATCACCGCCTCCCCCAACCACGCCGCCACCGCACAGCTCACCGGCCTGCCCCCGGCTCTGCTGATCGTGGACGAGGCCGATGTGCTGCGCGACGAGGGCGAGGCGTACGCGGCCAAGCTGCGCGCCGCGGGTGTCCCGGTCACCACCGTGCGCTACGACGGCACGGTGCACGACTTCATGATGCTCAACTCGCTCAGCGAGTCCAAGGCCACCCGGGCGGCGGTCGACCAGGCCATCTCGATCCTGCGGGACGCCCTCGGCACCGGATCCGCCTGACGAGGGGAGCCGAGGGAGCCGGGGCGGCTCAGGTCGCGGTCGCCCCGGCAGCGGCACGTCCGGCCTGACGGCCCGAGAAGATGCAGCCGCCGAGGAACGTGCCTTCCATGGAGCGGTATCCGTGGACCCCGCCCCCGCCGAAGCCGGCGACCTCGCCTGCCGCGTAGAGACCGGGCACCGGTTGTCCGCTCGCGTCGAGGACGCGGCCCGAGAGGTCGGTCTGGAGGCCGCCGAGGGTCTTGCGGGTGAGGACGTTGAGGCGTACGGCGATCAGCGGACCCGCGCTCGTGTCGAGGATCCGGTGAATGGGGGCCGTGCGGCTGAGCGAGTCCCCGATGTAGGTGAGAGCGTTGCGGATGCCCATGACCTGGGCGTCCTTGGTGTAGGGGTTGTTGATTTCGCGGTCCCGTGCCTCGATCTGCCGTTTGAGGGAAGTCAGATCGATGAGGTCGGTGCCGGTCAGTCTGTTCATCCCGGTGACGAGTTCGGGGAGCGTCGAGGCCACCACGAAGTCGGCGCCCCTGTTCTTGAACCGCTCGATCGGTTCGGGGGTCTGCCAGATCCGTGACAGCAGTTTCAGGATGTCCTTGTTGGTGAGGTCCGGGTTCTGTTCGGAGCCGGAGAGCGCGAACTCCTTCGCCATGATCTTCTGCGTGGTGACGAACCAGGAGTAGTCGTAGCCGGAGGCGGTGATCGACTTGAGGGTGTGGAGGGTGTCGTACCCGGGGATGTCCGGGCTGTCGAACCGTTGGCCGGTCGCGTCGAACCACATGGACGACGGGCCTGGCAGGATCCGGATGCCGTGGCCCGGCCAGATCGGGTCGTAGTTCCTGAGGCCTTCGGTGTAGTGCCACATCCGGTCGGGGTTGACGATCCGTCCGCCCGCCTTCCGAGTGATCGCCAGCATACGGCCGTCGACGTGCGCCGGTACGCCGGTGACCATGAACTTCGGGGCGGTGCCGAGCCGGGCGGGCCAGTTCTGCCGGATCAGGTCGTGGTTGGCGCCGATCCCGCCGGAGGTCACGACGACCACCGGAGCGCGGAGTTCGAAGTCGCCGACGACGGTGCGGGAACTGGACGTGCCGCGGGCCGCGTTGCTGGGTTCCAGGACGGCACCCCGGACACCGGTGACCGCACCGTTGGTGGTCACGAGTTCGTCGACCCGGTGCCGGAACCTGAATGTCACCTTGCCGTCGGCGACCGCGGCCCGCACCTTCTTCTCGAAGGGTTCGACGACCGCCGGCCCGGTGCCCCAGGTCACGTGGAAACGGGGTACCGAGTTGCCGTGTCCGTCGGCGCGGCCGCCGCCGCGCTCGGCCCAGCCGACCACCGGGAACCACTGCATGCCGAGGCTCGCGAGCCAGGAGCGCTTCTCGCCCGCCGCGAAGTCCACATACGCCTCGGCCCACTTGTGGCCCCAGTGGTCCTCGCCCGCCGGGTCGGTGACCCCGCGGTCGAAGCCGGCCGTGCCGAGCCAGTCCTGCCAGGCGAGGTCCTTGGAGTCCTTGACGCCCATCAGGCGCTGCTCGACGGAGTCGACCATGAACAGTCCGCCGAAGGACCAGAACGCCTGGCCGCCCAGGCTGGCCTCGGGTTCCTGGTCGAGGAGCAGCACCTTGCGCCCGGCCGCGGCCAGTTCGGCGGTGGCGACCAGCCCGGCGAGCCCGTGTCCCACCACGATGGCGTCCGCGTCCTGCGACCCGGCGGCGAAGGCGGGCAGGGTCTGGGCGAGGGTCGCCGCCGCGAGCACTCCGCCGGCGACGGTCAGAGCACGACGGCGGGTGAGGGAGCCCGGGACTGGTGTGTTCTGCATGTCCTGCCTTCCGAGAGCGGGCAACGGGAGCGGGCAACGGGGCGTGGGGGTACGCGGGGTGCCCTTGCGACGGCAAGGTGTTACCGAAGGTAGCCCAGCGGTTCCCGTACGACCAGACCGCTGCACGGCGAACTCCGCCGGCTCCCCCGCGCGGGCGCGGTCGGGTGAATCCCGCACCGGCGAGTGGCCGGGTGCGCGCCGACGGGAAGGCCCTTGTACGTACCGGACGAGCGAGGGTCAGGGAGCACCCCGATGCCGAAGTTCCTTATCCAGGCCAGCTACACACAGGAGGGCTCCAAGGGCCTGCTCCAGGACGGCGGGACCGGCCGCCGCGCCGCCGTCGAGCAGGCCGTCGGCCAGTTCGGAGGCACGGTCGAGGCCATGTACTTCGCCTTCGGCGAGGACGACGTCATCATCATCGCCGACTTTCCGGATGCCACGTCCATGGCCGCCATCAGCCTCACCGTCAAGGCGAGCGGCGCCCTGCGCACACGGGCCACTCCCCTGCTCACCCTCGAGGAGATCGACGACGCGGCCCGCCGTCACGCCGACTTCCGCGCCCCCGGCGCGTAACCACGCCCGGCGCACTCCTCTGCGGCGAAGGGGGGGCGGAGCGATGCCGTGCGTGCCCCCCGCGCGCCACCTCCCGTCCACCCTCCGTACCGCCGAACGCGGGAACCTGGCGGCATGCGCCAAGAACCCGTATCGCCCACGGTCCACGAGGCGGCCGTCGACTCAGTGGACGCCCTGCTGTCCCTGCTCGCCGACTGCGAGGACAGCTGGGACACCCCCGACCGGTCCGGTGATCCCGTGGACATCCTCGACCACGGCCTTCAGGTGGCCGCGGTCCTCGCCGAGCGGTATCCGGACGACGAGGAACTCCAGGTGGCCGGGCTGGTCCACGACATCGGTCACCACCTGATGCCCGGGGACGAGGCCGGGCACGGGGAGCAGGCGGCCGAGGCGGTGTCCGCTCTGCTCGGGCGGCGCGTCGCCCGCCTCGTGGCGCTCCACATTCCCGCCAAGCGCTGTCTCGCGGCCACCGACCCGCACCTCGCGCTCTCCCCGGAGAGCGCCCGCACCCTCGGCCACCAGGGCGGAGTGATGACGCCCGAGGAGGTCGCCGCCTTCGAGGCGGACCCCGACTTCCCCTCGGCGGTGGCGCTGCGCCGCGCCGACGACGCGGGCAAGGTCGTCGGCCTGCGGGTACCCGGCCTCGACCACTGGCGGCCGACGGTGGAACGGGTGGCCGCGGCGGCCACGGGGCACGGCGGCACCGCCTGACAGGCGACACCGTCCGACACGAGCGGCCCTCCGACAGGAGCCCGCCCCTGACGGCGCCGCGGCGCCGTCAGGCGCCGGGCTGCTGTGAGTCGACCATCGCCTGAAGCAGGTCGCGCAGGGAGCGCCGCTGGTCTCCGTCGAGGGCGACGAGCGGGTCGCGCGCGAACCGGAGGCGGGAGCGGAGGTCCTGGGCGGCCGCGCGGCCCGCCTCGGTGAGGGCGATGCGCTTGATCCGCCGGTCGGTGGGATCCGGTACCCGCTCCACGAGACCCCGCTGCTGGAGCCGGTCCACCATGCCGGTGAGGTTCGACGGATCGGTGCCGATCCGCTCGGCGAGCCGCCGCATCGGGAGTGCCTCCTCCACCGCGAACAGGACCTTGACCTGCTGCGGCGTAAGTCCGTGGTGGACCGAGGCGGTCTCGTACTCACGGCCGTAGAGGGCGGTGATCTTCGCGAAGAGGGCGATTACCTCGGTGGTGAGCTGGTCCGGGGTGTCCATGGCTGGAGTCTAGTCCAGCTGCTTGCGCACCACCATGGTTGACAAAGATGGTGGTACTCCATAAGTATTTACAACCATCACCTCGTACTCCCCCGGAAGGAACGTCATGTCCTCCAACTCCGCCAAGGTCGTCCTGATCACCGGCACGTCTTCCGGCATCGGTCTGGAGGCCGCGATCGCGGCCGCCCGTGCCGGGTGGACCACGGTCGCCACCCTGCGTGACCCGAAGCGGGCCGACGCGTTGCGCGACGCGGCCGACCGGGCCGGCGTCACGCTCGACATCCGCCGCCTCGACGTCACCGAGCCGGCCTCCGTGGCCGCCGCGATCGAGGGCGTCATCGCCGACCACGGCCGCCTCGACGCGCTGGTCAACAACGCCGGCGCCGGTCATGTCGGCACGATCGTGAACGAGACCGTCGACGATGTGCGCGACGTGATGGAGGTCAACTTCTTCGGCGTCGTGGAGGCCACCAAGGCCGCGCTGCCGCATCTGCGGGCGTCCGGCGGCAGGCTGATCAGCGTCACGTCCATCGGCGGTGTCGTCGGGCAGCCCTTCAACGAGGCCTACTGCGCCGCCAAGTTCGCGGTGGAGGGTTTCATGGAGGCTCTCGCCCCGGTGGCCGCCCGGCTCGGAGTGGCCGTCTCCGTGGTCGAACCCGGCGCCGTGGCCACCGAGTTCGTCAACAACATCGGCATCGACCCCGAGCGCCTGTTCGCCGAGGCCGGCGACTGCGCGCCGCTGCTGGAGAGCTACGTCACCCGCACCATGGAGCAGTTCTCCGGCGCCGCCCAGACTCCGGCGCAGGCGGCGGCCACCGTGATCGAGGCCCTCACCTCGGAGCAGCCCGCCTTCCGGCTCCAGACCTCCGACGCGGCCCGCGCCTTCACCGCCATGAAACTCGCCGACCAGGACGGCTCTGCCGTCCTCGGCCTGACGGGCGCCTGGCTCGGCTGACCGGTACGTGTACGCTCCCGGGCCGCGCATCCGGGCGGACGCGGGAGCGGGAACTCAGTCCTTCAGCATCTCGTCACGCACCGGAATCCAGTCCAGGGCGGATCGGATGCCGTCCTCCAGGGACAGCTTCGGCGTCCACCCCAGGAGCTCGGCCGCCCGGTCGCTCCTGGTGTAGCCGCCGGCGACGTCACCGGGTCGCGGATCGGCGTCGATGGTGGCCAGGGGGGTGCTGACGACGTTGTTGAACGCGGCGCACAGTTCCCGGACGGTGGTGCCCGAGCCGGTGCCCAAGTTGATCGCGATCGAGCGCTTCGCACTCGCGAGGACGGAGTCGAAGCGCTCGATGGCCGCGACATGGGCCGCGGCGAGGTCCCAGACGTGCACGTAGTCCCGGATGCCCGAGCCGTCGCGCGTCGGGTAGTTCGTCCCGGTGATCGGGAACGGACGGCCTTCCCGATGTGCCTGGATGAGCACGCCCAGGGCATGGCTGGGCCGCTTGAGCTGGAGACCGGTACGCAGCTCCGGGTCGGCCCCGACCGGGTTGAAGTACCGAAGGGACAGCACACGCGGCCCCGCCACGGCGATGTCCTCGAACATCCCCTCGCACACGGCTTTGGTCCGCGCGTAGGGGCTCTGTGGCG
The DNA here is from genome assembly GCF_044745865.1 of Streptomyces sp. NPDC086787. Lineage (NCBI taxonomy): Bacteria > Bacillati > Actinomycetota > Actinomycetes > Kitasatosporales > Streptomycetaceae > Streptomyces > Streptomyces sp. NPDC086787. The sequence goes on along the minus strand of NZ_JBIVBC010000002.1, from coordinate 523,015 downwards.
CCAACGGCGAGTCCTCGTCGACGGGCGAGCCGTCCTCGGCACGGTAGATCGAGGCCGAGCTGCTGAAGATGACGCGGTCGCAGCCGTTGCGGTGCAGGTGGTTGACGAAGGCCAGGCTCTTGGCCACGTTCGCCTCGTAGTAGGCGATCGGGTCCGCGACGGAGTCGGGCACCACGATCAGCGCCGCGCAGTGCACCACGGCGGAGATGTCGGGGTGCTCCGAGAAGATCCGGTCGACCAGTGCGCCGTCCGCGATGTCGCCCTCGTAGAACGTGCGACCCTCGACGAACTCGCGGCGGCCCCGGACGAGGTTGTCGAGGATCACCGGGGTGATGCCCGCGTCCAGGCAGGCCGAGGCGACAGTGCTGCCGATGTAACCGGCTCCCCCGGCGACAAGCACCTTCACCACGAAGTTCTCTCCCGGCCTCGTTCCGAACCACGTCCGAACCACAGCGGACGACGGGAAGCAAGGCTAGCGGAGAGACCGGTCGGGGAGCGCGGCCGCTCCCGCACGCATCCACGCCCGTGTGCCGAACGACGCGCACGCCCGTGAGGCCACCACGGCGGCCTCGCGCAGCGCGTCGGGGAAGCCTCCCGGAGACGGGGCGCCCCGTAGGGCGAGGCCGTGGGCGAGGGCGCCGTGCAGGGCGTCGCCCGCGCCCAGGGTGTCCACCACCGTCACCTGGGGGACGTCGACCGTGCCACCGCAGTCCGGACCCGCCCAGATGACGGGGCCCGCGCCCCGAGTGACCGCGGACCAGGCGACGCCGTGCTCCCGCAGGAGGAGCAGGGTGTCGGCCGGTGTGCGCGCACCGGGCGGGTGGAAGTCGGACGAGCAGACCGCCACGTCGACCCACGGCAGCAGCTCCGGCACACCGTGCTTCCAGCTTCCCCCGTCGAGCAGGGTCGGGCGCCCCGCGGCACGGGCGGCGCGGGCGGTGGCCACCGCGAGGTCCATGTGGTGGCCGTCGAGCTCCACGATGTCGCACGCGGCCACCAGCGCGTCGAGCCCGGCGGGCGGGGCGAGCCGGTGGCGGCCCGCGTTGGTCGATGCGACCGCGCGTGCCCCGCTCGACGCCGTGACCAGGACGGTGGACACGGCTGGCGGCTCGGGCGAACCCTCCGTCAGATCCGACACGGCGACACCGAGTCCGGCCAGGTCGGACAAGGCCGCCGCGCCCAGCGGGTGGGAGCCGACCGCCGTGAGCAGCGTGGCGGCGCCGCCCAGATGACTGAAGACCGCGGCCGCGTTCGCCGCGGGACCACCCGCCGCGATCACCTGCTCAGCGGCCGTCAGTTTCTCGTCGTCGCCCGGCACATGGTCCACGAGCTGGATCACGTCGAGTGTGCACAGTCCGACGAACAGCCCCCGGGGGCGCCTCAGCCTCACCGGCCCCACCTCCTACCGCGGTCCCGTCACCGGAGCGGGAACGCGTTCCGAGGTCATCGGTATCACGTCCGGACCCTGGCCAGGTGCGGTGGCCGGTAGGGTGTGCCGCGTCACCCAGACCCGGCCGGAGGCACGACATGGACAGCAGTACCGCCTGGCTGCGTCGCTACGGGGCCGAGCCGGCGGCCGCCGAGGCGAGACTGGTCTGTCTGCCGCACGCGGGCGGCGCGCCGACGTTCTTCCGGGACTGGCCGCGGCTGATGGCTCCCGAGGTGGATGTGCTCGCGGTCTGCTACCCCGGGCGGCAGGACCGCTTCGAGGAGCCCTTGATCACCGCGATGGCCCCGATGGCCGAGGCGGTGGCCACAGCGCTGGTGCCGCTGGCGGACCGGCCGCTGGCGCTGTTCGGGCACAGCATGGGCGCGGCCGTGGGGTATGAGGCGGCACGGCTGCTGCGGGACCGTCACGGGATCGAGCTGTCGTACCTGTTCGTGTCGGCCATGGTGGCTCCGCACCGGCTCCGCCCGCGTACCCGGCATCTGCTGAGCGACGACGAGCTGGCGGCCGAACTCCTCGCGCAGGGCGGCACCGCCCCCGAGGTGCTGGCGGACGACGGGCTGCGCGCGATGGTGCTGCCCGTGGTGCGGGCCGACTTCCGGCTGATCGAGGCCTACCGGCGCGACGTCGACGCGGAGCCGTTGGACACACCGGTCCTCGCCTACCACGGGCTCGACGACCCTTGCACCGACGAGGAGTCCGTGGGCGAGTGGCGGCGCCGCACCCGTGCGGCGGCCGGGACCAGGTCCTTTCCGGGCGGGCACTTCTATCTGGGTGAGGCACTGCCGGAGCTGGCCGCGGACGTACGGGAGCGGCTCCTGTCGTCGGTGCGCGGGGTGCCCGGGCCGTCGTGTGCGGCGCGGGGGCGAGCAGCGTCCACGGCGGGTGAGCTCACCCACCTGGCGTGAGTCCACGCACTCCGTAGGGTGAACGCCGCCACCGGGCGGACCTCGCCGACGGCGGAGGGCGGCCCCGGGTACTAGCGTCGGGTCCTGTGCTGCTCAGCTACGCATTCGTGAACCTGAAGCCCGGAGTCGGGAAGACGACCAGCGCGGTCTGGCTGGCTCACGCGCTCCACGAGTCGGGTGTCCCGCCGCTGCTGGTGGACAGCGACCCCGCGTCCTCCGCGCTGCGCTGGAGCGAACTGGCGGGCGGGTTCCCGTTTCCGGTGATCGCCCTTCCGGTGGGCGATGTGCACCGGCGCGTGAACGACTTCCTCGGCAACCGGCAGGCCGTCGTGTTCGATGCCCCGCAGCTGGAGGACCACGCGAAGATCGCCCGCAGCATCATGCGGTACGCGAGCGAGTGGATCGTTCCGGTGACGCCCGCGCCCATCGAACTGGACCGCATGGCCCCCATCGGCGGGGAGATGGGTGACATGCAGTCCCTGCGCGCCACACCGGCACGAGCCGCCGTTCTGCTGAACCGCACCAACCGCCCGGACGCCACCCGCACCGGCCCCGACGCCGACGCCCGCGAGGCGCTCACCGAGCGCGGTTTCGACGTGCTGGCCACACACATCCCGCGACTCGACCTGTACGCCCAGTCGTTCGGCGGACCGGTCACGGTCAAGGGCTCGGCCTACATGGAGCTCGCGGAGGAACTCGTCAAACGTCAGGACACGCGATGAACCAGCGCAAGGACACCTACCGGGCCGCTCTGCGGCGCGAGCCGCAGAGCACGGCCAAGCGCTCGTCCAAGGTCACCGAACTGCACACCCGCTACGTCCGGTTGACCATCGAGTTGTCCCCGGCGCTCTCCAACGACTTCAGCCGCTGGGTCGCGGCGCCCGTGTCCGCGCTGGGCAGTGCCGGGGCCGCCGTGCTGCGTCCGCTGACGCGCTGGGACGTGATGGCGGACGCGGCGGTGGTGGCGTCGGCGCTGATGGGCGACGTGGTCCGGCCGCGGTCGCGGAACTCGGGCGAGTAGGGCGCGCCTTCTCCCGTCGTCGTCACGGGCCCGTCACTCCCTCGCCGTGACGGTCTGGTGGGCTTGGTGGCGCACGTCGGGGTGCGGGTGCGCGCGCAGCAGGCGCAGCAGTGACCGCCATGCCTCGGGCCAGTCAAGGAAGGCGCCCGTGGGCGTCACCAGACCGGTCGCGAGCAGACCCGCGGCCGTGCCGCCGTCCCGGGCCAGCCGTTCGGCGGCGGCGAGCACCGCCGCGGAGTACCCGGGCAGCGCGAAGTGCGTCCGGACCGCCCAGAGCCGCCCGGAGATCCGTACCGCGGCGAGCACACCGGCGCCCTCCAGCATGTCCGCCAGCTCCCGGAGCCGCGGGTGGAGTTCGGACGGGTTCGTGGTGCGGTTGAGCAACTCGGTCTGAAGTACGGCGCGTTCGGCCGCCAGCAGCGGTTCCGGCGCGAGCTGTGCGATGACCGCTTCGAGCAGCTCCGGGGGTACGGCGGAGCCGTCGACGCGGGACACCAGCGCACGCAGGCGTTGCAGCGCCGGCAGGTCACGGTCGTGAAGCGCGTCGCGGCCGCCGTCGGACGTGTGCAGCGCGGCCAGCAGTCCGGCCACCGCGCCGTGGAACACGCTGCCCGGCGCGGCGCCGCCCAGGGGATGCGGCAGCCCGGAGCCGAGCAGCGCGCTCAGCGCCGACGCCGCGTGGTTCCAGCCGGTGCGGTCGTCCAGGTCGCAGACGGCGCGGGAGAGCCGGAGCCTGAGTTCGGGCTCGTACCGGCACCACTGCCCCGCGCCCAGCGTCATCGAGTGGCCGAGGGAGCCGTCGAGCGCGAGGGAGGTGTCGTAGGCCGTGCCGACGGCGCTGGCGTACGCGCGGCGGTGTGCCTCGGCCACCTCCCAGGGGCTGACCTCCATCAGGGCGCCACGTACGGACTGGGCGTCGTCGCGGGCGGCGTCGGCGAGGAGGCTTCGGCTCGCGGGTTCGCCGAGCAGCGGCGGCAGCGCGCGGACCACGGCGGTCCGCACGTCCGGATGGCTGTCGGCGGCGTGGAAGGCGTCCGCCAGCAGGGCCGACGCCTGCCGCGACGGCAGGAAGCGGACCGCCAGCCGTGCGGCCTCCTTGCGGGTGGTCACCTTCGCGGGCTGCCCTGCGGTCAGCAGCCCGGCCAGGGAGACGGCGAGTCGGGACGGGGCAGTGAAGCGGGCGGCGCGGGCGGCCGCGTGCCCGGCGACCCGGGCCCGGTCGCCGCCCGCGTGCCGCAGCAGCACCGGCAGGGCTTCCTCGGGCCGGTCGGTCCAGGAGAGCGCGCCGAGGGCCGCCTCGGCGAGGACGACGTCGGAGGCGTCCGCGTGCTGGAGCGCGAGGGCGAAGCCGAGTTCCGGGACCGGCGCCGCGGCCCTGATCAGGGCGGCCCGGTCGTCGAGCGGCAGCGAGTGGTCCGCGGCTGCCCGTGCGGCGAGCCCTGCCGCCGCGCGCCGCTGGCGGGGCAGCCAGCGGCCGCTGTCTTCGAGGTCGGGCAGCGGGCGGCGGGCGCCGCGCGCCAGGAAGCGACCGTACGGCGGAGTGTCGTCCAGCAGCGGGTCCAGCAGGTCGGTGCGCCACCGGGTGAGCACGCGCAGTACCGGGCCGAGGACGACCGCCGACGGTTCGAGCGCGATGATCCGTGCGACGCGTTCGCCGCGTGTGGCGGGTGCGGCGAGCCACAGGGCGGCGGCCGCCTCGAAGGTTGGGTCGTCGCCGTGTTCCAGGGCCCTGACCAGCATGTCCTGGAGGCCGGGCAGACGCCGGGCACGCGGGCCCAGCGCTGCGGCGAGGGCCAGCAGCAGGCGGAAGTCGGCCCGTCGCGCGCCGGCGTCCAGCCAGGGCCGGAGCGCCTCGAACACCTGCCGCTCCTGGCCTCGTCGCAGCACCCGGTGCAGCGGCCCGAGGTCGGGCACGCCGACCCGGCCCGTGATGCGTTCCATGGTGCGCAGCGCCCAGTCCCGCAGGGCCGTCGCCTCGCCGGCGCCGTGCTCGTCGTCGTCCGTGACGTGTTCGACGAGGACGCGCACGGCGAGTGAGCGCAGTGCCACCAGGCTCTGGTCCGAGACGTCCCGTGCTTCGAGGGCGTCGCCGGCGATGCGGTCCAGCGGCGCCGCGTCCTCGGCGGCGAACACCCGTGGGTGGGCCTCGGCGAGCGCGTCGAGCGCCTCGCGTCGCACCAGGTCCTGATCGTTGCGCAGTCGCGCTGCCGCGGCCAGCGTCGCGGTGATGGCCGTGCGGCTGCCGTCCCGGCCGGCGCACTGCACCAGGAACCGCCAGGCGCAGGCCCGGTCGTCGGCGTCCGACCGGCGGACGGCGTCGAGCAGCACCGGGCGAGCCTCGGCGAACGGGCCGTGGGCGAGCGTGTCCGTCTCGTCCCACCAGTTGTGGGGTTCACCGGTGAACTCGGCGGCCTCCCTGCGCACTTCGGCCCAGCGGCGCTCGCGGGGCAGCAGTTCGAGGACCGTCGGAGCCGCGCCCTGGGGAGACCCGAAGGCGGTGACCGCGTCCAGGAAGGCGGGGCGCCTGCCGGGGGCCATGGCCTTCAGGAGCGCGGCGAAGTGGTGGCTGCGACGCAGCCAGTGCCAGCCCAGCACGGGCAGTGACTCGGGGGCGGCGCGTACCAGTGCGCGCAGCACGCCGGGCGGTGGGCAGGGCTCGTGGCGGCTGGGACTGCGCTCGGGTGAGGTGAGCCAGCGGACGACGCGCTCGGCGTCGGTGGCGACGAGCGGGCCGAGCGCCCTGACGAGCGGCGGGGTCAGTGTGTCGGGGCCGTATCCCTCCAGCAGGGCGAGCAGCCCCTCGGGGCGCGAGGGTGCGAGCGCGGCGGCCGTCGTGGCGTGCACGCGCCACCACTCCTGACGCTGGTGTCCGGTGACCCGGTCGGCGAGAGCCGTCTCGGCATGGCCGAGCACCGGGTCGGGGTGGCGGCGTGCGAGCCGCGTCCAGCCGTCGACGGCGTGCGCGAGGTCGGGCAGTTCCCGGGCCACGAAGGCGGTGGAGCAGGCCGGCAGCAGTCGTGCGGCCTCGGCGTCGCCCCACTGGTCACGCAGCCGGACGACCAGCCGCTCCGCGAGTTCCGTACGGCCGCCCGAGAGGAGCAGTCGCGCGAGGTTGCCGCGCAGTGCGGCGGGCGCGTCTTCGTACGCCGCCTCCACCGTCGCGTCCGGTACGGCCGCCGGCCGCGCCGCGCGCAGGGCGTACCCGGCGACGACCCGGTCGGGGTCGGCCAGCCGCTCCGTGAGGAACCCGGTGTCTCCTCCGGCGAGGGCGGCCAGCGCGCCGAGCCGCCGCTCGTAGGTACCCCCCGCGTCGAGGTCCGCGAGCAGCGGGGCGAGCCGACCGTCGTCCGCGAGTGCGCGGGCTGTCCGCGCGGTCAGCGTGAGGCGCTCGGGGAAGGCCAGCGGTTCGAGTGCGGAGAGCAGATGCTCCGCGGTGCTCAGCATGCGCCGATTGTGTCGGGCGGGATCCGCTCGGGCGATCGAATGACAGGGCGGCCACGACGCCGGTCAGCCCTCGGGCGTGGGAGCGGCGGGCGGATCGTCGAGGAACGTGGCCGTGGGGACGTGGAACAGACAGCCCGTCATCGCGGTCGAGAAGTCGAGGATGCGGTCGTGCGCCGCCCGGCCGTCGCCGAGGAACATGTTCCGCAGCATCCGTTCGGTCACGTCGGGGGTGCGGGCGTAGCCGATGAAGTAGGTGCCGAACTCACCGTCGCCGAGTGTACCGAACGGCATGTTCTCTCGAATGATCTTGCGCTCGTCGCCGTTCTCGTCCGTGATGGTGGTCAGGGCCACGTGGGAGTCGGCGGGCTTCACGTCGTCGGGGAGTTCGACGTTGGTGAGCTTCGTCCGCCCCACGGCGTCCTCCTGCCGCTCGGCCGGCAGGGCGTTCCACGCCGCCAGGTCGTGCAGGTACTTCTGCACGATCACATAGCTGCCGCCCGCGAAGCCGGGGTCCTCGTCGCCGACGAACACCGCCTCGTCCGCGAGCGGGCCCTCGGCGTTCTCGCTGCCGTCGACGAACCCGAGCAGATCGCGCTCGTCGAAGTACTTGAAGGCGTGGACCTCGTCGGTCACCGTGACCGCGCCGCGCAGCCGGTCCGTGATGAGCCGGGCGAGTTCGAAGCACAGGTCCATTCGGCGGGCCCGTACGTGGAAGAGCAGGTCCCCCGGTGTGGTGGGCGCCCGGTGGCGCTCGCCCCGCAGCTCCACGAACGGGTGCAGGTCCCGTGGACGGGGTCCGCCGAAGAGCCGGTCCCAGGCCGCCGAGCCGATGCCGACGACCTGGGTCAGCTCGTCGTCGGGGGCGCGGAAGGCGACGGAGCGGCGCAGCCCGGAGAGGTCCGGGAGCAGGTCGCGGACGGTGTCCTCGCCGCCGGGGTCGATGGTGACCACGAGGAACACCGTGGCTTTGGCCGGTGGGACCACCACGGGCTGGGACTCGACCACAGGCCCTCCTCCGCTCCGCCGCCGCCCTGGCGCTTCCTGGCAGGTCCTGTCCATCCTGCTTCGCCCCGGGGAAAACCGCGCGGGAAGCCATCGGGGCGCAGCGCGGCGCGGGCTTGCGTAGGCTGAAGAGGCTCGGGGCCCGTACGGCGGTGGTGTGCTGCGCCGTCGTGTGCCGCACCGAGGAGACGGATGTGATCGAGCTGGCCGCGGCGTTCGCGGTCGCGGGCGCCGCGAGCAACGCCGTGGGCACCGCGTTCCAGCGCAAGGCGGCGTCCGCCAGCACTCGCGGTGGTCTACGACTGCTGCTGGAGCTGGCGCGCCGCCCGGCCTGGGTGATCGGCGTCGCCGGTGTCGCGGGGGCGGCGCTGTTCCAGAGCCTCGCACTGCTCAACGGGCCTCTCGCCCTGGTGCAGCCCCTGTTCATCCTGGAACTGCCGTTCGCGCTGCTGGTCGCGGCCCCACTGATGCACCACCGCCTGTCCCGGCCGGGATGGTGGGGGGTGGCGGGGGTGGTCGGCGGGCTGGGACTGGTGCTCGCGGCCGCCGCCCCGCACGGCGCGACCCACCAGGCCTCCATGGGGCGCTGGCTCCCCGCGCTGGTCCTGTGCCTGGGGTCGATGGCCGCGGCTCTGCTCCTGGCGCGCCGGAACACCCCGGCGGCCCGTCGCGCCGCGATCCTCGCGGGAGCCTCGGCCGTGGGCAACGCGCTGACCGCCGCCCTGCTGAAATCGGCGACGGGCACCTTCGCCGACCAGGGGTTCACGGCGTTCCTGCGGTCCTGGCAGACCTACGGATTCGCGTTGACGGGCGTGGCCGCGGTGCTGTTCCTGGAGAACTCCCTCCAGGCGGGTCCGCTGTCCGCCGCGCAGCCCGCGCTGACCATCGGGGACGCGACGGTCAGTCTGGCGCTGGGCATCACCCTGTTCGACGAGCGGATCCGTACGGGCTGGTGGCTGCTGCCCGAGGTGCTCGGCGGCCTGCTGATCGTCATGGGTGTGCTGGTGCTCAGCCAGGCGGAGCGGTTCATCGCCCAGCCCGCGCAGGAGAGCCGTGAACCGTGCCGCGGCACGGTGGAGGACCCGCAGCGCAACTGAAGACGCAACAGCGTCGGACCGGCGCCGACGGTCGGCTGTCGGCTGTCGGCCCGTAACCTGTGCTCCGTCGGCAGCAGGAGGGGACCCCCACGTGACGAGTCGCGTCACCTTCATCACGCCCGCCACGGGGCCGTCGCTTCGGCAGGCGCGCTTCGACGACGACGGCCCGGTCGACGAGGCCGGCGCGGCGCGGGCACGGTCGGTGGCCGGCATGCTGCCGTCGGCCGCACACGTGGTCACCTCCCCGAGCGTGCGCTGCCGGGAGACGGCCGCCGCGCTCGGTCTCGACGGCGGGCCGGAACCGCGGCTCGCGGGCCTGGACGTGGGGCGCTGGCGGGGCCGTACCCTCACTGAGGTCGGCACGGCGGAGCCGGAGGCCGTGGCCCGGTGGCTGTCCGACGCGGGCGCCGCGCCGCACGGCGGGGAGTCGGTGCGGGACCTCTGCGGGCGGGTCGCACGCTGGCTGGACGACACCCTGGAGACGGACGGCCGTACGCTCGCGGTGGTCGAGCCCGAGGTCGTGCGGGCGGTGGTCGTTCACGCCCTGGGCATGTCCACGGACGCCTTCTGGCGGTTGGACGCGCCACCTCTGACGGCCGTCGAACTGAGTGGGCGCGCCGGACGCTGGAACGTACGCCTCGGGCGACCGCTTGCCGGTCCGGACGCGGGCACGGCCGACTGACGCCGACGGGCTCAGGAATCGCGGTCCCGGTGGAGACGCAGCCGAGCCGCTATCGCGCAGCGCAGGCACGCGGAGTCCGCGCCGGCAGCGGTGTCGCACGGTTCGGCGGCGCGTGGGTGTTCGTGGCAGTCCAGCGGGGCGGCGACGAGGGACTCCAGGTCCTGGAGGAGTTGCTCGGTGCGCTTGGCCTGCTGGGCGAGTACGCGGACGCGGGCGCTCTGGCCGCCGATCTGGCGTCGGCTGGCCATCAGTTGCTCGTATTCCTCGACGGTGAGGGCGACCGCCTCCCGGCCTCCGAGGGTGATGCGGCGCGGCTGAAGGTGTCTGGCCAACTCGGTCCTCCGCTCCTCGCCCTGTCCTGTGTGCCGGAGAACGCGAGAGGGCCCCCGGATGGTTCCGAAGGGCCCTCTGCTGTCCTGAAGGACTCAGTTGGTGGCGGAAACCGTCCGCCCGGCCGTGGCGGCCGCGGGCTTGGGGTTCAGCTGCCGTTCGGCCAACTCGCCGAAGAGCAGGCCGAATCCGCCCCACAGCACGGCCTGGATGGCCAGCGCCGAGAGCCGGAACCGCCACAGCAGGGCGGCCGGGAAGTCCTTCGGCACCTCGTTGATGACCGGCAGGAAGGCGAACGCCAGCCCGATCACCACGGCGAACGCGGTCACCGCGGTCACGGTGGCCCACCAGTTGCCCAGTGCGGGCGCGAGCCGCTTGCCCAGGATGGTGGCGGCCACGGCCAGCAGCGCGCTGAGCGCCATCATCAGGAAGTAGAGCGTGGTCCGCTTGGAGATGGTGTCGGGGTCGCCGACCGACGGCGGGTTGGCCGGGTACTTCAGGAACGGCACGACATACACGGCCAGCAGCGCGCAGCCGGAGAGCAGCAGCGCGCTCGCCCGGGGGCTGAAGCGGCCGATGCGGCCGAGCGCGAAGCAGAAGGCGAGCGCGGCGATGCCGCCGAAGGCCACGCCGTAGACCAGGACACCGGTGGCGAGTCCGGCGGTGGACTGGAGGGAGCGGGAGACGACTTCCATCTCGTGCTCGTGGGAGTGGGCGTCCTCGAAGCTGATCGCGCTGTCGACGTTCGGCTCACCGAGGAAGTAGGCCACGATCAGGGCGAGCACGCCGGCCGCCAGGCCGGCGAGCATGCCCCGGACGAGAAGGTTGCGCACGGTTGCGGAGTTCATGATGGTGCGGCGTCCCTCGGGTCAGTGGCAGGGGAAGCCGAGCAGGTGGCGGGCGTCGTGAACCCACTCATGGACGTCCGTGCCGTTGATCACGGAGGTGGCGCCCTGTTCGGCGCCGACGAAGTAGAGCAGGACGAGCATGAGGACGCCGAAGAAGACCGCCCAGGGTGCTATTGCCTTCAGCGGCAGCGTGGCGGGAACGGCGGGGGTGTTGGCTGTCGGCTGGGCGACGGTCTGCGCCATGGCAGGACCTCCTCTGGGAGTTCGCGTCCCATCTCGGTGGTGCACATGACGACGGCCACGGGTCTGACTCACAAGGTGCTCCAGAGAACTGGGGCGTCTCGCTCACAGTGGCGCGACCGTGCCGGACTCACACCGGCTTCCGTCTCGCCGTCGTCGATATCGGACCGACCGTACCGCGTGACGCGGGCACGGCCAAGACCGCGCCCGCGTCACGTGATCTTCCTCTCCGAGGAGCAGTGCTACTTGGCGCCGAAGTCCTGCGTCCACCACGGTCCGCCGGACCCGTTGTGCACGCCGACGCCGAGTTCCTTGAACGAGCAGTTGAGGATGTTGGCGCGGTGGCCGGAGCTGTGCATCCAGGCGTCCATCACCGACGCCGGGGTCTGCTGGCCCGCGGCGATGTTCTCGCCGTACGTGGACCAGCGGTAGCCGGCGGCGGTGATGCGCTCGCCGGGGCCCTTGCCGTCGGGGTTGGTGTGGTCGAAGAAGCCGCGTGCGGCCATGTCGTCGGAGTGCTTCTGCGCGGCGTCGCGCAGCTGGGAGTTGTCGGTGACCGGGCCGCAGCCGGCGGCCGAGCGCTCCTTGTTGACCAGCGCGATGACCTGGCCGACGGTTCCCGCGGGGGCCGACTGCGTGGTCGTGGTGCTGGACCGGCGCGACGGGGTGGCGGGCTTCGCGGGCTTGGGGGCGGTCCTGGTCCTGCGGGCGGTCGGGGAGGAACTCGGGCTCTTCGACGGGGAGGCGGAGGGCGAGGAGGACACGGACGGCGACGCCGACGGTACGGGGGAGGTCGCCGGGGCGTCGGCCGCCTCGATCTCCGCGAGCGGTGTGGTGGGCGTCTTGGCCGCGGTGTCCGTCCCGGTGCCGGGATCCGTGCCGAAGTACCAGATGCCGGTGCCGAGCAGGCAGGCCGCGGCGACCGCGCCGCCGAGGGCCCGCTGCCGGTTGCGGCGCTGCCTGCGCGCCGCTGCCCGGGAGGTCGTCTGACCGCCGTCGGAGCGGCGCCTGGCGGCGGCCCTGCCGCCCCCGGCGGGACCGCCCGTCGCGCCCAGCGCCGTTGTTGCGGCCACCGGGGCCGTCGCGCCGAGGCCGGCCCGCGCGCCCGCCAGCAGCGCGGCGGTCACCGGGACCAGCGCCAGGCCGGCGAGCAGGCCCTCGACGGGCATGAGTCCGCTCCACCGGCCCGCGCAGCTCACGCAGTCGCGGGCGTGGCGGGCTATTCGCTTGCGCCACAGCGCGGAGGGCCGGCCGTCCCAGGTGCCCAGCATGCCGCGCAGTTCCTCGCAGGGCGGCTGCGCCTCGAGGGCTCGTACGACGACTCGCGCCGCGTCGAGCTGTGCCTTCATCCGCTGCACCTGCACCGCGGTGTGCTGCGGGGACAGTTCCAGGGCCTGCGCGACCTCCGCGCGGGTCAGTTCGCCGGCGCACTCCAGCCACCACAGGGACAGCAGGCTCTGGTCGTCGGGCTCCAGCCAGCGGGTCGCGCGGGCGGTCTCCTGGCGCTGCCCGGACAGTTGCAGCCGCAGCATGGTCAGGTCCACGAAGTCGGCGCCGGGGTCCGCGGACTCGGCGGCCTCCTCCACGGCACCCGGGGCCAACTGGCGGTCCTGCCAGTGCGCCCGGACGCGGTTCATGGCGATGGCCACGAGCCAGGAGCGGAAGTTCTCCGGGTCACGCAGGCCGCCCAGCCCGTTCAGGGCCCGCAGCATGGTGTCCTGTACGACGTCGTCGACGTCGACCGAGCCGTTCAGGGCCCGGCCCACGACGTTGTACACGAGCGGCAGGTACGCGTTGACCAGCGCGTCCTGCGCCGCCTGGTCGCCCTCGCGGGCGGCGGCGACGAGTGCGGCCGAGTTCACCATGTCCTGTGTGCTCATAAGAAGACTTCCCTGTCCTTGACGCCCGACGATGATGTCCGATGACTGGGAGACCTCCACGAGCGTCCCCGATAACAGTTCTTGGGACAGTAGTTCGGGGGTTGCTCACATCAGGGAGGGAGTTGGGAGCCTTCGTACCGGTATGCCCTCCATAGGGTGTTGTGCACGTCACACCCCGGTCGACGGTCGGACCGTTCAGTGATGCCGGGTCATGTGGGCGAGGGCCTGTTCGGCGCCGTCGGGCGCGAAGGCGCCGTCGATGCCCTCGGCGGCTCCCTCGGCGGCCTCGGCGGACCGCGGCAGCAGGACGCTCTCGTAGGCGGTGACGGCATCGTCGAGGGTGGGTCCGGCGGCGAGGGCACGGGCGAGGTCGGCACCGTCGAGCATGGCGAGGTTGGCGCCCATGCCGGAGAACGGCGACATGACGTGCGCGGCGTCACCCAGGAGGGTCACCCCGGGGGTGTGCTCCCAGGTGTGCGGGACGGGCAGGGCGTACAGGGGCCGGTTGACGTAGCCGGTGTCGGTTTCGGTGATGAACCCGAGCAGGTCGTCGCTCCAGCCGGTGAACGCCTTGAGGAGCGCGTCGCGTACGGCGTCGGCGTCGGCCAGGTCCACGCCCCGGCGCTGGTGCCAGTCCTCGTCGGTGCGCATCCCGACGTAGACACGGATGTGGCCGCCGCCGTTCCGCTGGGCGACGAAGCCCTGGTTGTCGTCGAGAGCCATCATGGTGCCTTCGCCGGCGAGGGCGGCGAGTGCCGGGTGGCGGTGGTCGGCGTCGTCGAGCCCCGTTTCGACGAAGGTGACGCCGGTGTAGACGGGCACGGCTTCGCTCAGCAGGCGGCGGACCCTGGACCAGGCGCCGTCGGCGCCGACGACGAGGTCGACGTCGGCGGTGTCGCCGCCCGAGAAGTGCAGCCGGTGGGTGCCCCCGCCCAGCGGTTCGGCCCGGGTGAGCCGATGGCTCCAACGGACGGTGCCGGGCGCGAGGGAGTCGAGCAGGAGGTCGCGCAGCCGACCGCGGTCGATCTCCGGGCTGCCTTCGTCGGTGCCCGCCTCGGGCGGGGTCGCGTCGAAGAGGATCCGGCCGTCACGGCCGGCGAGACGCATCTGCTGGCCTTCGGGCCTGGCCAGTTCGAGGAACTGCTCCCAGAGACCGGCGGCGCGCAGCGCCTGTTGGCCGGATTCGGGATGCATGTCGAGGGTGCCGCCCTGGTCGCGGGCGGTGCGGGACGCGTCGAGGTCGTGGACGGACACCGGGATGCCGTGCTGTTGCAGGACGCGGGCGCAGACGAGGCCGCCGGGGCCGGCTCCGACGATCGCGATGCGGGGGCTGGATGCGGACATGGCGAGGAGTCCCTTCTCTCAGGGATGTTTCGGGGATCAAGGGAGGTTTCGAAAATCCGAAACGGAGGATGGTGCGGCCGGGACCGTGCCCGTCGACCGCACCACCACAAAACCACACTCGATCCAAAAGTGCAACGAGACAACTTTTCTACTCGCTCAACCAGTCACCCGAGGTGTTCCCGGACGACAGCCAGGGCCGCCGCCATGATGCTGAGCTGCGGGTTCACCTCCGGGCAGCCGGGCAGCACGGACGCGTCGGCGATCAGCACCCCGTGCACCCCGCGCAGCCGTCCCCTCCCGTCCGCCGGGAAGCGCTGCGGGTCCGCGCCCGCGGCGACGGTCCCGGTGGGGTGGTAGGCCGACAGATGCAGCTGCCGCACGGAGGTGTTGGCCAGGACGGCGTCCAGTTCCGCCGAACTGCGCACCCGGGGCGTGGCGGTGATTCCGGTGAGGACCTCCTCGGCGCCCGCGGCGAAGAGGAGTTCACCCATGACGCGCACGGCCCGCATCAGGCGTCCGGCGTCGCGGCCGTCGAGGTCGTAGCGGAGCAGGGTCCGGTCACGGCCGAGGACACGACCGGAGGGCCGGTCGGCGATCATCGCGCCGAGGGTGGCGAGCCGGTCGGCGCCCTCCAGTTCGCCCCGCAGTTCCGCGCCGAGTCCCGGCAGCACGAAGGAGCCCATGCCGGGCGGGGTCGCGGTGGCCTCGACGAGGATGCCCGCGTCATGGTGTTCCTCCACGCCGACGCTCTGGAGCACGCCTTCCCAGGCGGTGACCGGCTCCGCGAAGCGCCCGGCGACGCTCGTCGCGGGGTGCACGCTGAGGTTGCGGCCGAGCCGTGGGTGGCGGCCCAGGCCGGAACGGCGCAGCAGCGGCGGCGACTCGAGGGCGCCCGTGGCGACCACGACCAGGGGCGCGAGGATTTCGATCGCACCGCCCTCCCGGCGTACCCGCACCCCGGCGGCGCGCGGCCCGCCGGGCCGGTCGGTGTCGACGAGGACACGTTCCACCCGGGCGCCGGTGACGATGCGCGCTCCGGCCGCGCACGCGTCGGGCAGCACGGAGAACTGGACGCTCTGCTTGGCGCCGGTCGGGCAGCCCACCACACACTGGCAGGAGCCCTTGCAGCCGGTGGCGTTGCGGCGCAGCGGCGCGGCCCGCCAGCCCAGTTCGCGCGCGCCGGCGAGAGCGATCCGGCCGTTGTTGCCGAGGACGTCCAGGGGCTGGGTCGCCACGCTCAGGATGCGCTCGGCCTCGTCCAGCAGGGGGCCGAAGCCGTCGGCGAGGCCGAATCCGAAGTCGGTGCCCCAGCGGGCCAGGACGTGGTCCGGAGTGCGGTAGCAGGTACCGGAGTTGACGACCGTCGTACCGCCGACGGCGCGGCCGGTCGGCAGCAGCAGAGGTGGGCTGCCGAGGGCGAAGGTCGCTCCCGCGTCACGGTAGAGCCGCGTGAAACGGTCGAGCGGGGTGTGCCGGCCGAACCATTCGGTCGAGTGGTGTTCGCCCTCTTCGAGGACGACGACGTCGAGCCCGGCGCGGGCGAGGGTCAGCGCGGCCATGGCGCCGCCCGCGCCCGATCCGACGACCACGGCGTCGGCCGTGGAGCGCGCGGGCCACGCCTGGGCCGGGGTGCAGTCGAGCGGCGGGTCCCGCCGTGCCAGTGGGGGCGTCACCGGCGGCGCCTGCTCCAGCATCCGCTCGGTGCCGGCCGCGAGGAGCACGGGGACCTTGACCACGTCCAGCAGGGCGTGGAGCGTGGGCCGGGTGCCGAGACCGGCGAGTACGGACTCCCGTTCCGCCGGGGAGAGCGCGGCCAGTCCACGCCCGGTCCGGGCCCTGGCGTAGGTCTCCAGGCCGTGCGCGGCAGCACGTACACCGGTCCGGGCGGCGCGCGGCATGGCGGCGAGCACGGACTCCAGTCGTGCGGGGACCCGGGCGGGCCAGCCCGTGGTGCCGTCGTCGGCGATGAGGGCGGCCACCAGGCCTGGGACGCTCATCGGGCGCCCACCTCGGCGTGGGCCGTGCCACGGAGCGTCCACTCGGCCTCGGTGCGCCAGCCGCCGAACCACCAGCGCTCCAGCAGGACGTGCGCGTCGGCGCGTTCGCTGTTGCGGCACACGGCGTGGGAGCCGTCGGGGTCGGTGTAGTCCAGGGCGAGGGTGCGCTCCGGCGGCTGAGTGACCTCGACGCGGATCCGGCGCAGTCCGGCGCGGCCTTCGACCGTCCAGGTGGGCAGGCCGACGGCGGCGCGGAAGCGGCCGAGTCCGGCCCAGCCGACCGCCGACCGTTCGGCGCGCCGTGGCCAGGTACGGCCGACGTGCCGCAGTCGCAGGAACACCAGTGGCGGAAGCGCGCGCAGAACCGGCCGGGTGGAGACGGCCGCGACGATCTCCAGGACGTCGCCGCCGCCGAGGTCGGCGTGCAGCCAGGCCCAGCGGCGGGCGTTGCCGTGGCCGTAGATCCGGGCGGAGGCGCCCGGGGCCGCGGTGAGCGTCAGCGTCGTGCCGTCGTGGGTGAAGGTGCCGTCGTAGCGGGCGCGCGCGGCGGGCAGGATCTGGGCGGCGGGCAGCAGCGGGCGTCGCCAGGACCAGCGGGGGAAGGTGAACAGCGGCTCGGCGAGGGGCCTTTCGGTGAGCTTCCAGGAGAGTGCCCCGTCCTCCGCCGACCCGGTCAGGGTTCCGGGCAGGGCCGTGACCCCGTTGACGGTGAAGCCGGCCGCTCCGGGGGGCCAGGCGGCGGGACCGAAGCGGGCGTGCCGTACGGGCCCGTCCTTGGGGAACACCGCGGCCCAGCCGTGGGCATGGGGTGCGGATCCGTCGGCGGGCGCGGTGAGTTCGTGGTGGAGCCACAGTCCGCTGCCGGTCGCCGGGTCGGTGACGGTGGTGTACCAGACCTCGGTTCGGCCCGGTTCTCCGTTCCAGCGTGGGGCGTGCAGCGCGCCGGTGTTCTCCCGGCGCGGGAAGCGGAAGCTCGCGAGGAACGGCAGGAGCCCGGTGGTCACCGGGAAGCGGAGGGTGCCGGTGCCGATCCGGGTGCCGTTCTCGTACAGGGTGTAGGGCAGTACGGTCATCGAGGCGACGGGCCTGCGTGGAGTCACCGACTTCCAGCCGTCGAGCGTCAGCCGCCGGCCTTGGGCGGTGAACGTGAGGCGGTAGCGGATACGGCGCCTCGCGAGCGGCGAGATCTCCAACTCGCCGATGACGTCGGGGTCGTCGGCCCAGTCAGCGATGCGTACCCGGCCGGTGGCTCGGGCCTCGGTCGTGCCGGTCGGCCGCAGCACGCGGTCCGCCGAGACCCGCAGGTCGAGGCGGATCCGCCGGGTGCCCTCCGTGTCGTCGAGCCGCAGGGTGCCGAGCATCGTCTCGGTGAAGACGGTGCCGCGCTCCGGCATCCCGCGGTCCGGGCGCGCCCCGGCCTCGGTGGCGGGGTCCGCGCTCATGCGAGGCCGTCCAGCATGATGCGCTCGGTGGCGGTCAGGTAGTCCTCGGCGGCCTGCCGGGCGGCCGCCTCGTCACCGGCGGTGACCGCGTCGATCACAGGTTCCAGGCGGGCCCGGGCCGCCGCGGCGTCGGTGAAGGGGCCCCGCAGCGCGGCGCGTACCGGCAGATAGGCGTTGAAGAGGGTGTTGGTCAGCAGGAGATAGACCCGGTTGCCCGTGGCACGGGCGAGGGCGCGGTGCACCTCGATGTCCGCCAACTGCACGGCGTCGGCGTCCGCGGCCTCCCCCACGGCGGTGAGCAGCAGGCGCAGTTCGGCGTGTTGCCGGGCGGTGGCCCGGACGGCGGCGCGTCCGGCGATCAGGGTTCCTATGCCGCGCCGTACTTCGAAGATCTCGCCGATCCAGTCGGGGCTGTGCCGTACGAGCATGGGGAGCAGGTCGGCTCCGCCCACGCGCAGGTAGTCACGCACCCGGGTGCCGACGCCGTGCCGGGTCTCCAGCAGTCCCGCCTGCACGAGGCGGCCGAAGGCGTGCTTCAGGGTGGTGCGGGTGACGCCGTAGCCGTCCGCGAGTTGCCGCTCGGGCGGCAGATAACTCCCGGCCGGATGGCGGCCGGTGAGGATGTCCTCACGCAGCCTGCCCTCCAGGACGTCGACGATGGTTTCGCGCGGCAGGGTCTCCACCCGGTCCTCCCAGTGGCTCAGTGGATGAGCCACTCAACCAACAGACGTGGACGAAAGTCAATGGGTGGGCCATGGAAGAGGCCCGGACAACTCGATGTGGGCGGCACCGAGTTGCCCGGGCGCGGGGTCACGCGGCGCCGCTGGTCCCGGGGGCGACGAACCGCCTGTGCAGCGGGGTGAACTCGCTCTCGGGCATGCCGCCGATACCGGCCTTCTCGACCGCCGGGGCCAGCCGTTCCGCGAAGAAGGCCTGGAAGGCCTGTTCCGACTCCCAGACGTCGACCACCCGGAGCCCCTCGGCGTCGAACCAGGCCACGTGCATCTGAGCGCCCGAGGGGGCGACCGCCTCCCAGTCCACCGCGTCGCGCACGATGTCGTACTGCTTCGGGGTCACCCCGGCCCAGCTCATGGACAACACCACAGCCATGTCCGCTCCTTGTCCTCGTCGGCCCTCGCCGTGTCCGGAATCGTCCCGCGACGGGGGGTGTCCGGCGAAGGGCGCGCGGAGGTGCGGGCCCGCACGGTTTCGATCCATCGCGCCGAGCACATGGCCCCGCAGCACGACATCCACGGACGTACGGACGCCGGACCCCGGACGCGACCGCGCCCCGCCTACGCCCGATCCGGCAGGCGCCGCTCCCCCGGGCGCCGGATGCCCGTGACGCCGTAGGTGGTAGGACACCGGTGACACGGGCCCCGGCACAGGTCGTACGCGACGACGGGGCGGACCATGGAGGCATGACGACTCGCCCACCGGCCCTGCTCGCCGGGCTCCTGCTCACGGCCGGTGCGCTGGCCGCCTACGTCGGCATCGCCCGCGACGGCGGCGCCCGGGACGCCGGGCCGGCGGACTCCCGGACCCGGTATGCCGCGGTCGGGGACTCCTTCACCTCCGGTGTGGGAATCCCCCGGCAGAGCGCGGATCCGGCCGGCTGCGGCCGCTCCGACCACAACTATCCGGCGCTGGTCGCCGCCGGGCTCGGCCTCACGGCCGACGACTTCCGGGACGTGAGCTGCAGCGGGGCCGCCATCGCCGACCTCACCGCGCCCCAGATCACCGGCGGCGGCAGCAACCCGGCCCAGTTCGGCGCGCTGTCCCCGGCGACCCGGCTGGTCACGATCGGCATCGGCAGCAACGACCTCGACCTCATCGGCATGATCATGCGGTGTGTCACCGACACGACGGCGGACGCCTTCCTCGGCACCGGCGGCGGCTCGCACCGGCCCGAGCCCGCCCCCTGCCGCGGGCAGTACGTGGAGGGTGGCACCGACCACGCACAGGAGCGGATCGCCGCCGCGGGCGGTCGGCTGTCCGACGCGCTGCGCGAGGTCCGCCGTCGCGCGCCCGGGGCTCGCGTCCTTGTCGTCGGCTACCCGGCGATCATGCCCGCCGACAGCTCCGCCTGCGGGCTCGAACTTCCCCTGGCCCGCGGCGACATCACCTTTCTCCGGGAAAAGGAGCAGCAGCTCGACGCCACCCTGCGGGAGCGGGCCCGCGCGGCCGGCGCCGACTTCGTGGACACCTACACTCCCTCGCGGGAGCACAACGCCTGCTCCGCGGCCGGCACCCGCTGGGTCGAGCCGCTCCAGCCCAGTGGCCCGGCCGCCGCCCTGCACCCCAACGCGCGCGGCGAGCGCGGGATGGCGGCGGAGGTGCTCCGCGCGGTGAACTCGGCCGGGCATCTGGGGTGAGGTCCAGGTGCACTGATCACGAGCGTTGTCGACAGTCGCGGGGCTCACCCCCCGATCGTCGTCCGGCTCCGGGCCTTCTCGTACTCGGCCACGGGCTCTCCGCCGACGCTCCACGGCCAGGAGACGACCTGGCCGCCGATCGCCTCGAAGACCGGGCGGGCGTCGTGGCGCCGTTCGGCCGCGATCAGCGCGTAGGCGAGCAGGTTCAGGTCGGCGAGGGCGGCGGCGTGGTGCAGGAAACCGGGCCGGGCCCAGGTGTGGGCGGCGCGGTCGAGGACCTGGGCGGCCTCGACATGGGTCCAGTGGTTGCGTGCCATCAGCGCCTCGACCCCGCCCAGGGCGAGGACGGAGTGGTACTGGAGGACCTGGGCGGTGAGTTCCGTCGCCGTGCAGGGCGCGTTCTCGGGGGCGCGGGCCCGGACGGCGTCCACGAAGTCCAGGACCTGGATGCGCGAGCCCATCTCGTCCGGGCCCAGATAGCGCAGCATGCCGAGGTACGCCTCACGGTTCCAGCGGTCGCGCGCCAGCACCTCGTTCCAGATGCCGAACGCCTCCGGCTGGCCGCGCCGCTCCAGCCGGGCCAGACCCAGCAGCACCACCCAGGGGGTGGGGTCCTGGGGCGCGAGTTCGGCGGCGCGGAAGCAGTTCTGGGCGATGGTGTTCCCGTCCGCCAGGCTGCGCTGCGCGCGTGCGCGCACGAGCAGTGACCACGCGTGCAGTACACGGGCCCGCGCGTTGCCCGGTTCCCGGGCGGTCCAGGCCCGGGGCACATGCGTCTCGGACAGGCAGTGTGCGAGGACGGACATCCGTTGTGTGTGGCGGTCCCAGTCGTCCGTCTCCTCGTCCATGAGACGGGATATCTGGGCCGAGCACAGGTCCGTGGTCGCGATCGTGCCGGTCCTGGTCGTCGCGAGCAGCGCCTTCAGCAGCCTGTCGAGAGCGGGGTCGTCCAGCGCGAGTACAAGGCGGGCCCTTCTGCGGCGACTTGAGAGAAATGCCATGTGCGGAGGCTATGGGTGATCAGCCGTAGCGCAAGGTGTCGGCCGGGATCGTTATGGATTGCACGTGTGATCAGCGGTTACCCGCTCGTACGGCGAGACAGCCGGGCGAGCAGATAGGCGCCCGCGACGGTGACGAGGGCCGCCATGCAGGCGATGAACACCAGTCCCGCGCCGCGCAGCCCGAGCGGTCCGGTCAGCAGGCCGACCCCGATCACCGGCAGCGAGATTCCCGCGTAGGCGACGACGAACAGGGCGGAGATCACCGCCGCCCGCCGGTCCGCGGGGGACGCCTCGGCCACGGCGGACAGCGCGCCGCGGAACGCCAGCCCCTGGCCCGCACCGCCGACGGCCGCGCTGAGCACCACCAGCGCCATCAGGTCCCAGTGCAGCGCGGCCGCGAGCAGGGCGAGCCCGGTCAGGAGCACGGCACAGCCGAGCGGCAGCGAGCGTGCCACGCCGATGCGGCCGACCGCGAGTTGCCCGACGGTCGAGGCGAAGAAGGCGAGCGCGACGACCAGCCCGCTCACGGCGTGGTCGCGCACCCCCAGGTACTCGGCGAGGAACGCGGGGCTGACCGACGTGAACACACCGAACAGCGCGAAACCGGCGAACGCGGCGATCGCCGCCGGCCCGAACACCGCGCGCACCGGCCCGGGCAGGCTGGGGCGCTGCGGTCGTACGGTGCTCAGCGGCCGCCGTTCCCGGACGGTCTCCGGAAGCCACAGCAGCACCGCGGCCGAGCAGGCCAGCAGGGCGAGATGGACGACGAACGGCAGGTGCAGCGGCCAGGGCGCGTACTGTGCGAGCAGCCCGGCGAGCAGGGGGCCGCAGCCCAGCCCGCCCATGTTGGCGGCGGTGGCGACGAACGTGGCACGGGAGGTGCCGCCCGGGGGCGCCAGCTCCATCACATAGGCCGTCGCCGCCCCGGTGAACAGACCGGCGGACAGGCCCGACAGCAGACGGCCGGCGTACAGCCGGCCGAGGCCGCCGGCGCTCAGGAAGCAGACGGCGCTGACCGCCGCGAACCCGAGGCCGCACAGCAGTACCGGGCGCCTGCCCAGGGCGTCGGAGGCGTTGCCCGCCAGCAGCAGCACACCGATGACCCCGAAGGCGTAGACGGCGTACACGACCGTGACGGTCAGTTCGGAGAACCCGAGTTTGTCCTGGTAGAGGCTGTAGAGCGGGGTCGGCAGTGTGGTGCCGGCCATGCACACGGCGAACACGGCTCCGCTGAGCGCGCAGGGGAGCCACCCTCGGCGTTCCAGGTCCATGCTGCCGACGGTAACCGCTCGGTCACCGCCGCGCCGCGTACCGGCCGGGCGCGGAAACCGCGGCGGGGCGGCGGGCGTCCTCCCTACTGTCCGAGCACTTCAGGCTGTTGCTCGCATTCGAGCGAACAACTCTCCTCTATGAGGACATATGTTCATACGTTCAGCCGCTGTCACCCTGTCGGGCGCGCTGGTTCTGTCCGCCCTCGCCGCCACGGCCGCCGAGGCCGACGCCGGTCAGGGCGACACCACGATCGTCGGTGTCGTCGTCAACGGCGGCAAGGCGGTCGTGGTCGGCGCCACCGCGAAGAAGACGTTCAAGCTCAGCATCACCACGAGTGACGACTCGGGGATCAAGGACGCCTACGGCTGGGTCTACCACGGCTCGTTCGACCTCCCCGACGGCTCCGCGGGCCCCGGCTCCGACACCCCACTGGCCTGCACCCCGGCCTCGGGCAGCGCCACCACCGTCACCTGTGTCGCCGACATCACCGTCGACCCGAACGCGGACCTCATCAACGCCCATGCCGGCACCTGGCACGTCTGGACCTCCGTGGACGCCAACGACTCGGACTACGTCAACCTGGACGACGCGAGCACGTTCACCATGAAGCGGGCCGCCACCCTGACCGCCGACGCCTCCCCGGAGCCGGTGGCCAAGGGCAAGACCCTCACGGTCAAGGGCACCCTGAAACGCGCGAACTGGGACAATCTCACCACGGGCGGCTATGCCGGCCAGAAGGTGAGGCTCCAGTTCCGAAAGGCGGGCACCGCGACCTTCACCACCGTGAAGACGGTGACCAGCGGCACCGGCGGCGCCCTGAAGGCGACCGCGAAGGCAACGGCGGACGGCTACTGGCGCTTCAGTTACGCCGGAAACGGCACGACGGGAGCCGCCGACGCCCTGGTCGACTACGTCGACGTGAGATGAGAAAAGCGCAGGGCTTTGCATGACCATGCATCGCAGTGCATAATCTACCCATGTCCAAGGTCCTCACCTCCCTGCCCGTCGGCGAACGCGTCGGCATCGCCTTCTCCGGTGGTCTCGACACCTCGGTCGCCGTCGCCTGGATGCGCGACAAGGGCGCCGTCCCCTGCACCTACACCGCCCACATCGGCCAGTACGACGAGCCGGACATCGCCTCGGTGCCCGGCCGCGCGCAGACCTACGGCGCCGAGATCGCGCGTCTGGTCGACTGCCGTGCCGCGCTGGTCGAGGAGGGCCTGGCCGCGCTGACCTGCGGCGCGTTCCACATCCGATCGGGTGGGCGGGCGTACTTCAACACCACCCCCCTCGGCCGGGCCGTCACCGGCACCCTGCTCGTCCGCGCGATGCTCGAGGACGGGGTCCAGATCTGGGGCGACGGCTCGACCTTCAAGGGCAACGACATCGAGCGGTTCTACCGGTACGGCCTGCTCGCCAACCCGCACCTGCGGATCTACAAGCCCTGGCTGGACGCGGACTTCGTGTCCGAGCTCGGTGGCCGCAAGGAAATGTCGGAGTGGCTGCTGGCGCACGGGCTGCCGTACCGCGACAGCACCGAGAAGGCGTACTCCACGGACGCCAACATCTGGGGCGCCACCCACGAGGCCAAGACCCTGGAGCACCTGGACACCGGCGTCGAGACCGTCGAGCCGATCATGGGCGTGCGGTTCTGGGACTCCGAGGTCGAGATCGCCACCGAGGACGTGACCATCGGCTTCGACCAGGGCCGGCCGGTGACGATCAACGGCAAGGAGATGGCCTCGTCCGTCGACCTGGTCATGGAGGCCAACGCCATCGGCGGTCGGCACGGCATGGGCATGTCCGACCAGATCGAGAACCGGATCATCGAGGCCAAGAGCCGCGGCATCTACGAGGCGCCCGGCATGGCCCTGCTGCACGCGGCGTACGAGCGTCTGGTCAACGCCATCCACAACGAGGACACCCTCGCCCAGTACCACAACGAGGGCCGGCGCCTCGGCCGGCTGATGTACGAGGGCCGCTGGCTGGACCCGCAGGCCCTGATGATCCGGGAGTCGCTCCAGCGCTGGGTCGGCGCGGCCGTCACCGGCGAGGTGACCCTGCGGCTGCGGCGAGGCGAGGACTACTCGATCCTCGACACCCGGGGTCCGGCGTTCAGCTACCACCCGGACAAGCTCTCCATGGAGCGCACCGAGGACTCCGCGTTCGGCCCGCTGGACCGGATCGGCCAGCTCACCATGCGCAACCTGGACATCGCCGACTCCCGCGCCAAGCTGGAGCAGTACGCCGGTATGGGCCTGATCGGCACGGCGAGCCCCGCCATCGGTGCCGCCCAGGCGGCCGCGACCGGCCTGATCGGTGCCATGCCGGAGGGCGGCGCCGAGGCCATCACCTCCCGCGGCGAGGTCTCCGAGGAGGACGAGCTGCTGGACCGCGCGGCCATGGAATCCGGCACGGACTGACGGCGGGGACGAGGGGCGTCACCGCCGGTCACCACGGCCGGAGGCGGCGCCCGTCAGCCCAGGTAGAAGTCCCTGCGAGCGGCCACGAACTCCTCCACCGTCCCGGCCGGGGTGCCCGTCAGGCGCTGGACGTCGTCGCAGGAGCGGTCGTAGCGGTTCTCGTGGTGGAGGCGGGCCATGGTGGCGATGTGCTCCTCGACATGCTCCGGCAGCCCGGCCTTCGCGAGCACCTCGGCTCGCCACTGCTCGAACGGTACGTCCGTGTAGGTCACCGGCCGCCCCAGCGCCCGGGAGAACTCCCCGGCCATCTCGGTCATGTCGACCGTGCGGGGCCCGGTCAGTTCGTAGACGTGACCGATGTGCGGGGGCGGATCCCGGAGCACGGCGGCGACCGTGCGCGCCACGTCGGCGGCGGCGATGGGTGAGGTACGACCGGAGCCGAACGGGAGCTCGATGGCACCCCTTTCCCGGATCGTCCGCGCCGCGAGCACCGTGAACAGCGGATTGTCCAGGAACGACGTCGGCCGGATGTGGACCACCGGCAGGCCGGACCAGTCGAACACCCGCTCCGCCAGCCAGTGCAGCCGCTGCTGCCGGGACTCGGCGGTACTGACGGCGGTCATCTGCGACACCGTCATCTGAGACATGCCGACCAGGGCGCCGAGATGCCCGTACTCGCGCGCCACGTCCGCCACCACCGTCGCCGCGAGCAGGTGGTCGCGTGACACCGGCATCGCGAAGTACATCCGCCCGGCACCCTCCAGGGCGGTCGCGACGGTCTCGGGCCGGGTCAGGTCACCGACGACCACCTCCGCGCCCAGCGACCGGAACCCGGCCGCCCGGGCGTCGTCCCGGCGGACCATCACCCGCACCGGCAAGCCACCCGAACGCAGTTCTTCGACGATCGCACGACCCACGCCACCGGCGCCGGTGACGAGGACGAGTTCACCGGCAGCCATCCGCCCGGCCCCTTCCACTCGCGCTCATCCCCATTCGCTACGGCAATTCAGAGCATATGAACATAATCTGCGGACCGGCAAGATGAGAGGAGCGACTCTGGAGGAGACATGACCACACCGCCGACCGATCCGGGCGACCGGTGCAACAACCTGGCGCTGCGCAAGGCGTCCCGGTATCTCGGTGCCACGTATGACAAGGCGCTGGCCCCGGTCGGCCTCAGGTCGACGCAGTTCAGCATCCTTCAGAGGCTCAGCGTCCACGGGGAGGTGATGATCACCGCCCTCGCCGACATGATCGCCATGGACCGTACGACGATGGCGTCCAACCTCAAGCCGCTCGCCCGCGAGGGCCTGGTGACCGTCGAACCGTCGCGGGCCGACCGCCGCGCCCGGATCGTGACGCTCACGCCGGAGGGCCTTGCCCGGATGAGGGCCGCGCTGCCGCTGTGGCAGGCGGTGCAGCGGAGGTTCGAGGAGAACTTCGGAACCGACGAGGCGACCCGGCTGCGCACCGCCCTCGCGGCCGTGCTCGACACCGGGTTCGAGCCCTGGGCCGACTGACGCACCGTGAAGGACCGGTCGGTCGAGGACCGTTCAGTCGCCGACGTGCCGGAGGTGATGGACCGTCATCACTCGGCCCTGACCGTGATGTCGCCACTGGACGTGGTCAGGTCCAGCGTGTGGGCGGCCGACGGATCGCTGGGCACGGAGATGTGACGGCTGCCGCTGTCGACCCTGGTGGACACCCGGTAGGGACCGGTGGGCGCGGTGACGGTGACGTCTCCGTTGGTGGTCTTCGCCCATACGTTCTGAGCCGCCGCCGGAGCGATGGAGACCGAACCGTTGGTCGTCTCGGCCCTGGCCCCGCCGCCCTTCAGGCCCTTCGCCTCGACATCGCCGTTCGTGGTGCGCAGGCCGACCTGCCCCGTCGAGCCGTCCACCGTCACGCTGCCGTTGCTGGTGGACACCTTCACCGCGCCAACGGCGGAAAGTTCGACGTCGCCGTTGGTCGTCGAACCGGTCACCGGCAGGTTCGCGGGCACGTCGACCGTGTAGTCCACCGAGCAGCGGTCGCCGCAGCCGGCGAGCACCAGGGCGCCGTTCTCCACGCGGTAGGTCGGTGACTCGGGTCTGTCGCCCCGGTATGAGACATGGCGGTGGACCGACACCTTGGTGCCGCCCTCGGTGCCGCGCACCTCGACGCCGCCGTTCTGGTTGTCGATCCGTACCGAGGTGAGCTTCCCCGGGACGGCGTGGTCGTCCTCGAAGGCCTTGTCCCGGTCGAGTGCACCGCACCCGCCGAGCCCGCCCGCCGCGATCGCGGTCACGGTCGCCACCGCGAGAACGCGGAACCGCTGGTGCATGAGAGTCTCCCCCGTCGAACCTGTCGAGCCTGTCGAGTCGATGCCAGGCCGGATTCCATGATCGAATCCGGCCTGGCCGTCACGCTACAAGGCCCTGACAGGCACGGACATGGGGTTAACCCCCTACTCGACCTGCGGTTCGCCTCCCCCACTCACTCGCAGCAGGCCCCGGCGCCCTTCGCCTCGGGGAGGTGCTCCTCCGCCCAGACGGCGAGTTCCCTCAGGGCTGGTTCGAGAGCGGCGCCGGCCGCGGTCAGGCGGTACGCCACCCGCAGTGGCGGGCCTTCGTCGACCTCACGCACGACAAGACCGGCGGCGCCCAGTTCGGTCAGCCGGTCCGAGAGCATGCGCTCACTGATGCCGGGGATGGCGCGGCGCGCGTCCGCGAAGTACGCCGGGCCGCCCAGGAGGACGAACACGATCGGGCCTGTCCAGCGCTTGCCGAGCAGCCCGAACACCCGCGTGATACCGCGGTCGACGGTGGTGCATGGCTCCGTGAGGGCGTCCCCGGTGACCTCCATGGGCCCAGTCTACAGATGACTTTGGTCGCTACTAAAAAAAAGTAAGCCCCTGTGTTATTACTAGTAGCGCACGGAAAAGCGGGCACCTTATGGCCCGGTTTCGGGCACTTCACACACCTATGGCACCACTCTGTCTGGAGACCCCCATGGCAACGCTGCTGCACCTGGACTCTTCCCTCTGGCCCGAGGCCGCCTCCGCCTCCCGCTCGGTCACGGCCGCCTTCCGCAAGGCGTGGGAGGAGCAGCACCCCGACGGCACCGTGATCCACCACGACCTCGGCGCGCACCCCGTCCCGCATCTCAACGCGGCGGCCGTGTCCGCCGGGTTCGCCGCCCCCGGCGACCACACCCCCGAGCAGGCCGAGGCCCTCGCTTCGCGGCTGCGGCTGATCGAGGAGCTGGAGAGCGCGGACGCGGTGCTCATAGGCGCCCCGATGTACAACTTCACGATCCCGTCCACGCTGAAGGCGTGGCTCGACCAGGTGATCCTGGCCGGCCGTACCTTCATGGCCGACCAGTCCCTGGTCAAGGGCACCCCGGTCTACGTCGTCGCCAGCCGCGGCGGCTCCTACGCGCCCGGCACCCCGCGCGAGGGCTTCGAGTACGTGCAGAACCTGCTCCAGGCGGTCCTCGGCGACATGCTCGGCATGGAGGTGGACTTCATCGTGCCCGAGCTGACCATGGCGCACTCCAACCCGGCGATGAAGGACCTGATCCCGCTCGCCGAGGCGTCGAAGGCGCGGGCCCACGAGGACGCCGTCACCAAGGGCAAGGCGGCCGCGCTCCACGCGGCAGCCTGACGGCACCGCCGCACCGGTCACGTGCCACCGCCGCCGCGCCCCGCGGCCTGAGATGATCTCCCCGACCGCGTGAACACACGTGAGACGCAGGGGTGGGGAAAATGATCATTGTGCTGCTGGTCGGTGTGCTGGCACTCGTCATCGGCGGCTGCGTCTGCGTGGTGTGGGCCGAGCGCGGCGGCCCGCGCTGGGCCCGGGCGGTGGCCACCGTCACCCTCGTGCTGGGCGAACTTGCGAGCAGCGCCGCCAAGAGCCGCCGCCGCGGCACGAACCGGTCCGGCGACGACGGCGACTGAGCGGCGACTGAACACCAACCGTCACAGCATGACGTGCTTGACCTGCGTGTAGTCGAGCAGCCCGGTGAGCGACAGGTCGCTGCCGTAGCCGGAGTGACGCACGCCGCCGTGCGGCATCTCCGAGACCGTCGTGCCGTGGGTGTTGACCCAGACGATCCCCGTGTGCAGGGCGCGGCTCGCCCGCATGGCCCGGTCGTGGTCACGCGTCCAGACGCTCGCGGCGAGGCCCTGGGGGACGGCGTTCGCCATCTCGAAGGCCTCGGCCTCATCGGTGAAGGGCTGGAGGGTGACGACCGGCCCGAACACCTCGCTCCGCACGATCTCGTCGTCCTGCCCGACCCCGGCGACCACCGTGGCCGAATGGAAGAACCCGGGGCGGTCGAGGGCCGATCCGCCGGTCACGACCTCGGCGTGGTCCGGGAGGCCGTCCAGCAGACGGCGTACGGAGGCGAGCTGGGCGGCGCTGTTGAGCGGGCCGAAGTCGGTGTCCGGGGCGTCCGGGTCACCGGTCACCTGACGCGCGGCCCGCTCGGCGAAGGCATCGCGGAACGCGTCGTGGATGCGGTGGTGGACGAGGATCCGGGTGGCGGCCGTGCAGTCCTGGCCCGCGTTGTAGAAGGCGAGGGGCACCAACTCCTCCGCCGTCGCGGCGGGATCGGCGTCCTCGTGGATCAGCACGGGGGCGTTGCCGCCCAGTTCGAGGTGGAGGCGCTTGAGATCGGCGGCCGCCGCGGCGGCGACCTGCTGTCCGGCGCGGACACTGCCGGTGACGGCGACCAGCCGGACGGCGGGGTGGGCGACCAGATCGCGTCCGGTGTCACGGCCTCCGCACACCACGTTGAGCACGCCGGGCGGCAGGTGCTCGGCGGCCAGCCGGGCCAGCAGCACGGTGGAGGACGGGGTGGTCTCCGACGGCTTCAGTACGACCGTGTTGCCCGCCGCGAGCGCGGGCGCGATCTTCCATACGGCCATCATCAGCGGGTAGTTCCAGGGGGTGATCTGCGCGCACACCCCGACCGGCTCCCGGCGCAGCAGGGAGGTACGGCCGGAGGTGTACTCCATGGCGGCCGCGCCCGGCAGGTTGCGGGCGGCCCCGGCGAAATAGCGCAGCACGTCCACGACGGCGGGCAGTTCGTCGGCGAGGAACAGCGCGCGCGGCTTTCCGGTGTCGGTGACCTCGGCAGCCGCCACGGCGTCGGCATGCCGCTCCAGCGCGTCGGCGAGGCGCAGCAGCGCGGTCTGCCGCTCGGCCGGGGTGGTGGCCGCCCAGCCGGGGAGGGCGCGTTCGGCCGCCCGGCAGGCGGCGTCGACGTCCTCGGGTCCGGACAGCGCGGCGGAGCCGTGCACCCGGCCGGTGGCCGGATCGACCAGGGGCAGGGTCGCTCCGGAGCGGGCCGCCGTCTCCGTGCCGCCGATGTGGTTGTGAACGGTCGCCGGTCGGTCGTGGTCAGCCACGGCGCAACGCCTCCCTCGCGGCGGCGCGGCCGGTGCGGACGGCGCCCTCCATGTAACCGGCGACCCACTGGTCGGAGCCGCAGACGTAGAACGGGGGTTCATGGGTGCCGTGCAGTGGGCCGACGGCCGTCACCTCGCCCGGGGACCACTGGGTGACGTAGCCCAGGGTCCAGGGGTCGCTGCCCCACAGGCGCAGGTGGCAGGAGAGCGGGCGGTGGGCCTCGTCGCCGTACAGGGTGGCCACCTCGGCGAGCAGTTCGGGGACCCGCAGATGGGGCGGGGTGCCGAGCAGGACGCCGTAGCGTTCGGGCGGGATCAGCGCGGACAGGATGCCCTCGTTCTGCGGCCAGGTGCTGCCCAGGACGCCCTCGCACTCGGAGAGGCCGTTCAGGTCGTCCGCGCGCCAGAACGGGCGGTCGTAGACGGCCGCGAACTTGGCGGCCGTCGCGTGTCGCTGGCGGTGCAGGGAGGCGAGGCGGGCGTCGCTCACGCCGGTGACGGAGACGGCCCGCAGGGGGCCGACGGGCAGGGCGCTGACCACGGCACCGGCGGTGAGGATCTCGCCGGTGGCCAGGCGGACGGTCGAGCGGCCGGGGCGTATGTCCACGGCCGCGACGGGCGAGCCCAGGCGGATGCGCGGGGCCAGTGCGCGGCCCATCACCTCGGCGAGGGTCGCCGATCCCTCGGCGAGCCGCAGCCCCTCCCAGTCGTCGTAGTCGTAGTCACCGGGCCCGGCACCCGGTACGGAGGCGCTCTTGCGGAGTGCGGCGAGCAGGGAGGTCCGTTCGTAGGAGCCGCTCGCCAGGGCCAGCTGGCCGATCTCCCACAGGCGTACGACCGCGGGTGTGGCATGCCGGGAGCGCAGCCAGCCGGCGACGGACAGCCGGTCGAGGGCGGTGGCGTCGGGGTGGGACCACGGGTCGTCGGGGTCGACGGTCGCGGCCAGTGCGGTGAACTCCGCGCCGAGCCGTTCGTGCAGGGCCGCGTCGCCGGGCCCGAACCAGTGCGGCGGCTCGCCCGCCGAGCGGCCCTCCGGGGTGGCCCGGACCATCCGGCCCGGCTCGGCGACATAGCTGGGCACGAGCTTCAGGCCCAGTTCCTCGGCGAGGCCGAGATAGGCGGTGTGGGCGCGGCCGACGACCTCGCCGCCGAGTTGGACGGTGCGGCCGTCGGGGAGGCGGGTCTGCTCGACCCGGCCGCCCACCCGGTCCCTGGCCTCCAGGACGAGTACGTCGGTGCCGGCGGCCGCCAGGTCACGGGCGGCGGCGAGCCCGGCGAGGCCCGCACCGAGAACGATCACGTCGTGCTGCATCGGTTTCGCTTTCCGGATCGGGGGCGGGCGGTCAGGCGAGGACGAGACAGTGCTCGGGCCGCCAGCCGAACTCGACGTTCTCGCCGCCGCTCCAGCGGTCCTCCATGCGGGCGCGCGCCGTGTTCTGCTCCAGTACGGACAGGGTGACGCCGGGGGCGAGTTCGATCAGGTAGGTGGTGGTGGCGCCGCTGTAGACGGTGTCGCGGATCACTCCGTTCAGCACCGACATGCCCGGCTCGAAGTCGGACAGCCAGACCTTCTCCGGCCGTACGGACACGCTGACGGCGCTGCCGTCCGCGATGCCGGGGCGGCGGCCGACCGGCAGGACGGGTCCCTGGTCGAGGGTCACCTCGCCGTCGCGGTAGGTACCGGCCATCAGGTTGGAGGTGCCCATGAACGAGGCGACGAAGCGGCTGGCGGGGTGCTCGTAGACGTCCTCGGGGGTGCCGCACTGCTCGACATGGCCCTCGTTCATCACACAGATCCGGTCGGACATGGTGAGTGCCTCGTCCTGGTCGTGGGTGACGAACACGAAGGTGATGCCGACCTCGCGCTGGATCTGCTTGAGCTCCACCTGCATCTGGCGGCGCAGTTTCAGGTCGAGGGCGGCGAGGGGTTCGTCCAGCAGGAGTACGGCCGGCCGGTTGACCAGGGCGCGGGCCAGGGCGACGCGCTGGCGCTGGCCGCCGGAGAGGGTGCGGGGCTTGCGTGCGGCGAGGCCCTGGAGCTGGACCAGGTCCAGCATCTCGCCGACCCGGCGCCGTATCTCCGCCTTGTCCACGCCCTTGCGCTTGAGGCCGAAGGCGACGTTGTCGGCGATGCTCAGGTGGTCGAAGAGGGCGTAGCTCTGGAAAACGGTGTTGACGTTGCGTTTGTCGGGCGGCAGCGCGGTCACGTCCTCACCGGCCAGCAGCACGGATCCCTCCGTCGGGTCGGTGAACCCGCCGATCATGCGCAGTGAGGTGGTCTTGCCGCAGCCGGAGGGGCCCAGCAGGGAGAAGAAGCGGCCGGCCTCGATACCGAGGTCGAGGTCGTGGACGGCGTAGCTGTCCGCGTATCGCTTGGAGACGCCGTCGAGGCGGACGGCAAGGTTCGCGTCCATGGGGTCACTTCCCGGAGAGGAGGTCGAGGCCGCCGCGCCTGCCGAACAGGCGCGGTATGAAGAGGGCCAGGGCGATCAGGCCGATGGATCCGGCGAGCATCAGGGTGCCGACGGCGTTGATGGTGGGCTGTACGCCGAAGCGGATCGCGGAGTAGATCCGTACCGACAGCGGCTGCGGGTCGACGCCGGTGGTGAAGTAGGCGAGGACGAAGTCGTCGAAGACGAGCGCGAAGATCAGTACGGCGCTGGCGAGCACGGCGGGCAGCAGCGCGGGCAGGGTGACCAGGCGGACCGCCTGCCACCGGGTGGCACCGAGGTCCATCGCGGCCTCCTCCACCTCGGGGTTCAGCGCCGCTACCCGGGAGCGGAGGATGACCGTGACGTAGGAGATGGAGAAGGTGATCTCGGAGAGCATCACGGTGCCGGTGGACAGGGTGATGCCGAGGCCCTTGAACAGCAGCATCGAGGCGACGCCGGTGACGATCTCCGGGGTGATGAGCGGCACGAGCATGATCAGGCCGGCCAGTGAGCCGAGCCGGGTGCGGCTGCGCACCAGGCCGAGCGCCAGGGCGACGCCGAGGACGATCGAACCGGCCGTGGCGACCAGGGAGATGCGCAGGCTGGTGCCGAGCGAGGCGAGCAGGATGTCGTCGTGGACGAAGGCGCGGTACCAGCGCAGGCTGAATCCGTCGAAGACGGTGAGGGACTTCTGGGAGTTGAAGGAGAACAGCGTCACCACGGCTATGGGCAGGTAGAGCAGCGCGAAGAACAGCACGGTGACGGCGACGAGGACGCGGGGCCGCCGGTCGGCGCGGCCGCGCCGGGCGCGGGTGCGGCCGGCGGGCCGGGCGGCCGCGGCCTTCGTACGGGTTCGTGAGATCAAGTTGGTCATCGGCGGGCCTCCGCCTCGTCCTTGCGGGTGCGCCTGAGGTAGCCGAACATCCCGACCAGCAGGACGAGCATCAGCAGCATGGTGAGCGCGGAGCCTAGCGGCCAGTTCTGGCCCTGGAAGAACTTGTCCTGGATCAGGTTGCCGATCATGATCTGGTCCGGGCCGCCCATCAGCTGTGCGCTGACGAAGTCGCCCATGGCGGGCAGGAAGACCAGGACCAGTCCGGCGGCGGCGCCCTGCCGGGTGGCGGGCAGGGTGACGAACAGGAAGGTCCGGACCGGTCCGCCGTAGAGGTCGCGGCCCGCTTCGATCAGGGAGACGTCCAGTCGTTCCAGGGCCGCGTACAGCGGGATGATCATGAAGACCACGAAGCCGTAGACGAGCCCGGCGACCACGCCGACACCGGTGTTGAGGATCTTGGTGTCGCCGTCGGCCAGGCCCACGGCGCGCAGTGCGCGCAGCAGCGGTCCGTCGTCGGAGAGGACCACCGACCAGCCGTACATGCGCACCAGGTAGTTGGCGAAGAACGGCACCACGATGGCGGCGATCAGCGCGTTCTTCCAGCGGCCGCCGTACAGGGCGATGGTGTACGCCACCGGGTAGGCGATCAGCAGGCAGATGACACAGGTCAGCAGGGCGTAGCCGAGTGAGCGGGCCAGCACCTCGGTGTAGGCGGGGTCGGCCAGGGCACGGAACCCGGCGAGGTTGAACCCGAAGCGGGGATTGCCGAGCTCGTCGGTGGTGCCGAAGGCGAGGATGGCGACCAGCAGCAGCGAGGCGATCAGGAACCCGGTCATCCACAGGGTGCCGGGGAGCATGAACCAGGACCACATACGGGTGCCGGCGGGGTCCGAGCGTCGACGGCGGAGACGGGGACGCAGGCGCGAGGGGTGACGCAGCAGTGCCATGGTTCAGCCCGCCTTCACCCGGGTCCAGGCGGCGTCGCGGGCGTCCTCCGCCGCGCGGTCGCCGTTGCGGAAGAACAGGTCCGCCTTGAGGTCGGCCTCGGTGACAAGGCACTCCGGGAAGGGTCTGACCAGTTCGGCATAGACCTTCTCGGTACCGGCGACCGGCATGGGGTAGCCGATGTACTCTATGTTCTTCTTCACGTTCTCCGGCCGGAGCATGTAGTCGATGAACAACATCGCGGTCCCGGGGTGCCGCGCGTTCCAGGGGATGGCATAGCAGTCGGAGTTGATCGGGGTCCCCTCCTTGGGCGCCTGGAAGCCGAAGACGGAGGGGTCCTTGGCCTGGTTGAGCATGGCGGCCATGTCGCCGCTCCATGCCTGGGTGATGAAGGCGTTGCCGTTGAGGAGGTTGTTGTAGCTGTCGCTGGAGAAGCCGCGCAGTCTGGGGCGCAGGGTGCCGAGCAGGCTGGTGACCCGTTTGAGCGCGGCGGGGTCGCCGGTGCTGACGTCCAGGCCGAGTTCCAGCGCTCCCATGCCGAGGACCTCGTCCCGGTCGTCCAGCAGGAACACCTTGCCCCTGGCCTTGTCGCTCCACAGGTCCCGCCAGGAGTCGGTCAGGTCGCCGATGCGGTCGCGGCGCCAGCCGATGCCGGTCTTGTAGGCGGTGAAGGGGACGGTGTGCGCGGAACCGGGGTCGTACCAGGGGTCGGCGAAGTAGGGGTACGCGCCGAACACGTTCTTGGTGTGGGGGAGCTGGGAGTGGTCGATACGGCGCAGCCGCCCGCCGCGGACCAGGCGCTGGGCCCATTTGGCGCTGGGGAAGACGATGTCGTAGCGGTTGCCGGCGTTGAGTTTGGCGACCATGCCCTCCATCGAGTCGAAGTTCGACTGGACGACCTTGACGCCGTATTCCTTCTCGAAGCCCTTGAAGACGGACGGGTCGACGTAGTCGGCCCAGTTGAAGTAGACGAGATCACCGTCGACGCGTGCCCGGACCGGGGCGAGGTCCTTCTCGTCGGGTGCTTTCGCGGGCATGAACCCGCAGCCGCCGGCCGCGACGCCCAGCAGGCCGCAGGCGCCCGCCCGCAGCAGAGCACGTCGGGTCGGTGGTGGTACCTCGGGGGACATGGAGCGTCCTCTCCGTCGAGGAACGGCACAACTCCAGGGCGGGACCGGCTGGTCGGCTCACGGAGGCCCTGACTCCGTAGTGAAGACCGGTCTGGGGAAGGTGCGGCCGTGCGTCAGCGGGAGTGGGATAAGTCGAAGTGGTGACGTGCGGCGCGCGGGTCCGGCCCGGCCGCGGGGCGGCGGGGCGTCACCGGCTCTGCCCTTCCACGTCGTGCCGGATACGGCGGGCGAACCAGCCGACGGCGACCTCGCGGTGCGAGAGCGGCCCGGGCTCGAAGCCTGGCGTGGAGAGGCCCGCCTGTACGCGTTCGACGAGTTCCGCGTCCTCGTCGTTGGTGACCCAGCCGATGTGGATGTTGAGCCGCCGGGCCATCCTGGTGCGGAAGCTCTCCCCGTGCCGGGTGTAGAAGGCGCCCGGGATCGCCGCCCGGTCCTGGGCGGTGGGCAGAGCGGTCCACGCGAGCACGTGGTCAGGGTAGAAGTCGATGAGCGTGTTGGGGTAGATCACGGCGTAGCGCCATACCCGCCGGTCGGCCTCGGTGAGCCCCGGCATGGGCGTGGCGAGCCGCTGGTAGAGCCGCTCCGTCCAGTTCGAGGACGGCTTGTCCCGCAGCGGCGACTCGAACAGGACGTAGTTCTCCTGTACGTCCACCGTGTACGCCTGGTAGTCGAGCAGGCGCATCAGGGCGGGGTGGGCCACGGGGACGTGGTAGCCCTCCAGGTAGTTGTCGACGATGACCTTCCAGTTGGCGTTCTGCTGCTCGCCGCCGGCCGCGTCGTGGATGCGGTACTTGCCGACCGGGGTGAGGCCGGGTCCGGCATAGTGGCCGACGGCCTCGGCGAGCCCGGCGCAGCTCTCCGCGAGCGGTACGGCGTCGAGGTCGAGGTTGACGAAGACGAAACCGAGGAAGGATTCGACTCTGGCAGGGTGCAGCCCGAGCTTGGGTTTGTCCAGGCACGGGATGCGGCGGGCCTCCGGGGCGCCGACCAGCCGACCGTCCAGTTTGTAGGTCCAGCCGTGGTACGGGCAGCGGATCGCCTTGCCCTCCGGCTCCGGGCCGGCGACCAGACGGGTGCCGCGGTGCCGGCAGACGTTGAGGTGGGCGGCGAGGCCACCGTCCTCGGTCCGGACGATCAGCACCTCCCGGCCGGCGACGGTGGCGGTCAGGCGGGCGCCGGGACGAGGAAGGTCGGTCTCATGGCAGGCGAGCTGCCATGAGCGGGCGAAGACGCGCTCGGTCTCGGCCGTGGCGATCTCCGGGTCCGTGTAGTAGCGGGCGGGCAGGGCCGTACCGGGGTGTTCGGCGGTCTCGGCCGGCGGGCCGGCAGGCTGCGCGGTCTCGCCGGGCGGGCCGGGGGGTGCGGCGGCTGTGTGGGTGGTCGAGGGGTTCATGGGGTCCTCCTCCGCGCCGCACGGGGCGGCGATGGGCGGTGAGGCTGTGCCCGGGAATCTGCCACGGGTCGCACATGTCGTTCACCGGATCAGCGGATCCGGCTGACTGATTGGTTAGTCAGACTGGGACCCCGGCGGGGGCAAGTCAAGGCTTGTGGGCTGACTAATTAGTTAGTTAGTCTAGTCGGCAAGCGGACGGACCGGCCCCTCTGGACGGACCGGCCCCTCTGGGCAGTCGTCACTCCTTCCCTCGGCCCGACCCGGCCTGTCCGGCGGGCGGCGGAGCACACCGTCTCTCGCTTGTCGCATCACGCTTCTCGCTTGTCGCTTCGCTTCTCTCCCCGTCTCGCCCTCGCCGCGTCACCCCGTCCCCCGGCACTCGGAACGGAACGCCCTCGGAGGCACGCATGAGCGCTCGCCGCAATCTGGCATGGCTCGGTCTCACCCCCGAGCCGGAACAGGAACTGCCCTCCGCCGTGGCAGCCCTGCGCGCCTCGACGACCGACAGTCCAAGGCCGACGGCCCTCGCCGCCGCCGAGCGGCGCCACGTCGAACGCCTGGTGCTGCGCGGCACACAACGCGGCTGGCTGCGGTATCTGGGCGAGGTCACCGAACTGGTGGTGGCGGTCGCCGAGGGACCCCGGCCGGCCGACCCCGGCCCGGCGCTGCTGGCCGGGGAGGTCGTCCTCGACCACCACCGGATGCTGATCGGCCTGCCCGGCTCCGGCTACGAGCGGACCGCCGCCCAGCGCCGGGCCCTGGAACGGGCACTGACCCGGCTGCGGTCCCGGCCGGACCCCGCCTCTGCCACTCCCTCCTCCCCCTCCCCCTCCTCTCCGTCCGAACTCTCCGACTCCACCGCCGAGCACGGGAGCGCCGCATGACCGACGTACTCTCACTCGTCCCCGAAGGCCGGCACGGCCTGCTCACCCACCTGGGATCGGACGGACATCCGGGATCCGGCGGTGACGAGAGCCTCGCCCAGTACCTCGCGGTGGGCGGGTACGCCCCGGTACCCGCGCCGGACCGGCTGCTGGGCCGGATCGACGAGGCCGGACTGCGCGGCCGCGGCGGCGCCGGGTTCCCCGCGGCCGTGAAACTGCGCTCCGTACGCGATGCCCCGGGCCCGCCCGTCGTCGTGGCCAACGGCGAGGAGGGCGAACCGGGGTCCGTGAAGGACCGCTGGCTGCTGCGGCACCGCCCGCACCTGGTGCTGGACGGTCTCCGGCTGGCGGCGGCCGTCACCGGCGCCGGGCGCGCCTGCGTCTACCTCTCCGACGCCCCCGCCGAGTATGCCGTCCGCCAGGCTCTCGCCGAGCAGCCCCAGGACCTGCCGGTGGACGTCGTA
The DNA here is from genome assembly GCF_044745865.1 of Streptomyces sp. NPDC086787. Taxonomy (NCBI): domain Bacteria; kingdom Bacillati; phylum Actinomycetota; class Actinomycetes; order Kitasatosporales; family Streptomycetaceae; genus Streptomyces; species Streptomyces sp. NPDC086787. The sequence goes on along the minus strand of NZ_JBIVBC010000002.1, from coordinate 484,784 downwards.
CGCACGACTCCTTCCTACGTCGCCGGAGAGGAGACCGCGGTCGTACGCCGTATCGACGGCGGACCGGCGCTGCCCACGGCGAAACCCCCGCGCCCCTTCGAACGCGGCGTCGGCGGCGCACCCACGCTGGTCGCCAACGTAGAGACGCTGGCCCGGATCGCCGTACTGCACTCCTGGCCCGGCGCGGCGCACACAGTCGTGGGCGCCCACCTGGTCACCCTCGCCGGACCGGGCGGCCGGGCCGCTCTGGTCGAGGCGCCCGCGGGCACCGGCCTCGGAGCGCTCGCCGAGTCGTGCGGGCACGGCGCGGCCGGGGCGGTCCTGCTCGGGGGGATGTTCGGCGGGCTGTACGGCGCGGGCTGGGCGGCGCTCCCGCTCGACCAGGACCGGCTGGCCGCGGCCGGCGGTGCGCTGGGCTGCGGGGCCATGTACTTCCCGCACCCCGACGAGTGCCCGGTCTCCGTGGCCGCCGAGGCCACCGCCTACCTCGCGGCACAGAGCGCCCGGCAGTGCGGGGTGTGCGTGTCCGGCACCGGGGCGCTCGCCGGGGCGCTCACGGCCCTGGCGCTGGGCAAGGCCGAGGCCGACACGTCCGACCGGCTGGAGCGCTGGTCCCAGCAGCTGGTCGGGCGCGGAGCCTGCGGGCTGCTCGACGCCGCCGCGCGCATCGCCGGCAGTCTCCTCACTCACTTCCCCGGTCTCGTCGCCGGCCACCGGGGCACGGACTGCCCCGGCTGCGGCGACGCGGCCACCGGAGACGGACGCCGGCTCACGGTGGCCGTCCCCTGACAACGGACCCGGCCCGCTCGCCTTCCCTGCCGTGTGCCCTGCCGTGTTCCCTCCCGCGCCTCCTCCCCTCACCTCTCACCCCTTCGCCCCTCTCCCCCTCGCCCCTCTCTTCCTCTCCCCTCCGGAAAGGGCCGTGCCATGAAACTCCTGCTGGACTCCACCCGCTGCCAGGGCTACGGCCTGTGCTGCGACCCCGCCCCCGAGCAGATCGACCTGGACGAATGGGGCTATGCGCAGCTGCGCGAGACGTCCGTCCCGGCCGACGGCGAGGACGCGGCGGCCGCCGCCGTCGCCGCCTGCCCCAACTCCGCACTGCGATTGGCGAAGTGAGATGGGACGCGACCTTTCGGCACTCTTCGACCCGGTCTCCGTCGCGGTGGTCGGCGCCAGCGACGACCCCGCCAAGTACGGCCACGCCATCGCCGCCCAGGCCGTCCGCGCGAACGGCCGCCGGCCCGTGCACCTGGTCAACCGGCGCGGCGGCACGGTACTCGGGCGTACGGCGGCACCCGCGCTGACCGCCATCGGTGAGCCCGTCGACCTGGCGGTGGTCTGCGTACCGGCCGCCGGTTTCGAGGACGCCGTGGACGAGGCGTTGCGGTGCGGGGCACGGGCGATCGTCGCCATCACCGCCGGGTTCGCCGAGACCGGCGAGGCCGGACGGGTGCGCCAGCAGGCCGTCGCCGAGCGGGTGCGGGCGGCGGGGGCCGTGATGGTCGGCCCCAACTGCCTGGGGATAGCCGACAACACCACCGACCTCTTCCTGGCCTCCGACACCTTCACCCCCGGCGGTGTCGCGCTGCTCAGCCAGAGCGGCAACCTGGCCCTCGAACTCCAGCTCCGCTTCCGGCGGCACGGTCTCGGCTTCTCCCGGTTCGTCTCGCTGGGCAACCAGGCCGATGTCACCCTGGTCGACCTGCTCGCCGACTGCGCACGGCACCCGGACACCCGGGCCATCGCGGTCTACGCCGAGGACTTCGCCGACGGACGTGCCTTCGCCGAGGCCGCCGCCGTGGCCGGTAAGCCGGTGGTGCTGCTCACCGCCGGGCGCGGCGACGCCTCCGCACGCAGCGCCCAGTCGCACACCGGGGCACTCACCACCTCCGCCGACGTGGTGACCGCCGCCTGCCGCGACGCCGGGGTGGAACTCGTCGCCACCCCGCGCGAACTCACCGTGGTCCTCGCCGCGTCGGGTGCCGGGCGGCGGGCGGCCGGGCGCCGGGTCGCCGTCCTCACGGACGGCGGGGGTCACGGTGTCATCGCCGCGGACGCGGTGGAGGCGGCCGGGCTCGCGGTGCCGGAACTCGGGTCGGCGACCCGGCTGCGGCTGCGCGAGGCACTGTGGGAGCAGTCGGCCGTCGCCAACCCGGTGGACCTGGCCGGCATGGGTGAGCAGGATCCCCACTCCTACGCGGAGACCGTCGGCACACTGCTCGCGGCCGAGGATGTCGACGCGGTGCTGATGACCGGCTACTTCGGCGGCTACGCGGCCTCCGAGGGCGGGCTCGGCGGTGGTGGTACGGCGCTCGCGAGCGGCGAACGGGAGGCCGCACGGCTCATCGCCGCCGGGCTGACCGCCACCGCTAAACCCCTGGTCGTGCAGTCGATGTATCCGGACTCCCCGAGCTGCCGCACCCTCGCCGAGGCCGGGGTACCCGTCTTCGACGCCACCGAGGACGCGGCCCGTGCCCTGGCCGCCACGGCGGCCGCCGGGCCCCGGGCCGGCATCGCCCCGCTGCCCCCGGCCGCCGCCCCGCTGCGGGAGACCGGCTACGCGCGGATCCGGGAGGCGCTCGCGGCGGCCGGACTGTCCTTCCCGGCGGCCCGGGAGGTCCACGACGAGGCGGAACTCCTCGCGGCCATCGGCGAGTTCCCGGGGCCGTACGTCCTCAAGGCCCTGCATCTGCTGCACAAGTCGGACGCGGGCGGTGTGGCGCTCGGTCTGACCGGGGCCGAAGAGGTGCTGGCCGCGTTCCGCGACATGCGCGCCAGGCTCGGCGCGTCCGCCTTCTCCGTGGAGGAGATGGCGGACCTGTCCGACGGTGTGGAGCTGATCGTCGGCGTCAACCGTGATCCCCGGTTCGGTCCGGTCGCCATGGTCGGACTCGGCGGAGTGCTCGCCGAGTCGCTGCGCGACATCGCGTTCACGCTGGCGCCGGTACCCGCCGGGCGGGCCCTCGACCTGCTGCGCGGGCTGCGCGCCGCCGCGCTGCTCGACGGCGTGCGCGGCCGTCCGCCCGTGGACGTGGCGGCGGCTGCCGCCGCCGTGGAGACGATCACGGCGTTCGCCGCCGCGCACCCGGAGATCGCCGAGCTGGAGGTCAACCCGCTGCTGGTGTCCCCACGCGGGGCTCTCGCCCTGGACTCCCGAGCCGTACTCGCCCCCTGATCCGCCCCCTACCCGCATCGATCTGCAATCCGCCCCGCCCGAGGAGGCTCCCCATGGACATGCGCTACACCCCCGAGCAGACCGACCTGAAGCGGCGAGCCGCCGAGTACTCCCGGCTGCTGATGCGGTACGAGGACCAGTCCGAGCAGGCGGGCGGACCGCTGCCGAAGGAACTCGTCACCGAGCTGACCCGGGCCGCCATGGACGCCGGTGTCTACGCCATCAACATGCCCGCCGAGTGGGGTGGGGCCGGGCTCAGCCTGCTCGACCAGGTCATCGTGGAGGAGGAGTTCGGCAAGGTCACCAACTGTCTGTGGGACATCCCCTGGCGGCCCGCCAACGTGCTGGCCCAGGGCGACGAGCGGCAGCGGGAGAAGTACCTGATGCCCATCATCCGCGGCGAGCGGTTCGACGCGTTCGCCGTCACCGAGCCCGGTGCCGGGTCCGACCCGTCCTCCGGCACCTCCACGGCCACCCGGACCGACGGCGGCTGGCTGCTGAACGGCGAGAAGTGGTTCGTCACCTGCGGCGACATCGCCGACTTCCTGCTGGTGCAGGCCGACGCGGGCCCCGAGCGGCTGCCCACGCTGTTCTTCGTGGACAAGGAGGCGCCCGGGGTCGCGATGACCCGGCTGCCGCACTTCATGCACTCCGCCGTCAACGGGCACCCCGAGTTCACCTTCACCGACGTGTTCGTGGCCGACGAGGACGTGCTCGGCGGGGTCGGCAACGGTTACGAGCTGACCAAGGAGTGGTTCACCGACGAACGTCTGATGATCGCGGCGCGCACGGTCGGCGCGGCCGAGCGCGCGCTGGAGCTGGCCCGGGACTGGGCCGTGCAGCGCGAGCAGTTCGGGTCGCCGATCGCGTCGTACCAGCTGGTCCAGGGCATGCTCGCGGACTGCGCCGTGGACATCGCCGTCAACCGCGCCTACACCCACCAGGTCGCCTGGGAGGCCGACCAGCCCTCCACCGACCGCAAGACCCTGCACGCCAAGGCCTCCACCGCAAAGCTGGCCGCGAGCGAGGCGGCCGGCCGGGTCGCCGACCGGTGCCTCCAGATCTTCGGCGGCCGCGGCTACGACCGCGCCTATCCCGTCGAGCGCATCTACCGCGAGGTGCGCGTCGACCGGATCTGGGAGGGCACCTCCGAGATCCAGCGGCTGATCATCGCCAACGAACTGATCAAGCGCGGCACGGGCGCCCTGGCGCTGCCCACGCACTGACCCCACGCCCCTCCCCGGTACGACCCCGCAGTACGACCTCCGCCCACCACCCGTTCACCGTAGAGCGAGGACTTCCATGGACTTTCGTCTCACCCCGCGCCAGTCACAGCTCAAGGCCGACGCGCGCGCCCTCACCGACTTCATCACCGCCTACGAGAACCAGTGCGAGGAGGAGAACGGCCTTCCCGCGAGCGCGCACGCCGAGATCCGTGACGCGGTGCTCGACTCGGGTCTCCAGGCCGTCAACATGCCGGCCGAGTGGGGCGGGGCCGGACTCACCATCGCCGAGCAGGTCACCGTGCAGGAGGAGCTTGGCCGGCTCACGGGCGCCCTGTGGGACATGGTGTGGCGGCCCGCCAACGCGCTGCGGTTCTGCACCCCCGAGCAGCGGGAGCGCTTCCTCGTCCCGGTGATCCGCGGCGAGCGGCGGGACTGCTACGCCGTCACCGAGCCCGGCGCAGGCTCGGACCCGCAGAACCTGGCCACCACCGCGATCAGGAACGACCGGGGCTGGGTGATCAACGGCGAGAAGTGGTTCGTGACCGTCGGGGACCACGCCGACTTCATGATCGTCCTCGCCGCGGCGGGACCGGAGCGGGCGCCGACGCTGTTCCTCGTCGACAAGGACACCCCGGGCATCGAGATGACGCGCGTGCCGCGTTTCATGCACACCTTCGTCTACGAGCACCCCGAGTTCACCTTCACCGACGTCCAGGTCGGCGAGGATGCCGTACTCGGTGGCATCGGCCAGGGGTACGACATCACGCGCTCGTGGTTCACCGAGGAGCGTCTGATGATCGCGGCGCGCACCACGGGCGCGGCCGAACGGGCGCTGGAGCTGTCCCGTGACTGGGCCGTGCAGCGCGAGCAGTTCGGGTCGCCGATCGCGTCGTACCAGCTGGTCCAGGGCATGCTCGCGGACTGCGCCGTGGACATCGCCGTCAACCGTGCCTACACCCACCAGGTCGCCTGGGAAGTGGACGAGGCGGACGAGTCGGAGCGCAAGACCCTGCACGCCAAGGCGTCCATCGCCAAGCTGGCGGCCAGTGAGGCCTCGGGCCGGGTGATCGACCGTTGTCTGCAGATCCACGGCGGGCGCGGCTACGACCGCTCGTACGCGGTGGAGCGGCTGTACCGGGAGCTGCGTGTGGACCGTATCTGGGAGGGTACGTCTGAGATCCAGCGGCTGATCATCGCCAACGAGCTGATCAAGCGCGGCACGGGGGTGCTGGGCCTGGCGGCAAGCAGCGAGTGAGGGAGAATGGCGGCGGGGTACGGCCGCCGGACGAGGGGAGTCTCAGGGTGTCGACGAAGGTGCGCACGGCTGACACGCGCGAGCGCATCCTGACCGCGGCGTGCGAAGCCATCGCCGAGATCGGTTTCGAGAAGATCCGGATGCGGATGGTGGCGGAGCGGGCCGGGGTGTCGACGGCGCTGCTGCACTACCACTTCGACACCCGCGAGAAGCTGTTCACCGAGGCGATGGCCCATTCCTTCGCCAACACGGCGTTGGACGTCGAGCGTGACGCGGGTTCGGCTCCGGCGGCGGTGATCCTGGCCCGGATCGTGCGCAACCTGCTGCCGACCGACCTCGTCCTGCACCAGGACTGGCGGCTGTGGCAGGAGCTGTGGGTGCGCGCGCTGCGCGACGAGCCGACCCGGGTCTTCGCGGTCGACCTGTACGCGCAGCTGCACTCCTGGGTGGCCGGCGCGGTGCGGCGCGGCATCGCGTCAGGTGAGTTCGAGTCCACGGACGTGGACGATCTCGCCACGCTCGTGCTGTCACTGAGCGACGGGTACGGCATCCGGCTGATGCTCCGCGATCCGTCGGTCACCCTGGAGTCGGCGCTGGCGTCCGTCTGGCGTCATGTCGCCTCCGCGCTCGGGCTGCCGGAGGCGGTACCGGCCGAGTGACCGGGCCGGTCCGGCGGTGTCACCCCGAGGACCGGGCGGCCGCCGGGCGGGTACCCGTCCAGCCGAGCAGGATCACCGAGCAGACGGCCGCGAGCGCGCACCACGTCGAGACGAACTCCAGCCGCCACAGGGCCGCGCAGACCAGCGCGCCGACGGCGGTCACCGCCCCGAGCAGCGTCAGAAGCCGGTCACCGGAGAGGAGCAACGAGCCCACCGTGGCGAACAGATAGCCCACGACGACCAGGGGCGCGTGGGACAGATGAACCGCGTAGCCGACCGTGTGCCCCCGGATCTCGGCCGTCACCGGCCCGACGGCCAGGGCGTGCGCGAGGACGGCGGCGGTGGCGGCGCCGACCGCGAGGGGGACGGCGAGGCGGCGCCGCGCGTGGGGCGGGGCGGCGCACACCACGGCGAGCGGTACCCAGACGGCCAGCAGCGGCATCGCGATGACGGCCCAGGCGACGGTGGCGGGTCCGCCGCCCCCGCCCGCGTCCCAGACCGCCGCCTCGACGATCTGATGGGCACCGAGCAGCAACGGCAGTGCGGCGAGCGGCAGATCACGGGCCGCCCGCACCCGCGCCACACAGCCCGCGCCCACCGCGGCGATGCCGGTGCCCGCCACGAGGTCGGCCGTCGCGCTCCAGCACATCCCGCCACCCGGGGTCCGTCGTCGTGTGTCCTGGCCCAAGCCTACGATCTTCCCCATGAGCGCCTGGAACAAGAGTCTGGATGCCGCGGGGATCGACGAGCCGCGGTCGCGCGGCGACTACGGCGCGCAGCGCAAGCTGGTGGCGCGCTACAAGCCCACCTCGTACCTGGCTGCCCGGCTGCTCCTGCCTCCACGGCTGCTGCCGCACGTGGTGGCGGCGACGGCGGTGATGCATCACGGGGACAACCTCCTGGACTCCGGCCCGAGGGCGGAGCGGCTCGTGGCGTGGACGTCGTGGGAGAAGCGGGTCCGCGAGGGGCTGGAGACGGGTGCGAGCGACGATCCGCTGATCCGGGCCCTGGTGCACACCGTCGCCGCACATCCGCGGCTCGGTCGGGCACTGGAGGAGTATCTGGGCACCGCCACGGCCGAGTTGGAGTTCAGCGGCTTCGCCACGGAGACCGACTACCAGGCGTATGTGGACGCGTATTCGCTGCCGGCCTTCATGCTTGTCGGCGTACTCCTGGGGCCGGAGAGCGACAGCGCGAGCTCGGGAGGATTCCGGGCGGCGTGCCGGACGCTCATCGACGGCAGCCAGCGGCTGGACTTCGTCAACGACCTCGCGGAAGACCGGCGTGAGGGCCGCCTCGGCATCTCAGCCGAGGCCCTGGACCGTTTCTCCGTCCCGGCCGGGGACCTGGTACCCGGCGGGGAGCCGACGGGTATGCGTGCGCTGGTGGGTCACGAAGTCGCCTTGTCCCGCGCGGCTCTGGAAACCGCGCGGGACTTGCCCGCGCTCAAGGCGGGACCGGGCGGCGCGCTGCTGACCACGGTGGCCGGCATCGAACTGCTCACCGCCGAAGCGGTGCTCGCCCGCGGCCCCCGGCTGCTGACCGGCTCGGCGAGCCCGTCGCCGGTGAGGGCGCTGCGACTCCTGCTGCGAGCCCGCCGCCGGAGCCCGAAGGACGCCTAAGCGATCTGGCCGGCCGCCCACTCGGCCCACTCGCGGCGCATCGCGTTGAAGCGGAGCCCGTACTCCAGGGCGATCCGGCCGTAGACGGAGAGGTTGTCGTCGTCCCAGTCGATGGCCCGGGCCAGCTCGTCCAGTTCCGTGTAGGCCTGCTCGGACAGCTCGGTGAGCTCGGTCAGGTAGGCGCGCGCCTGCTCGGGCTTGAGCACGCCGAGGAAGAAGACTCTCAGCAGAAGGTCGCTGCGCGTGTTGCGCTGGGGCTTCGTCTCGGTCAGCCAGTGGCGCAGCTCGGCCAGCCCGTCCTCGGTGAGGGCGTACTCCTTGCGGCCTCGTGGACCCTCGGCGGCCACCGTGATCAGTCCGGTGCCCGCGAGCTTGGTCAGCTCCGTGTAGATCTGGCTCTGGGTGGCCGGCCAGACGTTCGCAAGCGAGGTCTCGAACCGTTTCAGCAGGTCGTAGCCGCTTGCGGGGCGTTCGGAGAGGAGACCAAGGAGTGCGTGTCGGAGGCTCATGCCACCCACTCTACATTCCACTGTTGACATGTCACCAGAGGACCTTCTACTTTTGACATGTCAGATGAGGGACCCCGAAACGGAGAGTTCAATGTCCTACCTGCGTACGTTCCTGCCGTGGATCGTCTTCGCCGTGTTCCCCTCGGGGGACTGGCAGTGGGCCGCTCTCACCGCGCTCGGGATCTCCGTGGTCCTCATCGGCCGGCAGCTGAGGAGCGGCACCGGATTCGACGCGCTGATCATCGAGCTGGGCTCGGCGGTCTTCTTCGCCGTGTTGGCCGCCATCGCCTTCGGCGACCCCCACTCGGGCCTCCACGACTACTCCGCGGCCCTCTCCTCGGGCACCCTCGCGGTCATCGCCGCCGTCTCGCTGGCCATCGGCAGGCCGTTCACCCTGGGCATCGCCAAGCGCACCACCCCGCGCGAGGTCTGGCACCTCAAGCCCTTCATCCGCACCAACGTCGTCATCACCGCCGTATGGACCGCCGCCTTCGTCCTGACCGCCACCGCGCTCGCCCTGGTGGCACACGCCGGAGACGCCCACTCCACCACCGCGACCGTCATCCAGATCGCCGGTTTCGCGGTCCCGATGGTCTTCACCGTCCGCTATGTCGCCCACGTCCAGGCCAAGGCCGGACAGGTGGCCCGATGACCGCCTCCCACCTCGCCGGCAACTACGCCCCGGTCACCGAGGAACTCACCGCCCACGACCTGCCGGTGACCGGCACCATCCCGCCCGAGCTGAACGGCTGGTACCTGCGCAACGGCCCCAACCCGGCCGACGCGGCCTCCGGACACTGGTTCTTCGGCGACGGAATGATCCACGGCGTCCGGCTGGAGGGCGGGCGGGCGATCTCGTACCGCAACCGCTGGGTCCGCACCACCAGCCTCACCGACGGGGCCCGGACGTACGACGCCGAGGGGCGTCGCGACCTCACGGCCGGCCCGGCCAACACCCACGTCGTCCGGCACGCCGGACGCACCCTCGCCCTGGTCGAGACCGCCCTGCCCTACGAACTCACCTGCGCCCTGGACACCAAGGGCCCCTACGACTTCGGCGGCCGGCTGCACACCGCCATGACCGCCCACCCCAAGACCTGCCCCACCACCGGAGAGCTGCACTTCTTCGGCTACGGGCTGCTGGAGCCCGACCACCTCACCTACCACCGGGCCGGCGCGGACGGCGAACTGGAGCTCAGCAGGCCCGTCGAGGTGCCGGGGCCGACCATGGTGCACGACTTCGCGCTCACCGCCGGGCACGTCGTCTTCATGGATCTGCCCGTCGTCTTCGACCTCGACATGGCCATGTCCGGCCGGACCATGCCCTACCACTGGGACGACGGGTACGGCGCCCGGCTCGGCGTGCTCCGCCGCGACGACCCGCACGGCACGGTGCGCTGGTTCGACATCGCCCCCTGCTACGTCTTCCATGTCCTCAACGCCTACGACGCCCCGGACGGCACCATCGTCGTACACGTCATGCGCTACCCGGAGATGTGGCGGCAGACCTCACAGGGCACCGCCCCGCCCGAGGACGCCGTCCTGTGGACCTGGACCGTCGACCCGGTCGCCGGAACGGTCCGCGAGGAACAACTCGACGACCGGCCGGGCGAGTTCCCCCGCATAGACGACCGGCGGACCGGACTCGCCGTCGCACACGGCCATATGACCGGCGAGAACTCCCTGGTGCGCTACGACCTGACCACCGGAGCCGCGACCACGCACGACTTCGGCCCGGACCGCACCCCCGGCGAGGCCGCCTTCGCGCCGGCCGACGACCGGGCCGGCGGCCCCGGCTGGCTCCTCACCTACGTCCACGACGCCACCACCGAACGCAGCGACCTGGTCGTCCTGGACGCCGACGACCTCGGAGCCGCACCCGTCGCCACGGTCCATCTGCCGGGCCGGGTCCCGGTCGGCTTCCACGGCAACTGGATCGCCGACTGATGTGACGGTGGTCAGCCGACCGTGCCCAGGAAGGCCCGCGTGCGGTCGAGCAGCAGAGCGGTCGCCTCCGGGTCGTACGACGGGAGCGTGCTGTCCGCGAAGTAGTGCTGGTCGCCCGGGTAGAGGAACAACTCCGCGCGTTCCGCCGAGGCGACGAGAGCGCGGGCCGCGTCCAGGTCGCCCTCGTCCACGAAGAACGGGTCGGCGTCCATCCCGTGCACCTGGACGGGCACGCCGTCCGGCCAGCCGGTGCCGAACTCGGCGACCGGAACACACGAGTAGTACAGCAGCGCCCCCCGTGCCCCGGCCCGGGTCTGCGCCAGTTTCTGCGCCGGGAGCACGCCCACCGAGAACCCCGCGTAGACGAGGTCGGCGGGCAGGTTCTCGACCGCCCGGACGCCGCGCTCGATCACCTCGCCGAAGCCGGTCCGCTGTGCGTGGGCGACGCCCTGCTCCAGCGTGTCGAAGGTGTGCCCGTCGAAGAGGTCGGGCGTGTGCACGGTGTGCCCGGCACGGCGCAGTTCGTCGGCGAAGGCGGTCACCCCCGGCGTGAGTCCGAGCGCGTGATGGAACAGCACGATCCGGGTCATGCCTGCCTCCGATGGTCAGTCGCCGTCAGGGGCTGGACCGCCCCTCCGGTGAGGATCTCACCGCTGTGCGCGGCCAACACCGATGCGGCCACCAGTGGCGCCAGACAGAGGAGGGCAACGGTCGACGGCCGGTAGTCGGCGAGAGGCCAGTCGCAGACGACGGTCAGGGAAGTGACGACGAACGCGAGGAGCAGTACGCCGGCGACCGACCCCGCGAGCAGCCCCCGCGCCCAGCCGCGCACGAGCGCCCGGCGCGGTGCGACGGCCAGCACCAGCCCGGCGGTGGCGCCCAGCGCCAGACCGACGGCCATGCTGACCAGCACGGCGGCGGCACCCACGGCGAGCAGCACGCGCACGGTGCCCCACACGCCCCCGACGAGATACACCACGACGCCGACGAGGCAGCCGCAGCCGAGGATCCCGGCGGGCCACGCCCCGATCAGCGCACCCAGGCGAATGCCTCTTGCGACGACCGCTCGAAGTTCCACGCGCGCTCCCCCGTCGCCTGTTCGTCCGCCGGACCCCGTCCGCGCTCATGATGGCAGACCCCCGCCGGCGGTGATCGTGCGCCTTCGGCCGTCCGAGGAGTTGTGGGCACCGGTTCGAGTGATGGCCCGCGTTGTCCGACCTGTTCCCCCGTGTACCGCGCTGAACTGGGCCCGCACCACCAGGGGCGCCGGACCGGCGCCAGGGAGAGAAGAGAAGGGGACATCGGATGCGCGTACTGCGCGCCTTCATGGGCAGCGCCCTCGCGTCGCTGCTTCTGCTGGTCGGCACGGCACCGGCCTCGGCCGCCGGCGGCACGGACTACGGCGCCCACTGCCCGAGCGAGAACCGGAACCGGGCGGTCAACACCACACCGCCGGACGGCCGGCCGTTCTACCACGAGGACTGGCGGCTGGGTCCGGCGGACCTCCCCCGGACGGGCGCCCTCGGCCGGATGCTGCGGGGCTACGACCGGTCCGGCGGGACGTCGTCGTACTGGTTCCTCGGCTGCTACTGGCAGACCGCCCCGCAGACGGAGAAGTCGGGCTGGTGGTACCCCGACAACAACGGCTTCGTGCTCCGCGACGGCGTGCCGGTCGAGCGTGCGGTGACGCTCCGCGCGGGACAACTGCTCGACATCTTCGGCAGCGGCTTCGGCCACTTCCTCGCCCCCGCGGGCACGCCGTACGCCGACCGCGCGATCCCGCCGAGCAACCTCAACACCTACGACGCGGCGCACCCGTTCAGCTACCACCTCTACCGGGTCGTCGCGCCGTTCACCGTCGAGGCCGGTCCGATCAGGCCCTGGTTCGGTCAGCCCGGTCTGGGTCTCCAGTATCTGACGACCCCGTCGATCCCCGACCTCATCGCGTCCCACAACCTGGAGGAGCTGCCGGTAGTCTGACCGCGCGGCACCCCGGGCGGCACCCGGCCCGTACGGCCGGGGCCGCACACGCGGCCGGTACGGCAGGGAGCGGGACGGATGGACAGAGCGGAACTCGTCGGCAGGCTGCGTGAGGCGGGCGTTCCGGAGGCGTTCTACGAGATCGCCGGCGCCTCGGACGCCACCGGCCGCCCGGACGCCTACTACTTCCTGCGCCGCGAGGCCGACATGTGGGTGGTCGGTCTGAGCGAACGTTCCCGGGACGAAGTACTGCGGCGCTTCGCCGCGGAGGACGAGGCGTGCGTGTATCTCCACGAGGCGCTGACCCGCACCCCGGATCCCGCGGCGGGCCAGGGGGGCCCGGCGGAACTCCTCGACGATCTCCTGGCGGACAGCGCGGAGAGCAGACAACGGGCCTGGGAGGATTTCTACCGCGCGGACGAGCACGACAGCGGCGCCTGAGGGCGCGGCCCGGGCCTACCATGTTGCTCTCACACGGGTGATCGTCGGCAACCCCGGCGCGGGAAGGCGGGGCGGGTCTTGAACAGGGGCGCGGGGCTGGACGAACGGGCGCACGCACGGCAGCGGTGGGCGGCCCGCGTGTCGTTGGCCTCCGCGGGGCTGGCCGTGATCGTGCCGGTCGTCGCCCCCTGGAGCGGAGTGGCCCTCGTCCTCATCGGGGCGCTGTCGATCGTCGTGAGCATGGCGGCGCTGTGGTGGGCGCTCAGCCGGCGCGGTCTGCTCAGGGCCGCCGCGGTCGCACTCGCGGTCGCCGCGCCCACCACCTCGATCACGCTGTTCGCTCTCGCGGACCTGCTGTATCTGCCCATCCTGCTGTTCGCCCTGTGGGCACTGGCGGTCTGGACCGGAAAGATCGCGCTCAGCGGCACCCGGTCGCGTGTCGTACCGGTCACCGAGTACGAGACGCCGCCTCCCGCGCGACCGTTCCTGATCATGAACCCGGGTTCCGGGGGCGGCAAGGTCGAGCGGTTCGGGTTGCGGGAGAAGGCGCAGGCGCTCGGCGCCCGGGTGCATCTGCTCGGCACCGGCACACCGGACGGCGCGGAGGACGTGACCGCACTCGCCCGCGCCGCCCTGGCCGACGGCGCCGACCTGCTCGGGGTGGCGGGCGGAGACGGGACACAGGCGCTGGTCGCGGCGGTCGCCGCGGAGCACGACGTGCCCTTCCTGGTGATCTCCGCCGGGACGCGCAACCACTTCGCCATGGACCTCGGCCTCGACCGGGACGACCCGTCGACCTGCCTGGACGCGCTGACCGACGGGGTCGAACTGCGGGTCGACCTCGGCTTCGCCGGTGACCATCCCTTCGTGAACAACGCGTCGTTCGGGGCGTACGCCGCGGTGGTGCAGAGCCCCGAATACCGGGACGACAAGGTCCGCACCACCCTGGATCTGCTGCCCGATCTGCTCACCCACGAGCGCGGGCCGACGCTGACCGCGCGCGTCGAGGGCACCGACGGTTCCGAGCTCGTCCTGGACACCCCCCAGGCCGTACTCGTCAGCAACAACCCCTATCGCATCGATGACGTCGCCGGGCTCGGCCGACGCGAGCGGATGGACCTGGGCGTGCTCGGCGTGCTCGGTGTGCAGGTGGAGGGTGCGGCACAGGCCGCGGGGCTGCTGCGCGGCCGCCAGGCCGAGGGGCTCACCGCGGTGACCGCGCACCGCGTCCTGATCGAGTCCGACAAGGACGACGTGGAGGCAGGTGTCGACGGCGAGGCCCTGCTCCTCCCCGCCCCCGTCCACTGCACCGTGCGCCCCGGCGCCCTGCGTGTCCGGGTCCCCCGCCACCGCCCCGGCGTACCGGCCGTGAAACCGCCACTGGAGTGGCGCCGCCTGCGCAAACTGGCGGCGACGGTGGGCCGCACGGCGCTCCCGAAGCACCGAAGACCACAATCCCGGCCGTGACGCGGGTCAGGAAGTCCTCGGCGGTCTGACCCAGTCCAGTGAGCGTTCCACCGCACGCTGCCAGTCCTCGTACTCGGACTGCCTGCGCCCGGGGTCCATGTCGGGCAGCCACTGGGCGGCGCGGTGCCAGTGCCGGCGCAGGACCTCCAGGTCGGACCAGTAGCCGGCGGCCAGCCCGGCGGCGTAGGCGGCGCCCAGGGAGACGGTCTCGGCGACCATGGGGCGGACCACGGGCACGTCGAGCACGTCGGCGACGAACTGCATGAGCAGGTTGTCCGCGGTCATGCCGCCGTCGACCTTCAGCTGTTTCAGCGGGACCGCGAAGTCCGCGTTCATGGCGTCGACGACCTCGCGGGTCTGCCAGCCGGTGGCCTCCAGCACGGCGCGGGCCAGGTGCCCCTTGGTGATGTACGAGGTGAGGCCGACGATGACGCCACGCGCGTCGCTGCGCCAGTGGGGAGCGAACAGGCCGGAGAACGCCGGAACGATGTAGCAGCCGCCGTTGTCCTCGACCGTCCGGGCGAGTGTCTCGATCTCCGGGGCGCTGCTGATCAGTCCGAGGCGGTCACGGAACCACTGGACGAGCGAGCCGGTGACGGCGATCGACCCCTCCAGGGCGTAGACGGGAGCCATGTCCCCGATCTTGTAGGCCACGGTGGTGAGCAGCCCGTGCTCGGACCGTACGACGTCCGTACCTGTGTTGAGCAGCAGAAAGCTGCCCGTGCCATAGGTGCACTTCGCCTCTCCCGGGGAGAAGCAGGTCTGGCCGAACAGGGCGGCCTGCTGGTCACCGAGGGCAGCGGTGATTTGTACGCCGGGAAGCAGCGAGCGCGCGTCGCCGTAGTTCTCGGCGTTCGAGCGGATCTCGGGCAGCATGGCTCTGGGCACCCCGAAGAAGTCCAGCAGTTCCTCGTCCCAGGTCAGCGTGCGGATGTTCATCAGCATGGTGCGGCTGGCGTTGGTGGCGTCGGTGACGTGCAGGCCGCCGTCCGCGCCCCCGGTGAGGTTCCAGATCAGCCAGCTCTCCATCGTGCCGAAGAGCACCTCGCCGTCCCTGGCGCGCTGCTCCAGCCCGCTGATGTTGTCGAACAGCCAGCGCAGCCGCAGGGCGGAGAAGTAGGTGGACGGCGGCAGGCTGCACCGGTCCAGGAAGAACTCGTCGCCGGGGCTGGCCCTGAGGTCGTCCACCAGCGGAGCGGTGCGGGTGTCCTGCCACACGATCGCCCGGCCGGCCGGCTCGCCGGTGCGCCGGTCCCAGAGCACGGTCGTCTCCCGCTGGTTGGCTATGCCGATGGCCGCGATGTCCCGGGCCACGGCGCCCGCGCCGGAGAGTGCGTCGGGCACGATGTGCCGAAGGTTGTGCCAGATCTCCAGGGCGTCGTGCTCCACCCAGCCGGGCTTGGGAAAATGCTGCTCGTGTTCCCGCTGGGCGACGGACACCAGCCGTCCCTGCTGGTCGAACAGGATGCATCGAGTGGAGGTGGTGCCCTGGTCGATGGACATCACATACCGTTCAACCATGGTCGGGCCTGCCTTCCGATGTCCGTCGTGTCCCAGCGGCGCGGCTACCAGCGAGCCGCGCCCAGATCTCGGGAGATCGCCCGTGCGGCCTCTCTGAGCAAGGTGATGAGGTTCGGCAGGGGGCGGCCCTGGCTGTCACAGATCCTCTCGACCGGGCCCGAAAGTCCGATGGCGCCCACCACGAGACCGCCGTGCCCCCGGATCGGTGCGGCGATCCCGGCCTCGCCCATGCTCATCTCCTGGACCTCGGCGGCCCACCCCTGCTCCCGGACCTCGGCGAGTGCCTCGTCCAGCGCCTTCGGTGAGACCAGGGTGTGCCGGGTGTAGGTCTCCAGCCCGAACTCCAGAACCGATTCGAGCGGAGCGGTACCGAAGGCCAGCAGCACCTTGCCGAGGGAGGAGGCGTGCAGCGGCAGCAGTGAGCCGACGTCCAGGGTCTGGAGCGAGTCGTCCGGCCGGAACACATGGTGTACGACGAGGACTCGGCCCTCCAGCGGGGTACCGAGCCGGACGGCCTCCCCGCTGCGGGCGGCCAGGGCGTCGGCCCAGTTGATGGAGCGCGACCTCAGTTCGTTGACGTCGAGGTAGCTGGTGCCCAGGTGCAGCAGGGCGGCGCCGAGCTGGTACTTCCCCGTCGCCGCGTCCTGTTCCACGAAGTCCACGTGCTGCAGGGTGCGCAGAATGCCGTGGGCGGTGCCTTTCGCCAGCCCCAGCGAGGCCGCCACCTCGCCGAGCCCGAGCCGGCGCGGGCCGCCGGCGAGCAGCCGCAGAATCGCCGCCGCTCGTTCGATCGACTGGACTGGCCCGGCCATGCATCGAGCCTAGTACCGGCGTGGACCGACCGCTTTCCGTGCTGGTGAGAGGTGGAGCCGATACAGGAGGCGGCCGACGGGTACCCGCAGCAGGGCCCGGGGGCACCCGGCTCCCGGCGCACGGAGGGAAGAGGTGGCGCACGATGAACGACCGACCACACTCCGGCATGCTCGGCATCTACCTCAACGACCACCTCGCGGGCGCCACCGCGGGGGTCGCCCGCGCCCGCCACCTGGTGCGCTCGACGCATGACCGGCCGCTCGCGGAGGCACTGGAGCCCGTCGCGGCCGAGATCGTCCAGGACCGGACGAGCCTGCTCGGCATCATGCACGACCTGGACGTCCCGGTACGCCGCCACAAGGTCTGCGCGGGCTGGACGGTGGAGAAGGTGGCCCGGCTGAAGGCCAACGGCCGGCTCGTACGGCGCTCCCCGCTGACCACCGTCCTGGAGCTGGAGATGCTGCGGCTGGGCATCGAGGGCAAGACGGCCGCCTGGCAACTGCTGCTGCGGCTCGCCGCCACCGAGGAGCGCCTGGATCCCGGGCTGCTCGACGGTCTCCTCCGGCGGGCCCGCCGTCAGCAGGACGTCGTCGAGCAGTGGCGCCTGCGGCAGGCCTCGGCGGCCCTCCAGCAGGGTGAGGCCACGCGAAGCCGCCGCTCACCGGGGCTTGTCGCGCACCCGTTCCTCTGATTGGGTACCCGCGCCACCCGCGCGAAGGGCGCGGCGGACGAGACAGGAGCGGGCGGCGTGCATCCGACGGTACGGCAGGACATCAGGGGGCCCCTGCCCGAAGGGCTCGGGCGGGCGATACGCGGGACGGCGGCGGACATCGCCGCGCTCGTCGGGGCCGTACCGGACACGACGATCGCCGTGCCGGGGTCCACCTGGACGTTCGGCGAGGCGGCCGCACATCTGGCCATGGCCAACGAGCTGATGGCGGACCTGGCCGCCGGGCGTGAGCGCCCGTACGGGGACGGCACACCGGGGAGTCTGGCCGCGGCGAACGAGAAGTCGCTCGCCGTGTTCGGGGAGCGCCGGGCGGAGCCGCTGGCCGCGATGATCACCGAGCAGGCGGAGGCGTTCCTCGACGCCGTGACCGCCGCCGACGGGTCCTGTGACGACGGCACGCCGCTGGTCACCCCGCTGGGCCCGCTCGACCGGCCGCAGCTCGCGTCGTACCTGCTGACCCACATGCTGGGCCATGGCTACGACCTGGCCCGCGCACTGGGCCGACCGCACATGATCGACCGTGACCGTGTGGGCCTGTGCATGCCGTTCATGCTGTCGGTCATGCCGCGTGTCGCCGACGCGGCGGCCACCGCCGGTCCCACGGCTCGCTACACGGTGCGCCTCCGGGGCGGTACGGCGTTCGGCGTCGCGCTGGCCGAAGGCGCCGTGACGGTGACGCCCGGACCGCTGGACCGTGCGGACTGCACGATTCTCATCGAGCCCGTCACCTTCCTGCTGATCGCGCTGGGCCGGTGCAACCCGTGGGGGGCCATTGCCCGGGGGCGGATCCTCACCTGGGGGCGCAAACCCTGGCTGGCGCCCCGCTTCCCGAATCTGTTCACCGCGCCCTGACCGCTCGCCGATCACCGATCGCATCCGATCACTCCACGGCAAGAACACGGCACTCTGGGCCACTTGTCGAGCATCGGCCCATCGTGCCGCACCCCGGTGTCTACGGTGCAACCACCAGGCGGGCCGGTCACGCGCCGGAGCCGCCGCAGCCGACAACCAAGGGGAGGCCCGATGGCGAGCGTGGAAGTGTCGCTGAAGGAGATGATGGCGTCGGTCGAGGGGGCGGTCGGGGCAGCGGTCGTCGACTACACCAGCGGGATGGCGCTGGGCACGCTGGGCGGGAACAAGGACCTGGACCTCAACATCGCCGCGGCCGGCAACACCGACGTGATCCGCGCGAAGGTGCGCACGATGGAGCAGTTGGGACTGCAGAGCGAGATCGAGGACATCCTGATCACGCTGGAGGGGCAGTACCACCTCATCCGCCTGGTCACCGGGCGGAACGGCAACGGGCTCTTCCTGTACCTCGTCCTCGACAAGGGCCGGTCGAACCTGGCGATGGCCCGGCACCAGTTGAAGCGCGTGGAGGAGCAACTGGAGGTCTGACCCGTCCCGGACCCTGGGCCACGCATGCCCGGAATGTGAAGACTTCTTCAAGTCAAGACATCACCATGAGCCCAACTCGCGGGTATGCGTGGTACCGGACGGCAAGGATCGGCTCCGAGGCACGACCACCCGACGCGGCAGGGAGCGAACGCGCATGCAAGTCCCCCTCTACCAGGTCAAGGCGGAGTTCTTCCGCATGCTCGGCCACCCGGTGCGCATCAGGGTTCTGGAGCTGCTCCAGCACGGCCCGGTCCCGGTGCGGGACCTGCTGGCGGACATCGAGATCGAACCGTCCAGCCTCTCCCAGCAGTTGGCGGTACTACGGCGCTCGGGCATCGTCGTCTCGACCCGGGAGGGCTCGACGGTCCTGTACGCGCTGGCCGGCGGCGACGTCGCCGAACTGCTGGCCGCGGCCCGCCGGATCCTCACCGAACTGCTCGCCGGCCGCAACGAGTTGCTGGCCGCGCTCCAGCAGGAACCGCCGACGCCGTCACCGGCGACCACAGCCGGCCACCGGTGACGGCGACGGGGTCAGTTCCCGTTCGTCACATCGGCGTGGAGATGCGCGCGCAACCGGCGCAGCCAGTCTTCGGCGGCCGCCTCGTCCGGTCGCTCCGGAAGGACGGAGGCGGTCTCGTCGAACGCGCGCTCATGGGCGCGCAGCATCGGCAGGGCCACGGCCGGGTCGTCGGCCACCCGCTCGCCGAAGTCGCGGTACTCCTGCGGGTTCTCGAGGCGGATGGTCAGCCGCCCGGCGGCGTACAGCTCCAGACCCTGCGCGCACAGCCGCTTCAGGTGCCGGGCGTGCTTGGCGGTGCGCCGGCGGACCTCCTCGGTGACCGGTCCGGCGGCCTTTGCCTCAAGACGCCGGAACTGCTGTGTGGCGTAGCCGAGATAGGCGGCCCGGACCCGCGACGCGCTCAGCAGTGACGACCGTATGCCGATCAGCTCGTCCCCGAACGGCGTGCGCACCTCGTACAGTTCGTCCGGGAGCCAGACCAGTTCCATGGCGGTCGGATTGCCGCCGAGGGCCAGTCGGCACCACTTGGCGGCCTCGTGCAGGGTGCGGTCGGGGCGGGTGCTGACATGGGACTCCTTCGGCCGGTGCAGACCGTGCAGCTCCGCGGTGGGTACGGCGAAGACGCCGAGGCGGTCGATGTCGGAACCCTCGTGAGCGAGCCCGTACGCCGTCGAGCCGACGATCCCGGAGAGGATGACATGGGGAACGGTCACGGGCGGCTGCCTTCCATCTGCTGACCGCTGAGCGCGGACGAGGCTCCATTGTCATGACGGGCACGGCCGCGGTCACCTCGATATTCGCCGCCCTGCCACGCAGTGGGGCGAACGGCCGCCATGAGCATGAGTACGGGAACTCATGACGCCCGGCGGGCGGCACGTCATGATCGGCACATGACGACGACCACTGCGAGACGGGTGCGGAGCGGGCTTGTTCCGTCGGCGGCACTGGCTGTGCTTGCCGTGCTGGCCACGGGGTGCGGAACGCACCGGGCCGGGCACGGCGCGCCAGCGAACGGGCCGTCGGGGACCACGGCGGCGACACCGGGGAAACCGGTGGACTTCCGGTGCCCCCGCGAGGACCCGGGCCCGACCCCTTCCGCGACCGCCTCGGATCCGGCCACCCCGCCCACCGACCACTACGCCGAGAACCACGGCTTCATGGTCCCGATCGCACTGCACGGCCAGGCCCGCTGCGACGGGCTCGCGGCCGTCCGGCGGATCCGCCAGGCGCTCGAACCGCTGCGCAGGCGCGGCGACTTCGATCCGGCAGGCACCCGCGAGGCACTCGTCCGTCTCGGCTACTCCAGTGACTCGGTGCGGGCGCACCAGAGCGGCGCCACCGGCGTCGGATTCCTCGTCGACGCCCACTCGATGTGCCTCGAAGGGACGTTGAACAGCGCCGGAACCGAGGTCGACGCCTTCGGCGGTTACCCCGACGGCACCGCCTGTGAGCCGCCGTCCGGCGGACACTGAGCGGGTCACCGACCGGGGCGGCCGGCTCCCGGTCCTGATGCATACACGCCATGTAGCATGAGCCGACCTGGACGGCGGGGATGGCCCGGAGTTGCTCATGAGGAATCTGGATCCCACCGATCCACCCGCCATCGGCGGCTATCCCCTGCTGGCGCGGCTCGGGGCGGGTGGCATGGGGCAGGTGTTCCTCTCCCGCACCCCGTCCGGACGGCCGTTGGCGCTGAAGACCGTACGGCCCGAGTTCGGTGCCGACCCGGCCTTCGAGGAGCGGTTCGCCCGCGAGATCGCCAGCAGCGACCAGGTGCGCTCCCCTTGGGCGGTGGCGGTCGTCGACTACAGTCCGGCCGGACAGCGGCCGCAGTGGCTGGCCACGGAGTACGCGGCCGCGCCCGCCCTGGCCGACTGGGTGGAACAGCACGGCCCGCTGCCCGAGTCCGCCGTCCGGGCGCTCGCCGCGGAACTCGCCGAGGGGCTGCGGGCGGTGCACCGGGCGGGGCTGGCCCACCGTGACGTGAAGCCGTCCAATGTGCTGCTGGCCCGTCGACATCCGCTGCTCATCGACTTCGGTATCGCCCGCGCCGCCGACGCCACCCGTCACACCCGTACCGGCGGTGTCATCGGCACGCCGGGGTACATGGCGCCGGAGCAGGTCACCGGTGGGAGTACGGCGGCCGAGCCGGGGGACGTCTTCGCGCTGGGCGCGGTCCTGGTGTACGCGGCCACCGGTCGGGGTCCCTTCCTGCGCCGTGACGAGGAGCCGTCGGCCGCGCAGCTGATGTACCGGATCGTGCACGAGGAGCCGGTCATGGACGGCGTGCCCCCGGCGCTCGTGCCCTTGGTGGCCGCCTGCCTGCACAAGTCGCCGCAGGACCGTCCCACCGCCGAGGCCCTCCTGGAGGAACTCGGGTCCGGAGCCTGGGCGCCCGACCTGCTCCCCGGCCTCGATGCGGAACTCGCTTCAGGGGAAGCGGAGTTGAGGGAGCGGCTCACGGCTCGACCGACCGCCTCGGCACCCCCGGCTCCGACCGCCCCGGCACTACTCGGCCCAGCGGCCCCGACACCGTCGGCCCCGGCCGCCGCGATGCCGCTGACCCCGTCCGCCGCGCCGCCGGTGGCCGGGTTCGGGCCACCTCCCGGCGCGTATCCCGTCGCTCCCGTGCCCGGCGCGGCGCGGTGGGAGTCGCGCGTCCGGGCGGGCCTGGTGGCCGCCGGTGCGGTGACCGCCGTAGCCGTCGTGGCCGCGCTGGCCTGGCCCGACGGCGGCTCCGGCGGCGGGGCCCCCGGAGGCACCGGCGGCCGGACGACCGGCGGGCAGCGTTCCTCCCCGTCGGCGGACGTTCTGCCCGCCGCCTGGATCGGCACCTGGAAGGGCATTGGGCCGGGCAGCACGTCCGCCGACGGTGTCGTCACCTCGCGTACCACCCAGGTCACCGTCGTCCTCACGCTCCACGCGGCGGCGCGCGGCGAGTTGGCGGGCAGGCAGATCAGCCACATCACGGAGGCGGGTAGCGGCCGCGACCTCGGCTGCACCGAGACCCTGACCCTGCGGGAGACCCACGGGACGTCGATGGTGTTCGAGGCGGCCACCAGTGAGCCCACCGATGCGTCGGCCGGTGTGCTCTGCAGGCGCGGCAACGTGTACACGCTGGTCAAGACCGGCGAGACCCTGACCCTCGCGGACGAGGGGAGCCAGGCGGCCGGTTCACCGACGCACCTGACCCGGTCCTCCCGTTGAGGCCGTCCGTGCGGGGCGGCGGGTGCGGAGCAGCAGTGCGCGGGCGGGGCGCTCCACCGCCTCGTACAGGAGCCAGGACAGTCCGAGGGAGACCGCGAAGACGCCGGCGGTGACGGCCAGCCCGGCCGGTACGTCGAAGCGGGGCCGGACGCCGATCAGGTGGGTGGCGGCGCGCAGCACCAGCAGATGGACCATGTAGAAGGCGAAGGAGAGCTCGCCCAGTCTCACCAGCCGGGGGCGCCGCCACAGCGAGGGCAGGCCGTGCAGATCGGCGACGGCGGCCGCCGGGATGAGCAGGGCGAAGCCGGCGAGTGTGCAGGCGGTGTCCGGGAGTCCGACCGTGGCCGGGTGTCCTGCGCTGACCTGGGGGACCAGGAAGTAGCCGATGATCGCGAGGGCCAGTGAGGCTTCCAGGCCGGGCCCGCGCCACCGGCCCAGCAGCACCAGGCGGGCGGTGGCGGCGCCGAGGACGAACTCGGGCAGGCGGGCGGCGGGAAGGGAGCTGAGCGGCTGACCGGCCCAGTTCCGGACGTCCGCCCAGGCCAGGACGAGCACTGCCAGCGCCGAGACGGCGGCCAGGGCGGCCGCGCCCCGGGGACCGAGGCGGCGCAGCAGGAGTGCCAGCAGCGGGAAGGCGGCGTAGAAGAACGCCTCGCAGGCCAGCGACCAGCTGACGGGGTCCAGCGTCTGCCACCACTGCCGCCACCAGGAGTGCACCAGTGCGAGGTTGGCCAGTGCCTGGGGCAGGGTCGGCATCGGCTGCCGGGGCAGGGTGCACGCCATGAGCAGCGCGATCGCGGCGGTGACCAGGTGAATCGGGTAGATCCGGGCGATGCGGCGGCGCCAGAAGGCGAGTGGCCGGTCGCCGGTCCGGGCGGACCAGGTCAGCACGAACCCGGACAGGATGAAGAAGAACGAGACGCCGGCGGCGCCGGCTCCAAGTCCCCAGGTCACGATGCGGGCGCCGTCGCCTCCGAAATAGCCGAAGTTGTTCACGTGCAGCCCGAAGACCAGCAGCGCGGCCGCCCAGCGCAGCCCGGTGAGGGACGGCAGCGCGGGCGCCGGGGCGGACGGAGAGCCCCCGGCGGCGTACGGGGCGGCACTGACGGACGGAGCCCCTGAGGCTCTGGTCGCCGTCTTCATGTCGTCACCTGCCGAAAAGACTTCGTGTGGGGCTTGGAACGGAGCACGAAAGGGTACCTTGCCCGTTTACTCCCTTTCATTCCGCCTCCGTTCCGGCGTTTCGGAAAACATCACACCGCTGCCGGAGCGGAGGCCGATGACGGCCGCGCACGCCGAGGACTGCCGGGCGAAGTCGGGACGCACCGGGCGGTCCGGCCATCTCGCCCATGTGCGCGCCGTGTTGGGCCGGGGAGCCATACGGCCCGTGCCCGGACCGCTACACGACTCACTCTGGCCTCCGGCACTTACCGACCGGTATATATGCCTGACCCAACGTGCTGGGGCCGTTGCGGAACCGGCTCGGCGCGCTGCTGCGATCTCGTCAGGGGAGGACTTCATGGTGAACGGTTCAGGCACGGACGGCGTGGTGGGACGCCGGCGGTGGCCCGTCGCGGTGGGTGCGGCGCTCGGCGGCTGTACGCTCGTCGCCGCTTCGGCGGTTCCGGCCGGCGCGCACGGCGCGGACCGGCACGACGACGGCGCACGGTATGTGGCGCTCGGGGACTCGTACACCTCCGGCCCGCTCATCCCGACGCAGGTGGACGCCAACTGTCTGCGCTCCGACCGGAACTACCCGTCCCTCGTGGCGGCGCGGCGCGAAGTGTCCACGTTCAGGGACGTCAGTTGCAGCGGAGCGACCACCGCGGAGATGTGGAAGGCGCAGGGCACCAACGGCCCGCAGCTCGACGCGCTCACCAGGAACACCCGTCTGGTGACGGTCCAGATCGGCGGCAACGACGTCGGCTTCAGCTCGGTCATCGCCACGTGTGCGCAGCTCGGCTCGGCGGACCCGACGGGCAACCCGTGCAAGACCCATTACGGGTCGGCCGGTTACGACCAGCTGACCCTCAACGTCGTGCAGACCGCACCGAAGGTGGACCGCGTCCTGCGCGCGGTGCGCGCCCGGGCTCCGCACGCCCGGGTGCTCGTGGTCGGCTACCCGGACCAGTTGCCGGACGACGGCAGCGGCTGCTTCTCCGCCTCGGTGCCGTTCGCGGCGAAGGACTTCCCCTACCTGCGGGACTCAGAGAAGCGGCTGAACCTGATGCTCAGGCTGGTGGCCGGGTGGAACCACGTGGAGTACGTCGACACCTACACCCCGACCATCGGGCACGACATGTGCAAGTCCGCCTCCGAGCGCTGGATCGAGCCGTTGCGCCCGTCCTCGCCCGCGGCACCCGCCCACCCCAACGCCAGGGGCGAGCAGGCCATGGCCGACGCGGTCCTGCGACGCCTGGACAGGGGTCACGGGCGCCACTGAGCCAGGGCGTGTCTGACAATTTCCGTCGTCCGCCCGGAGGGCGGGCCTCGCCGGGGGCTGGTGCGTGCGATCGCAAGGCGCCGGAGCGCCCTCGTGGCGGCGCCACGTGGGCGTTTCGGCAACGCCGCTGGGGGTCCCCCTGCTCGAAGAGCTCGGGGGAGGGCGTGCCGGCCCCCGCGAGGCAGGCGGGAATTGTCAGACACGCCCTGGGTCGATCCGCCACCGGAGGGCGGTGGCGGTGGTCGCCCCGGCGGTCACCGCCGTCGCAGGCCGCTGGTGACGCGCTCCCAGCGGGAGCGGGTGGCGCCGAATCCGGTCTCGTGCTCCCAGATGTGGGTGCACCTGGGGCACTGGAGGTGGAGCAGGCTTCCGGTGTTGGTGAGGAGGTAGCGCCAGTGCTCGGAGCAGGTGCGGCGCTGTTCGCACGTGTCGCAGCCCCGGCCGTCGTCGCAGCTCGGGCAGCTCACCCAGGCCCGGCGGCCGATGTCGGCCTGCGGGTCAAGCGGCAGCACGGCCGTCTCCCCTCCGCGGCAGCACTCCGGCCGCCACCAGGTCGTCGTACACCCGCCGCTGTTCCTCGCTGAGGCCGGAGTACAGCAGGTCGTAGGCCGCCTCCTCGTCGCGCAGCACCGCGACGGGGTCCCAGTCGGGGCCGAGGGCGTCCAGGACATGGGCCCGCCGGAGCACTTCGTGCGCGCCCAGGTCGACACCGAAGTCGACCGGTTCATCCGGATCTGCGGGAAGCGTGGGCTCATGGGAGGACATGTCTTCGAACGTAGGGAGGCCCCCCGCCCCGCGGCAAGGGCAGGTGGGGGATGTCACAGGGGGCCGGGGGGCCGTCTCCTAGGAGGCGGGGAACGGGTCCTCCTGTCCGGTGAGGAGCCTGAGGTGAGCGAGGTCACCCGGGGGTGGGGTGGTCACGGACCACAGAGGAGGCGGGGTGCCGTCGGCGACGGCGGCCGGGGCGTCGGTCAGGTTCATGCGCTCGCGCAGGCGGCCGTAGAAGTCCATCGGCCCGAGCCGGACGGCGCGCAGTCTGCGCGGGGCGGCGTACACCCCGATCCAGTCCCCGGGGTCGAGCACACCGCGCAGCTGGCCGTCGATGCTGACCGCCGCCCGGCCGGAGCGTTCGAGGACGCGCAGCGCGACGGCCTCGTCGGGGGCGGTGACGACGGACCGGTTGAAGGTCATGTGCGGGGCGACCGGGGTGAAGACCAGCCCGTCCGCGCTCGGGGAGACCACCGGGCCGCCGGCGGCGAAGCTGTAGGCGGTCGAGCCGGTCGGTGTGGCGACGAGCAGGGCGTCGGCCGAGTAGGAGGCGAGGAGTCTGCCGGAGATGTAGACGCCGACGGACACCTGTCGGTCGCGGGCCAGTTTCTCCAGCACGATGTCGTTGAGCGCCACCACGTTCAGGGGCACGCCCCAGTCCGGGTCGGCCGTGCAGTCGACGCGCACACGCGGCGGGGGCAGCAGCGGGCCGCGGCCGTAGCGCAGCATCGCCTCCATGTCCGAGGGCACCTCCAGGCGGCAGGACGCGCGCATGGTGAGCAGCATGCGCTCCTCGACCGTGTGGCGGTTCTCGCGTACGGCGTCGAGTGCGGCGCTCACCTCCTCCGCGGGCACCTCGGTCAGGAAGCCCACCCGCCCCAGGTCCACGCCGAGGACGAGGGAGTTGTTCTCGGCGGCCAGCCGGGCGCCGCGCAGGAACGTGCCGTCGCCGCCGAGGGTGACGACCAGGTCGGGGTTGCCCGCCGAGTCCAGTTCCTCACGGGCGCTGTGCCTGCTGCCGTCGTGCCACACGTCGATGTCCGTGCAGCACACGGAGTGCCGTACGCACCAGTCGCGCACGGTGCGCGCGGCCGCCACGGCTTCCGCGCGTCCGCCGTGCACGACCAGGCCGAGCCGATTCACCGTCATGTCCGCCTCCAGATCGCCGAGTGGAACGGCCAGTAATCCTCACCGTCGAGCGGCGCGACGGCACGTATGCCACGCCGCGAGGATCCCGACGGCGGCCGGCATCGACCCGGTCTCCTTTTCTCCGTAGGCTGTGACGGCTCGTCACTCTCTCCTCCGCCTCCCCCTCCCGTCACGCGCCCGCAGAGGACCCGAATGCCGACGAACAGACTTGTCCGGTACCTGACAGCAGCGGTCGCGGTGCTCACCCTGCTCGCCACCACTCCCCCGGCCGTGGCCGCCGCGGAGCAGTCGCCCACGACCACCGACTCCTGGCAGGGACCGCTGTCCACCCGCGGCAGGTACATCGTCGACGCCCGGGGCAACCGCTTCCGGCTGAGATCCGCCAACTGGGACGGCGCCCAGGGCTCCTGGACCGGCAGCGGCAGTGCCACCGACCCCGCCAACCACCACGCCGGCCAGGACTCCCACGGCATACCGCTGGGCCTGGACCGCGCCTCGCTGCCCACGCTGCTGGCCGACTTCCACGCACTCGGCATCAACAGCGTCCGGCTGCCGTTCTCCAACGAGATGATCCATGCCACCACCCCGGTACCGGACAGCGCGGTGGCCGCCAATCCCCGGCTGCGCGGCCGAACACCCCTCCAGGTCTACGACGCCGTCGTGTCCGCGCTGACCGGCGACGGGTTCGCGGTCATCCTCAACAACCACACCAACAGCTCGCGTTGGTGCTGTGGCCTCGACGGGAACGAACGCTGGAACAGCGGCCAATCAACTGCACGATGGGCCGACGACTGGGTGTTCATGGCCCGCCGGTACGCCGACGACCCCCGGGTGGTGGGCGCCGACCTCTACAACGAGGTACGGCGTGACGTGTGGGACGACCCCAACTGGGGCCTGGGCGACGCCCACGACTGGTACGCCGCGGCCCAGCTCGCCGGCGACCGCATCCTCACCGAGGCCAACCCCGGTCTGCTCATCGTGGTCGAGGGCATCAACTGGACCGGTCTGCCCGTCGACGGACTGCCCCACGGCCGCCCCACCCTCACCCCCGTGCGCACGCTCTCCCACACCCTCGTGGACGCCCACAAACTGGTCTACTCGGCCCACTTCTACGGCTACACCGGCCCCCGGCACAGCGGCGCGACCGGGATCGGCGAGACCCACGACCCCCGATACCAGGACCTGACCCGTGATCAGCTCAACCAAACCCTCGCCGACCAGGCCTTCTTCGTCACCACCGAGGGACAGCACTACACCGCACCCGTGTGGATCAGCGAGTTCGGCATCGGGGCGGGCGAGACGGGCACCGCGGCCCGCACCTGGTTCGGCAGTGTCACCGACTACTTCGCGGACCACGACGCCGACTTCGCGTACTGGCCGCTGATCGGCTGGGAGGGCCACGACGACTGGGCGCTGCTCCGCTACGACCCGACCGGGCACCGGTACGGCATCCTCGACCAGGGCGACTGGCGGGCCACCGCCTGGCAGCACCTGATGACAGCGCCGAGCCGGAGCGGACCCGTCGCCGCCACGGCCGTCTGGCGCATGCTCAGCACCGACCACGGCGACCAGGTGCAGTCCCTGCGGGTACGGGCCGGCGGCGACTGGGACCCCGGCGCCTACAAGGCCGCCTGCCCCGACGGCCTGCGGCTGGCCGGGATCGGTCACACCGCCGGCCGGGGCCTGTGCACCGACACGGCCACCGGTGACCTGCGGGCCACCGGCGGCACCCAGACGGTCGTCACCGACGAGCGGTATGTCCAGGGCGGCGACTGGGCCTCCGGCTACACCAAACTCCAGTGCCCCACCGGACAGTTCGTCATCGGTTACAGCCGCCGGGGCGCGCGGGTGTCGGCAGCCCTGTGCGCGTCCGCCCGTACACCGCTGGGCACGGGCGGACGGACGGTGTGGTTCGACCGGTCCGACAACCGGCCCGCCGACGGCGCGGGCGGTGACTTCGCGTACGGCGACCACAAGGGCCAGTGCGCCGCCGACGAGTACGCCGCCGGAATCGCCTTCACCGCCCGCCTCGGCAGCACCCCGGGCCCGGCCGCACTGCTGTGCGCCCCGCTGCGGCCGTGAGCCCGGCACCGGTCGCCGTCGTGCAGTCGCGGTCGTTCAGTCACCGTCGTTCGGCATCGTCCGGGTCACCTTGCCGTGCGGGTCGGCCTCGAGATAGCCGACCTCGCTGTACTGGTTGGTCAGGTAGACCGCCATCCCGGCGGGGGTGTCGAACGTGGTGTCCGGCGTCCGGACCAGCAGATACCGGCTCGTCGGCTGATCTACGTTGAGTACCTTGCGAGCCCGGGCCAGCAGGGCGGGAACGGTGTCCCAGTCGAAATCCTTCAGGCTCACCGGCTGGTCGCCGCCCGTCAGGGAGCCGCTGATGATGCCCTTCTCCACACCGCTGCCCGGCCGGTAGGTGTAGGTGTCGTACTTGCTCCGGCTGCCCGGCACCATCAGATAGGCGGAGACGTACTCGGGATAGACGGTCAGGTCGCCGTAGGTGTGGCGGCCCGTCGTCTCCTCAAGGGCCTTCAGCGCGGTGCGGATGCCGTCGGGGGTGAGCAGATCGGTGGTCTTCTTCTCTCCCGTCCCGTTCCCCGCCGTCCCGCCGCCCGCCGGAGTCGCGGCCGCGGCGCTCGCGCCGGGAGTGGACTGCCGGGTGCTGCCCTTGGCCGCGGACGTGCCGGGCGTACCGCCATGACCGCCGTCGAACAGCGTCTGCCGGACCAGCACGCCCGCCACCACCACGGCGACGACCGAGACGGCGACGACCAGACTCCGGGTCCGCCGCGGTCCGGTGCTCCGGCGCCCGGCGACGGCGGCATCCCCCACGGTCACCATGGGCGGGACCGGAACGGCGTCCCGGGGCCCGGCGAACGGCGCCGTCGACGGCGCCGCGGGCGCCCCGGCAGCGGGCCAAGCCGGGGGTGCGAGCGGGTACGAGGTGAGCGGCTGCCCGGCGGCGGGCCGGGCGGCCTCGGCGAGCATGCGCTCGACCGTGTCGGGGTCCGGCCGTGCCGCCGGATCCCGCACCAGCAACCGGCTGAGTACGGCGGTCAGGGCACCGGCACGGACGGGTGGCGGCACATCCTCCTGGAGTACGGCGGCAAGCGTGGCCAGCGTCGTCCCCCGGCGCAGCGGGTGATGGCCCTCGACCGCCACGTAGAGCATCATCGCCAGCGACCACAGGTCCGCCTCGGGTCCGCCGGGCGCGCCCGAGATCCGCTCGGGAGCCATGTAGTCGGGGGTGCCGATGATCGCCCCGGTGGCCGTGAGCGTGGTGGAGTCGCGCAGCGCGGCGATGCCGAAGTCGGTCAGGACCGGACGGCCGTCGCGGCGCAGCAGGACGTTGGCCGGCTTCACGTCGCGGTGCTGCACTCCGGCGGCGTGCGCCGCGCGCAGCGCCGCGAGGACGCCCTGGCCGACGCCGGCCGCCTCCGCCGGAGACATGGGGCCGCGGGCGAGCCGGTCGGCGAGCGAGCCACCCTCGACCAGCTCCATGACGATCCACGGGTAGGTGCCGGGGCCGCCGTTGACGATGTGGTGGATGGTCACGACGTTCGGATGGTCGGTCCTGGCGAGCGCGCGCGCCTCGCGCAGCACCCGCTCCCGGAGCGCCCCGGCGGCCTGTGCGTCGTACTCGGCGAGGCCGGCGTCGGGCGGTCGTACCTCCTTGACGGCCACGCTGCGGTCGAGCATCAGGTCGTGGGCCCGCCACACCGTGCCCATACCGCCGCCGCCGAGTCTTGCCCTCAGTTCGAAGCGGCCGTCGACCACGCGTCTGCCGCTGTCCCCCTCACTCATGCCGAGGAGGATAACGCCCCGCGCGAGCCCTCCTCGTGTCAGGCCGTCCCGGCTTCGGTGCGGAACGTGCGCCGGTACGCGGTGGGGGTGACCCCGAGCGCCGTCTGCACATGCTGGCGCATCGACTGGGCCGTACCGAAGCCCGCGTCCCGGGCCACCCGGTCCATCGACAGGTCGGTGGACTCCAGCAGGTGCCTGGCACGCTCGACGCGCTGCTGCGTGAGCCACTGTCCGGGGCTGACGCCGACCTCCTCGCGGAAGCGGCGGGTGAACGTGCGCACCGACATGGCCTCCCGCTCGGCCATGTCCCGCAGCTGGATGGGGTCCTGGAGGCGGCCGAGCGCCCAGGCGCGGGCGGTGGTCGTGGTGGCCAGCTGGGGTTCCGGCAGCGGGCGGTGGATGTACTGCGCCTGGCCGCCGTCGCGGTGGGGCGGCACGACGGTGCGGCGGGCGATCTCGTTGGCGACAGCGGTGCCGTGGTCGCGGCGCACCATGTGCAGGCACAGGTCGATGCCGGCGGCGACTCCCGCCGAGGTGAGGATGTCGCCGTCGTCGATGTAGAGGACGTCCGCGTCGACCCTGACCTCGGGGAACAGCCGCTGGAAGTGCGCGGCCTCGGCCCAGTGGGTGGTCGCGGGGCGGCCGTCGAGGTAGCCGGCCGCCGCGAGGACGTAGCCGCCGGTGCAGATGGCGGCGAGCCGGGTGCCGGGGCGGATGTGCGCGAGCGCGGCCGCCAGCTCCGGGGTCAGCACGCCCTGCTCGAAGACCGGTCCGAGTTCGTATGAGGCCGGGACGACGACCGTGTCGGCGGTGGCCAGTGCCTCCGGGCCGTGTGCGACGTGAATGTCGAAGTCGGCGTCGGTCCGGACCGGGCCCGGCGGCCGGACCGAGCAGGTGATCACCTCGTAGAGCGGTCCGCCCCGGACGCCCTTGGGCCGGCCGAAGATCCGGTGCGGGATGCCCAGCTCGAACGGCAGCAGGCCGTCCAGGGCGAGGACGACGACGCGGTGCGGACGGGGGTCGGTGTCGCCTGTGACGGACATGGCTGGATCCTACCGAACAGCGCGGATCAGGCCAGAGGCGCGTTTGAACAGCGGCAAAGCGGTCACTCGGACATGGACCACATGACGCGACACGTTGGGATGTGGAACCTCATGGCGCGCAACCAGAAGGCGAAGGCCAAGGCCGAGCAGGCCAAGGGCAAGATCAAGGAAACGGCCGGACGCAGCGTGGGCAACGAGAGCCTGGAGGCCAAGGGCCGGATGGAGCAGGCACGCGGTGACGCCCGCCAGGCCAAGGAGAAGACCAAGGACATCTTCCGCCACTGAGTCCCGCCGAGGCCGAAGTGCCCCGGGGTCCAGGAGACCCCGGGGCACTCCGCTACCCGTTCCGGGCAGCGGTCAGTCGCACCTGCCCGCGGGCCTGGCCCGGGTCACCACGTCGGTCGTCCCGGTGGTCGCGTCGAGCCACACGACCCGGTTTCCGGGGGCCGCCGCGGCCGCGAGCTGCTCGCCCCGGTTGCACGAGACGCGCTGCCTGAGCATTCCGTCGCCCTTGGGCTCCGGGGTGAACTGCCAGAGCTTGGAAAGGGACTCGTTGCCGGTGGCGGAGAGGTCCGGGGTCGCGGCGACGACGGTCACCGCCTTGCCGGAGGCCGTCAGATCGGCGATGTTCAGCGCCTGCGGTCCGGTCTCGGGGCTGATGTCCCTGACGTCCGAGCCGTCCAGCGCGGCGCCGCGCAGGGTCGTGGCGCCGTTCGTCCAGTCGCCGTCGAGCAGCCAGTACGCGCGGCCACCGGCCACGGCCGTCGGGCCGAGGCTCGCACCGGGGTCGGCCCGCTGGATCACCTTGTCCTCGCCGGTCGCCACGTCGACCACCCGGGTGGTGTATTCGTACCCGGCGGCCACCCGCGCGGTGTCCTGGTAGACGACCTTGCCGTCACTCACGGACGGGAACGTGGACCGGTGAGATGTGCCGCCGCCGATCGTCTTCACGTTCGCCGGATCCTTCAGGCTCAGATAGGCCACGCCCGGACGGCCGCCGTTGTAGTAGGCGAATGCCACGGTGTCGCCGTCCACGTCCAGGGCGGTGCCCAGGCTGGTGCCGTGCCACAGCGTGCGCACCGGCCCGCCCGCCAGGGGCCGGGCGAGGATGTCGACGCCGTTGGGACCCTGCGCCTGCCACACCACGGTCTTGCCGTCGGTCGCCGGATTCACGTGGTAGCGGCCGTCGTTGGGGCTCATCAGCTTCGGCGAGCCCTTGCCGTCCGTGTGCCCGGCCCACACCGAGTACGCCTCGGCACCCGACTCGTCGGAGTTCGAGGCCACCCACCAGTCGCCGCCCACGCCCAGGTGCGTGTCGTAGGTGTTGACGCGTTCGAGCAACGGGTCCGAGTCGACGCCCAGTGCGAGTTCCCAGTTCGGCACGATGCCGTGGGCGGCGAACGCACGCTGGACCGCGGTCAGTTGCTTGCCGTTGACCTTGAGCGCCCTGGCCGCGGCGATCACCGCGGCCCGCCCCTGGGTGAAGCCGTCGAGCGGGGTCAGGTACTCGGTGAGCGCCTTGTACACGACGCGGTCGCCGAGTTCGGCGCCGAGTTCCTGACGGACGTCCCACAAGGCGCCCGAGAAGATGGTGGAGTTGAGGTGGACTCCGCCGTTGTCGGTGCCGAAGCCGACGCCCAGGAAGGACTTGGCCGTGGTCCGCCCGTCGTTCATGTCGCGGATCGCGCACTCGCGCGCGGCCATGGTCCGGCACAGCGTCTCGCCCAGCAGACCCGAGTCCGGATCGTCCACGGAAATGCCGTACGCGTCCGTCTCGATGGCGTTGCCGAAGTAGTCCGCGATCGCCTCGTTCATGGCGCCGGACTGCCCGGCGTAGACGAGGGCGGCGGAGTGTTCGACGACGCCGTGGGTCATCTCGTGCCCGACCACGTCGAGGCCCGCGGACAGCGGGCGGTACTCGTCGTCGCCGGTGCCGTACACCATCTTCTGGCCGTCCCAGAAGGCGTTGACGTACGGGAATCCGTAATAGGTCACTCCGACGAGGGAGTTGATGGCCATGCCGTGCCCGTCGAGACTGTCACGGCCGAACTTGCTCCGGTAGTAGTCGTACACCTGCCCGGCGGCCCAGTGCGCGTCGACCGCGCCGGACTCGGTCGCCTCCGCGCCGAACGCGGGGGCCGGTGAGCCGAACTCCTTGATGCCGGCGGGCCAGACGCCGCTGACGTCATCCACCCACTTGCCGCGCGCGTCCCAGGTGGTGAGAACGTTTCCGCTGCCGTCGAGGCTGCGCGAGCCGTCGCGCAGCAGATAGGCGCCGCGCGTCTCGTCGTGCGTGACCGACAGGTCGACGGACGTGCCGTTCAGCCTGACGCCGGAGCCCGGTTCGCCGGCGGCCGGGACATCCTTGGCGAGGCGGTGTGCCGCGCTCGCCCGGGTGGCCGCCGCGGGTGCACCGAAGGTCTGTACGGCGCTGTACTGGAGCACGGGGTATCCGGCCCGCGCGTCGATGTACACCTCACGCAGCACCGGCTCACCGCGTGCCTGGTCCGTGCCGCGCACGGTGATGTGCCGGGTGAGCACTCCCGTGCCGTTCGGCAGCACGACCAGGCCGTGGGACACGCCGGTCAGCACCGCCTCGTCGTCGGCGGGCCGGGTGAACCGCTCGGCGCCGAGCTGGTCACGGACGGCGTCGACGGCCCGCTCGACGGCGAGCGCGTCGTCCACCTGGGGCGTGGTGTCCACGCGCAGGCCGGTGAAGTACTTGCCGGAGGTTCCGGTGACGACCCGCCGGCCGTCCTGCTCACGCATGCGTACGACGTACTCTCCGCCCAGGACCGGCACGCCGTGGTGCTTCTGCCGCAGCCGCACGGTCTCCTGGCCGTTCGCCGTGAGGGTCCCGATGGCCTGGAGGTCGCGGTCCGGGTCGGCGATCCGGTAGCGGTCGCGTTTCGCCGCGAGGTAGGCCCGTGCCGCGCCCGCCGCGTTCCGCGCGGCCGGCGCCTGCTCCTTGATGCCGTCGACGAGCGCGGGTGTGTCCGTCCGCTGCCCCGGCACCAGCTCGCCGGGGCTCGGCGGCGGCGTCCCCGCGGACGACGCGGCGGCGGGCACCGCCGACACGACGAGCGCGGCGACGCCCAGCAGCGCCGCCACGCCGGACATGCGGCCGCTTCGTGCTCTGGTCGAGGTTCTTCGTGTGCTGAACCGAGGCACAGTCTCCCCATCCCACAGAACCGGTACCGACGGCGGGACCGCCGTCGGGGAGGGTCATGCAACCCGGGGGACGCGCAGTCATCAATGGGGCGTGGGTGCGCACGGACGAGATCCAGCCCTTGCCGCTCAACAGGCACAACCCGCCTGACAGATCGCGTCCGGTACCGCTACCATCGCCGCGATGACCACTCATTCTGTTGACGGATTGGGGGGCTCCGTCCGCGCAAGGTGAGTGCTGATGGCCACTCACATCGCGAACGGGGACTTCCGTCCTTCCTTCTGGCCGCGCGTGCGGGAGTTCGCCGTGCCGCCCTCCATGATCGAGACCGCGACCGCCCGCCGCCGGGCCGGGGACTGGGCGG
Organism: Streptomyces sp. NPDC086787; assembly: GCF_044745865.1. Taxonomy (NCBI): domain Bacteria; kingdom Bacillati; phylum Actinomycetota; class Actinomycetes; order Kitasatosporales; family Streptomycetaceae; genus Streptomyces; species Streptomyces sp. NPDC086787. Next base: position 449,565 of record NZ_JBIVBC010000002.1, on the reverse strand, counting down.
GAGCCTGTGCCGCGGCCGGCGCGCGCTCCCTGCACGGGCAGTGCGCGACACCGGTTGAGTCGCTTGCTTCCTCCTTGTCGCGCAGCCACCTGGCCCCGCCAGTTCCCGCGGGACGCAGATGCGTGTTCACTCCCGTCGCGCAAGCCGTTCGACGCCGGCCTGCAACGTAACGCCGTCCAGCCAAGGCGGGTTTGCGCCGGGGACGGAACACGTCAGGGCCGCGACGCGGGCGGCGAACGCGCAGGCGTCCGTGACGTCTTCGAGGCTCAGCGCGTCGAGTCTGCCGCCGAGGTGTCCGAGGGCGGCAAGGCGGTGCAGCAGACCCGCTGTGAAGGAGTCCCCCGCGCCGACCGTGTCGACGACGTCGACGGCTGGAGCCGCAACGGCGACGCGGAGGCCGTCGAGGGAGGCGAAGGCACCGCGTCCGCCACGGGTGATGACGACGAGGCGCGCGCCGGCGGCGTGCCAGGTGTCGCAAGCCTTCTCGGGACTGCTGCCGGGGAGAAGCTCGGCGAGGTCGTCCTCGCTGAGGCGGAGGATGTCGGCGAGGGCACACCAGCCGGGGAGCCGTTCGCGGTAGACGGCGGACGGTACTAGCAGTGGGCGCACGTTGGGGTCGATGGACACGGTGGCGTACTCGCGCGCTTCGGCAAGGTGGTCCTCGATACGGCTGCCGCCGGGTTGACGTAGCAGTGCCAGGGAACCGGTGTGCAGGCAGAGACTGCCATCGAGCGGGGCAGCCGAGAGTTCCTCGGCAGTCCACTGCCAGTCCGCGGTGCCCTCGGCGTGGAAGGTGTAGTTGGCCCGGCCGCTCTCGTCGAGGGCTGCAACGGCGAGGGTGCTGGGCTCGGAGGCGGTAACGCTGCCGGTCAGGTCGATGCCCGAGCCGCTGAGGTGGCGACGGAAGAAGGTGCCGAAGACGTCATGGGAGAGACGTCCACGGAAGCGGGTGGGAGTGCCGAGCCGGGCCAATGCGACGGCGGTGTTGGCGGGGCCTCCTCCGGGCAGCAGACGCAGGGCGAGTTCGTCCGGACCGCGGGTGGCGGGTTCGGTGAAGGCGTCGGCGACGCACTCGCCGAGAACGGTGATCGTGCCGGATGAGGTTGATCGGGTCATGGGGTGGGGCTGTCTCTCTGGGTAGGCGCACGGGGTGCCGCCCGACGCCTGCTGCCCTCTGTAGAGGCTGCTCCGCACATCGGCGGGCTTGAGGGTCGGCCCACGTCGATATTGCCGGGCGGTCGACGATCCCGATGTAGATCTGCTCCCGATCTGGGGCGGCGAGGCCGAAGAAGGCAAGGGGTACTGCTCGGCGCCGCGGTCGGTTTCCGCTCCTGGGAGGTCTGGGACGGACGGCGGGCTCGACGCGGTGCCAAATCGGTTTAGGCGAACGCACGGAATCGTCCAGCTGGCGCCGCAGCTAAAACAAGGGCTAACGAACGCCGCGTTACCCGAGCGTTACACAGAGATCGGGCAAAGCATCACATAGAAGCACGGCTTTGCGTTCGAGATGACCTCACTATTGACATCGGTCGACGAGCGAAGCAGTCTCATCGCACCTTGCTAATCCGATTTAACAAACGGAGCTGATCCGCTGATGTCCGAACGCCGCGTAACCATGGCCGACGTTGCCCGCAGGGCGGGCGTCTCGCCGACGACCGCGTCGTTCGCCCTGGCCGGCCGGACCGATATGCGCATCTCCGACGCCTCCCGCGAACGGGTGCTGGAGGCCGCCCGGGAGCTGGGTTACCGGCCGAACGTCACCGCGCGCAGCCTGCGGACGAAGTCGACCCAGACCATCGGCTTCGTCTCGGACCGCATCACCACGACCCCGTTCGCGGGTGACGTGATCCGCGGTGCGATGGAGGCCGCCCGGGAGCGGGAGCACCTGCTGTTCATCACGGAGGCGGGGGGAGACCGTGACACGGAGGAGTCACTGGTCCACGCACTGCTCGACCGCCAAGTGGACGCGGTGATCTACGCGTCCATGTTCACCCGGTACGTCACCCCGCCCAAGGCACTGTTCAAACGGCGGGTGATCCTACTGAACTGCCTCGCCCCCGGCTTCGACGCGCCCTCCGTGATTCCGGACGAACAGGAAGCCGGCCGGGACGCGGCCCGCGCCCTGCTCGCGGCCGGTCACACCGAGGGGATCTGGGCGATCGGCGGCCATCAGTCGGTCCCGGCCACACCGGAAGGAATCGTCGCGGGCAACGAGCGGATGCGCGGCCTGGAGGAGGCTCTGCGGGCCGGCGGCGCCAGACTGGACGGCATCGTCGAATGCGACTGGGACACCCACGACGGTTACCGGGAGGTGTCCTCGCTGCTCGCGGCGGGGCACCGCCCCCGGGCTCTGGTGTGCCTGACGGATCGGGTCTCCTTCGGCGCATACCAGGCGCTCGGTGAGGCTGGTCTGTCCGTCCCTGGCGACGTGTCGGTGGTCTCCTTCGACGACCAGGACATCGCGGCCGTGCTGCGCCCGGCACTCACCACGCTGAAACTGCCGCACTACCAACTCGGTCGTCTCGCCGTGGAGTTGATCCTCGGCGAGGAACCGCTCGAAGCAGCCGTACACCGTGTGCCCATGCCGCTGCAGAAGCGTGCCTCCATCGGTGCGCCCGCTACGGGCTGATCCGGGCACCCCATTCGGTTGTCCCGCCGCCCGGAGCGAGCCCGGGTGGCGGGACGACCACCAAGAACGGCGACCGTCGCAACCGGTCGCCAAGGCGGGTCCGGCAGACCCGTCTCAGTGAGATTGGAGGAACCCTCGTGGTGTTCAGAACCAGGAACAGGCGCCTCACTGGTGCGAGTGTAGCCGTCGCTGCGGCGACCACGCTCGTCGCCGGATGCGCGGCCGGAAGCGGCAGCAGCTCGTCCGGAGCCGACGGCGACACGATCACCCTGTGGACGCACAACGCCGGCAACTCGGCCGAGCTGAACGTCGTCAAGAAGATGATCAAGGATTTCAGCAGCTCCCAGAGCAAGTACAAGGTCAAGCTCCAGGCGTTCCCGCAGAACGACTACAACAATTCCGTCGTGGCCGCAGCCTCGGCCCACAAACTGCCCTGCCTGCTGGACGTGGACGGCCCCAACGTGGCGAACTGGGCCTGGGGCGGCTACCTCGCCCCCATCGACGTCGCCGGTAGCAAGGTACCTCTGTCAGATCAGCTGCCCAGCACGGTCGGCCGGTACAGGGACAAGCTCTACGCGTTCGGCTTCTACGACGTCTCGCTGACCTTCTTCGCGCGCAAGTCAGTGCTGAACGACAACGGCATCCGCATCCCGACCGTCGACAAGCCGTGGACGAAGGACGAGTTCGATGCGGCGCTGGCCAAGCTGAAGAAGAGCGGAAAGTTCGCCTATCCGTTGGACATGGGAACCGGCGGCAGCGGTGAGTGGTGGCCGTACGCGTACTCTCCGCAGCTGCAGAGCTTCGGCGGCGACCTCATCAACCGCGACGGCTACAAGACCGCGTCAGGCACTCTCGACGGCACGAAGTCCATCGAGTGGGCGACCTGGTTCCGCTCGATGGTGTCCAAGGGCTACATGGCGAAGAAGTCCGGGGCCGACCCCAACAAGGACTTCCTGGCAGGCAAGAGCGCCATCCAGTGGGACGGCAGCTGGAACGCGGCCAAGAACGCCGAAGAGCTCGGCGACGACCTGGCGATCATCCCGCCGGTCGACTTCGGCAACGGACCCAAGATCGGCGGCTCCTCCTGGCAGTGGGCGATGAGCTCCAGCTGCTCCAACAAGGACGGAGCGCAGGCATGGCTGAAGTTCTCCCGGCAGACGAAGTACTTCGTCGATTACGCCAAGGCCACCGGCACCCTGCCCGGTACCGAGGCCGCCGCGAAGCAGGTCGACGGCTACCAACCGGGCGGAAAGTTCAACGAGCTCGTCGAGTTTGCCCGCAATCTCGCCGTGGTGCGCCCGATCACCCCGGCCTACCCCTACATTTCCACCGAGTTCGAGAAGGCAGCGCAGGACATCCTCGCCGGGGCCGACCCCAAGAGCGCGCTCGGCCAGGCCGCGAAGGACATCGACAACAACCTCAGGACGAACAACAACTACGCCGACTGAACCGCCCCGGTCCGGTTCCGTCCCCGACCGCGCTTCCCGCGCGCCCGAACCGGACCGGCTTCTCCTGGAGCTACCGTGACCACCATGATCGCAGCCTTCGCCCGGCTGCGTCCGGTCCGGCGAAATCGAACGACCAACGCCCGCCGCCGTGAGCGCCTCACCGCCCTCGGCATGGCCACCCCGGCCGTCGCGCTGCTCGTCGTCTTCCTCGTCGTACCGGTCGCCCTCGCCTTCGCCCTGGCCTTCACCGACGCGAGGCTCGTCTCGCCGACCCCGGCCCGCTTCGTGGGTCTGAGGAACTTCACCCAGCTCTTCGAAGACCCGGTCTTCTACAAGTCCCTGCGCAACACCGCGTACTTCGCGGCTGTCGTCGTCCCGCTCCAGGCGGGGCTCGCCCTGGCGCTGGCGCTACTGGTCAACGCGAAGGTGCGGGGCATCAACTTCTTCCGCACCGTCTACTTCCTGCCGGTCGTCACCTCGATGGTCGTGGTGTCCTTGCTGTGGACCTTTCTCTACAGGCAGGACGGCCTGGTCAACCGGGTGCTCACGGCGCTCACCCTCGGCCACGTCCACGGCCCGGACTGGCTGAGCGACCCCGTGACCGCCATGCCCGCAATCATCCTCATGTCGGTATGGCAGGGCGTCGGCTTCCACATGATCATCTGGCTGGCCGGCCTGCAAACCATCCCCGCCGAACTCTACGAAGCCGCCGACCTCGACGGGGCCACGCGCTGGCACCGATTCCGCCACGTCACCTGGCCCTGCCTGCGCGAGACACGCACGTTCGTGCTCGTCACCATCACCATCGCGGCGCTCAGCCTCTTCACCCAGATCCGGGTGATGACGCAAGGCGGCCCGCTCGACTCCACCACCACCGTCGTCTACCAGGCAGTGCACACCGGCTACGACCAACAGCAGACAGCTTACGCCTCGGCGATCTCGCTGGTCTTCTTCGTGCTCGTCCTGACCGTGTCCCTGATCCAGCGTTTTCTGACCCGGGAGAAGGACTGACATGACCTCCCTCCTGAAGCACCTCGGCGGTCACATTGGCCGCGTCGTCGTGGCCCTGGTCTTCGCGCTTCCTCTGCTGTTCATGGTGGTCTCTTCGTTCAAGCCGGACGACCAGATCTTCGGAGACCTCGGCTCGGTACGCGCCTTCCTGCCGCTCGGCACCCTGTCCCTGAACAACTACATCGGCGTCTTCGACCGCGTCCCCGCCGCGCGGTTCCTGCTGAACTCCGTGCTGATCTCCTCGATCACCGTGGTGCTCGGCATCATCGTCAACAGCCTCGCCGCGTTTGCCCTGTCCCGGATGCGCTGGCCCGGCCGCAAGGCCGTACTGACCGCGATCATCGCCACTCTCATCGTGCCGTTCGAGACCTTCGCCCTGCCCATGGTGTGGTGGGTCAACCAGCTGCCGCTGCTCCGCGTCAACGGCTTCCACCTGGAGTGGACCACCGGCTGGATGGACACCTACCAGGTCCAGATCGTGCCGTTCATCGCAAACGCCTTCTCGATCTTCTTCTTCCACCAGTACTTCCAGAGCATCCCCAAGGAACTGGATGAAGCGGCGATCGTGGACGGCGCCGGCTGGTTCACCATCTACCGCCGCATCGTCATGCCGCTGTCCGGGCCGGCCGTCGCCACCGTTGCCATCCTTACTTTCCTGCCCGCCTGGAACTCCTACCTGTGGCCGCTGATGGTCGTGCAGAGCGAGGAGCTGCGGCCGGTGATGGTGGGCATCTCCTACTTCTTCCAGCTGAACGTGGGCTGGGGCCAGATCATGGCGTACTCCTCCATGATCACCGTACCGATCCTGGCGTTGTTCATGGCCTTCCAGCGGTCGTTCGTCAACAGCATCGCCTCCTCCGGCGTAAAGGGCTGACCACGCTTCGCCCGGCCCCGCACCGAAAGGACCCCTGCGTGTCCGTCATGCCCACAGACCCTCATTTCCCCGTCTCGCACCTGCGCCCGCCCCGCAACTGGATCAACGACCCCAACGGGCTGGCTTACCACAACGGCCACTACCACGTGTGTTTCCAGTACAACCCGTACGGACCCGAGCACGCGAACATGCACTGGGGGCACTTCCGCAGCCCCGACCTGATCACCTGGGAAGAACTCCCCATCGCTCTCACCCCCACACCGGGCGGAGAGGACGCCGACGGCTGCTTCTCCGGCAACGCCGTCTCCGACGGCGACCGCATGGTCGCCTTCTACTCCGCCTTCCGCACCGACCGCTGGGCCCAGCCCGTCACCACCGCCGAGTCCGCGGACAACGGTGCCACCTGGACACCTCGCGGCAGGCTGCTCATCCCCGAGCCGCCCGAGGGCACCACGATGTACCGCGACCCGTACGTGTGGCGGGAGGCCGGCCGCTGGCGCATGCTGGTCGGCTCCGCCCTGGCGGACGGACGGGCGGCCGCCCTGCTGTACGAGTCCGCAGACCTCGAACAGTGGGAGTACCGGGGGCCGTTCCTGGACCGGGCCCCGCAGGCGGTGGCGCCGAGCGCGGACACCGGGCTGGGGTGGGAGTGCCCCCAATACCTCCACGTCGGCGGACGCGGTGCCTTGATCGTCAGCACCTGGGATCCGGAGCAGGGACCACGCCGGACCGTGGTCTACCCGGGCAAGGAGCAACACGGCCGCTTCCTCGCCGAGGCCCCCGCGCTCCTCGACCACGGCCCCGACTTCTACGCTCCCGCTCTACTGCCCGCCACCAACGGCCGGTGGCTGCTCTGGGGCTGGTCCTGGGAAGCACGCGACCCCGAGTGGGTGAGCGAGGCCGGCTGGGCCGGGCTGCTGACCCTGCCGCGCGAGGTGACCCTGGCCCACGACGGCACGGTACGCCAGCGGCCAGCCGCGGAACTCCTGGCGCTGCGCGCGGAGCGCACGGTGACGGCGACCGGGGAGACCAGGGGCTCGGCCGTCCTCGGCACGGTCGGTCCCAGCTTCGATCTGACGGCCCGTCTGGAGCCCCGCACGGCCAGGACAACAGCGGGGCTACGGTTGGTGACCTCCGCCGACGGCAACGAGTATCTCGACATCGGCCTCGACTCCACCACCGGCGAACTCGTCGTGGACCGCGACCACGCGTCCCTCGACCCGCGCGCGCACGGCGGCACGTATCGCGTACCCGCAGCCCCCGGCGTCCCCGTCGAGTTCCGCCTCGTGGTGGACCGCTCCGTCGCCGAGCTCTACCTGCCGTCGGGCCGGACACTGACCCTGCGCTTCTACCCGACCGGCGGTGCTCCCTGGCGGATCGAGGCCCGCGCCGGAGGTGGAGACGGACTCGGGTACACGGTCAGGGCGTGGAACCTGCGGCCGTACATGACGAGGTACATGGACAGGGCGAGCGCCGAGTCCGCGCTCATCGACGTCGGTCTGCCCCACCCCTGACCCCATTGCCGCGCCGAGACTCCGGCCTCCTGCGCTCCCGGCCCCGCCCGCCGACCTGTCGTGGGCGGTTTCCTGATCCGCACACCGCCCGTGGCCCGGCACGTGCCCTTCACGAGGTCGCACGGGAACACGGCCTGACCGTGACCGGCCCGGCGGAGCGGCTGCGGATGACATCGCCGCCGGCCCAGAGATCAACGACGACGTGTTCGGGGAGAGGCTGGTGCGGCCTGAAGCGGGCCTGCTGCCAGAGCCGTTGGGGCTCCATCGGCTCGCTCATGGAGGAGGAGCTGCGCAGGCTCCGTATCGATCCGAGCTCGCGCGGCGCCGCCTGGCTGGACTGTGTGGCAGCGGCGCCGACAGGCTGACCCGCCCGTGGGACCTCGGGCCGGAGGGGCCCACGGTCTGAGCGAGCAGGAGCGGGACACGGTGCGAGCACCGTCAGCAGCTCGGCGGACCCGGCGACCACGGCCTGGACGCCTTCTCGCCCTCGTCGAGCCGTTCCGGGGGCGCAGGGCGTCACCGGCCGGCCGGGCAGCGCCTCCCGGGGGTGGCGGCGGTGGGCTGACGAGGCGTTCCATCCCCCGCAGCCGTGGCGGGAGTTGCTGGGGTCGGCCGTCCGTACGGCGGCGTCCGGCTCCGGCGAGGACTACACGTACGGGCGCCCGTCCCGCCGCTCGGCCGGGTTGCCCGGGGTCGTGCTCCCCAGTCAGCGGCGCAGGCCGCCCCGGGTCGCCGTGGTCATCGACACGTCCGCCTCGGTCAGCGACCCGGAGCTGGGCAGCGCACTCCTCGAAGTGGCCGCGATCGCACGGGCGGTGGGCGGCGCCGCGATCTGGTCAGTGTGCTGCCGTGCGACGCGTCGGTCCCGCTCGTGCCATCCGCTGTGCCAGGGCGAGGGCATACCCCTGGTCGGCGGCGGGGGCACGGATCTGCGCACCGGCTTCACCAGGGCGCTCCGGTCGCGGCCCGACGTGGTGGTGGTCCTGACCGACGGGCAGACCCCGTGGCCGGACCGGCGCCCGCCGTGCCGCACGGTGGTGGGCCTGTTCCCCCGGGTGGGGCGGATCGACGAGGCCGACCCCGACCATGTGCCGGACACGCCGCCCACATGGGCGCGGGTGGTCGAGATCGGGTCCGGGTGACGGCCCGACGACAGGGCGAGGAGGACGCGCCCAGGAACGACCGCGGCGCCGTGCGGTGCGACGCACCCGCCCGGCCCGGATGACGGTGGAGCGGCGGTGAGCGACCGCCGGGCCGGGTGGTGCCGTGGGCACGACCCGGCCCGGAGCGGGAACGCCGCCGGGCGGCTACGGTCTGGGCCGGCGAACCGACTCCCCCGGCACGGGCTTGGCCGACTGCGGTGCCGCGGGCATCGGCTCGGAGTCGAGGATGTGGTCGCCGTACAGATCCTGGAGCCAGTTGATCTGGTAGATGGTGTCGAGGTAACGCTCACCCAGGTCGGGGGCGATGGCCACCGCCGTGAGGTCACGTGTGTCGTGCCGGGCGAGCCAGTCCATCGCGCCGCTGACGACGGTTCCGGTGGAGCCGCCGAACAGGAAGCCGCGTCGGGCCAGGCGGTGGCAGGTGCGGATGGTGTCCGCCTCCTCGACCCGGATCACCTCGTCGACATAGGACTCGTCGAGCAGCGGCGGGCGCATGCTCATGCCGAGGCCCGGGATCATCCGGCGGCCGGGTTCGCCACCGAAGGCCACCGAGCCGACACTGTCCACGGCGACGATCCGCACCGGACGGTGCCAGTGCCGGAAGTAGCGCGCGCAGCCCATCAGGGTCCCGGTGGTGCCCGCGCCGATGAACAGCACGTCGAGCTGCGGGAACTGAGTGGCTATTTCCGGTGCCGTGGTGCGGTAGTGGGCGCGCCAGTTGCCCGCGTTGGTGTACTGGCTGAGCCACACATACCGGTCGTCGGAGTCGCACAACCCGCGGACGTAGTCGATCCGCTTGCCGAGGAAACCGCCGTTGGAGTCCAGGTCGGCCACGATGTGCACCTCGCTCCCCAGCGCCTCCATCAGCAGTCGGGTCGAGAGGTTGCACCGGGAGTCCGTCACACAGAGGAACCGGTAACCCTTGCTCGCGGCGATCACGCTGAGCGCCACGCCCAGGTTTCCGGACGAGGACTCGACCAGAATCGAGTCGCGGGTCAGGATTCCCTCACGTTCGGCGCTCTCCACCATCTCGTTCGCGGCCTTGAGCTTGATCGAGCCGGCGAAATTGAAGCCTTCACACTTGAGGTAGAGACGGAACCCGAAGATCGACTCCAGGTCGACGTAGAGTCCGCCTTCGTTGAAGGCATGCGGGGCGGATATGACGGGCACGATGGGCCTCCTGGTGCCAGGGCGAAGTCGGGTCTTCAGCCGTACCGGCGCAGGTCGTGGAAGAAGTCGTCGATGAGTCGGAGCTGCCCCGCGCGGGTCACCTGGTCGTAGACGAACTTGCCGACCGCGAGGTCGAGCACGCCCAGTCCGAAGGGGGAGAAGATCAACGTCCGGTCGTCCGGCGGGATCCGCCGTCCGGTCATGACGTCGTCGAGGGTGCCGTCGAGGAAGTCGCGGTTGCCCGTGAGCTGCTCGGCCAGGTGGGGTGAGGTGTCCGCCTTCAGGCAGTGCTCGACGTCGTCGACGATGTTGGTGGAGCCGAGCAGGATCTCCGGGGCGAGGTCGCGCAGGGAGATGTGCAGCACCAGCGGGTGGTGGGAGAACCAGCCGGGGTCGGTGACGTGCGGTTCGCCGGCGACGGTGGCGAAGACCACCAGGTCGCTGGAGCGGATCAGTTCCTCGGCGCTGTCGTGGACGTCGATCTGCGCGGTGGTGCCGGTCTGCCGCAGATAGCCGGAGAATCCGGCGGCGCTGTCGGCGGACACGTCGTGCACGCCGATCGTGTCGAACGTCCAGCCGGTGCCGGCCAGGAAGGTGTGGATGTAGCGGGCGATCAGGCCGGTGCCGAAGAACCCGATCCGGGTGGGGCGCGGCCCGCGCCGGCTGAGCCAGTCGGCGGCCAGCGCCGCGGAGGCCGCGGTCCGGGTCGCGCTGATGATGGAGCTCTCCAGGCAGGCGAGGGGGTAGCCGGTCTCGTGGTCGTTGAGGATGAGGACCGCCGAGGCGCGGGGCAGGCCCGCCTGCACGTTGGCCGGGAAGCTGGAGATCCACTTCAGGCCGTCCACGTGGTTGGCGCCGCCGATGGAGGCGGGCAGCGCGATGATCCGCGAGCTGGGCCGGTCGGCGAAGCGCAGGAAGTAGGAGGGCGGGTTGACCGAGTCCCCGGCACCGTGCAGCCGGTAGGTGGTCTCGACCAGCTCCACGATCTCCTTCTCGCGCCCGCTGAGCGCCTGCTGTACCTGGGCTCCCGGGATCACCGCGAACGTCGGTATCGAGGGCTGGGGGGAAGTGCCCCGCTCGGTTGCGGGGGACAACAGGTTGGTCATCGCTGACTTGCCTCCGGGGTCGGGCAGCAGTCGGCCAGCCGGCAGGGCTCGGCCATGGCGACCAGCACCTGGCGTTCCCCGGTGTAGGCCTCTCTGCTGTGGGCGGTGCGGATGTTGTCGACGAGCATCAGATCGCCGGACTGCCAGGGTTCGCGCCGGGTGTGCTGCTCGTAGGTCGAGTTGAGTTGCTGGACGACGTCCTCGCCGATCGGGCTGCCGTCTCCGTAGCGGGTGTTGAACGGCAGCCCGTCCTCGCCGTAGACCTCCACCAGGTACTCGCGGACCTCCGGGGCGAGTGTCCACTCGTTGAGGAACGCGATCTGGTTGAACCAGCAGCGCCGCCCGGTGACCGGGTGCCGTACGACGGCGCTGCGCCGCTGCCGGGTGTGCAGGGAGCCGTCGGGCTGCCAGGTGAAGTCGATGTCGTGGGCGCGGCAGTAGCGTTCGACGGCGGCGGGGTCGTCGGTGCCGAAGGACTCGGCCAGGGAGGCACCGATCTCCTCGTTGTAGCTGCGGGTGAGCAGCCAGCCCTCCCGCTCGAACCGCTCGCTGAGCTCGGCGGGCAGCGCCTGGAGCACCTGTTCCGCGTCGGCCACCGCCGTGGCTCCGCCGTCGCCGGGTGCCGTCAGGCAGGCGAACAGCATCAAGCCGGGGACCTCGACGGTGTAGCTGAGCTCGTGGTGCATGCACATCGGCTGGTTGGCCGGCCAGGTCGAGGAGGAGTACAGCCCGGGTCCGTAGGTCTGCCGGGGGGCGAAGGCCTCCCGCTCGGTCATCAGGCCTCCGGACAGTCCGGCGAAGACGGCCTGGACCTGGTCCTGGTCGCTGAGGCCGAGCCCGCGGACGAGGACGGCGCCGTGCTCGGTGACCTGAGCGCGCAGCGCCTCGCGGTGCTGGGCGGCCCAACTCGCCGCGTCTTCAGGGGACTCCACGCGCAGGACGGGCGGTTTATCCGGCTTCAGCTCCAGATCGAGCGGTGACGCCAGGGGGGATGACGGCATGTCGGTTTCCCTTCGGGTTGCCCCTCCGGAGGCGGTGGACTTTCAGGAGGAGGCGAGCGGTTCGGTGGCGCCCAGTACGACCTGTGCCGCTTCGGTCGGCCGGGTGCGCAGGAAGTAGTGGCCTCCGTCGCCGAGTTCACGCAGGTCCACGTGCTCGGCCAGCAGTTGCCAGTCGCGGTGCCGGTCGGCGTACCCGGCCGTGTGGGGGTCGTCGGCGGCGACGACCACGGTGACCGGTGTGGCGAGGAGTGCGCCCGGCGGGGTCTGGATCGCGTCGGCGAAGTAGGTGTGGGCGCCCGCGCAGTCGTGGCGGTAGGCGGCGCCGATGTGTTCGGCGTGCGACGCGTTGAGTTCGCTGAGTTCGGTGTAGCCGCTCTGCGCGGTGAGCTCCGCGGCGATCTCGGCGTCGCTCCGGCCGGCCAGTTCGGCTGCCGCGGCGCGTCGTTCGGGGGCGGTGCCGAGCAGTTGCGCGCACAGGAAGACCCGTGCGACATCGATGTCACGCCCGTGCAGCCTGCGTGCCGTCTCCACGGCGGGCGCGGTGCCCGAGGAGTGGCCCCACAGCATCACCCGGGCCGGTCCGAGCGCGATGATCTCGTCGGCCACCCGTTCCGCCAACTGGTCGACCGGGAGGAACGGCTCGGTGTGGGCGGCCAGGTCGTGGCCGGGCAGTTCCACCGCGTAGACCGCGGTTCCGTGCTCCGCCAGGGCGGTGGCCATCGGCTGGTAGTTGACGGCGTTGCCGCCCGCGTAGGGGAAGCAGACGAGGACGCACTCCGGTGTGCCCGGTAGGTCGGTGAGCGGCTGGAGCAGTTCGGTGCGCCGGGCTCCGGCGCCGTCGAGGAGTGCGGCGAGGTCGGAGAGGACCGGGTGCCGGGTGATGTCCTTGAGGGACACGGCGCGGTCCAGGGCGATGGTGAGTTTCACCGCGGACAGTGAGGTGCCGCCGCGGTCGAAGAAGTGGTCGTCGCGGCCGATGCCGTCCTCCGGGATGCCCAGCAGCTCGGACCAGACGGCGGCGAGCCGGCGTTCGGTCGGGGTGAGCGGGGCGCTGCCGGGCCGCCGGGCGGCGTCGGCGGACTGCTCCTGCTGTCCGGCGAGTACCGTCAGGGCCTTGCGGTCGATCTTGCCGTTGGCGGTCAGCGGGAGGGTCTCCTGCCAGTGGAAGGCGGCGGGGACCATGTAGGCGGGCAGTGCCGCGCCGAGCGCTTCGCGCAGTTCGTCCGTGCCGAGGCGGCGGCCCGAGTGAAAGGCGATCAGGTGCTTGCTGTGGTCGGGGCGTTCGGCGATGACCACGGCGCCGTCCCGCACGCCGTCGACGCGCAGCAGGGTGTTCTCGATCTCGCCGATCTCGATGCGGAAGCCCCGGATCTTGACCTGGTTGTCCCGGCGGCCCAGGAACTCCAGTTTGCCGCCGGGGTGCCAGCGTCCCCAGTCACCGCCGAGGTAGAGCCGCTCCCCCGGCCGGAAGGGGTCGTCGCGGTAGGCCTCGCGGGTCCGGTCCGGGTCGTTGACGTACCCCCGGCCCACGCACACCCCGGAGAAGGCGATCAGTCCGGGGGCGCCGAGCGGTACCAGTGCCAGGTGCTCGTCGACGACGTGGACGCGGACGTTGTTGACCGCGCGGCCGAGCAGTACCCGTTCCGGCACCTCGGTCATGACCTCGTGGTTGGTGTCGTCGGAGGTCTCGGTCAGGCCGTAGGCGTTGACCAGCTTGATGCCGGGCTGGATCGCGAACCAGCGTTGGACCAGCTCCCGCTTCAGGGCCTCACCGGTGACGGACACACAGCGCAGGTCGGGCAGTTCGCGGGGGTGCCTTTCGAGGTAGGACACCACCACTTCGAGGTAGGACGGCACGAGCTGGGCGACGGCGGCGCGGCCGCGGACGACGGTGTCGAGGAACCGCTCGACGTCCGTGATCGATTCCTGTGGTACCAGCAGGGTCCGGCCGCCGACCAGCAGGGCGGAGATCAGCTGCCACAGCGAGATGTCGAAGCACTGCGGGGCGGTCTGGGCGACCACGTGTCCCTGGTCGATGTCCAGGTCGTCGATCTTGGCGTAGAGGTGGTTGAGCAGACCGGCGTGCTCGCACATCGCGCCCTTGGGCTCGCCGGTGGAGCCGGAGGTGAAGTAGATGTAGGCGAGTTGGCCCGGTTCGACCGGCACACCGGGGTCGGTGTCGGCGTGCTGTTCGGTGAGGGCGTCCTCGATGAACAGCTTCTCGGTGTCCGGGAGCGTACCGAGGGCCTGGTCGAGGGTGCCGGTGCTGCCGGGTTCGGTCAGCACCAGGCGGCATCCGGACCGGGACAGGGTGGCGGAGATCCGGCCGGCGGGGAAGTGCGGCTCGATCGGCAGGTAGACGCATCCGGCCTTGAAGACCGCGAGTACGGCGGCCAGCCAGTCGAGGTTGCGTTCCGTGACGACGGCGACGACGTCCTCGCGGTCGAGTCCGCGGGCCAGCAGTGCTCTCGCCAGCCGGTTGGCACGGGCGTTGAGTTCGCCGTAGGTCAGCTCGCGCTCGCCGTGGACGGCCGCGACCTCGCCCGGATGGGCCCGGGCGCGCTGTTCGAAGAGTTCGTGGGCACGCTTTTCGGGCAGCGGACGGCTGGGCCCGGCGAGGCCTTCGAGCTGCTCGCGCACCTCGCCGTCGCAGAGCAGGCTCTGCCGGGTGTGGTCTGCGTCCGGGTCGGCGGCCATCAGCCGCAGCGCGGTGAGGTGGTAGCCGGCGATCCGGGCGGCGGACTCCGCGTCCAGGACCTCGGTGCGGTAGTGCAGGTGCACCGTGGGCCGTCCGCCGCGAAGTCGCCAGCCGACGGCGAGTACGGCGTCGTCGGTGAGGCGGCCGCCGGCTCCCGAGGTGTCGAACACGATCTCGTACGACGGTTCGGACACGCCCAGTTCCCGGCGCAGTTCGGCCACCGGGAAGTCGCGGTGCGCGACCAGTTCCGCCTCGGTCTGCCGCGCCCGCGCCAACAGGGCGCGCCAGGGGCCGGGCGGTACGGTCAGCCGGCAGGGCAGTGGCCCGTGCCGTCGCCCGGCGGTGTGACCGGTCACCACGTCCTGTTCCGCGGACAGTGCCGTGAGCACCTTGGCGTGTGCCGCGAGCAGTACCGCGCGCAGCGGCACTCCCGAGGTCCGCGCCAGTTCGCGTACCGCGGCCGTCACCTCGTCGGGGACGGGCGTCTCGTGTTCGGCGACTCCCGGTACCGGGTTCCCGGCCCAGCGGGGTACCGCGGTGAATCCACCGGCGGTCAGCACTCGGTTCCAGAACTCCCGATCCGCTTCCACGCGCGCTTCCATCGTTTCGCCTTTCTCAACTCACCGTGGCGGTCGTGCTGTTGGGCGCTGACAGGGTGTTTGCCGAACCGATGCCAGTGACCTGGTCGCGGGCGTCGGGCATGTCCACGGCGGGGTTGCCGCCCCACCGCGCGAGGGAGGGGACTTCCTCGCCCTTCATGAGGAAGGAGTCGGCGGCCAGTACGGCGCCGTCCCCCATCGTCACGCCGTAGTGCACATGGGAGCCGACGCCGAGGGTGCAGCCGGGTCCGAGGACGGTGACGTCGGACTTGAAGGTGCCGTCCTCCTGCGAGTGGCACTGGATCTTGCTGCCCGCGTTGAGCGTGCAGCCGTCGCCGATGGTGGCGAGGGTCCGCTCCGTCAGATAGCAGCCGTCGTCGAACACCCTGCTGCCGATACGGACGCCCAGCAGCCGCCAGATCAGGCTCTTGAAGGGGGTCCCGTTGAACACGGCGAGGTGCCGGTCCGGAACCTTCCACAGGCGTTCGTGCCACCAGAAGTAGGGGTCGTAGATGGAGCACAGCCTGGGGCGCAGCGACCGGAAGGAGGTGATGCAGCGCTCCAGCAGCACGTAGTACAGGGCGGAGAAGGCGAGGGTGAAGGCCAGGTACCCGGCGATCACCACATGTCCGAGTACGCCGTACAGGTCGACGGTGGCCAGGCCGAACAGGGTGAGCGCAAAGGTGAAGAGCCAGCGCACGAACAGCATGAGGGCCATCGACCGGAGGTTGTAGCGGTTCTTGGCGGCGAGGCGGTGGCGCAGGGTGTCGCCGGTTCTGAGGTCGTCGAACCGGGTGTCCCTTTCCACGGTCCGCGGGATCTCGAAGCAGGGTGAGCCGAGCAGGCCCACACCCTGGCGGAGCTCGCCGTCGAGGGGGATCATCACCTTCGTCGCGAGGAGGCAGTTGTCGCCGGTCCGGCCGCCCGCGGGGTAGGCGATGTTGTTGCCGAGGAAGTTGTAGGGGCCGATCGACACCCGGGAGATCTTGAAGGACGTGCTGGAGTAGTCCGCGTTCACGATGGAGAGTCCGTCGGCCACCATCGTTCCGCTGCCGACCGAGACCAGGTAAGGGGTCTCGTGCTGTACCTCGGTACCGAAGTTCGAGCCCGTCTGCTCGACCTTCGACAGGTCGTAACCGATTCCGCGCAGGTAGTACACGATGAAGGAGCTGTCGCCGAAGAGCCAGGCGAAGAACCTGACGTTCGTCATGCGGACCGTGGCCTGGTGCAGCGCGTAGTGGAATCCGTAGAGCGGGTAGGTCCGGTCGGGCTTGATGAACAGCTGCACCACGCGCGGCAGGGTGCAGAGCGCGAACAGGCCGAGGACGACGAATCCGAGGAACATGCCGGCGGACAGCAGCAGCGCGTCGGTGAGCAGCGCGCCCACGGTGGGCCTGACCGCGTCCGGACCGATGCGGGAACCGAGCGCCGGGACCTGGGTGAAGAGCATGTACAGTCCGCCGATCGCGAGCGGAATGTAGAGCAGGAACAGCTGGACCAGGGTGACCAGGCCGTACCAGGTCCGGCGCAGGGTGCCACTCTTCGCCGGGGGGACCCTGATGTGCTCGATGTCCGTGGGCTCGGCCGGGGAGCCGTGGCGGTGCTCGCCCGCCGGGATCGACTGGCCGCGGTGCAGGGCGGACGAGTGGCCGAGCTGTGCTCCGTCGCCCATCGACGTGTCGATGTCGAGGACCGTCTTCTCGCCGATGAACACCTCACGGCCGAGGGTGATCCGGCCGGTCTGGATGCGTCCGGCGTGTGCCCGGTAGCAGAGCAGGAAGGCGTCCTTGCGGATCACTGTTCCGGCGCCGATGGTGAGGAGGTCGGTGCAGACCGGAAGGGTGCGGGAGAGGATCGTGACTCCCTTGCCGACCCGTGCGCCCAGTGCCCGCAGGTACAGGTTGTACAGCGGATTTCCGGCGAGGAAAACCATCGGATTTCCGTGCAGCAGTACCTTGACGAGCCAGAACCGAATATAGGCCGCGCCCCAGACGGGGAATTCTCCGGGCTTCCAGCGGCCGATGAGAATCCATTTCGCGGCGATCGGGAAGGCGCAGAGGAGGAAGAATCCTATTCCTCCGAACACCACTGCACGCTGATAGGTGGCGAAGACACCCGGGGCTTCTTCGATCCAGTTGTAACCGCGGGTGGAAACGACTCCGAAGACAAAGGAGTATGCCAGGAAGATCAGCAACTGGACGGTTCCGCAGAGGGAATGGACCAGTCTGCTCGGCAGTTTCACCGGCTCCGGCGGAGTCTGCTCGGCCAGAAGAGCGGCGGCGGTCGACGGCACATCCGCTGCGACAGACGCGGCGGGTACCTCGGCGAGCGCCTCGGCGAGCGCCTCGATCGTCGGGTACCGGTAGATGTCCTTCATCGACGCGGACGGCAGGTCGGGTATCTTCCTGACCCGTGCGCAGAATTGCGCCATCACGAGAGAATTCGCACCGAGATCGTTGAAGAAATGACTGTCGACCGCAACGCTCTGCGCGTTTGTGACGTCGGCGAGCACTTCCGCGAACCGGTGGGCGACCGTAGTGTCAGGCCCCGATATATGGACCCCGGAGGACTGCTCCATCATCCGACCCTCCTGGAGGACGTTTCGACAGGGCCGTGTTTTCATTCCTGATCACGAACCGTGGGTTCAGTCTCGGTCGCCGGAGGTCACGTTGCCACTCCGAAACGTCGGTGCGGAAAGGCCGCCCCGGGCGACGGGCCCGTGTTCTCCGGGTCCCGCACGGCTGACGGCGCCCCGGAGATCACCCGGATGGCCGTCCGCCCAGTGAGACGGACATGCCGCCCGGTGGAGCAATCGCCGGTGCGTCGGGGCCGGGCGCCGCAGGGTGGACGCGTCGCTGCGATCTTGTCCGGGAGTTCGGTGTGCACAGGCTGCGTCAGTGGGACCGTCGCGAGTCCCTGACCGGCGGCGAGGACGGCCGGGCGCGGCCCTCCGAGCCTGCCTGGTTG
Source organism: Streptomyces sp. NPDC086787 (assembly GCF_044745865.1). Lineage (NCBI taxonomy): Bacteria > Bacillati > Actinomycetota > Actinomycetes > Kitasatosporales > Streptomycetaceae > Streptomyces > Streptomyces sp. NPDC086787. The sequence continues at coordinate 431,385 of NZ_JBIVBC010000002.1, read as the reverse complement.
CGCTGGCTGCCGGTGCTCTACGTGGCGGGACTCCTGGTCCTGGAGCCGATCACGCCGGTGCAGTGGCCGGTCAGCTTCATCCTGATCGCCCTGCCCGTGGTGGCCGCCTTCTCGCACGGGCCCGCGATCGTGGCGCTGACCACCGTCTTCGCCATCGTCTTCCTGGGGGTCCTGGCCGGCACCCCGTGCTGTGCGGGCCGTGAGGTCGGCTATCTGTGGGACCGGCACTATGTGGCCGCCTACATCTGTACGGCCCTGGTGGGTGCCCTCGGCACGATCCTGGCAGCGCACCGGGTGCGCCGGGAGCGCACGCTGGCGGACGTGCGGTTCGTGGCCGAGATCGCGCAGCGCGTGCTCCTGCGACCGGTGCCGCAGCGCATCGGCGAGCTGCTGCTGGAGAGCCTGTACCTCTCCGCCGCCGCGGAGGCGCAGATCGGCGGTGACCTGTTCGAGGTCGTGCCCACCCCCTACGGGGTGCGCCTGCTCATCGGTGACGTCCGCGGCAAGGGCCTGCTGGCGGTGGAGACCGCCGCCACGCTGCTGGGTGCGTTCCGTGAGGCGGCGCACGACGAACCCGACCTGCCCACGCTCGCGGGCCGGGTGGAGACCAGCATGCTGCGCAGGGCCGAGCAGCTCTCCGGCAGCGAGGTGGGCGAGCGGTTCGTCACCGCCGTGTTCGCGGAGGTCCCGGTCGACGAGCACGTCGTGCGCATCGTCAACTGTGGTCATCCGCCGCCGCTGCGTATCCGCCCGGGAGATGTGTGCGAGCTGGACCGTGGGCGGTCGGCTCCGCCACTGAACCTCGGGATGCTCGTCGGCGAGCCGTACTACGTGGACGTGTACACCTTCCGGCCCGGTGACCAGATGTTGCTCTACACGGACGGGGTCACGGAGACCCGCTCGCCGGACGGTGAGTTCTACCCGCTGGTCGACCGCGTCCGCTCCTGGGGGCCACTGCCGCCGTGGGAGCTGCTGGAGCGGCTGCACCTGGATCTGCTGGACTACAGCGACAGCCGGCTGGACGACGACACGGCCGCGCTCTCCGTGTTCCTCCTGTCGGACGGGACGGACGACCCCGACGACGCGGAGTCGGTCTGGGTGGAGTGAGGGGCGGCCCGTGTGCCGGGCCGCCCCTCACCGTTCACTGTGCCATCGCTGTGCCGGGTCAGCCGTCGATGCGGTGCGTGGTCCAGAACGAGGTCAGGTCCGTGGTGGTAGCGGCCTGCGCCGCCGCCTTGAACTCGGCCGTGGTCGAGACGCCGTACCAGTGCGAAGTGGCGTAGTCCTTCAGCACCTTGGCCATCGCGGTGTCACCGAGGACACGTCGAAGGTCGTGCAGGGCGCACTTGCCGTAGTTGTAGACGACGGTGGAGTAGCGGGACGAGTGGGCGTCCCAGTAGGCCATCGAGTTGGTGATCTTCTCCGCCGACGACGCCCAGGAGACGCTGTTCCAGCAGCCGGCTCCGGTCTTGTTCAGGGCGAGGTCGGTGGCGTAGTCGGTGAACGCCTCGTCCAGCCAGGGGTTGTTGTACTCGTCGTCGCCGACGATGCCGTAGAACCACTGGTGGCCGATCTCGTGGGTGAGCGCCGTGGTGCTCACCAGGTCTAGGACGAACCCGGGATACTCCATGCCGCCGAACCAGAAGCTGTTGTCGATCACCGCGTCGAGTTCGCCGTACGGATAGGCGCCGAAGCGTGCCGCGTGGGCGTCCACGGCGGTCTTCGCGGTACTGAGCATCGACTGGGCGCTGGAGGAGCTGATGCCCGTGACGGAGTAGATGTTCACCGGAACGCCGCCGGCCGAGTTGCCGGAGATCTTCGTGAACGGCCCGGCGCCCCAGGCGAAGTCGCGGACCTTGGTGGCCGTGGCGGTGGTGACCGTACGGCCGCTGGAGCCGGGGGTGTCGACCGAGGTGCCGGTGGCGGGGACCAGCAGGCTGCTGGGGTGGTCGAGGGTCACCCTGAAGTCGGCGGCCAGGGAGTAGAACGACTCGCCGTTGTTGGTGTACGGGTCGAGGTGCCAGCCGGAGCCGTCCTTGACGGCGAGGACGGGCAGGGCGTTGCCGATGAAGCTGAACGCCCCGTCGTAGCCGAAGCGGTCGGCGCCGCTCGGGACGGTGATGCCCAGGTCGAAGCCGATCGTGGCGGTCTGTCCCTGGGCCAGCGGGGTCGGCAGGTCGATCCTGAGCGCCGTGCAGGCGACGGAGAGGGCGCCCGCGGTGCCGCCGGTGACGTTGGTGACGGTGATCGGCGGGGCGGAGCAGGTGCCGTGGTAGTTGTCCCACAGCCGCAGATAGACCTCGGTCAGCGGCGCCGCGGCCGCATTGGTGAACGACGCGCTCTCATGCCCGGTCCACACCCTGCCGTTGGCGTCGCTGCTCAGGCTGACGGTGTAGGCCGGCGCGGCCGGGGTCCGGGTGGAGTCTGCCGGGGGCGTGCTGCCGCCCGAGGTGTCGAGCGCGATGTCGTCCAGAACGAAGCTCGTCTGGAGGCTGGAGTCCTCGGTTCCGGTGAAAGCGAGGGTCACCGTCTGCCCGGCGAACGACGAGACGTCGAAGGACTTCTGCACATAGCCGGTGTTCTTGTTCAGGTTCGAGTACGTCGCCAGCGTGGTGCTGCCGATCTTCGCCGTGAGCTTGTCGTACTGGGTGGACGAGGTCGTCTCGGCGGTGTCGATGTGCAGCCAGAAGGTCAGCGTGGCGGTGCTGCACCCGGACGGGACGGTGACGCTCTGCGAGAGCGTGTCCGTGCGGGTGCGGCCGGTTCCGCCCAGCCAGGCGAAGCTGCTGCCGCCGTGCGCGGTCTGACCGGTGCGGCTGGTGATGACGCTGGTCGAGGACTGGGTCCAGGGCGAAGTCCCGTTCTCGAAGCCGCCGTTGCCGACCACCTGGGCCGGAGTGCAGTCGGCGGCGCGGGGTGCGGCGGGCGGCTGCGCCGCCGCCGGGGTGGCGGGCAGTGCGGCGACAGCCAGCGCGAGGGCCGCGAGCGTGCTCGCGACGATGCCCTTGTGGGGGGTCGATCTCACACGAAACTCCTCGGGTTACGGGTTTCGACTGAGCGTGGACGGTGCTGAGTTCGGCCACGGCCCCTGGGGACGGGGACGCGACAGACGGCAGGGTGCCAGATCTGACCGGAGCATGCCACGTTGATGCATGAAGTAACCCTCGACGCGCCGAACGGCAGGCGGTAGCCGCGGCAACGCCCAACGGACCCCCGCTTCACCTCACCGGACCTACGGGATCTCCTGCTCGGCCCAGATGACCTTGCCCCCGGCCGTGTAACGGGCGCCCCAGCGGTGGGTCAGCTGGGCCACCAGGAACAGGCCACGGCCGCCCTCGTCCGTGCTGCGGGCGTGCCTCAGCCGCGGGGCGGTGCTGCTGGCGTCGGAGACCTCGCAGGTCAGCCGTGAGTCACGGAGCATGCGCAGCCTGACGGGCGGGGTGGCGTACCGGATCGCGTTGGTGACCAGCTCACTCACGATGAGTTCGGTGGTGGTGGCGAGTTCCCCGAGCCCCCAGGCCTCCACCTGCCGGGTCGCCCCGGCGCGGATGTCACCGACGGCGGCCGGGTCCACCGGTACGTCCCAGGAGACGACGTGGTCCTCCCCGAGGATGTGAGTGCGGGTCAGAAGCAGTGCCACGTCGTCCGGTTGGGGCACGGCCACCAGTCGTCGCGCCGCTGACGTGCACAGCGTGTCGAGGTCGGAGTCCGAGTGGGAGAGCACCTCGGCGAGCCGGGCCATGCCGGACTCCATGTCGCGGTCGGCGCCCGCGATGAGGCCGTCGGTGTAGAGCCCGAGCAGACTGTTCTCGGCCAACTGGATCTCGGTGGCCTCGAACCCCATGCCGCCCAGGCCGAGCGGCGGCCCCGCGGGGGGCTCCGGGAAGTGGACCTGCCCGTCGGGTTCGACGACCACCGGGGGCGGATGTCCGGCCCGCGCCATCGCGCACCGCCCGGTGACCGGATCGTAGACGGCGTACAGGCAGGTGGCACCGAGGAAGGCGGCCGCGTTCCGGCCGCCCTCGTCGCCGACCGCCTCCTCGCTCAGCCGCAGCACCAAGTCGTCCAGGTGGGCGAGCAGTTCGTCGGGCGGCAACTCCATGTCGGCGAGGGTCTGGACGGCGGTCCGCAGTCGGCCCATGGTCGCGGCGGCGCTGATGCCGTGCCCGACCACGTCGCCGACGACAAGGCCGACTCGCGCCCCGGACAGGGGAATCACGTCGAACCAGTCGCCACCCACCCCGCCGGTGGCGTCCGCGGGCTCGTAGCAGGAGGCCACCTCCAGCGCCGTACCACCGGTCAGCGCGTGCGGCAGCAGACTGTGCTGGAGGGTGACCGCCGCCGCGTGTTCCCGGGTGTAGCGGCGGGCGTTGTCGACGCACAGCGCCGCCCGCGCCACCAGCTCCCGGGCGATCAGCACGTCGTCGGACCGGAAGGAGGCGGGGTTGAGCGACCGGGCGAAGGTGGTGAGACCGAGGGTGGTGTTGCGGGCCCGCATCGGCACGGAGATCAGCGAGTGCAGTCCGTACTTCCGGATGCTCTCCGCCCGTTCGGGCTGCTCGGTGATCCACAGCTCGTCGGCCGGGTCGAGGAGCGGGATGAGGATGGGCTCGCCCTTGACGAACAGGTCCACGCCGTACGGCGGCGGCAGGAAGTCCACCAGGTCGCCGACCTTCGCGACCGCCTCCGGGCAGCCCTCGCGCGCGGAGCTGAGCCCCGCCCGGCGCATCACCGGCCTGACCGGGGCCGGGCCCGCGTCGGTGAGCCAGGTGCCGTGCCCTTCGGTGCTGAGGACGGAGTCCAGAAGGTCGACGATGACGAAGTCCGCGAAGCGGGGAACCGCGAAGTCGGCGAGTTCCTGTGCCGTCCGCATCACGTCCAGGGTCCTGCCGATGCTGGTCCCGGCCTCGTTGACCATCGACAGGAGCCGACGGGCGTGCCAGCGCTCGGTGACGTCCTGGACCATGTAGCAGAGCCCGGTGATGGAGTTGTCGGCGTCCAGCAGGGGGAAGAAGGAAGTGGAGTAGGCGTGTTGGGCGCGCTGGTCGTTCAGGCTCCAGCCCAGGTACTCGCGGTCGGTCACCGGTTCCCCGGTCGTGAGCACCTCCCGCATCACCGCTTCGATGCTTTCCGCCTGGAGCCCCGGGAGAACCTCGCTCAGCCGGTGCCCGAGCCGCTGCTCACGCGGCACCCCGCCGAAGCGTTCCAGGGCGTCGTTCAGCCACACATGACGCAGTCGCGGATCCAGCACCGCCATGCCGACCGGCGACCGGGTCAGGAATCCGGTCAGCACCGACTCGGTGAACGCCCATTCCCTGCCCTGCTCGCGCGCGGAGAGCAGGAAGCACTCGGCCGTCCCGATGCGGAAGGACGCGGAGACCCGCAGATCGATGTCCGCCGGGTCCTGGTCACGGCGTCGTACCGACACCTGGCCGGTCCAGCTCAGTCCGGAGCGGCAGCGTTCCAGGATGCGCGAGACGCGTGCCTGGTCCACGGGCATCGCCAGCAGATGTGCCGCGGGCCGGCCGACGACGTCCGACGCCGGATGTCCGAGGAGTCTCTGAGCGCCCCTGGTCCAGCCGGTCACGACGCCGTCCGCGTCGATCACCGCCGCCGCGTCGGTGGACGCGTCGAAGTCGTCGCGCGGTGCGGCGGACGTGGCCGCCTCAGGGCCGTTTCGCGCAGAATCCATCGGTACGTCGATCCCATCCTCTACAGGACCATGGTCCTGCTTGTCCGGCCGATCCGCACGGCCCCGGGACAGGCGGACCGGACGGGTGAACGCTCTCCCGCGACACTCGCCGTTGGGCAAGCGGCCGGGACCGAGGGAGCATGGAGATACCGGGAGCCTGCCCTGGCATGCGGCACCGCCGACCGGTCGAGGAGGATCTGGGATGACAGCCGAATCCTTCGAGTCCAGCGTGGACATCCCCGGCAACGAGCCGATACGGCCGACCGGTCTGCTGGATGTGCTGAGTGTTGCCGCCGTGGTCCTGGACTCCGAAGGCCGCATCGTGTTCTGGACGCCGCAGGCCGACGAACTCTTCGGCTACACCGCCGAGGAGGCGCTGGGCAAGGAGGCCGCTCGCCTGCTGATCCACCCCGAGCACCTCCAGGCCGTGATGAGCCTGTTCGCGGAGGTGCTGACGACCGGACAGAGCTGGGCCGGCGCCTTCCCCATCCGGCACCGGGACGGCGGCACCCGGCTGATGGAGTTCCGCAACATGCGGCTCCTGAACGACCGCGGCGAGGCGTACGCCCTCGGCATCGCGGCCGACCACAACCTGCTCCAGCGCGTGGAGACCGACCTCGCCCTGTGCGAGCGACTGATCACCCAGTCGCCGATCGGCCTGGCCATGCTGGACCCGGAGCTGCGCTATCTCCTGGTCAACCCGGCGCTGGAACGCATCGACGGCACGCCCGCCGAGGCACACATCGGCCGCCATCTGCGGGAGACGCTGCCCTTCTCGGACGTCGACACCATCGAGTCGGCGCTGCGCCAGGTGCTCACCACCGGCACTCCCCTGCTCGACCAGTACCACGTGGGCCGGACCACGACCGACCCCGACCAGGACCACGCCTGGTCGCTGTCCTTCTACCGTCTGGAGGATCCCGGCGGGCGGGTGCTGGGCGCCGCCGCCTCGGTCGTGGACGTCACCGAACGGCACCGGTCCGCCACCGAGGCCGACCGGGCCCGGCGCCGCCTGGCACTGATCGCCGACGCCTCCACCCGGGTCGGCACCTCGCTGGAGGTGGAGCAGACTGCCCACGAACTGGCCGAGATCGCGATTCCCGAACTGGCGGACGTGGTCGCGGTGGACATCCTCGACGCCGCCCTGGCCTGCCGCGACCGCCGCAGACCCGACAACGGGCCGGAGCTCTTCCGCGCGCTCGCGCTCAAGGCGGCCCGACCCACCGTGGCCCTCCAGGCCGCCGACCGCCCGGGTGACCTGGCCACCTACGAAGGGGACCGCCTGGTCACCCTCTGTGTGCACACCGGCAGACCGGTCCTGGTCCGGGAGGTGGGCGACGACGACCTGCGGCGCATCGCACGCAGTCCCGAGGCATCCGAACTGCTGGCCCGGGCCGGTGTCCACTCGTATCTCGCGGTGCCGCTGATCGCGCACGGCGAGGTGCTCGGCGCCCTCGACCTCAAGCGCACCGTCAACCCGATCCCGTTCGACCAGGACGACGTGGTCCTGGCCAGCGAGCTGGCCAGCCGGGCCGCCATGTCCATCGACAACGCCCGCTGGTTCCAGAGCGTCCGCAACACCGCCCTGACCCTCCAGCGCAGCCTGCTGCCCAACCACTCGCCGGAGCACACCGGGCTGGAACTGGCCTCCCGCTACCACCCCGCCCAGGCCACCAGCGAGGTCGGCGGTGACTGGTACGACGTGATCCCGCTGACCGGCGACAGGACCGCACTGGTCGTCGGGGACGTCATGGGCAACGGCATCGACGCCGCCGCGACCATGGGCCGGCTGCGCACGGCCACCTGCGCCTACGCGGACCTGGACCTGCCTCCGAGCGCGGTGCTCCAGCATCTCGACAAGATCACCTGCGATCTGGAGCACTACATCGTCACGTGTCTCTACGCGGTGTACGACCCGTACACGCGCGAGTGCCAGATCGCCAACGCCGGGCACATGCCACCCGCGCTGGCCCACCCCGACCGGGCCCCGGTGCTGCTCGACCTGCCTCCGGGGGCCCCGCTCGGCGTGGGCGGTGTGCCCTTCGAGACCACGACGGCGGAGCTCGGCCGCGGCGATCTGCTGGTCCTGTACACGGACGGCCTGGTGGAGACCCGGCACCACCCGATCGACGATCGCCTGAGCATGTTGCTGACCTTCCTCGACGATCCCGGGCGACCTCTGGAGGAGACCTGCGATCTCCTGCTGAACGGTCTGCGCCATCCCGACGACCACGACGACGTCGCCCTGCTGGTCGCCCGGACACTGTGACGGTTCGTCCTCCGTGATGTGACGGTTCGTCCATTGGAGCGCTTCTCGGGGGCACGCGATCGGTTCATATGACCTCCGGCCGTGTCCCCAGCCATAGTGCGGCCATGAAGATCACGCCCGCCGTCCTCGCCCTGGCTCTCGCCGGAGCGGGCGCGATCACCGCCGCCGTCGTCCTCGGCGCGCCCGCTCCCGCTCCCCGCGGGGACCACCGCTCCCCCGTCCCGGGCCCCTCCGGCGAGAGGCCGTCCCCGGGCGCCCCCGGCATCGGCGACCCGCTCGCACCGCTCGACGGCAACACCGGGTACACGGTCCGCCGCTACACGCTCGACTTCGACTGGCGGGCACCCAGGACGCCGTTCGAGGCGCGTACGACGATCAGCGCCACCGCCACCCAGGCCCTGTCCCGCTTCGACCTGGACTTCGCGGGAAACACCCTGCGCACGGTCACCGTGGACGGGGCTCCGGCGGCCGCCGTGCGTGACGGGGACGAACTCGTCGTCACCCCCGCGAAGCCGGTCCCGCGCGGCAGGGCGTTCACCGTCCGGGTCGCCTACACCGCCGACCCGACGCGGCAACGACACCGCGACGACGCGATCCAGGACTACGGCTGGGTGCCCACGGCCGACGGAACCCTGGTGTGCGCACAGCCCGACGGCGCCAAGATGATCTTCCCGGTGAACGACCACCCGAGCCTGCGGGCCCCGATCACCTTCCGCGTCACCACGCCCGCGGGCCTCACCGCGGTGGCCAACGGCCGGCTCACCGAGCGGGTGGAGCTGCCCGAGGGACGCGTCCGGTGGACGTACGACTCCGAGGAGCCGGTCGCGGCGCAGCTGGTGCAGCTGGCCATCGGGAGGTTCACCGTCGTCGACGGCACCGGACCGCACGGCCTGGCCCTGCGAGACGTGGTCCCCGGCCCTCTGGTGGCCGACACCGAGGCGTACCGCGCCCTCACCCCGGAGCATCTGAGCTGGCTGGAGCAGCGGCTCGGGCCGTACCCGTTCCGCCGCTACGGCGTCCTGGTCGGCGACACCGACCTGCCGGTGGCGCTGGAGACGCAGTCGCTGTCCGTGGTGCCCGGGGCCCGGCTGCTGGGCGACCGGGTGGACGCCGAACGGGACCTCGTGCACGAGCTGACCCACCACTGGACCGGCGACAGCGTCGCCATCCGGCGCTGGTCCGACCTGTGGCTGAGCGAAGGGCACGCCCGCTTCTACGAGCGTCTCTACTCCGACACCCACGGCGGCCCCGGCCTCGAAGAGGCGATGCGGGCGGCGTACGAGGAGCACGACCAGTGGCGGCACGACGACGGGGCACCCGCCGAACCCACCGCGCCGGGCCTGTTCCGGAGCATCCGGTACGACGGCTCGGCACTGGTGCTCCTTGCCCTGCGGGAGAAGGTGGGCGAGGACACCTTCGGGCGGATCGAACGGGCCTGGGTGACCAGGTACCGGGGCCGTGCGGCGGGCACCCGGGACTTCGTCGCTCTCGCCTCCGAGGTCGCGGGCCAGGACCTGACGCCGTTTCTGACGCCGTGGCTGTACGGCCCACGCACCCCGCCCATGCCGGGGCACCCCGACTGGCGGACGGACCCGGTCCAGGACTGAGTGTCAGACCACCGGTGCCGGACGGCACTTGGTGCCGCCGACCGGGTGGCCTGTGCCGGGTGGCTGGTCCAGGCCGGTGACGCTCGGCGCGACGGGGCATCGCGGGCACGGAATCGTACAAGGGGTGGCGTAAGGGGCAACTGTCTTGTCCTGGCCGCGTCCTGCACTGAGACGAGCCCGGTTGGAGACACCCGCAATGAAAAAACGCTTCGCCCACCGTGTCCCCAGCGCCGTCCGCAAGCATCGCCGGATGGTCGTCGTGACCGCCTCGGCGGCCCTCATGGCCCCGCTGCTGGCCCCGCTGCTGACCGGCACGCACGAGGTGCCTGCCGACCGCCGTATGGAGAACGACTTCACCACCGCCTCGGACGAGTACCACGTGCCGCGCAGCGTGCTCCTGGGCGTGGCCTACCTCCAGTCGCGCTGGGACTCGCACGGCGGCGCGCCGAGCGTCGGCGGCGGCTACGGCCCGATGCATCTGGTGGACGCCCGGCTGGCCCAGAGCCCGTCACCGGAGACACCACAGCCCGACGGCGCGCTGGCCCTCGCCGGGCCTACCGCCGCGCCCGCGCCGAAGTCGGCGGGCGGCCGCTCCGAGCAGCTCTCCGGCCTCCAGCGGGCCGCCCGGCTGACCGGCACCCCGGAGAACCGGCTGCGCACGGACATCGGCGCCAACGTCCGCGGCGGGGCCGCGCTGCTGGCGGACACCCAGCGGCGGCTCGGCAAGCCGCTCAGCGACGACCCCGCCGACTGGTGGGACGCCGTGGCCCGCTTCCCGGGCATCTCGGACACCGCTTCGGCGGCGGCGTTCGCCAACGACGTCTTCGGGGTGATCCACAGCGGGGCCCGCCGCACCACGGACGCCGGACAGTCCGTCACCCTGCCCGCCAGCCCGGACGTCCGGCCCCGCGGAGCGGGGTCCGGCCAGTCGAAGGACGTCGAGTGCCCGCGCGAACTGGTCTGCTCCTGGCTCAGCGCGCCCTACACACAGATCAACGAGGACGAGTACGGCAACCACGACCTCGGCGACCGGCCCAGGGACCAGAAGATCGAGTACATCGTCATCCACGACACCGAGGCGAGCCTGCGGTCGATGTTCCAGACCGTGCAGGACCCCACGGAGGCGTCATGGCACTACTCGATCCGGTCCAGCGACGGCCATGTCACCCAGCACATCAAGACGAAGGACTCGGCCTGGCACTCGGGCAACCAGTTCGTCAACGCCCGCTCCATCGGCATCGAGCACGAAGGTTTCCTCAAGCAGCCCGACGCCTGGTACACGGAGCAGATGTACCAGTCCTCGGCCCGCCTGGTGCGCTACCTCGCCAAGAAGTACCACGTCCCGCTCGACCGGCAGCACATCTTCGGCCACGACAACGTGCCGGCACCGACGGACGACTCGATCCCGGACATGCACGACGACCCGGGCCCGTACTGGGACTGGCGGCACTACTTCGACCTGCTCGGCGCACCCCTGAAGGCGACGGCCGGGGCGGACAGCCCGATCGTGACCGTGCTGCCGGACTACGCCTCGCACAAGCCGCGGTTCAGCGGCTGCGCCAAGGACGGCGCGACGTGTTCACCGCACGGATCCAGCGCCGTGCGGCTGTACACCGAGCCGTCCGAGAACGCCCCGCTGATCCAGGACCCGGGCCGGCACCCGGAGGGCGATGACTCCACGGAGGACGTGAACGACCTCGGTTCACGGGTCTCCGCCGGCCAGTCCTACGCGGTCGCCGAGCGGCGCGGCGACTGGACCGCGATCTGGTTCCAGGGGGAGAAGGCCTGGTTCCGGAACCCGAAGGGGGCCCCGACGGCGGTCGGCGCGGCGGGCCGGATGGTGACCCCCAAGGAGGGCCTGAGCGAGGTCCCCGTCTACGGCCGGGCCCTCCCGGAGGCGGCCGCCTACCCGCCGGGGGTCACCGAGCCGGACGACTCACCGCTTCCGTACACCCTCGACGCCGGGCAGCGGTATGTGACCACGGCCCGCCTGACCGGCTCCTATGTCGACAGGTCGGTCTTCCAGTACACACCGGGCCCGGTGGTGAAGGGTCAGGAGCAGTACTACGAGATCCAGTTGGGCCACCGGCTCGCCTATGTCAGGGCGAGCGACGTGGACGTGGTGGAGGGTCCCGCCCTGGCGGGCCCCGAGAGCGGAACGGAGAAACGTTCCGGCAGGTGAGCGGCCGTGCCCGGACTCCGTCCCGGTCCATTGTCAGTGCCGTCCCCTATGTTTCGATCATCGAGGGGCGCACCGCGGGACGGTCGCGCCCGTGGGGTCGTACGTGCTGTACGCGGGAGGGACCGGGCGTGGTGGAGACGACGTATCTGGAGCTGTCCGAGGACGACGGCGGGGCGCACAAGTTCTACGAGGTGACGGTGGACGGGACCGCTGTCACCGTGCGCTACGGCCGGATCGGCGCCGCGGGGCAGATGCAGTCGTCGTCGTTCGCGACCGAGGCCAAGGCGCGGGCGGCGGCGGCGAAGAAGATCGACCAGAAGGCCCGCAAGGGGTACGCGGCGGCGGTGCCCGGTCACCGTGCCCCCCGTGCCGTGACCCGGCGTCAGGTCAGCTCGGCGCCGTCCACCGCGCGCGCCACGGCACCGGTGCTGTGGCGCTTCCGCACCGGCTCGGCCGCCTTCGGCATCCATGTCGACGAGGACCGGGTCTGGGTGGGCAACCAGGCGGGCGATGTGTACAACCTGGGCCACGACGGCGAGGTGCTGGCACGCTACCGGCTGCCCGACGGGGTGAAGTGCCTGGTGGCCGACGACTTCTGGATCTACGCGGGGTGCGACGACGGCCGGGTCTACGACCTGTCCTCGAAGCTGCCCTTCGCCGCCTACGAGATCGCGCCGGACGTCGACATCTTCTGGCTGGACATCCATGAGGGCGTGCTGAACGTCTCGGACGAGTCGGGCGGTCTGACCGTGATCGACCACGAGGACGAACACCAGTGGTCGCGGCGGTCCTCCGGCCGTTCGGGCTGGATGGTGCGGGCGGACGAACAGACCGTCTACCACGGGCACGGCGGCGGTGTGACGGCCTACGCGCCGGACGGCAGCGGACAGTTGTGGCACACCGACACCCGTGGTGGCGTGCTGTTCGGCTGGCAGGAGGCCACGTCGGTGTACGCGGGGACGGACCGCCATGTGGTCGAGCGCCTGTCGAAGGCGACCGGCCGGGTCGAGGGCGTGTACGCCTGCGACGGCGTGGTGTACTCGTGCGCCACCGCCCCGGACGGCCGCTATGTCTTCGCCGGTGACAACGCCTCCTCGGTGTACTGCTTCGACGCGTCCGGCACCCGGCTGTGGAAGCTGCGCACGGGCAACGGCTCCGCGCTGTCGATGCAGTACTTCGACGAGCGGCTGTATCTGGTGACCACGGACGGGTCGCTGGTGTGCGTGGACACCTCGGAGGCGGCCATCTCGGCAGCCCAGCGGGGCTCGCTGCCGGTCGCGGTCGACGTGAAGTCGGCGGCGGCCCTGCCCACCTACGACCCGGCGAGGTCGGTGTCGGCCCTGGCCACCGTGAGCGCTCCCCCGGCCGGCGGGGTGGTGGTCGAGTGTGTCCAGCAGGCCGGGCGACTGCGGGTCCATGTGCTGTCCGAGGGCTACGAGCAGGGCTGGAACGTGCAGTTCCCGCGCGAGGTCCGCGAGGCAGGGGCGCGCTATGTGGTCGACGGCGTCCACGCCGCGGTCGGCGGTTTCTACCGGGTGCGGGGAGAGATACGCCGGGTGCGGTGAGCCGTACGGGTCGCGCCGCGGTCCCGGTGGGCCACGGCGCCCGCGGTGCCGCCCCCGTACCGGTCACGCTGGGACGGTCACCCCGCGACGAAGGACGCGACGAAGGAGAAGCGGATGGCGATCGACACGGTTGAGCGGTTCCTGGCCGCGCTGAGCCCGCATCACCGGGAGGAGGTACAGCGGCGCCCACGTGAGGAGCAGGAACGGCTGGCCGGCGCCTGGGAGGCGGAGCTGCTGAAGGACACGGACCTCGACACGCTGGACGAACTCTCCCCTCCGGTCGCCGAGAGCGAGGCGGCGGCACGGGTCGTCAAGGGGCTGTTCGACTAGGGCGTGTCGCTTGGATCGCGCCGCGGACGCGGGGCCCGGCGGGTGCGCCGGGCAGTCATGCGGCGAGCTGCTCGTACATCGTCGCCGGATCGCCCGACAGCGCGCCCTTGACCCAGCGGGTGAGGTCGTCGGCGAGCACCTCGTACGCGTCGGACTCGATGCCGTCCAGCGCGGCCACGGCGATGTCGCGTGGGCTGGACTTCGCGGCGTCGACGCCGGCCGTCATGTCGGTCTCCACGTAGCCCATGTGCAGCCCGGTGACGGCGATGCCGCGCGGCTGGAGTTCCAGGCGCATGCTGTTGGTCTGGGACCACAGCGCGGCCTTGGTGGCGCTGTAGGAGCTGCCGTTGGCGATCCAGGACAGCACGGAGTGCGCGTTGAGGAGATGACCGCCGCCGTTGCCCTCGATGACCGGCACGAAGGCGCGGGTCAGCAGCAGGGGGCCGTAGAAGTTGGCCTCGAACTCGCGGCGGATGTCGTCGACCGGCGAGCTCAGCACGTTCGCGCCGGTGGCGATGCCCGCGTTGTTGATCAGGATCGTGACGTCCGCGGCCTGCCCCACGACGGCGGCCACCGAGGCGGGGTCGGTGACCTCCAGTGCCAGCGGTACGGCGTCCGGGTGGGTCACGGTGCGCGGGTCCCGGGCGGTGGCGTACACCTTGCCGGCCCCTCGCGCGTACAGCTCTTCCACCAGGGCCTTTCCGATACCACGGCTGCCGCCGGTGACGAGGACGACGGATTCCTTGATCGCAGTCATGAGCATCTCCAAAATTGGGAAACCGATCGGTTTCCACGCCGTTTCCAGCAGAGTAAACCGATCGGTTTCCGATTTCAACGCCGCACGGACGGGACGCTAGGAAGGCGTGAGGGGCAGGTCGTCCGTGAAGGCGTTGACCGGCTGGGAGATGGGCTCCAGGCGGTGTGTGTCGAGGGCCGCCTCGGCGGAGCGGGTACCGAGGGCGCCGCGGGGGTGCCAGGTTCCGGTCACCGCCAGCCAGGTGTTGGCGGGCGGGGCCGGTGAGCCGTAGACGCGGACCTTGACGGTCTGGGAGTCGGCGGCGCAGCAGGTGAAGATGATCCGGGTCAGGTACCAGCCGCCGCCCCGCCCGGCCGGGGAGGCGAAACCGGTCAGGCGGACCCCGCGTCCCTTGATGGCGCGCGTGCGGTCCTGCTGGACGCGGGTGGTGAAGTCCGTGAGGGTCATGGGCAGCGGGGAGGCCGCCGGCAGTGGGTCGAACCGCTTGCGCTGCTCGACCGCCTTGTTGTTCGAGTGCGCCGCGGTGTAGGCGCCCAGGGCGGGTGGGGCGTGGAAGAGCAGACTGAGGGCCGGCAGGAAGAGCAGCCAGGCGACGCGGGGCGCGGTGGAGTGGTCGTGGCCGTGCGCGTGACCGGGGTGCTCGTCGCGCCCCCGGTCGAGGGCGGCGGCCGCGAGGCCGAGCATGGTGAGCAGCACGCCGGAGGCGATCAGCGCGGGGCGCAGCCCCTCCTTGACGTAGCGCAGGTAGAGGTCGGTGAACAGGGCGGCGTGCAGCAGGCCGATGCCGGAGAGCACCAGCAGCAGAGCCTGGGCGTGGCGCTTCACAGCAGGGCTCCTCCGATCAGCACTCCGGCGGCGACCGCCGTCACGATGGTCGCGGCCGAGAAGCGCCAGGCGAAGGAGCGGCCGAAGGTGCCCGCCTGAAGGGCGATGAGCTTGAGGTCGACCATCGGGCCGACCACCAGGAACACCAGCCGTGCGGTCGGCGAGAAGCCGGTGAGTGACGCCGCCACGAAGGCGTCGGCCTCGGAGCAGACCGCCAGCAGCACGGCGAGGGCCGCGAGGAAGAGCACCGAGAGCCAGGCCGAACCGGAGAAGGCGTCGAGGACCGAGCGCGGCACGAGGACGTTGAAGGTGGCCGCGGCCATGGCGCCGAGCACGAGGAAGCCGCCCGCGTGCAGGAAGTCGTGCTGGAAGCCGAGCCGGAACTCGCTCCAGCGGCCACGCCCGTGCTGGTGTCCGGTGTGCCGGCCGGCGGGCCGCAGCCACTCCTGCCTGCCGAGCCCGAGCCACAGCCAGCCCATCACCGCGGCGGTGACGAGCGAGGCGAGCAGCCGTGCCACGACCATGGCGGGGCTGCCGGGGAACGCCACGGCGGTGGCGGTCAGCACGACCGGGTTGATCGCGGGCGCCGACAGCAGGAAGGTGAAGGCCGCGGCCGGTGTGACACCCCGGCGGATCAGACTGTTCGCGACCGGCACGGAGGCGCACTCGCAGCCCGGCAGCACCGCTCCGGCCAGGCCGGCCACCGGCACCGCGAGGGCCGGATTGCGGGGCAGCACCCTGGTGAACAGGTCGGCCGGGACGAAGGCGTTGATCGCGCCGGACAGTACCGTCCCCAGCAGCAGGAACGGCAGGGCCTGCACGGTGATGGCCAGGCAGACGGTGCGCCAGGCCTCGACGGCTGGGTGGTGAGTCCACTGGGTCCCGGCGAGCGCGAGGACCGTGGCCAGCGCCGCGGCACTCGCGACCGCCGCGGCTCCCAGGACGAGAGGCCGGGCGAGCGGCCGGCGCCCGGGCCGACCGACAGGTACGACGGCCACCGATCGAGTTACATCAACCAGTTCATCCGCTTTTGGCATTTATGCTCCAAATATCGGATCCCTGGCCGAAGATATGCGAAGCGGGCGGCCGCCGCGGGGCTCACACGCCGGGCGCGGGGCAGGACCTGCCCGACCCTTGACGCCGGGTCAGCCCTTGGCCAGCTTGCGCAGCCGGTCGGAGGCTCCGTTGAACTTGTCGTGGTCCCCCACCGTCGGTCCGGTCGAGGTGTACTGCCACATCGTGTACGTGGACCAGCCGGCCGGCAGCGTGCCGGGGCTGGACGCGTAGCGGGCGATCCACAGCGGATTGCTCCCGCCGAAGCCGGAGTAGTTGTCCGTGCAGGTCTTCCACCAGCTCGTGGCGGTGTAGATCACGGCGTTGCGGCCGGTACGGGACTTGTACCGGTTCAGGAAGTTCCGGATCCAGGTGACCATCTCGCTCGGCGACTTGTCGTAGCAGTCGTCGCCGTACGGATTCCACTCGATGTCGAGCACACCGGGCAGCGTGACACCGTCGCCGGACCATCCGCCGCCATGGTTCACGAAGTAGTCGGCCTGGGTGGCTCCGCCCGTGCTGTCGGGTGTCGCGAAGTGGTAGGCGCCGCGGATCATGCCGACCCCACGGGAGCCCGTGTACTGCGACGCGAAGTAGGGGTTGGTGTAGTAGGTGCCCTCGGTCGCCTTGGTGTAGGCCCATCTGACCCCGCCGCCCCAGAGCTTCGACCAGTCGACATTGCCCTGGTGGCTCGCGACGTCGACACCTTCGGTCTGGCTGGCGCGCTGCATGCTCGGAGCGCTGCTCCGGCCGTCGTGGGCGAGGACGCCCACGCCCATGTAGGCGGAGCCACGGGCGGAGCCACGGACGGGCGGCCCTGGAATGGCCGCGGATACGAGCAGGGTCAGGGCGGCGGTGGTGACACCGACCGCGAGGCGACGGGCACGGCGGGCCCGGGGAACGGTGACTGAGTGTATGGGTTCTCGCACGCATACCATCCGACCCGCACTCGCAAGGAGCCGCACGCCAAGGGCCGCCCAAAGAAGGCAAGTCGGCCGCATATGACTCCGTTCGGGTGAGGGGTGCGGCCCGGCGGACGGGCACGGGGAAAGCCCCTGACGCCGTGCACCCGATGCCCAAACCGGCCTCACCACCGGGCGTCTGACCCGGCGTCCCCTCCACCATTCGGGTGACGATCCGCCAGGCGGAGTCCTCGGCCGATGTCCTGGCAGCCCTCTCCCCGACCGGCTCCCGGACGCAGCGGACACACACGCCGACCATGCCGAGCAGCTCACCGACGGTCGCTCGACAGGCGACATGCGGCAGGCGGCACCTGCCGGGCCGCAGGCGGCAGGCAGCGGCTCATCGGGTTCGCCGGAGGGCGGCAGGTGGCAGGTGGCAGGCGGCAGGCGGCAGGTGGCACCAGCCTGGCAGCCGACGGCAGGCGGCGGGCAGCGGACAGCGACTCATCAGGTTCGCGGGAGGGCGGCAGGCGGCAGGTGGCACCGGCCGGGCAGCCGACGGCAGGCAGCGGGCGGCTGGTGGCACGCGGCCGGGCAGCCGACGGCAAGCGGCGGACAGCGGGCAGCAGGCAATGGCCCATCGGGTTCGCGGGAGGGTCGCGGGCAGCAGTTGGCATCGGCCCGGCAGCCGACGGCAGGCCGCAGGCCGCGGCTCTCGGGTCCGCAGGGAGGCCCGGCCCGAGCGCCCGCAACCCTCCCGCGGACCCGATGGCCCGCCGACCGCCCGCGGCCCTCCCGGCGGCATTCGACCGAGCCACCGCATGACGCCCGCGAAGAGCCCGGATCCGGACGTGGGAGACGGGACCAGTCCGGCGGCCTCGCTCCTTGGCGCACCGCCGCGGCGCGTGCTCCACGCGATCCGGGGCGGGCCCGCCAGTGGATCACGTGCGGGGCAGGCGGGCGACATGCGCTGCTCCGTGCGAGTGGTGCATCCGGCAGGACGGTCGTAGCGTCGATACATAAGCGATCACGCACGATCGGGAGCAACGATGGCGAGACCAGCGGTGTACACGGCGATCACGCTCGGGGCGGGCACCTTGCTGACGGCGGCCATGACGACGGTCTCCG
Organism: Streptomyces sp. NPDC086787; assembly: GCF_044745865.1. Taxonomy (NCBI): domain Bacteria; kingdom Bacillati; phylum Actinomycetota; class Actinomycetes; order Kitasatosporales; family Streptomycetaceae; genus Streptomyces; species Streptomyces sp. NPDC086787. The sequence goes on along the minus strand of NZ_JBIVBC010000002.1, from coordinate 413,075 downwards.
CCACTCCGGCGCTGTCGGCGCAGGCTCCACCGACGGTGACGGCCAAGGGCGATCCGGTCCTCGTGACCTGCGCCTTCAAGCCCACCGCACACCCCAAGGACTTCATCGTGGCCTGCGGCGACGGCAACAGTCGCCTGGTGGAGATGCGCTGGTCGACGTGGGGTCCGAAGTCGGCGACGGCCATCGGGGTGAACGTGGTCAACGACTGCAAGCCGTACTGCGCGGCGGGCACGTTCCGCGGGTACCCGGTCGTCGTGCGGGTGGACCGCCCGGAGACCTGGAAGAAGGACCCGAAGCTCCAGCAGTTCACCCGGATGACCATGACGTACACGGACGGACGGCCCAGCGGCTACAACCGGGTCATGACGATCCCGCTGTGGGAGTGACACACACGACGCGAACGCGGGTATCACCCCCGGTTCACGGACATATCAGTACAAAACGTGTGTTATTCAGTCATGCACACACCTTCGCGCCGTACCTTGCTCCGTGCCCCCATCGCGGCCGTCGGCATGGGAATTGTCGCCGGCTGCTCCGAATCCGAGCCGGAGACGACGAAGACCAGACCCTACTTCGGGTCCGGGAACCACACGGACACCACCGGATTCGTCCCCGAGGGGCCCAAGGGGTACGTCAACCCTTCGGGCCCCGAGGTCCGTGCCACCGAGCGGAAACGCGGGTCCGGCCCGGTGCGCAAGCACAAGTTCACCGCCTCCCCGGTCACCGTCGACCTGGGCGGCCGGAGGGTGCACACCTGGGGCTACGGCGACACGCTGCCGGGCCCCACGGTGCGCGTCACCGCCGGAGACATCCTCAGCCTGACGCTGAACAACCGGCTGCCGGCCACCACCACCCTCCACTCCCACGGCGTCCGACTGCGCTGCGACATGGACGGCGTACCCGACCTGACCCAGCCGCCCATCCAGCCCGGAACGGACTTCACCTACCGGTTCGCCGTCAGCCACCCCGGGACGTATCTGCTGCACTCGCACGTCGGACTCCAGCCGGACCGCGGACTGTACGCGCCCCTCATCGTCGACGACCCCAGGGAACCCCTCCACTACGACAAGGAGTGGGTGATCGTCCTGGACGACTGGCTCGACGGGGTGAACGGCTCCGACCCCGACGACGTCCTCTCCCAGCTCCTGCCGCCCGGCAAGCACGTGACGATGGAGGGCATGGGCATGGCCATGGGCGGCGGCCACGCCGGCCCGAACGGCTCCTCCGGGCACAGCGGCCCCAACCGTGTCCTGCACAACTCCTACAGCCGCATGCTGAAGAGCGAGGGCGGCAGTGTCGCCTACCCCTATTACCTCATCAACGGGCGCGCGAACATGGCCCCCACGGTGTTCCAGGCCAAGCCCGGTGACCGCATCCGGCTGCGGATCATCAACGCGGGCTCCGAGACCGCGTTCCGTGTCGCGCTCGGCGGCCACGACATGATCGTCACCCACACCGACGGCTACCCCATCGTGCACAAGCGCACCGACGCGCTCATCGTCGGCATGGCCGAGCGGTACGACGTCATCGTCACCGCCAAGGACGGCGTCTTCCCCTTCGTCGCCCTCGCCGAGGGCAAGAGCGGCCAGGGAGTCGCGCTGCTGCGCACCGGGAAGGGAAGAACCGTTCCATCAGCGAACGTCCGTCCGAAGGAGCTGGACGGGGAGCTGGTTCCCGGCTGGCGGATGCGGCCGGCCGAGTCCGTGGACCTCGGACACGGCAAGCCCGACCGTGAGCTGCGCCTCCGACTGACCGGCACCATGCAGAAGTGGGACTGGGGCTTCGACCACGAGCCCTATGCCGTGACCCAGCGGCATCCCATCCGGCAGGGTGAACGCGTCCGGCTCACCCTCTCCAACGCCACGGACATGTGGCACCCGCTGCATCTGCACGGGCACACCTTCGCGCTCTCCGGCATCTGGGACGCCGGAGCCCGCAAGGACACCTCCATCGTCCAGCCGCACCGCAAGCTCGTCGTCGACTTCATCGCCGACAACCCCGGTCTGTGGATGGTGCACTGCCACAACCAGTACCACTCGGAGAGCGGCATGATGACGGTCCTCGGCTACCAGGACTGACCCAGGGCCCGCCGTTCGGATCACGCCGCACACGAACCGCTGCTCCCGGCCAGGGAGCAGCCGTTCCATCCCGGTGACAACTTACGGACTCCGCCGACTCACTTGACTCCCCGCGCTCCCACGCGGTTGGCTCCGGCCATGACCCGCCCCACCCCAGCCACACACGCCCGGATCGATCAGCTGCTCACCGGCCTGGTGGACCAGGTCGCCGAGGTGAACCACGCCGTCGTCCTGTCCGAGGACGGTCTTCTGGTCGGCAAGTCCACCGGACTCCCGCGCGACGACGCCGAGCGCCTCGCGGCGACCGCGTCCGGCCTGGTGAGTCTCGGCAAGGGCGTCAGCATGGACTTTCGCGGTGGCCCGGTGCGGCGGACCGTCGTCGAGATGGCGGGCGGCCACCTGATCCTGGCCTCGGCCGGGCCCGGCGCCCATCTGGCGGTGCTCACCGGTCAGGGGGCCGAAGTGACCGCGGTGGCGCACCGGATGGAGATACTGGCGGCGAGGGTGGGCGAGCACCTGGGCTGAGCGATGCGCTTCCCACCTCTTACGGAGTGGTGACGTACCGGGCGCGGACGTGCCCCGCGGCCTCGGCGCGGATCTAGCGTGTGAGGCATGCGTGTACTGGTCACCGGCGGTGCCGGGTTCATCGGGTCCCATGTCGTCGAGGCGCTCGCCGCTCGCGGGCACGAGCCCGTGGTGTTCGACGTACGGGCCCGGCCCGGCGGCGACGTGCGCGACGCGGCGGGCGTCGCCCGCGCCCTGTCCGGCGTCGACGCCGTCTGCCATCAGGCCGCCATGGTCGGTCTGGGCAAGGGGTTCTCGGACGCGGCCGAGTATGTCTCCCGCAACGACCTGGGCACCGCGGTGCTCCTCACCGCGATGGCCCAGGCGGGGGTACGGCGCCTGGTGCTGGCCGGGTCGATGGTCGTCTACGGCGAGGGCCGGTACGAGTGTGCCTCGCACGGGACCGTACGGCCGGGCCCGAGGAAGGCCGCCGATCTCGACGCGGGGCGCTTCGAACCCGTCTGCCCCCGGTGCGGACGGGAGTTGACCCCCGGGCTGGTCGGCGAGGACTCCCCGGTGGACCCGCGCAACGTGTACGCCACGACGAAGCTGGCCCAGGAGCACCTGGCTGCCGCCTGGGCACGGTCGACCGACTCGACCGCCGTCTCGCTCCGCTACCACAACGTGTACGGCCCCGGGATGCCCCGGGACACCCCCTACGCGGGCGTCGCGTCCTTCTTCCGGTCCGCGCTGGCCCGTGGTGAGGCGCCCCGCGTCTTCGAGGACGGCCGCCAGCGGCGGGACTTCGTGCATGTCCGGGACGTGGCGGCCGCCAACGCCCTCGCGCTGGAGGCGGATCCGGCGTCCGGGGCGCTCACCGCGTACAACACGGGCAGCGGAGAACCGCGCACCGTCGGCGAGATGGCACACGCCCTGGCCGCCGCGTACAGCGGCCCGGCCCCCGTGGTCACCGGCGAGTACCGTCTCGGCGACGTACGGCACGTCACCGCGGACTCGTCCCGGCTGCGGGCGGACCTGGGCTGGAAGCCCGAGGTGGGATTCGAGGCCGGGATCCGGGAGTTCGCGCGAGCCGGGCTGCGCGGCGAGTAGCCGTGCACGAGCCGGCCGACGCGCCCGCCGTCACCTCCCGGCCGCGGGCAGTGTCACCTCGAACCGGCAGCCGCCCGGGATGTTGTGCACGGCCGCGCTTCCCTGATGGGCCTCGACGATGCCGCGGACGATGGCGAGGCCGAGGCCGGCGCCGGCCGGAGGGGTTCGGGCGTGGGTGCCGCGCCAGCCGGTCTCGAAGACCCGGGGCAGGTCGTCCTCGGGAATGCCGCCGCAGGCGTCGGAGACGGACACCACGACGCCCTCGGGGCGGCGTTCCGCGGTCACCGCCACCGTTCCGTCGGCCGGTGTCCGGCGGATCGCGTTGACCAGCAGGTTGCCGAGCACACGGCTCATCTCCTTGCCGTCCACCTCGACCGGGACGGGCTCCACCCGGTCGCCGACGAGCCGCACACCGAGTTCGCGGGCGAGCGGGTCGGCCCCCGCGAGGGCGTCGCCCACGAGGTCGTACAGGGAGATCCGGGACGGGGACAGGGCCAGGGAACCCGCGTGGATGCGGGAGAGCTCGAACAGGTCGCCGACCATGCCGTTGAGGCGCTCCACCTCGGTGCGGATCTGCCTCAGGTAGCGGTCCGGTTCCGCGGCGACACCGTCCTCCAGGGCCTCCGCCATGGCACGCAGCCCGGCCAGCGGAGTGCGCAGGTCGTGCGAGATCCAGGCGACCAGGTCCCGGCGGGACGACTCCAGGGCACGTTCGCGCTCGCGGGACTCGGCGAGTCTGGCGCTGGTGGCCGCCAACTCCCGGCTCAGCGCGGCGAGTTCGGCGGTGGCGGGCACATCGGGGACCGCGAAGTCGCCGTCGTCACCGAAGGAGCGTGCGGCGAGCTGGAGTTCACGGCTGCGCGCGACGACCCAGCGGCCGAGCAGCAGCGCGGTGGCGAGCGAGACGACGGCCGCCATCACGACGATCGTCGTCACCACCCGCAGGTCGTGCGGCGACAGGAACATCGCCTGCGCCACCGCCAGGGTGCCGGAGAGCATGGCGAACACGGCGACGGCCGCCACCACGGCGAGCGAGGCGGTGACCGACCGCTTGCGGATCAGCCGCAGCACGAACGCTCCGACCAGCCCCGTCGCGGTGGCACCGAGGAACGCGTACAGCACGATGAGAAGGCTGTCCCGCACGGTCAGCTCCCTTCGCGGTCGCCGGAGACCGCCGTCTCGAAGCGGTAGCCGACGCCCCACACCGTCTGGATGAGGAGGGGCCGGCCCGGGTCGTCCTCGACCTTGCCACGCAGCCTGCGGACATGGACGGTGACCGTGGACAGGTCACCGAAGTCCCAGCCCCAGACCTCTCGCATCAGGTCCTCGCGGCTGAAGGCCCGGCCCGGATGCCGCAGGAAGAACGTCAGCAGGTCGAACTCGCGCAGGGTGAGGGCGAGTTCCTCGCCGTTCTTGGTGGCGCGGCGGGAGCCGGGGTCGACCTGCAGCCCGGCCGCGGCCAGCGGGACGAGACCCGCGCCGGGCCGGGTGCGGCGCAGCACCGACTCGACGCGCAGGACGAGTTCACGCGGGCTGAACGGCTTGGTGACGTAGTCGTCCGCGCCGACCTCCAGGCCCATGATGCGGTCGTCCTCGTCGCCGCGTGCGGTGAGCATGATCACCGGCACGGGGCCGCGCCCGCGCATCCGGCGGCACACCTCCAGGCCGTCCATCCCGGGCAGCATGAGGTCCAGGACCACCAGATCGGGCCAGTGCGCGGCGGCCCGGCTCAGCGCGGTCGGCCCGTCGGGGGCACGGTCCACGACATAGCCCGCGCGGTCCAGGTAGCCGGAGACGATCTCGGCGACCGTCGGATCGTCGTCCACCACCAGGACGCGGGCGCCCCCGCCGGCCCGGCCGCCGGGCGACGGCTCCTCGAATTCGTACGACTGCTGCATGCGTCCAGCCTCCCACCCCGCCCGCCACGTGCGACGGCGCGGGTCCCGCCGTGCCCTCGACGTCCGCGTTTCGTAAGGAGCGGAAGCCCGTTTTGTCCGGTTCACGTTCGTAGGGTGAAAGCCGTGACGACCTCTCCCCACTTTCCGGCCTCTCCGGCCTCTCCGGAAGCGTCCCCGGCCGTCGACGTGGTCCTGCCGTGTCTGGACGAGGCCGGGGCGCTGCCCTGGGTGCTCGCCCGGATCCCGCGCGGCTGGCGGGCCCTCGTGGTGGACAACGGATCCACCGACGGCTCGGCGGACGTCGCCCGTGCGATGGGCGCCACCGTGGTGTGCGAACCGCGCCGCGGGTTCGGCGCCGCCTGCCACGCGGGCCTGACCGCCGCCACCGCGGACATCGTCTGTTTCTGCGACTGTGACGCCTCACTGGACCCCGGCTTGCTCGTCCCGTTCGTCGACGAGGTGCGCGACGGCACGGCCGACCTGGTGCTCGGCAGACGCCGACCGCTGGGCCGGGGCGCCTGGCCGGCGCACGCGCGGGTCGGCAACCTGGCACTCTCCCGGATGCTGCGCCGCCGTACCGGTCTCGGGCTGCGCGACCTCGGCCCGCTGCGGGCCGCCCGCCGCGAAGCCCTGCTCGCCCTGGACCTGACCGACCGGCGCAGCGGCTATCCGCTCCAGATGGTGGTGCGCGCCGCCGACGCGGGCTGGCGTGTCACCGAGCACGACGTGCCGTATCTGCCGCGGACCGGCGCCTCGAAGGTGACCGGCACCTGGCGCGGCACCTGGCAGGCGGTGCGCGACATGCGCCGCGTCCTCGCCGAACCACCCGTCCGAGAAGGGTTGCCCCGGTGAACACACTGCTCGTCATCGCGAAGGAACCGCGCCCGGGCCGGGTGAAGACCCGGCTCACGCCCCCGTTCACTCCCGCTCAGGCGGCGACGCTGGCCCAGGCGGCCCTCCAGGACACGCTGGAGGCCGTGGCGGCAACACCCGCCGCCCGGCGGGTCCTTGTCCTCGACGGCACGCCGGGCCCCTGGCTGCCGCCCGGGTTCGAGGTCGTACCGCAGTGCGCGGGCGGCCTCGACGAGCGGCTGGCCGACGCGTTCGCCCGGTGCGCGGGCCCGGCCCTGCTCATCGGCATGGACACCCCGCAGGTGACGCCCGCTCTGCTCACGGTGGACTTCGCGGGCTGCGACGCCTGGTTCGGGGCCGCCGAGGACGGCGGGTTCTGGGCACTCGGCCTGGCCGAGCCCGACCCGGGACTGCTGCGGGGCGTGCCGATGTCGACGCCGGTGACCGGTGCGGTCCAGCGGGAGCGGCTCGTCGCCGCGGGACTGCGGGTGCGTGAACTGCCCCGGCTGCGTGACGTGGACACCGCCGCGGACGCGCAGTCGGTCGCCGCCGCGGTGCCGGGCGGCCGGTTCGCGGCCACGCTCGCCGGGCTGACGGCGGTCACCGGCCGATGAGCACCGCGCACGAGATCGTGCCGACCGTCACCGCACGCCCCTGGGCGGACGCGTATGCCGAGGCCGTGCGGGCGGGGCGTGGTCCGCTGTTCCTGCGCCGGGCCGACGGCTGGCTCCTTCCGCTGGAGGTGGAGCGCTGGTGCGCCGACGCCGACCGGACCGACCTGGCGGTGCTGGCCCGTTGCGAGGGCGCGGTCCTCGACGTCGGGTGCGGTCCGGGACGGCTGGTGGCCGCCCTCGCGTCGCGCGGACGGCGGGTCCTCGGCATCGACGTCAGCGAGGCCGCGGTCGCCCACACCGTGCGGCTCGGCGGCTCGGCACTGTGCCGTTCGGTCTTCGAGCCGCTGCCCGCCGAGGGCCGCTGGGGAACGGCTCTGCTCATGGACGGCAACGTCGGTATCGGCGGCGACCCCGGTGCGCTGCTTCTCCGGCTGCGTGAACTCCTCGCGCCGGGTGGCCTGCTGATCGCCGAGACGGTGCCCGCCGACATCGACGAGCGGGCCAGTGTGCAGATCGTCCGGCTGAGCGGCAGGCACCCGGCCGGGACCCCGTTCCCGTGGGCGCGGCTCGGCACGCCGGCCCTGCTCCGCCATGCGGAGGCCGGGGGCTGGCGTGCCGTCGCTCAGTGGACCTCGGGCGACCGTTCCTTCGTCGCCCTGCGCAGCCGCCGTACCAGCAGCAGGGCGGAGCCGCCGAAGAGTACGGCGGTGATCAGCAGCCAGCGGGTCAGGAAGCCGTCCGTCGACAGGTCGGCCGCCCGCCTGTAGCGTTCCTCCGTCCGGCCGCTGATCAGCGGGAACCACACCAGGAGCAGCAGCGCGGACAGCGCCGCCGGCACCCGGACGTACATCGCCCAGGTGCGGCGGCCGGCCGCGCCCAGTCCCCGGGTGAGGACGCGGTCCGCCGTGGCGTACAGCGGAAGCAGCACCAGGTCGTGCAGTACGGCCACGCCCACGAACCACAGCACCACACCGAACCAGTCGCCCGCGAGCAGCCGCACTCCGGCGTATCCGGCGAGCGCGAACGAGCAGGCCAGCAGCAGCAGTTGCAGCGGACTGCCGACGGGGATCCGGCTTCTCATGACAGGTCGCCTCATCGCAGCTCTCCGAAGGTCAGCCGGCCCACCCACTTGGTGTTGAGGACACCGGGCGCGCCGGGAACGATGACCCGCGCCGGGTAGCCGTGGTCGGGGGTCAGGTCCTCGCCGTTGACGTACAGGGCGAGCAGGGAGCGCGGGTCCGCCACCTGGTTGGCGCGCAGCGCGGCCCGGCGGAACGCGCCATGCCGCTGGAGCGACTCGACGAACAGGTCCGGCGGATCGGTGTCGTGTCCGACGAGGGCCGCGAGGTCGCGCAGTCGCACCCCGCGCCACCACTGGTCCGAGGTGGACCAGCCCTCCACGCAGGCGATCGGCAGCGCGGAGCTGTGCAACGGAAGCCGGGCGAGTTCGGCGCGGCTCAGCCGGACGGTCCCGGTGCGGCCGGTGACCACCAGCCGCCAGGCGTCGTCGCCGGTCTCCGCCGCGGTGATGCCCGCGTGGGCGGCGGTCTTGTTGATCTGGAAGCCACCGGGGCCGCTGCCCGGGTCGGTCCAGCCGTGCGGCGCGAGGAGCGCGGTGCGGCGCAGGGGCTGGTCGAAGCTGCGGCCCGCGCTGGTCCCGAACAGCAGCAGGGAGCCGCCGCCGACGAACCACAGCGCCCCGCGCCGGGAGACGGTGGGCGGATCGGGCCGGGGCGCCACGAGTTCGCCCTCCTCGCCGGGACCGCGCAACCCGCGCAGATTGCGCAGGGCGGCGGGCGTCTTGAGGACGGCGTGCGCGAGGAAGGCGGCGAAGAACACCCAGGCGCCGTAGAAGTGCAGGGTGTAGAAGGAGCCGGGGAAGACGTAGTCGAGCTGGACGTTTAGCACGCCGGTGATGAACTCGAACAGGGCGCCGCCCACCAGCAGCAGCAGGGAGATCCGCTCCAGGGCGTGGGCGAGGGAGCGGGCCGGTGGCAGGGTGAACAGTTTCGGCACGACCGACCACAGCTTGGCCAGCAGGACGGGGATCAGCGTCAGGCCAAGGGTGACGTGGACGCCCTGCGTGAACCGGTAGAGCCAGTAGGGGTGCGTCGGCCAGGAGAAGAGGTAGAAGCCCAGGATCCCCTTGCCGGGGGTCTGGTCGTTCACCGGCGAGAGGTCCGGGTTGTAGGCGGCGTAGGAGAGCAGCCCGGTCACGAACAGGACGGTGATGCCGACGAGGAGGACGAGGCCGAGCACGGAGGTGAACCAGGGTCCGCGCACGGGGCTTCGCCAGAAGCCGGGTGAGGTGGGGAGGCGTTGGTCGCGCATGTCCCGACGGTAGGCCGGGACATGCGCCGAACAGGGCTCCCGACCCATGACGAAACGCTGACGTCCGGCCCGTGCACGGGCTTCCCGGCCGGGTTCCGGCCTAGCGTCTTCGGTGTGACCCGTGTTTTCCTCCGCGACCTGTGTGCCGTCGCGTCCGCAGCCCTGCTCGTCCTCACGGCCGTACTCGTCGGCCGTCACATCCAGGACGCCCACCGCACCCTGTTCGTCCACTGGCCGCCGTTGTTCGCCGAGTGGGATCCGCATGTCGGTCCCGGGACCCCGGCCGCCCTGGCGGTGGCGGTGGCCGTGGTGGCGTACGGCCCCTCGCTCGCAGGACGGCTGTCGTGGCGGGCGATGCTCCTGTCCGCCTGGGCCGCCTCACTGGCCTGGACGTGGTCGCTGGCGCTGGTGGACGGCTGGCAGCGGGGCGTCGCGGGCCGGCTCACCACCACCAACGAGTATCTGCGCGTCGTGGACCGCTTCCACGACATCCCCGCCGCACTGAGCGACTTCACCCGGCACATCGTGTGGGGCACCCCCGATCCCTGGCCCGCCCATATCGCGGGCCACCCGCCGGCCGCGACGGTGACCTTCGTGCTGCTCGACCACTTGGGGCTGCGCGGCGGGGGCTGGGCGGGCGCGTGGTGCATCACGGTCGGTTCCACCGCCTGTGTCGCCGTGCTGCTGACGGTGGGTCTGCTCGCGGGGCGCGATCTCGCCCGGCGGGCCGCGCCGTTCATGGTGCTGGCACCGGCCGCGGTGTGGGTCGGGACGTCCGCCGACGGCTACTTCGCGGCGGTGGCCGCCTGGTCCGTCGCGCTGCTCGCGCTGGCGGTGCGGGGGGCTCCGGGGGCGGGAGGCAGGGCCGTGGCCGCGTTCGGCGCGGGGCTGCTGTTCGGCCTGACCTGTTATCTCTCCTACGGCCTCACCCTGTTCGCGCTGATCGGGGCCGCGGTGCTGCTGCTGGGCGCGATGCCGGGCGTCGCCCGCCGGGCGGGACTTCGCGGACACGGCCCGGCCGGGATCCGGCCGGCCGTTCTGCTGCGCGGGTCGGCCGCCCTGCTGGCCGGACTCGCCGTGGTCCCGCTCGTGTTCACGCTGGCCGGTTTCGACTGGTGGGAGGGCTACCGGCTACTGGTGACCCGCTACTACCAGGGGGTCGGCGGCACCCGTCCCTACGGCTACTGGGTGTGGGCGAACCTGGCGTGCACTGTCTTCATCGCCGGGTTCGCGACGGCAGCCGGGCTCGGCCGGGCCGGTGCGGCGCTCGTCCGGGACCGGGCGGACCTGCTCCACGGCCGGCTCTCGGCCGCCGAGGCCCGGCTCGCCGTGCTCGTCTTCGGCGCCTTGCTGGCACTGCTGGTCGCCGACCTGTCCGGCATGAGCAAGGCGGAGACGGAACGCATCTGGGTGCCGTTCGCCCTGTGGCTGCTGCCGTCCTGCGCCCTGCTCACCCGGCCACGGGCCTGGCTCACCGCCCAGGCCCTGCTCGCGCTGCTGGTCAACCACCTGCTGCTGACGGGGTGGTGAGGAGGACCGGGTGGTGAGGACCGCGCCCGGGGCGGCGGCCCCCCTCCCAAGGGGCCGCCGCCGGAATGAGGCCTATGCGTGGGCGCAGGCGCCGGACGCGCAGGCCGTGAGCCACCGGTCGAAGTCGGCGTCGTAGCGGGTGCCGATGCCGGCGTTGTAGACGTCGTATCCGCCCTGGTAGTCACCGGCCCGGAAGCGGACGAGCATGCGCTGGATGTCCGCCGGGTGGTTCTCGAACATGTAGCGGACGGCGAGGTAGCCCCACGGGTAGGTGCGGGTCGTGTCGCTGTTGTCGTAGGTGCTCTGGAACAGCGTGCTCAGCCGGTAGGTGTGCCGTCCTGCCTCGGTGACCGCCTGGTCGTAGGTGATCCCCCGGTATCCGTAGGAGACGTACTCGGCCAGGCCCTCGATCCACCAGATGTCGGGTACCGAGATCTGGGTGGCGAAGGCGCCCGCCATGTCGTCACGGGCGTCGAGGAAGTGCGTGTACTCGTGGTTGAGGTTCCATATGCGGGCCGTGAAGCCGTCGTCGTAGTCCTTCTGGTACATGATCGACATCGGCTGGTTGGCGGGGTCGGAGGGGTCTCCCCCCATGGTGATGCCGCCGTTGTCGGTGCTGACGCCGTAGATCGCCCCGGCGTAGGTCTGGTAGTCGGCGCGGCTGGCGAAGACCACGAGCCGGATGGTCGACGCGTACTGGCCCGGTATGGGTCCGTCGCTCTTGACCAGGGCGCCGAAGTAGGCGTCCTGGCGGAGCACGCTGGTACAGGCGGCGTCGAGGTCGGCGGAAGTGAGCGACTGGGCGAGGATGGTGTGCGCGGCGTCGCAGGAGTGGGTGATGGGCAGGGCCGCCTTGGTCAGTCGGCCGGGCAGGTCACAGACGTCGTAGTAGGCGCAGTTGGCGCCGTCGTAGGCGTCGGCCTGAGTGGCCACCGCGACCCAGAGTCCGGCCGTGGGACCGGTGATGTGCGAGGCGTTGAGCAGCCCTCTGGTCAACGGCCGTACAAGCGGCTGGAGTTCGGGGTGCTCGACATGGCGGGCCAGGATCATCCCGGCGTTGGCGTCCAGGTAGGCGCGGTCGGTGCCGAGCAGGTCGAGGTGGTCACGTGCGAACGTGTCGAGGGTGTCGATGATGCCCGGGTCCGCGCCGACCGCCTCGACATATCCCGGGTTCCAGTTGCCACGCCACAGGGGCGTGTAGACGTCGTTGACCGCCGCGAGCATGGCGGGGACGGTGTCGTAGGAGCTGTCGTAGTCGTCGAGCAGCCGCTGGTAGACGTCCAGATAGCGGGCCTGCTGGTTGGCGCTGTCGGTGAGGATGACGACCTCGCCGAGCACGTTGCCGTTGGCGGCCGTCACGTCCCGGGAGTGCTTGCGGGCGAAGAAGGCGTCGAGCCCTGCCGTGGTGGCCCGGGTGAGACGTGCGCCGTAGGGGCCGACGTCGGAGGGGTTGTTGAACTGCGCGTAGTAGCCGGCGCGCAGGAAGAGGACGAGTTGCCACACGTTGTTCGTGTTGTCGCCGCGGTAGGTGCCGGCGGCGCGGGTGAAGGCGTCGGCGACGGTGACCATCTGGGCCTGGCGGAACACGTCGTGCGCCGCCGTGCCGGTGACCGCGAACAGGGTGTTGACGCAGTCGGGGGTCGAGGATCGTATGAAGGCGACGAGCGCGGCGCCGGTTCGGCCGCCGAAGTCGTCGGGCGTGCACGAGACCGCTCGGCTCAGGGCGGACGGACGGGCGGACGGGTGCGCCGGTGAGAGCGGCGGCAGTTGGGCCGGGCTGACCCGCCGGGCGGGCGTGGCGGGGCGGTCGACGGGATGATCGGTGGGGGCGGCGGCCGAGCCGGACGGCGGGGGCGCCGGGGTCCGGGACGCGGTGGGGGCGGTGGGGGCGGCCGCGGCTCGGGGTGCTGCGAGTGCCGGTGTCGCCAGCAGGCCGGCCAGGGTGACGCAGACGGCGAGAGTGCCGGCCGCGTGTCTGGGCAGCACGGAGCGGTAGCGCATCTGGGGCTCCTCAACGGGTGGACGCGCCTCCATGGGGGTGTGAGGCGTGTGCAGCACTGTGCCAAGGGCGGGACGCGCCAACAATGCCGTGTGACATAGCACATGGCACTGGCACGGCATAACATCCGGCGGATGTACGTCAGTTGACCGTCAGCCGCCGGTGACGTGCCAGGTGCGCGCGGCCCAGGTCCTCAGGTGCGGGGACTGCGCGACGAGTTCGCGGTGCGCGGCGACGGCCGACTGGAAGAGCGTCTCGGCCAGTTCCCCGGTCACGGCGCCGTTGCGCCAGGCCAGCACATAGCGGCACCACAGTGGCGTACCGGCCAGGGGCTTGACCACCACCTGTGGGATGGGCCGGAGGGTCGGCTGGACGAGGGACACGCCGAGCCCGTCGGCGATCATGCTCTGCAACTGGAGCCGGTCGCCGAAGAACTCGTGCACGGTCAGCGGAGTGAACCCGGCCGCATCGCAGGCCGCGTAGAAGACGCCGGGCCAGCCCGCGCCGTCGTCCGGCGTGAGGAACCACGCGTCCTCGGCGAGGTCGGCCAGCGCGACCTGGGCCCGGTGCCGCAGCCGGTGGCCGGACGGGAGCGCGACGAAGGTCGGCTCGGTGACGATCCCCCGGTGCGTCACCGCGGCCGAGTGGGTCAGCTCCATCCCCGGGTAGTCGGCGGCGATGGCGGCGTCCACCGCGCCCTCCTCCAGCAGTTCGACGATCCGCGCGGAGGAGTACACGCTGTTCACCGAGAGGTCGATGTCCGGCCGCCGGGCCCGGAACCGGGAGACGGCTCCCGGCAGTACCGGTGAGTTGGTCGCGGCCACGCGCAGAACCCTGCGTCCTTCCGCGGCACCGCCGGCCGGGCGGCGGCCGATCGCGTCGGCGCGGGCGAGGACGTCGCGGGCCTGGGCGACGACGTCGACGCCGTAGGGCGTCAGCCGCACCCCGGTGGCTCCGCGCTCGAACAGCGGCTCACCGAAGTAACGCTCGATCCGCCGCAGCTGGGTACTGACGGCGGGCTGCGAGTACCCCAGGTCGGTCGCGGCACGGCCGACGCTGCCCGCGTCGGCGATCGCGCACAGCACACGCAGATGCCGCAGCTCAAGATCCATCCGCCACCCCACTCCCGAAGTCCCCCGGCGGACAGGAAGCGTCGCATCGTGCCTTCGCCGTCACAAGACGTCAGCAAGATTACGCTCCGCCACCGTGTCCAGCCCCTCCCCGCCTTCGTTGGATCGGCCGTATCGCGACGACAGCCCCCGAGGAGCGGAAGAGATGAACGTGACGATGCGCACAAGGCGAGCGATGGCGGCGGCACTGCTGGCCGGTGCCGGCCTGGCCGCGGCCACGGGCCCGGCCCTGGCCGCGGACAGCGGTCAGGGTGCGTCCGGCCACCCCGTCGCCGAGCTGTTCACGCAGGTCGGCGGCCCCTTGGTGGAGTGCGCGGTGGACGACGGGTTCAAGGACTGCTCACCGATGAAGCTGAACCCCTGACCCTCGGCACCGGCACGGTCACGGCATCCCGCTCGGGCGACCCGATGGAATGACGAAATGATGGTGGCGCTAGCATATGAGCGCCACCTAGCTCGAAAGAGATTGCTGTGACTGTCAACGACGACTCGTTCACCGACTGGAAGAACCGCGAAGAGATCGCGGAATCCATGATCCCGATCATCGGAAAGCTGCACCGTGAGCGGGACGTCACCGTCCTGCTGCACAGCCGCTCGCTGGTGAACAAGTCGGTGGTCAGCATTCTGAAGACCCACCGCTTCGCCCGGCAGATCGCCGGCGCGGAACTGACCGTCACCGAGACGCTGCCGTTCCTCCAGGCGCTCACCACGCTCGACCTCGGCCCGTCGCAGATCGACATCGGCCTGCTGGCCGAGACCTACAAGGCCGACGACCGCGGCCTGACGGTGGAGGCGTTCACCGCCGAGGCCGTCGTGGGCGCCACCGGCGCCAACAAGATCGAGCGTGGCGAGGGCCGCGACGTCGTCCTCTACGGCTTCGGCCGCATCGGCCGCCTCGTCGCCCGGCTGCTGATCGAGAAGTCCGGCTCCGGCAACGGACTGCGACTGCGCGCGATCGTGGTGCGCGGTGGCGGCGAGCAGGATCTCGTGAAGCGCGCCTCGCTGCTGCGCCGCGACTCCATCCACGGGCAGTTCCAGGGCACGATCACCGTGGACGAGGCGAACAGCACGATCTTCGCCAACGGCAACGCGATCAAGGTGATCTACGCGAACGACCCGAGCGAGATCGACTACACGGCGTACGGCATCAAGAACGCCATCCTCATCGACAACACCGGCAAGTGGCGCGACCGCGAGGGCCTGTCGCAGCACCTGCGCCCCGGCGTCGACAAGGTCGTCCTGACCGCGCCCGGCAAGGGCGACGTGCCCAACATCGTGCACGGCGTCAACCACGACATGATCAAGCCGGACGAGCAGATCCTGTCGTGCGCGTCCTGCACCACCAACGCGATCGTCCCGCCGCTGAAGGCGATGGACGACGAGTTCGGCGTGCTGCGCGGTCACGTGGAGACCGTCCACTCGTTCACCAACGACCAGAACCTGCTGGACAACTACCACAAGGCCGACCGCCGCGGCCGCTCCGCGCCGCTCAACATGGTCATCACCGAGACCGGCGCCGCCTCCGCCGTGTCCAAGGCCCTGCCCGACCTCAAGGCCCGGATCACCGGCAGCTCGATCCGTGTCCCGGTGCCGGACGTCTCGATCGCGATCCTCAACCTGCAGCTGGCCCGTGAGACCGACCGCGAGGAGGTCCTCGAACACCTCCGTGAGGTGTCGCTGACCTCGCCACTGCGCCGCCAGATCGACTTCACCACGGCCCCCGACGCGGTCTCCAGCGACTTCATCGGCTCGCGCCACGCCTCGATCGTCGACGCCGGAGCCACCAAGGTGGAGGGCGACAACGCCATCCTCTACCTCTGGTACGACAACGAGTTCGGCTACTCCTGCCAGGTCGTCCGAGTCGTCCAGCACGTCTCCGGGGTCGAGTACCCGACTTTCCCGTCCCCGGCGGCCTGACAAGGTGTGCACCTCGGCCGAGCAGGGCGGGGCCGGTGTCGGCCGGGCCTCCTTGATCTGACATCTGACCTGCGCAGACAGGCATGATCGACGTAGATATTGAAGGCCGTCACCCGCAAGACGGGTGGCGGCCTTCAATGATCGTCTACAAGCCCAGGGAGTTCTCGGGGGGTTTTCGCCAGTAGCTGCGCACTGTCCGCAACGGGTGCAATCCGCAGCCGGCCGAGCGGCCTGATACGGCCGGGCCGCCTCCGGGAACTCACTGCTCAGGTTCAGTGCCTGGACCACAGCCACGCCCCAGGCTCCGCCGTTGGAACGTTGTCGAGGACGTGGTGCGCGCGTTGAACGGCGTCTTGCGGGGTGGTGGCCGGGCCGTCGACTTCTCCCGGACTCGCAAGGAGCTGGCCGCCCGGGACATCGCCATCGTGGAGGACGCCGCGCACGCCTTCGGCTCCCGCAACGGCGCCCGCCGCGTCGGCGCCACCGAAGACCTGACCTGCTTCTCCTTCGGCCCGATCAAGAACCTGACCTGCGGGCAGGGCGGCATCGTCATTCCCCGTACCCGCGCCGAGGCCGACACGACCCGCCGCATCCGGATGCTCGGCGTCGTCCAGTCCCAGGCCGAACGCGGCCGGACGACCAACTACCAGGTGGAGGGCTTCGGGCTGCGCTACCAGATGTCCGGCATCAACGCCGCCATCGGCCTCGCCCAGCTCCCGCACTTCGAGAAGACCGAGACGACCCGCCGCATCCTGTGGCGCGCCCACCGGCAAGCGCTCGCCGGCCTGGACGTCAGGCTGGTCGACGTCGACCCTGACCGGTCCGTGCCGCACCTGTGCCAGGTCCTCATCTCCAACCGGGACGAGGTGCACGCGCAGTTGAAGGCCCGCGGCATCGGCGTCGGCGTCCACTACCCGCAGATCGCGTCACGCAGCTGCGACGACCTTTCGCATGCACGTGAGAGTCCCCGGTGCCGCACCATCGGCACCGGGGACCTGACCTACGACACGTGGCCCGCGCTAGACGGTGGGCCCTGAGGTTCCCGCGGGCCCGGACATGCCCGCCGTACCCGTACCCGTACCGGTACCAGGTGGCGCCGCCGATGAGTCACCTCTCGGGTTCACACACAGCGCCCAGATGATGAACGCCGAGAACGCGATCATCACGATCGACCACACCGGCGAGTACGGCATGGACAGGAAGTTGGCGATGATGATGAGCCCGGCGATGGTCACGCCCGCGACGCGGGCCCACATCTGCGTCTGGAACAGACCGAGCCCGATGATGACGGCCACCGCGCCCAGGATCAGGTGGACCCAGCCCCAGCCGGTCAGGTCGAACTTGAACACGTAGTTGGGCGTCGTGACGAACACGTCGTCCTGGGCGATCGCCATGATGCCGCGGAAGATGTCGAGTATCCCGACGATCATCAGCATCACGGCCGCGAACGCCGTCAGACCGTAGGCCCACTGCTGTTTGGCCGTACGCGCTTGCGTGTGCGTAGTGCGTGGAGCGGTCATGCCCGTGCCTCGATTCCCTTTCGTCGGATGTACTCAGCGGCCGGAGGCGGTGGTAACGGCGCCACCCGGGCGCTCCGCCGGGCCGTGGTCGCTCAGGACCAGCGCCTTCGCTCTGGTGAACTCCTCGTCCGTGATGTCGCCACGGGCGCGCATCTCGGACAGCCTGGCCAGCTCGTCGACACCGGTGGGCCGGTTCGCGCCGCCCTCGACCGTCCTGCGGATGTAGGAGTCGAAGGCCTCCTGCTGCACGCGTGCCCGGTCCATCTCGCGGGTGCCCATGGTCCTGCCGCGGGCGATCACGTAGACGAGCACGCCCAGGAAGGGCAGTACGACCACGAAGAGCAGCCAGCCGGCCTTGGCCCAGCCGCTCAGGGTGTCGTCCCGGAAGACGTCGACGACCACCCGGAACAGCAGGATGAACCACAGGATCCACAGGAAGAACCAGAGCATGGTCCAGAAGGCGCTCATCAGTGGATAGTCGTACGCGAGGTACGTCTGAGGGCTCATGTGACTCCTCCGTTCCGGGCAGGCGCCCGGCGGCGGATTGCCGCCGATCTCAGCGTGCCCAGAGCCTCGCCCCGGGGCCTCACCCGGGACGGGTGACCTTGCGCCGCGATCGGTCTCCCGGCCCGGCGCGGGGCCCTCGCCCCTGTGCGGTCCGCCCCGCCGGGAGTGTGTCCCGGCCCGGGACCCGGCTCCGGCCCGCGTGATTCGGTCATGGCTCCTCCTCACACGTTCGGACGGGTCGCCCCCGGGCCGCCTGCGGGACGGGGAGCGAGGGCCTCACCGCGCCAGCGTCCCGCCTGCCGTCGCCCGACGGGTCACCCCCGGCGGGTGATACCGGAGCGCACCGGTGACGATGAGGAGATGGATGGATGAAGGGGATGGATGAGGGGATGAGGGATGGACGCACAGGGCGGCCCCGCCTGCCCAGACCGCACCGGCCGGCTGTGGTGGCGTGCGCCCGCACGTTTGTGATCACGACCGGACTCGTCACCGCCTACTACCTGCTGCCGCTGCGCGAACGCAGTACGACCGCCACCTCCTGGCTGCTGCTCGGCGGGCTGGTGGCCGTGGTCCTGGTGTTCGTGTGGGAGGCCTACGCGATCCTGAGCTCGCCGCACCCACGCCTGAAGGCCGTCGAGGCCCTGGGCGCCACGCTGGTGCTGTTCCTGGTGCTGTTCGCCGGTTCCTACTACGTGCTCGACGGGACCAGTCCCGGGTCCTTCAGCGAACGCCTCACCAAGACCGACGCCCTGTACTTCACCCTGACCACCTTCGCGACCGTCGGGTACGGCGACATCACCGCCCGCTCCCAGGTGGGCCGGGTGATGACGATGCTCCAGATGACCGGTGGCCTGCTGCTCGCGGGCGTCGCCGTGCGGGTGCTGACGAGCGCGGTCGCGGTACGGCTGCGAAGGCAGCAGACGGAGGACGACGGGAGCGAGGGGGACCAGGAGGACGGGCAGAGCGAGGCAGACCGGCAGTGACGGTCGTGTCCTGCAGCGGCCACAGCTCACGACCTACAGCAGGCGCAGCTCACGCGCTCTGCGCACCGCGTCGCTGCGGCGGTTCACCGCGAGCTTGCGGTAGACGCTCTTGAGGTGGGTCTTCACGGTGTTCACCGAGACGTAGAGGTCGGCGGCGATCTCCTCCGTGGACATCATCCGGGACAGCCGCAGCAGCACGTCCCGTTCACGGCCGCTGAGCTCCTCCACCACGAAGGGCGGGGCCTCCGCCACGGCCGCTGCCGTGCCGTCCGGCCGGGGACCGTCCGGCGTCAGCCAGCCCGCGGCCGAGTCCCGCTGGGGTGCCGTGCGCAGCAGCCGCCGGATGCGCGGCCCGGCTTCGAGGAACGGGCGGCGCAGCCGGTCCCGCCGGGCCTCCTGGAGCGCCTGGGTGAGCAGCCTGCGCGCGGCGGCGGTGTCGCCCTCCTCGTCGGCGGCCTGGGCCCGGATCAGGGCGGCCCGGACGGTCACCGCGGGGCCGGCCCGGCCGCCCGTGCCCAGGTGGCCGAGCAGTTCTACGGCGGCTTCGCGGTCCCCTTCGGCGAGCCGGACACGGGCCATCTGTACGGCGCAGGCCGGCTGGTCCTCGCAGGGCACCCGCTCCAGCGCCTCCGCGGCGCTGTCCGGCCGTCCCTCGGCCAGGTGGGCGGCGGCGCTGATCAGCGCAGTGTGGCCCTCCGCCCAGGGCGAGGGGACGTCGGCGGGGACGGCGGGGTCGGCCGCCGCGACGGCACCCGAGGTGTCGCCGCGGGCCAGCAGCAGCCGTGCCGTGGCGATGGACCGTGCCGCGGCCGTCACGGGGTCCTGGAAGTCGGGGCGGGCGTCGGCGGCCTCGTCCAGGAGGGCCCGCGCCCGGGACAGTTCGGCCCGGTCGACGGCCACGGCGGCCAGGACCAGCCGTCCGACGGCGCAGCCGGACGGCTGCGGCAGCCCGAACCGCTCGGTCTCCGCCTGTGCCGCGAGGGCCTTGCGTTCGGCCCTGCCCGGCCAGCCGTTGAGATGGTCGATCAGCGCCAGGTGCCCGAGGGCCTCCGCCCGGGGCAGGGCCGTCGCGGCGCCGCCGGAGCCCTCGACCACGGCGGACAGGGCGGCGCGCGCGTCGTCGAACTGTCCTGCCCACAGGCGGGCGGACCCGAGGTGGGTCAGCAGCAGCGCGGTCAGCTCGGGATGCTTGTCCAGCAGGTGGGCGGGGACCCGGTGCCGTAGCTCCGCGGCCTGTTCCACGGCCTTCTCGGCCCTGCTGCAGGAGCCTGCCAGCCGGGCCGCCAGGGCTTCCAGCAGGGCGCGGCTCAGCCGGCCGGCCGGATCGGCGTCGTCCCTGGTGAGGTGCTGGTCGGCGGCCCGCAGATGGCTGAGGCCGGCGTCGAGGTCGTGCCGGGACAGGGCGCGGGCGGCGCGCACCAGTTCGGCGGCGGGGTCGGCGGTCTCCGGTCCCATCCGGGAGAACAGTTCGGTCAGGTCGTCGCGGCGCAGGCCGGTGAAGAGCTGGCCGATCGCGAGGTCGTCGACGAGGGCGCGCGCCGTGAAATCCCAGTCCTGTGCCGCGGCACCGTGCGTGAGGGTCTCGGGAAGGGATCCGGAGCGGCGCAGCCACTCGGCGGCCCGCCGGTGCAGTTCCGGTTCGAGGCCGGGGGTACGGGACCGCAGATGGGCCCGGAGTATCTCGGCGAACAGCGGGTGCAGGCGGTACCAGTCGTGCCCGAGGTGTTCCACGAACGCGTTCTGGCGGTGCAGTTCGGTCAGCGCGCCGGCCGCTCCGGCGTCGCCGGTGAGGGCCTCGGCCAGCTCGGGACAGAACCGGTCCAGGACGCTGACCCGCAGCAGCAGGTCCTGGGTGCGGTCGGTCTGCTGTCTGAGCACCTCGGCCAGGAGGAAGTCCGCGACCGCGCTGCGGTCTGCCTCGAACTCCTTGAGGTATGTCTGCGGATCCGGGCTCTCCTGGGCGGCCAGAGCGCACAGTCTGAGCCCCGCGGCCCAGCCCCGGGTGCGATCCACGAGGGCGCGCGCGGCCGGCTCGGGCAGGCTCAGTCCGTGCAGGTCCAGCAGGGTGGCCGCCTCCTCGGGGGTGAAGGCGAGGTCGGCGTTGCGGATCTCGGTCATGGCGCCCGCCGCCCGGTACCGGTGCAGCGGCAACAGCGGTTCGGTGCGGGTGACCAGGATCAGCCGCATGCCGCGCCCCGCGTGGTGCAGGACGAACTCCAGCTGGTCCGCGATCTCCGGCGCGGTCACCTGGTCGTACTCGTCGAGGACCACGATCACCGGCCGGTCGAGGGCGCTGAGCTCGGCGGCGAGCCGGGCGAGCAGCTTGTGGTCCACCGGGCCGGCGTCCGCCGGGCAGCCGACCTCGCCGGAGACCGGGACGCCCGCGGCGCGCAGGGACTGGAGCAGATACGCCCAGAACACGCCGGGCCCCTGCTCTCCGGCGTCGTTGGTGAGCCAGGCGACCGTCTCGGTCCCGGGCAGGCCGGCGGCCCAGTCGGCGACCAGCAGTGTCTTGCCGGCGCCGGCCGCGCCGTTGACCACGGTGAGCGGTGTGTACAGGGCCTGGTCGAGGTGGTCGGCCAGCCGGGCCCGGCGCAGGAAGGTGGCGGGCACCGTCGGCAGCGCGAACCGCGTCCGCAGGAACGGCTCGCCCAGGGGATCGACGTACGCGTCGGCCGTCGGCCCCGCTTCGCCACCCCCGCCGGCCGCGCTCTCGGCGTTCTCGGCGTCTTCCGCGTTCTCGGCGTTCTCGGCGTTCTCGGAGTTTTTCTGGACCGCAGTCACTGCGCTCACCACCCCGTCCGTCAGGCCCCGGGCAGTGCTGTCCCGCTCATGATCCCAGCTTTCGCCCGGGTGCGCAGATCGCCCTGGGGTAGCAGTGTGACGACAGAGGCGTACGAGCCCTCGGGAGGCACCGTGACCACGTCAGCACAGTCCCGGGTGCCGGGCCTGGAGGTCCGGTCCATCGACTATGTCCCGCTGGACGAGCGGCACGGCAAGCTGTGGCACCTCGGGCCCCTGTGGTTCATGTCGAACGCGCAGATCGCGACGCTGGCCGTGGGGCTGATCGGCATCACCGAGGGCGGCAATCTGCTCTGGTCACTGGTCGCGATCGTGACGGGCACCCTGCTAGGCACCTTCTTCATGGCCTTCCACTCGGCCCAGGGCCCGCAGCTGGGCCTGCCGCAGATGATCCAGTCGCGACCGCAGTTCGGTTACGTCGGCGCCCTCCTGGTGTGGCTGTTCGCCTATGTGCAGTACGCGGGGTTCAACGTCTTCAACACCATCCTGGCCGGTCAGGCCCTGCATGCCACGGTGCACGGCGGCGTCAGGCTGTGGGTGGCCGTGGTCACGGTGGTGGCGCTCGTGATCGCGCTGGTCGGGTACGACGTCATCCATCGAGCAGAGCGTGTGCTGACGTATGTGTTCCTGGTGGTCTTCGGGATCTTCACCGTGGGCGTCCTCGTGAACCTGCACTATCCGCCGGGCTCGTTCGACGTCGGCGGCTTCCGCTGGACGCCGTTCCTCGCGCAGTTCGGCGTGGTCGCCGGCTACCAGATCAGCTGGGCCATCTACGTGTCGGACTACTCGCGCTACCTGCCGCCGGGCGTGACGGTCCGCAAGACGTTCTACTGGACCTACTTCGGTTCGGCGCTCGGCGGCATCTGGCTGATGGTGCTCGGAGCGCTGCTCGCCGCCTGGGCGGGCAAGGACTTCGACACGATCCGCTCGATCAACGCGGCGGGCGACCAGGTGTTCGACGGCTTCGGCGCGGTCGTGCTGCTGTTCGCCGCCCTGGGACTCGTCTCGGTCACCGCGCTGAACATGTACGGCGGTTCGCTGACGCTGATCAGCGCCATCGACTCGTTCCGCAAGGTGCGGCCGACGCTTCTGGTCCGGCTGCTGACCATCGGGTTGACCGCGGCGCTCTCGCTGGTCGGCGCGCTGGCCGCCACGGCCCACTTCCTTGAGAACTTCAACGACTTCCTGCTGCTGGTGCTCTACCTGTTCATTCCGTGGACCGCGGTGAACCTGATGGACTACTACGTCGTGCGCCGCGGCCACTACGCGGTCGCCGAGATCTTCAACCCGCGCGGCATCTACGGACGCTGGGGCGCGCACGGCATCATCGCGTACCTGGTGGGGTTCGCTGTCATGATCCCGTTCTTCTCGGTCGGCACCCTCTTCGTCGGACCCGCCGCGAAGGCGCTGGGCGGCGCGGACATCTCACTGTTCGTGGGGCTGCCGGTCTCGGCGTTGCTGTACTGGGGGCTGAGCCGGTCGATCGACGTGGCGGCCGAGCAGCGCATCGCCGACGCGGAGGCCGCCGAGCTGGAACGGGCCGCGCACGAACACCGCTGACCTTCACCTTGACTTGGAGCGCGCTTCAAGTCGTAGCGTCCAGAACGCGGAACACCGAAGCGATCATCACGATGATCACCATCACAGGGAAGGACCGCGACACATGGAACGGCGCAGTCTGCGAGACCTCACGGTATCGACCATCGGCCTCGGTTGCATGGGCATGTCCGCCTTCTACGGCTCCACCGACGAGAACGAGGGCGTCGAGACCATCCGGCGCGCGCTCGAACTCGGCATCGACTTCCTCGACACCGCGCAGATGTACGGGCCCCTCACCAACGAGACCCTCGTCGGCAGGGCGATCCGTGGACATCGCGACGAGTACGTGATCGCCACGAAGTTCAACTACCGGATGGACGACGCCGTACCGGGCGACATGAGCACCGTCGGACGGCAGGACGGCTCCGCCGAGCACGTCCGCAGCTCCGTCCACGGCTCGCTGGAGCGGCTCGGCACCGACCACATCGACCTGTACTACCAGCACCGTGTCGACCCGAACGTGCCGATCGAGGAGACCGTCGGAGCACTCGGGGAGCTGGTGGCGGAGGGCAAGATCCGGCACATCGGCCTCAGCGAGGCCTCGGCCGCCACCATCCGCCGCGCACACGCCGTGCACCCGATCACGGCCGTGCAGACGGAGTACTCGCTGTGGACCCGCGACCCGGAGGCCGAGGTCCTGCCGGCCTGCCGGGAGCTCGGCATCGGGTTCGTCCCCTACTCGCCCCTGGGACGCGGATTCCTCGCGGGCCGCTTCACCTCCCCCGAGGAACTCGACGAGGGCGACTTCCGTCGCACCGGTCCCCGGTTCACCGGCGACAACCTCGACGCGAACCTCCGGCTCGCGGCCAAGGTGAAGGAGATCGCCGCGGAGAAGGACGTGACACCGGCGCAGCTGGCCATCGCCTGGGTGCTGGCGCAGGGTGAGGACCTGGTGCCGATCCCCGGCACCAAGCGGCGCACGTACCTGGAGCAGAACGCGGGTGCGGTCGACGTCGAACTGACCAAGGACGACCTGGCCCGCATCGACGCCGAGCTGCCGCAGGCCGCCGGGGAGCGCTACAACGAGGCCGGGATGAAGGCCGTCAACCTCTGACGGTTCCCTTGACGGGGCCGGACGAGGTGGACCGGGTCAGACGAGGTGGGCGAAGACCACCAGGTTCTCGGTGTAGTCGCGGGCCGTGTGGTCGTAGTCGCCGGCGCAGGTGATGAGACGGGCCTCGGCACGCGGGGTGTCGCCGTACACCCGATGGCTGGGGAAGTTCTCCTTGTCGAACATCTCGGCGCTGTCGACCACGAAGTCCGCCGTCCGCCCGTCGGTCCGCCGTACGGAGAAGTGGTCGCCGGTCTTGAGCTCCTCGAGTCCGGCGAAGACGGCCGCGGCGGTGGTCGTGTCCACGTGCCCGGCGATGACGGCGGTGCCCGCCTCTCCGGGCGCGGCCCCCTTGGCGTACCAGCCCACGAGGTTCACGTCGTCGGCGGGCGGGGCCTGGAGCTGCCCGGTCGGGCCGATGATCAGGGATGTGAAGGGGGCGTCCACCCCGATCTTCGGGATGAGCAGGCGCGTCGGCGTGGAACGGGGCAGATGCTTGCCCGCCGGGTGTGCGGCGGGCGAGTCGCCCAGGGCGGCGCGGGATGCCTCGGACGTCCTACCGTGGCCGCCGAGCACGCTGACGACCAGCAGCAGGGTCGCCACCACCCACATCGTCAGACGCCCGCCGGAGGACGCGGACGGCGCGGAAGCCGCCATCGGACTCCACCTCACTCGTTGTCTGAAGGGAGGGTCTGAAGGGAGGCCGGCCGCCGGCACGGTGCGTGCGGCGGCGGCCTCGGGGCCCCTGGTTCGTCAGCGGTGGAAGCAACGAGAGCGGCGGATCACGACGCCTGCGCCGCGCCGCGCCTGCGCCGCAGTGCGTAGAGGCCCGTGACACCGACGGCCAGGACGGCCATCCCGCCCGCGCTGACCCCACCCGAGTCGGCGAGCCCGCCGCCACCCGTGTGCATGCCGCCGTTGGGCTTGTCGGAGTCGTCGTCCCACGAGCTGTTGCCCTTGCCCGAGGAGGAGTCGTTCTTGTAGGTCTCGGGGTCGTACTTGCTGTTGTTGTTGCTGTTGTTGTTACTGCTGTTGTTGGAGTTGTTATTGCTGTTGCTGTTATTGCTGTTGTTGTCCGTGCTCCAGTCGTCGCTCACCGTCAGAGCGGCAAGCGCACCGCCACCCGTGTGCATGCCGCCACGCGGCTCGTCGCGGCCGCCTCCGGAATCGCTGTCGTTCTTGCTGTGCGAATCACCGTTCGCCTTGTTCTCCTTGTTCTCCTTGCTGTACGAGGAGTCGTCGCGGCTGTCTTCGCTTCCCGAGGCATGAGCGCCGGGCGTGGCGATCACGAACGCGGCGGCCGCGGCCACCGAGGCGAGGATCAAGCGGGCAGAACGCATCTGGAAGTCCTTCCGCCGTGGCCGGGCGGCCGATACTCCATCAGCGGGGATCACCCGGCCTCGACATGAACCACCGTCAGTCAGGCCTCCCGCGCGCACCATCCGGACCGCCCAGCCGGGTTACCAACACACCCCGGGCGGCCCCTTCCGCACCCGGTTCCACGGCTCGAATGGCGTAAGGCCTCAGCCCATCAGGCCCGCGGCGACCGTCGCGCCCAGTTCCCAGCACTTCTCGATGTCGGGCTTGCCGGGCTCGCCGGTCACCGTCACCGGATCGGCGGCGCGGCGCCAGCCGAGGCCGGTGGTGACCGACTCGATCCCGCGCACCGCGCCCGTGACGTCGTTCCCACCGTGCACGTAGTAGCCGAACGGCCTGCCCCGGGTCTCGTCCAGGCACGGGTAGTAGACCCGGTCGAAGAAGTGTTTGAGGGCTCCGGACATGTAGCCGAGGTTCGCGGGGGTGCCGAGCAGATAGCCGTCGGCGGCGAGCACGTCGGAGGCGGTCGCGGCCAGCGCCGCCCGGCGTACGACCCGGACGCCCTCGATGTCCGGTGTCGTCGCCCCGGACAGCACCGCCTCCAGCATCGCCTGGCAGTTCGGCGAGGGCGTGTGATGGACGATCAGCAGGGTGGCCACGACCAGCAGCCTAGCCACCCTCGGATACATTGTCCGACCTGGATCGATGAGGGGGGACCGAGGTGCGGATCACCAAGGGCACCGCGCGGGCCGGACTGGCACCGGTGCTGCTGCTCGCGGGAGCGCTGAGCGGATGCGCGGAGCCGGCGGACGGAGACGCCAAGCCGTCGGCGACGGCTTCGGCGACGGCCGGGGGGTCGAGGGGTACGGACACCGAGGCGACCGAGGTCGCGAAGAGCGGCGGCACGATCGGCGCCGCGCATTCGGCCTGTGAGCTGCCGGTCGCCTTCGGCACCGCGGAGGGCTGGAAGGCGAAGGCCGTCCGAGCGGGCAAGGCCGGCTCGGACGGCGACCTCGCCGACGCGCTGCTGCGTCAGGGCCCGGTCACCCTGGCGTGTGAGATCGACGCCAAGCCCGCCGGGAACATCGGGTTCCTGCGCGCGTGGACGGGGTCACCGGGCGGCGCGGACGCCCGCGGGGTGCTGCGGGCGTTCGTGGCCGCCGAGAAGAACACGAAGGAGGCGAGGTACCGCCCGTTCACGGCGGGCGGCCTCTCGGGGGTCGAGGTGGACTACCTCTACACGACCAAGCTCCTGGACGAGACGAAGAAGGAGAGCGCCTTCGCCGTCGTCACCCCGGACGGGCCGGTCGTGGTGCATCTCGGCGGCATGGACACGGAGGAGCACGAGGCCATGCTCCCGGCCTACGAACTGGCCAAGCGCACGTTGCGCTTGGCCTGATCCGTACGTCAGGCGGAGCCGCGTCCCATACGACGCAGCACCACGAAGCCGGCGATCACCAGGAGCCCGCCGAGCGCCGCGGGCCACAGGTTCGCGCCCGTCTCCGCAAGTCCGCCCCCGGTCGCCTGGGGTTCGGTCTGCACGGCGGCGGCCGAAGGAGCGTTCGCCGCCGTGGACGGGATCCGGGCGGGCTCGCCGATCTCGGCGGGCTGGGTCCGGGTCTTCGTCTCGGGCTTGGTCTCGGGCTTGGCCTGCTCGGCGTAGACCTGGGGCTGCTCCGTGGCGGGGGCGTTCACCGAACCGCCCTTCGCCGGCTCGTTGACCGGCGCGTCCGGCGTGTCGGCCGGGGGCTGCTCGGTCGCGGTGTCGCCGCCATTGCCGTCACCGGCGCCGTTGTTGTCGCCGCCGGCGTTACCGCCATTACCGGCGTTGTCGTTGCCGCCATTACCGGCGTTGTCGTTACCGGCGTTGTCGTTGCCGCCGTTGCCGGCGTTGTCGTTGCCGCCGTTGCCGGCGTTGTCGTTGCCGCCGTTACCGGCGTTCCCGTTGTCGCCTGACCCCGCTCCGGCACCGCAGGTGCGGCCGGAGTTGATGCAGTCGACCATCTGGTTCATGAGGTTTTCGTCGAAGACGTTGATGAAGTCGCCGTGGTCGGTGACCGGCTTGTGCAGCTGCTCGGGGAAGGAGTCCACGGCGAACAGCGGAACCGTCTTGCCGCCGTCCTGGAGGCTCGGCGCCTTGACGTCGTAGACGATGCGCTGCACGAGCTGCGGGATGGGCTGGAAGCCGCCCGGGCAGTTGCCCTCGCCGTCGGCGAACGCGACATGGGTGCGGTGGTTGGCGCTGTCGATGTTCCGGCCGTCCCAGCAACTCTGGAACTTGAACGAGCGCACGACGTCACTGCCGTCCGGGCAGATCGGGTACTTGTCCTTCAGCTGCCGGTCCTCGAAGCCGGTGCAGCTCCAGGACGCGTTGGCGTTGGCCGGGCCGTTCACGAACGACTTGGCGTCACCGGTGATGATGCGCAGCAGCCGGGGCATGGCGGTGACCTTGCCACGCGGGTTGCCCTCGAAGGTCAGCGTGACCTGCTTGGGCGTGACGATCTCGCCGGCGTTGCCCTCGGTGCCGCCGCCGGGGGCGCCGGCGTCGCGCTCCTGCTTGCCGTTCTGCAGGCGCAGCACGGGCCAGTAGTACGTCGACTTGTCACCCTGGTCGGCACAGGTGGTCTTGCCGTTGGCCAGGTCGTCGTCGCTGGCGAACGCGTTGTTGGCCTGGTTGCCGACGTAGTCGTGGAAGTGGTGGGCGCCGTTGGAGACGCCGGGGGCCACGATCACGTTGTCGGAGTTGAACAGGCCGTTCGCGTTGACGCCACAGCTGCTGCTGAAGCTGCCCTGGGAGGCGCCGGCCTGCGGGGCGGGGGCCTGTGCGTTGGGCTGGACGGAGTTGATGTCCGCGTAGTCCGCGGCCACCGGGCCGTTACCGGCCTGCCCGCCGTTGTTCTGGCCTTGACCGCCCTGGTCCTGGCCACCCTGGTTCTGCCCCTGGTCCTGGCCGCCCTGGTTCTGGCCCTGGTCCTGAGCGCCGCCGCCCTGGTTCTGGTCGCCGTTCTGCTGGTTCTGGTTGCCGGACGGCTGGAGCGTGCACGCCGCCTGGTCGTCCAGCCCCTCGGGGCGGTCGCCCGCCTGGTCGATGGCGTCCCCGATGCGGTCGATCGTCTCGGACCGCTTCTCCTTCAGCGGGTTCATGACACTGTCGTCGGCGGACCACGACTCCTGCCGCTGCTCCTGCGCGGACTGCTGGAGTTGCTGGTATGCCGCGGCGATCTGCTGGTCGAGCTGGGCGAGTTGCCGGTCCACCTCCGTCCTGGCCCCTTCCGGTACCTGGGTCAGCCGGTTCCCCACGTCCGGGCAGTTGATCGTCCAGGCTCCCCCGGAGAGGACCCGGTTGCCGTTCGACTGGTCCGAGCCGCTCTCACTGGCGGAGGCGTAGATGTTGGCCGCGATCAGCCCTCCTCCGCCCAGCATCAGCGCGACCGCTGCGAATGTCGCGCGTCGTGCGCCTGTCGGCCGCCTGCGCGTGTTGCGTCCCACGAAGTACCCCTGCGTCTCATCGGATCCGGGTGGCATGGAAATCCTCAGAAATCCTTAACCGCCTCATACGGATCCCCGGGCACAGGTGTTCAGCCGTCGCACGGATTCACCTCGACCGAACGGAAATCCGCTCCTGTGCGTCACCTCGACACCGAACCTCCGGGCGAACATCACAAATACGTATCGGACATATCGCGCTTCAACCTTCACACGAGGTCCACAAGTTGGCTAGGTTGACGCCCAGGCCTCACGGCATCCCCCGGCGAACCCCGCCGAACCGCGTGGCCTCCGCCGAGTCCGGTGCCCCATCCAGGCGACCGGAGCCGGGGACCCAACCGACATTGGGGTGAATCGGCTCGACCGCCCGCCCGGGCGAGGGCCGTAGGGCACGCCTTCCGAAACGAAACGACCGCCCGAACCCGACAGCTAACTCGGTAGGCGGAGCACGGAAGGAGTACGTCTCCCATGGCGCCGGACAGCCGCGACGAGGTTCGCCAGCGGATCAACACCCTTTACGACCGGGCCGAGAACGCCACGGGGAACTTCAACGCCACCCGTGCCATGTCGGCCGGGTCGCGGACCCGAGGGGTACCGCTGCGCAAGCCGGCGGGAGCGGGGGCCGATCCCGGTGTCGACGCCATGACCCGCCAGTGGTTCGACACCGCGCGCGGGAAACGGGGCCCGTCCGTCCCCGCCGCGCTCCCCGCGGACCGGATGCCTCGGCAACGCACGTCCGGGAGCCGTTCCACGGCAGCGTCGGGCGGCGCCCTCCCGGGAGCCGAACCGGAACTCACCGACCGCGCCCTCCGGGACCTCGGGCTTGCGCCGGAACTGCCGGAACTGACCGCGGGAGCACCCGGGCGCGCCGTGGCCGAGTTGCCCGGGGGTCGGGCGACAGCCGAGTTGCCGAGCGGCCGAGCGATCGCCGAGTTGCCCGGCAGTCCTGCCGCCGCGCTGCCCGCCGTGCCCGAACCCCGGCGGGAGCCGACCCGCGTCCGCCCCTCCCCGGCGGCGGCCAAGGCAGAGAACCAGCGGAAACTCGCGGCCGCCAGTGACGTGCTGTCGCGTCACGCCCTGCGGCACCCCGCTCCGATCGCCGCGATCGAGGCTCCGCCGGTGCGGGAGTCCTGGTTCCCGGCACAGCAGTCGAGCACGCCGGACACGTTCGCCTCCGGCGGTGTCCCGGCCATCGCTCCGCCGAGCCCCGCGAACGTCCCCGACCCGCTCACGGACCCCCTGACCGACACCGGCCCCCTCACCTTCGCCACCAACCCGAGCCCCTTCACCGACACCGGCGCCCTGCCCGTCGTCCCCCTCACCGACACCGGAACGTACGCCCCTGTCACGGGCCCGGTCCCAAGTCTCTACCCCGACACCGCCGTCTACACCCCCGTCGCGACCCCCGACCCCCTCACGGACCCCCTGACCGACACCGGCCCCCTCACCTTCGCCACCAACCCGAGCCCCTTCACCGACACCGGCGCCCTGCCCGTCGTCCCCGTCACCGGGACGTACGCCCCCGCGGCCGTGCCGCAGTCGACATTCGCCGGGAAGGCCACGAAGGCGCTCGAGTTCGCCCGGGCGCAGATCGGAAAGCCCTGTCTCTGGGGTGCGACCGGGCCGGACTCGTACGACTGCTCCAGCCTGACCCAGGCCGCCTGGAAGGTCGCCGGTGTCGCGCTGCCGCGTTCGGCGGCGGACCAGGCCGGTGCGGGCACACCCGTCTCGACGGCCGAGATCCAGGCCGGTGACCTCATCGTGTTCTTCGACAACGCGACCCACGTCGGCATCTCCACCGGCAACGGCATGATGGTCCACGCGCCGGGCCCGGGAGCGTTCATCCGGGAGGAGTCGATCTACGGCGCCGGGGAGTCGGCGATCCGCGCGGTGGTGCGGCCCGCATGACCCCGTGACTCCCGGGACACGTGAGCCCTTCGGGGCGCGGACCCTCATAAGGTGGGCTTATGAGGTCATAGAGTGGACCCGCATACAAAGTTAGGTCTGCCTTAGTTTAGGCTTCCACTTCGAGACGCTTGTTGATCTCTCGAAGGGAACCTGATCATGCCGCGCCCCCTGCGGGTAGCCATCGTCGGAGCCGGCCCCGCCGGGATCTACGCCGCCGACGCCCTGCTCAAGTCCGAGGTGGCCGCCGCACCCGGTGTGTCCATCGACCTCTTCGAGCGGATGCCCGCCCCCTTCGGCCTGATCCGCTACGGCGTGGCCCCCGACCACCCGCGCATCAAGGGCATCATCACGGCGCTCCATCAGGTGCTCGACAAGCCGCAGATCCGTCTCTTCGGCAATGTCGACTACCCCACCGACATCAACCTGGACGATCTGCGTGCGTTCTACGACGCGGTGATCTTCTCGACCGGCGCG
Source organism: Streptomyces sp. NPDC086787 (assembly GCF_044745865.1). Classification (NCBI taxonomy): domain Bacteria; kingdom Bacillati; phylum Actinomycetota; class Actinomycetes; order Kitasatosporales; family Streptomycetaceae; genus Streptomyces; species Streptomyces sp. NPDC086787. The sequence goes on along the minus strand of NZ_JBIVBC010000002.1, from coordinate 381,465 downwards.
ACGGCGGACCGCGACCTGTCCATACCCGGCGTGGACCTCGACGGCTCGTACGGCGCCGCCGACTTCGTCTCCTGGTACGACGGCCACCCGGACGTGCCCCGCACCTGGCCCCTGGAGGCGGAGAAGGTGGCGGTGCTCGGCGTCGGCAACGTCGCCCTCGACGTGGCGCGCGTTCTCGCCAAGACCGCGGACGAGCTGCTGCCCACCGAGATCCCGCCGAACGTCTACGACGGTCTCAAGGCGAACAAGGCGCTGGAGATCCACGTCTTCGGCCGCCGCGGGCCCGCGCAGGCGAAGTTCAGCCCGCTGGAGCTCCGGGAGCTGGACCACTCCCCCACCATCGAGGTCATCGTCGACCCCGAGGACATCGACTACGACGCGGGCTCGATCGAGACCCGGCGCGGCAACAAGCAGGCCGACATGGTCGCCAAGACCCTGGAGAACTGGGCGATCCGCGACACCGGCGACCGGCCGCACAAGCTGTTCCTGCACTTCTTCGAGTCACCGGCCGAGATCCTCGGCGAGGACGGCAAGGTCGTCGGCCTGCGCACCGAGCGCACCGCCCTCGACGGCACCGGCAACGTCAAGGGCACCGGCGAGTTCAAGGACTGGGACGTCACTGCGGTGTACCGCGCCGTCGGATACCTGTCCGAGAAGCTCCCCAAGCTGCCGTGGGACCTCGGCTCGGGCACGGTCCCGGACGAGGGCGGCCGTGTCATCGAGGAGGGCGGCGCGCACCTTCAGTCGACGTATGTCACCGGCTGGATCCGGCGCGGCCCGGTCGGTCTGATCGGCCACACCAAGGGCGACGCCAACGAGACGGTGTCCAACCTGCTGGACGACTTCGCGAACAGCCGTCTGCACACCCCCGGCTCGCCCGAGCCGGAGGCCGTGGACACCTTCCTCGCCGAGCGGAACGTGCGTTACACCACGTGGGAGGGCTGGTACCGGCTCGACGCCGCGGAGCGGGCACTCGGCGAGCCGCAGGGCCGCGAGCGCGTGAAGCTCGTCGAGCGCGAGGACATGCTGCGGGAGAGCGGGGCACAGCTCAGCGGTGACTGAGAACGGGGCCCTCCCCGGAGCGGATGGTGGGCGGGCCCCGCTCACCGGATGATTGTCGCGGTCCGGGCAGGGCAGCGGTACGAGTGCGCGGCGTACGACTTGCGTGCGCCGCGCGCGCCCCGTGTGCGCCGTTTGCCTCACAGGCCGACAGCCCCGGCCGACATGCCTCGATCGCCGACGGCGATACTGGAGGCCGCGCTCACCGACCTCGTCCCAGATTGGCTCATGTCGAACTCCGCCACCGACAGTCCCCTGGCCCCCAGCACGGTGTGGGCCGCCCGCGGCCGCCGCACCGGCCCCGCACCCGAGGAGGTGCTCCGGCAGAACCTGCGCCGGCTCAAGGACAGCGAGACCCTCGACGACTTCGCCGAACTCCCGGTGTCCGAGCAGACACCGGAACGGGTCTTCGAGGCCCGCTGGCGGGTCGCCGTATCCGGCGACGTCACGGTACGGGCGCGGCTGACACTCCTACCCGTGCGGGACCGTGCGCGGGAGTGGGAATGGACGCTCGTGGCCGAGGCCGAGAGCCCCTGGGACGAGAACTGGCCCTCCCCCGTCACGATGTTCTGGCCCGAGGAGCCCCGTGAGGGCAGAACCGACGGCGAGCCCGGCGAACCCGACGAGGCGGGTCCCCACTGGGACCTTCACCACGGCGCGCCCGGACTTCGGCTGCGCGCGGTCAACGCTCTTCCGTCCGAGGACAAGGCGATGCGCCGGGTCATCCGGAACGCGGCACGTGAGGCCTGGGAGATCAACCTCGTCGTGCACGAGGCCATGACCCCGGACGAGGCCGGCCGGCAGCCGCTGGCCCGGCTGCTGCCGCCGGGCCTGCGGGACCGGGTGGTGGAGCACCGGGCCGCTCCGGAACAGCTGCGGGCGGTGAACTGGGCCCTGCGCGAACTGGGGGTGTGGGTGCCCCGCGGCGGAGCCGTGATCGTGCCCCCTGACCCCGCCCCGGCGGGCTACGACGGCCCGGAGTACTCGGTGCGCAGCATCTTCCTGGACGGCTCCGAGCCCACGGAGCTCATCGACGTACTGCGGCGTTGTGCGGCGCTGCCGAAGCCGATGCCGCGGAGCCTCGACCAGGCCGTGACCGCGCTGCGCGAGCGGTGGACCCTGCTGACCCTCCAGGAGCAGCTGGCCCGCGAACGCGAGCTGGTGGCCGAGTACTCGGCGGCGCTGGAGGCGATGACCAAGTCCCGGGACCTGTACCGGGAAGCCGCCGAGCAGGCACACGCGGCCCTGGCCGCCTACCGCGACACCCCGGCCACATCCACCGCCGTCCCCGGCGCCCCGGCGGCCTCCCCCTTCCAGCAGCTGACCCGGGCCTTCGGGCGGTTCAAGGGCGGGGCCAAGGGAGCGCGCCCGGCCGCGCCGGCCCCGAACGACCCGGCGTACGACGGGCACGAGGAGCACGTGGGCCACGAGGGCCACGAGGGAGAGGACACCGCCGAAGAGGCCGCCGACCGGACGTCGTAGCCACCAAAAGGCGATACGGCGGCCCGGTCCGGGGAAGACGAGACGGCAGGACGGGTCGGCTCCGCCCCGAGGTCTGGAGGCCGCATGGATTCCCTGCACGCTCCGACGGTGCTCGTGGCAGCCGGTGTGGCCGCGGCGGCCCTGCTCGCCGTGGCCGTCGTCCTGCTGGTACGGCTGACGCGCGCCAGGCGTACGCTGCGGCGGGCCGGGCTGCCCACGGGACCTCGCTGGGTCTTCTGGGGCGCCGTCCTCTATCTGGTACTGCCCACGGACCTGCTGCCCGACCCGGTGTACCTGGACGACATCGGCGTCCTGCTCCTGGCCCTGCGGTCGCTGCGCACGGCTCGCACGCTGCCCGCGGACGGCTCCCGGGCCCATCCGGGGTGCGATCCGCCGCTGTCGTGACGCATTCTTGCTGTGTCACCCACCAGGGCGATGCGGGACGAGGTAGAGCGGATGGACGGGAGCGGGAAACAGGCAGGCCAGGGGCGCGGAACGTCGAGCAGGGCACTGTCCGCGCTGCTGGTCGACGCCTCCACCCGGGCGCTCAGCGCGGCGGACGGCCGCGTCGGAGGCGTGTACCTGCGCTCCGCCACCCCCGGCATGCTGCGGCTCGCGGTGCTCGCGGGACTGCCCGGCCCACTGTTCCGGCCCTGGTGGCGGCTGCATGTGAACCGCCCGTTCCCCGTCGCTGACGCCTACCGGCAGGGTGTCCCGGTGGTCCTGTCCAACGCGGCCGAGATGATGCGCCGCTATCCCCAGTTCGCGGCCGGTCTGCCGTTCCAGTTCGGCTCGGTCTATGTGCCGGTGCCGGGTGAGCGGGCGCCGTACGGCGTGCTCACGGTGCTGCGTCCGGCGGCGCCCGACGCGGTGGACGAGGTGCCCGGCCGTGATCTGCTGACCCGGGTCGCGGAGGAGCTGGGCGACCGGATGCGCGCCCTGGCCGAGGGGGACGAGGGCGCTGTGGTGTGGGACGCCGACCCGGTGTGCGTACGACCGCCCGCGTGTCACCCGGCCGTGCGGCGCATGGGCCGGTTCACCTGGGACCCGGCCAGCTCTGCGGTGATCGCGGACGACCGACTGCACGACCTGCTGGGAGTGCGGCCCGGAGACCTCGCCGGTACCGCGCAGGGGCTCGCGGACGCCGTCGCGCCCGCCGACGCCCACCGGCTGCTCGGCGCGCTGCACGACGCGGCCGCGGGGAGAGCGCCGTCAGCTCCCCTGCATGTGCGGGCCGGGGACGGCACCCCGTGCCTGCTGGAGCTGTGGCCGCCCGTGGACAGCACCTGCCGGGTGAGCGGCATCATCCTGGACATGGGTCCGGCACGCGCCGACGGTGCGGCCGACCTGCTCCCGCAGGGCGTGTTCTGCCTGGACCGCACGGGCGTGATCGTGTACGCCAACGCGGCCGCGGCACGGCTGCTGGACCCGGAGCACACCGGGCTGCTGGGCCGCCCGCTCTCGGAGGCGGTGCCGTGGCTGAACCAGCCCTCGTACGAGGACCACCTCCGCGGGGCGCTGCTGTCGCCGGAGCCGGTGCAGTTCCACGCGCGACCCGCCGCGGACAAGGCGACCGAGTGGCTCGCGCTGTCCCTGCATCCCGGCCCGGACACCGTCGCCTGCACCGTCGTACCGGTGAGCCGGGTGGACAGGCCGGTCGGCCCGGCGCCCGCCGCGCCGGACACCGCCGCGGAACCCACGGCCGGGGGCCGGATACCCGTCGGTCCCTCCATAGCGCCGCTGTACCGGCCGATCGCCCTGGCCATCGCTCTGACCGACGCGGTCACCGCGCGCCAGGTGTCGGCGGTGGTCACCCAGGAGCTGCTCCCCGCCTTCGACGGCCGCCGCCTCGCCATCTATCTACTCCAGGACCGGCACTTCTACCTCGCCTGGGAGACCGGCTTCCCGCAGGGTTTCCTCGCGCCCTTCGACGGCGTCGGCCTGGACGCCCACCTGCCGGGCGTGGAGACGCTCACCACAGGCCGTGCGCTGTTCTTCGAGTCCATGCAGCAGATGTCCGCGGCCTATCCGGGGATGCCGGTGGACGCCATCGAGGGCGCCCGCGTCTTCCTGCCGCTGATCGCCTCGGGGCGGCCGGTCGGCTCGTGCATTCTCGGCTTCGACCACTCCCGCGGCTTCGGCACCGACGAACGGGCCCTGCTCACCGCGCTCGGCGGCCTGATCGCGCACGCGATGGAGAAGGCGCAGCGCTACGACAGCGAGGCCGCCCTCGCCCGCGGCCTCCAGCAGGCGCTGCTGCCCCGGCGGCTGTCCAGCCATCCGCTGGTGGAGACCGCCGGCCGCTATCTGCCCGGCACCCAGGGCATGGACGTGGGCGGTGACTGGTACGACGTCGTCGAGGCCGGAGACGGTCTGGCGCTGGTCATCGGCGACGTCCAGGGGCACGGCGTCCAGGCGGCGGCCACCATGGGTCAGCTGCGCAGCGCCGTACGGGCGTTCGCGCTCGGTGACCGTACCCCGGACGAGGTGATGAGCGGGACGAACCGCCTGCTGATCGACCTCGATCCGGGACAGTTCGCCAGCTGCTGCTATGTGCGGCTGGACCCGGTGACCGGACTGGCCCGGGTCGCGCGCGCCGGTCACCTGCCGCCGCTGTTGCGGTCCCCGGACGGCCACACCCGGGTCGTGCAGATTCCCGGCGGTGTGGTCCTCGGGGTGGACCCGCACGCGGAGTATCCGGTGGCGCGGCTGCGGCTGGAGCCCGGTGCGGTCCTCGCCCTGTACACGGACGGGCTCGTGGAGCGGCCGGGCACGGACATCGACGACGGCATCGCCGCGCTGAGCGTGGCCCTGGAGCAGGCCGGGCCGGTGGCCGCCGGGCCCGGCGGGCGTTCGCTGGCGGGGGTCGCGGACCGGCTCACCGCCATGGCCCGGCACACCGCCGAGCGGCCCGACGACATGGCGCTGCTGCTGGCCGCCCGGCGCGAGGCGGCCGAGCGGCGCTACTGACCTGGCACGCCGCCGGCCCGTCAGCCGAGCGCGCGGTCCAGGTTGAACGCCGCGCTGATGAGCGAGAGATGGGTGAACGCCTGCGGGAAGTTGCCCTGTTGTTCGCCGGTGCGGCCGATCTCCTCGGCGAACAGGCCGAGATGGTTGGCGTAGGTGAGCATCTTCTCGAAGGCCAGCCGTGCCTCGTCCACCCGTCCGGCGCGCACGAGTGCCTCGACGTACCAGAACGAGCAGATCGAGAACGTGCCCTCGTCGCCGCGCAGCCCGTCGGGGCTGGCCTGCGGGTCGTAGCGGTAGACGAGCGAGTCGGACACCAGGTCCTCGGTGAGGGCGTCCAGGGTGGACAGCCACTTGGGGTCGGTGGGTGCGATGAACTTCGCGAGCGGCATCATCAGCACGGACGCGTCGAGCACGTCGCCGTCCTCGTGCTGGACGAAGGCGTTGCGGGTGGGAGACCAGCCGTGGTCCATGATCCGCCGGTAGATGGTGTCGCGGCACTGCCGCCAGCGGCGGTGGTCGGCGGGCAGGCCGCGCCGGTTGGCGAGGCGGATGGCGCGTTCGATCGCCACCCAGCACATCAGGCGCGAGTACAGGAAGTTCTTGCGGCCGCCGCGGGTCTCCCAGACGCCCTCGTCGGGCTGGTCCCAGTTGGCGCAGACCCACTCGACCAGGCGGCAGACGTCGTCCCACTGCCCGCTGGAGATCGGCTCGGCCCACTTGTCGTAGAGGTAGACGGAGTCGATGAGGGCGCCGTAGATGTCGAGCTGGAGCTGGTCGGCGGCGGCGTTGCCGACCCGTACCGGCGCGGAGCCCTGGTGGCCCTCCAGATGGTCCAGCTCGCGTTCGGGCAGGTCGGAGCGGCCGTCGATGCCGTACATGATCTGGAGCGGGCCGATGGCCGCGCCGTCGCCGTGGCTGATGTTGGTGGACAGGAAGTTCATGAACTCGCGGGCCTCGTCGCTGAAGCCCAGCCGCAGCAGGGCGTAGACGCAGAACGCGGCGTCCCGGATCCACAGGTAGCGGTAGTCCCAGTTGCGTTCGCCGCCTAGCTGCTCGGGGAGGCTGGTGGTGGGCGCGGCGACGATGGCGCCGGTCGGCGCGTAGGTGAGGAGTTTCAGGGTGAGGGCGGAGCGGTGCACCATCTCCCGCCAGCGCCCGCGGTAGCGGGACTGGTGCAGCCAGCGCCGCCAGTAGGCGACCGTGTCCTGGAACTGGCTCTCCGCCTCGGTTCGGGCGCAGCCGCGCGGTGGCACCGTGTCGCCGACCCGGTCGAGGGCGAACACCTCGGCCTCGCCCTCGGAGAGCTTGAAGTCGGCGTGCGCGTCGAGCCCGTCGCTCTCCAGGGCCACCGTGGAGGTGAGGGAGAGGGCCATGTCCGGGGAGGCGAAGACGGCGGTGTCGCCGAGCATGCTCAGAGTGTGCGGGGCGAGGCCGTAGTCGAAACGCGGGGCCACGAGGACACGGAAGGGGACGGTGCCCCGCACGCACACCACCCGTCGGATCAGCCGGTGCCGGTCGGCCTCCACGGACTCTCCGGGTACGGGCATGAAGTCCTGGACCTCGCCGACGCCCTCCTCGGTGAAGAACCGGGTGATCAGCACGTTGGTGTCGGGGAAGTAGAACTGCTTGGTGCGGGCCGGTACGTCGGCGGCGAGCTCGAAGCGGCCGCCGCGCTCGGCGTCCAGGATCGCCGCGAAGACGCTCGGGGAGTCGAAGCGCGGGCAGCAGTACCAGTCGATGGTGCCGTTGCTGCCCACCAGTGCCACGGTGCGCAGGTCGCCGATCAGTCCGTGCTCGGCGATCGGCAGATAGCGGGCGCTCCCGGCCATGTCCTCGTACGACGTCTCGGTCATCGCGGCAGCCTCCCGGGTCCGGGCGTGCGGGCTGCTAACAGCTTAGAAGCCGAAGGCGCGGTCGGCTCTTCCGGATGCAGGGCGGGCGTGGGCGGTGAATGGTGAGAGTGGGCCCGGTCCCGTGGCACCGGCACCGGTGCGGCGGCCGGACCGGAGGAGGAGGCATCATGTCGACGTCAGAACCCGAAGCGTCCCGGTCGGCCGAGGACCGCGTGACCCCGGACGCCCTGCTCCACACCTGTCCCGGCAGCGGTGTGGCGCCGGAGGACCTGGTGCTCGCCACCGGCCGCGACATCACTCCCGCAAGTCTCGAATGGGCACGGCGCAAGCTGGAGGAGGGTCCGTCCGCCATCGAGAAGCTGCTGCCCTGAAGGACGCCGCGCTCACTCTCCGTCACCCTCGGAGTCCGGCACCCGGATGTCGAGGACGCAGACGTCGTCGCGCCGCTCTCCCTCGAGCAGCGTGGCGAGCAGCGCCTCCAGGGAGTCCGGTCCCCTGGGGGCGAGCGCGGCGGCCGCGAGCCGGGCGAGGCCCGTGTCCAGTCCCTCGCCGGGCCGCTCGACCAGACCGTCGGTGAACATCAGCAGCCGGTCCCCCGGCTCCAGCAGGCACTCCGCGGACTCGAAGACCGGGGTGCCGCCCGCCCCGAGCAGGACGCCGTCCGGGCGGTCGAGGTACCGTGCCTGGCCTCCACGCAGCAGCAGCAGCGGCAGATGTCCTGCCTGGGCCCACTCCAGCCGACGTCCCCGGGGCTCGTACCGGCCGACGAGCATGGTGGCGGTGGCGTTGCTGTCCCGGGACTGGAGCAGCAGGGTGTTGAGCCGCGCGAGCACCCCGGTCAGCGAGGAGCCGGTGCTGACCATCCCCTTGGTGGTGAATCGGAGCTGGGCCATGGTGGCGACGGCGTCGATGCCGTGGCCCGCCACGTCCCCGATCACGAACAGGGCTTCCTCGTCGGGGAGTTCGACGGCGCTGAACCAGTCGCCGCCGACGTGGATCTCCGACTGGGCGGGCAGGTAGGCGACTTCGATCCGCAGGCCGGCCAGCCGCACGGGGTTCTTCGGCAGGGGCAGCAGGGCGTGCTGGAGCCGGATGGTCATCGCCCGCTCGGCCTGGAGGACGCCCCGCTGGAGCAGCATGGTCCGCTCGCTCTCGGCCAGGGCCAGCTCCGCGGTGCGCAGCGCGGTGAGGTCCTGCACGAAGCCGTGCACCTCCGCGGGTGTGCCCTCCGGATCCGTCACGGCCTCGGCGACGGCCCGCAGATGCCGGACGTCGGATCCGCACCTGATCCGGAACGGCACGTCGAACGGCTGTCCCGTACCGAGCAGTTCGGTGACCGCGTGGGACAACGCGGGCGCGTCCTCGGGCAGTACGAGGTCCGGCAGCTGCCGCAGCCGCACCGGGCCCCGGGCGGGGTCCCGGTTCAGCAGGGGGTAGACCTGGGGCGACCAGGTCACCTCGTGGGTGACGAGGTTCCAGTTCGCCCAGCCGAGGTTGCCGAGCCGTTGCACGTCCGCCAGCCGCTGCTCCTGGCGGACCGAGGGATTGTGCCGGATCCAGCTGACCAGCAGTCGTTCGCCCAGCGGGGTCGCCCGTACCGAGTAGGTCGCCGTCTCCGGCACCCCGTCCACGATCTCGTGGTAGGCGAACGGCTCGCCCTGGTAGGGCTCGCCGTCGTTGAGCGCCGCCAGGTAGCCCTGCCACAGGGGCTCGCCCGCGACCGACGGATAGCACTCGAGTATGCGCATGCCGACCATTTCGCGGCCGGTGCGGCCGAGGATGTCGACCGCGTCCGGGGTCGCGGCGTCGATCCGGTAGTCCTCGACCTCTCCCGACGTGGCACGCAGCGGGGTGAGCAGCACCGCCGCGCCGGACAGCACGTCGAACACCGCCCGGACGGCGTCGGGGACACCGCCGAGGGCGTTGTCCGGTGCCGCGTCGAGGGCGCGCAGCCGGCCCGCGCACAACCGGGCGACGGCCCGCAGGAGTCTGCGCTGGCGGGCGGTGAACCGGTCGGGATGCCGGCGCAGTACGCCGAGCGCCACGCTCGCCCCCGGCACCGGCAGCCAGGCGCGGGTGAGCCACCGCTCGGTGGCGTCCCCGATCAGCACATAGCGGTCGCGGTCGGCGGCGAAGTCCTCCAGCCAGCGCGGTTCGCCGACGCGCAGCACGTCCAGCGCGACGACTCCGCTGAGCGGCGGTACCCGGCTCCACTGGGCCGCGAGGGTCTCGCCCACGCCGGCGTGCCCGATGAGTTCGAGGCCGCCGTCGGGCCGCAGTCCGTAGAGCATCACGGCGTCGGCGCCCACGTCGGCGGCGAGGTGTTCCAGCAGCCGTTCGGCGAGTTCCTGGCGTGTGCCGACCCGGACCAGTGCCGTGCCGAGCCGGGCGAGCACCTCGGGGTCGTCGTCGACGCCGGTCACCGGGTCCCAGGAGGCGGCCTCGAGGGTCCGCGGGGGCACGGACCGCACGGCAGGGGTGTGGAGGGTGTCGGCGGCGGGGGTGTCGGCGGCCCGGTCCGGGGGCGGTGCGAGGGCGCCGAGGGTGAGCCAGCATTCCTCGATGAGCGTACGGTTCCCGGCCTTGGCGCGTTCGGCGAGTTCCTGGTGCGCGGCGTCCGGGGCGCATCCCGTGACGGCCATGAGTGCGCCCTTGGCCCGCTCCAGCACGGCCGAGGTCGCCGCGAGGTCGCGCAGCCGGTCCATCTCCGCGCGCTGTCTGGCCACGACCTTGGACAGCGCCGCCAGGTCGGGGACGGTGCCGCGCTGAGCGGGTGATGCGGGCTCGCTCGTCACGCGATGAGCATCGCACAGACGCGCGCGTGGGATCACACCCGTGCGGGCACCGGATTCTCCGGCCCGCGCCGGTCCGGCCGGATCAGCGTCCGGAGCCGCGGCCGGCCAGCGCCTCGCTGACCGCCCGGACGCTGCGGGCGATGTGCTGGAGCTGGAGGACCTCGGCCGCGTAGAGCTTGATGGTGTGCTCGATGACCGACTCGGGCAGCCCCAGCATCGGCAGCTCGGCCCGTGCGGTCTGGAGTGCCGTGCGGGCCACCCGGACCTCGTGCTGCACCTGTATCTGGGCGTGCCGGGCGAGCAGGACGGGGTGGCGGATCAGCGCCGGATAGCTGGCGTAGCGGGCCGGTACCAGTTCACGGAGCCATTTGGCCGCCGAACGCTCCCAGTCGTAGCTGCCGGGCGTCTTCACCTGGCAGGGCCAGTCCTGGCTGATGCGCGTGGTCGTCAGGGTCATGATCATCGCTTCCGGGTGTGCGGTGTGCGGCGTCGTGAGGGGTGGTCCGACGGTTGGGGGGCGGCCCCGGCCTAGGGGATGGCCGGGGCCGCCGCCACGGGCGCGCCGTGCGGGCGACGCCCGATCGGACGTCTCACGCACCGACGTGGGTAGGCGACGGCGACGGGAACACGTCCGAGCTGTGCGATCCGTGAGCAGTATTTATATATGCCGTCTGCTTGGCAAGACGCATGAAAACATTCATGCGTAGAAAGCTGTGAATGGTCCCGGTGATCCCGGTGGTCCGTTTACGCGGCTCCGTGTCCGGAAGGTACGGCTCAGTCCTTGAGGAAGAACTGGTGCTGCTCGGCGACCTGCTCGTACTCCTCCAGCCGGGCCTGGGTCCGCTCCGGGTCGGCGTCGGTCATGGCCTGGAGCAGCGCGGCGGACATCACCCCGGGCGCCGCGTAGGAGTCGAAGACCAGGCGGGCGCCCGGCCCGGTGGCGAAGGTGACGTCGGCTTCGTCGGCCAGCGGGCCGAGCGCCAGGTCGGTGATCAGGGCGACCTTGAGTCCCGCGCCGCGCGCGACCCGGATCGCGGTCAGCGTCTCCTGGGCGTGCCGGGGCATGCCGAACGCCAGCACCCAGGTGCCGCCGGCCTCGCGGGACTGGAGCAGCGCGTCGTAGGCGACACTGCCGCCGCGGGTCACCGGGCGCACGTCGGGGTGGATGCGGCGGGCGGCGTAGGCGAAGTACTCGGCGAGCGAGGCGGAGATGCGCAGTCCGAGCACGGTCAGCGGGGTCGAGCCCGACAGTTCACGGCCGAGCCAGATCACGCGGTCAGGGTCGGCGAGGTCGCGCCGGAGGTTCTCCAGGTTCTGGATCTCGGCGTCCACTGCGGCCTGGAGTTCGTTGCTGCGGTCCTCGGTGGCCGCGCTCGGGCCGCCGGCGAGGGCCCGCAGCGCGATCGCCTGGAGCTTCTCCCGCAGCGCGGGGTACCCGCTGAAGCCGACCGCGGCGGCGAACCGGGTCACCGACGGCTGGCTGACCCCGACCCGCTCGGCGAGATCGGTGATCGAGAGGAACGCCGCCTCGGTGATGTTCTCGATCAGGTACTGGGCGATCCGGCGCTGTCCGGGCGACAGCCGCGGCCCGTCGAACAGCTCCCTGAGCTGAGAGGTCGGCGCGGCCGCCTCCGGCACGGATTTGCCCGAGGTGATCGCGGACGCCTGTGCGCGTGCCTGCTGCGGCGATGGCGCCGCGGCGCCTCCTTTGTCTCCCACGAACACTCAACATAGCTCACTGACCACGCTCATCAGGGGGTTCGCGGTGATCACCGTCGATAGATCGTGATCGAATGACCGACGTCGTCGATCGGCCGGCTGGTCCTGATCAGCTCGGCGAGACTCCCCCGCGCCTTGGCGGCCGACGAGTCCGACACGACCAGCAGTCCGCGCACCTCGCCCGGCGGGACCCCACGGGGGTCGGAGCCGTGGACGCCGTAGTAGGAGGGAACGCCGCTGCCCTTGTACACGAGCCAGACCCGCTCGCCCGGGTACCGCCGCTTCAGCCGGTCGGCGAGCCTGCCGAGGTCCTGGCCCCAGTCGACATTGGAGTCGTGCAACCTGAGACGGGTCTGCTCCGGTCCGCCGAACGCCTCGTTGGAGTACGGCAGGTAATACGGGTACGTCCGCAGCGAACTGACGGCGACGAACATCACCAGCGCCCCGGTCACCCACGGCGCCCAGCGCCGCCGTACCGCGAGCACACCGCCCGCGGCCACCGCCAGGAACACCGGCATGAACAGTGCGTACCGGGTACCGAAGTCCCGTGACCCGGTCATCGCCGCCGCCAGCAGCACGGCGGGCGGGAGCAGCACGTACGGCGCGGCCGGCCGCAGCCGCCGTACCGCGACGAGTACCACCGCGCCCCCGGCCCACAGCGCGAGCGTGCCGAGCGGGGTCTTCACCAGCAGCGCGACCGGCAGGTAGTACCAGAGGGAGCCGGTGTACACGCGGCCGAACAGATACCCCTGCCACGGGTAGTCCTCGAAGGCGAACTGGACCCGCATCCCGGCCCGGAACGCATCCGGAAACGGCAGCAGTTCGACCAGCAGGCCGTGTATCCCTCCGACGTCGGGCACGGCCTCGGCCGGGGTGAACCGCAGCCGCGGGTCGACCGCGAGGTACGCCGCCCATACGACGGCGACCGCCACCAGCACCACCGCCACCGCCGCACCCGCCGCTTCACGGCGCGCCGCCGACCGGCCGCGGGACCTCCGGGCGTGCCACACGGACCAGGCGGCCAGCAGCATAAGCACCGGGACCGCGGGCAGCGCGCTCATCCTGGTCGCCACCGCCGCCCCCAGCGCCGCCCCGGCGAGTGGCACGTACAGCGCCGGCCTTCGCCTGGCCCGCCACACCAGCCAGACCGACGTGAGGACGAACCCCGTCGCCGGCATGTCCAGCGTGGCCAGCGAACCGTGGGCGATGACGTCCGGTGAGAATGCGTACAGGGCCAGCGCCGCCACCCCGGCCGCCGTACCGGCCAGCTCGCGGGCGAAGGCGAGGACGACCAGCCCGAACAGCAGCGTCAGCGCGATCACCGGCAGCCGGGCCCACAGCATCAGCCGCCACGGGTCGTTCCCGGACTCGTACAGCAGATGGCGTCCGATCCGGCCCTGGTCGCCGGTGAACGCGGCGTCGTAGTGGGGGTCGGCGACCGCCACACCGGCCATGACGACCAGTTTGCCGAGCGGCGGGTGTTCGGGGTTGTAGCGCAGTCGGTGCTCGCGCAGGTAGTCGGTGGCCGTGGCGACGTACACCGGCTCGTCGATCGTGGGCGTCTGGCGCGCCGCCGAGTTCACCATCGCCACGGCCATCTGACCGAGCAGCAGCAGCACGAGGAGCGGCACGAGCAGGCGCCGGTACCGCAGCGGTCCGGCAGGTGCGGCGGACCCGGGAGGCGCCGATGCCGCGGGTGCGGGTGCGACAGGTACGGCAGGTGCGGCAGGTGCGGCAGGTGCGGCACTCAGGACTGATCGCTGTTCCCGCGCCGTCATCCGTCTCAGCACCTCACGAGTCGTACCGGCAGACCGTCCGCCGTGCCCTGCGGTACGGGCGGAAGGCGGCGCCGGTTCACCCTTTCGGAGAGTGCCCGTGGGCTGACACACTCCGGGGGTGCCCGACTTCGACTTCGACATGCTCGTCATCGGATCCGGACCCGGGGGGCAGAAGGCGGCCATCGCCGCCGCCAAACTCGGTCGCCGGGCCGCCGTCATCGACCGCCCCGACATGGTCGGCGGCGTCTCCATCCACACCGGCACCATCCCCTCCAAGACACTGCGCGAGGCGGTGCTGTACCTCTCGGGTCTCACCCAGCGCGACCTGTACGGGCAGAGCTACCGGTTGAAGGAGGACATCACCGTCTCGGACCTGACCTCGCGCACCCAGCACGTGGTCGGCCGGGAGGTCGACGTCATCCGCAGTCAGCTGTCGCGCAACCACGTGTCCCTCTTCACCGGAACCGGCCGCTTCACCGACCCGCACACCGTCGTGCTGCGCGACGCGAGCGGCCACGAAAGGCTGTTGACCGCGGCGAACATCGTCATAGCCACCGGCACCCGGCCCGCCCGACCCGAGACGGTCGAGTTCGACGGGCGGACGATCATGGACTCGGACAACGTGCTCGCGCTGGAACGGGTGCCGCTGTCCATGGTCATCGTCGGCGCCGGGGTCATCGGCATGGAGTACGCCTCCATGTTCGCCGCGCTGGGCAGCAAGGTGACTGTCGTGGAACGGCGTCCGGCGATGCTGGACATGTGCGACGTCGAGGTCGTCGAGTCGCTCAAGTACCACCTGCGGGACCTCGCGGTCACCTTCCGGTTCGGGGAGACGGTCGCCGCCGTCGAGCGTCATGCGCGTGGCACCCTGACCGTCCTGGAGAGCGGGAAGAAGATCCCCGCCGACGCGGTGATGTACTCCGCGGGCCGCCAGGGCCTCACCGACGAACTCGACCTGGCCGAGGCCGGTCTGTCCGCGGACGCGCGCGGCCGGATCACGGTGGACGAGCACTACCGCACGGAGGTGCCGCACATCTACGCGGTCGGTGACGTCATCGGCTTCCCCGCGCTCGCCGCGACCTCGATGGAGCAGGGCCGGGCGGCCGCTTACCACGCCTGCGGGGAACCGGTCGCGCGCATGCACAACCTCCAGCCGATCGGTATCTACACCATTCCGGAGATCAGCTTCGTCGGCCGGACCGAGGACCAGCTCACCGAGGAGTGCGTGCCGTTCGAGGTGGGCATCGCACGCTACCGGGAACTGGCCCGGGGCCAGATCATCGGCGACTCCCACGGCATGCTGAAACTGCTGGTCTCTCCCGAGGACCGCACCCTGCTGGGTGTGCACTGCTTCGGTACGGGAGCGACCGAACTCATCCACATCGGTCAGTCGGTGATGGGCTGCGGCGGCACGGTCGACTATCTGGTCGACGCGGTGTTCAACTACCCGACGCTGGCGGAGTCGTACAAGGTCGCCGCCCTGGACGCCACCAACAAGCTGCGGCAGATCGACCGGCTGGAGGACTGAGGGTCATGTGCCCCGCGGCGAGGCCCCTGGCGGTTCACAGTGCCTTGCGGCGGATCAGCACCCCGAGCACCAGCAGACCCGGGAGCAGGGGCAGCCACACCGCCAGCAGCCGGTAGCCGAGCACCACCGATGCCGCCGTGGCGGACGGCGCTCCGGAGGCGGTGAGGGCGAAGGCCAGTGCCGCGTCCAGGGAGCCCAGGCCGCCGGGGGTGGGCAGCAGGGCGGCGGCACTGCTCGCCGCGAGGTACAGCAGCGCCACCCGCACCGGCGGCAGGGGCAGCCCCACGGCGCGGGTGACCGCGATCAGGGCCAGGGAGTGCAGTGCGGCGAAGGCCAGCGAGCCGCCCCACAGAGCCGCCGCCCGGCGTGGGTCGGCGTGCACGGCGCGGATGTCGGCGCGCACGGCCGTGAGGGCGCACCGGCACCGGGGCCACAGCGGGCTGCGCAGCAGGACGGCCACGAGCACGGCCACCGCCGGTACGGCGAGGAGCGCGGCCGCCGGAATGTGCGGCATCCGCAGCAGGCCGGGGCAGACCGGGGCGAGCGCCGCTATCAGCACGCCGCGCACCACCACGCCCGCGGTGGCCTTCACCGCGAGGGCGCTGGCCGCCCGGGACGCCGGCAGCCCGCAGCGCATCAGGAAGCGCAGGTTCACCGCGCCCGCCCCGAGCCCCGCGGGCAGCACATGGTTGGCGGCGGACGCGGCGAACTGCGCGGCGAGCAGGCGCCCGCCGGGCAGCCGGGCGGCCACCGCACCCTGCTGGGCGAGGGCCGAGGCCGCCCAGGTCGCGACCACCGCCACCGCGGCGACCAGCAGCCAGCCCGGGTCCGCGACCGCCAGCCGTACGGCACCGGTGTGCACCGTCGGCCAGTGCCGTACGGCCAGACAGACCGCGCACACCAGGACGGCGAGGCAGCACACGGCCTGCCAGTGCGCCCGGCGACGGACGGCGGCCCGGACGGTGTCAACGGTGTCCAAGGGGACCGCGGTGTCCGCGGTGTTCACGCTGTCGGCCATCGTCCGCCCCTCCACGCCGCCACCCCTCCAACCTTCTGCCCGCCGCCCCCGCATCGAGAACACGGCAAAACTAGCCCGTATCGGAGGTGTCCACCGCATAGGTACGGCCATGCGAAGGACGCTACTCACACCGTGAGGTCAACCGCCGTTGGGCGCGCGGTGCGGTGGCTGCTCGGGGGACGGGCGGGGAACCTGCGCGGGCACCGACCGTACCGCCGGCCCGTCGGCGGACAGGGTGAGTGACTCGCCGTGGTGACGGATCGTCAACGGTGTGCCGTCCAGCAGCGTGTACACGGCCTTGTCGGCCTCGATCTCCACCCGCAGCCGACGGCCCCGGTACTCCAGCCGGAAGGCCAGTCGCCGCAGCCGCTCCGGCAGCCGTGGGGCGAACCGCAGGGTGTCCGGGGAACGGCGCATCCCGCCGAAGCCGGCGACCAGCACCATCCAGGTGCCCGCCAGCGAGGCGATGTGCAGGCCGTCCCGGGTGTTGTGCTCCAGGTCGGCGAGGTCCATCAGGGCGGCCTCGGCCGCGTAGTCGTAGGCGAGCCGCAGATGGCCCGCGCGAGCCGCCACCACCCCCTGGCAGCACGCGGACAGGGACGAGTCCCGTACGGTCAGCGGCTCGTAGTAGGCGAAGTTGCGGGCGATGTGGTCCTCGTCGAAGTACCCGTCGCAGGTGTACATGGCCAGCACCAGGTCCGCCTGCTTGACCACCTGCTTGCGATAGAGGTCGAAGTAGGGGAAGTGCAGCAGGAGCGGGTACTGGTCGGGGCGGGTGCCCGCGAAGTCCCAGCGCTGGTAGCGGGTGAACCCGGCGTGCTGCTCGTGGACACCGAGTTCGTGGTTGTAGGGGACGTGCACGGCCCCGGCGGCGTCGCGCCAGGCGGCGCTCTCCTCCTCGTCCACGCCGAGCCGGTCCGCCTCGCCCGGGTACCGTGCGACGACGTCGGCCGCCGCGAGCAGGTTCGCCCGTGCCATCAGGTTGGTGTACGTGTTGTCGTCGGCGACCGCGCTGTACTCGTCGGGGCCGGTGACGCCGTCGATGTGGAAGACGCCGTGGTGGTCGTGGTGGCCGAGCGACCGCCACAGACGGGCCGTCTCGACCAGCAGTTCCACACCGGCCTCCCGCTCGAAGGCCGTGTCGCCCGTCGCCTCGACGTAACGGACGACGGCGTCGGCTATGCCGGCGTTCACGTGGAAGGCGGCGGTGCCGGCCGGCCAGTACGCCGACCCCTCCGAACCCTCGATGGTGCGCCAGGGGAACGCGGCCCCCTCCAGGCCGAGTTGGGCCGCGCGTTCCCGGGCCACGGGCAGGGTGCGGTGGCGCCAGCGCAGGGCCTGCGCGACCGTCGCCGGAGCGGTGTGGGTGAGGACGGGCAGCACGAACATCTCGGCGTCCCAGAAGGTGTGCCCGTCGTATCCGGAGCCGGTCAGTCCCTTCGCGGGGATCGCCCGCTCCTCGGCCCGCGCCCCGGCCTGGAGGACGTGGAACAGGGCGAAGCGGACGGCCTGCTGGATCTCCTCGTCGCCGTCCACCTCGACGTCCGCGCGGTCCCAGAAGTCGTCCAGATGCGCGCGCTGCGCGTCGAGCAGCCCGGACCAGCCGTCGTGCGCGGCGGCGGCCAGTGCCGCGTCCACCTGGTCGGCCATCGCGGGCAGCGAGCGGGCGCCGGACCAGCCGTGCGCGACGAGCTTCTCCACGCGCAGCCGCTGCCCCGGCTCCAGGACGGAGGTCACGGTCAGCCGGGCCACGTCCGTGTCGCTCTCGGCGCGCGTGGTGGTCCGCTCGGGGCCGGTGACGGTGTGGTCGGCGGCCACCGCCACCCGCAGCCCGCTGCGCCGGGTGCGGTGCACCAGGCGCAGCCGCAGGCCCGAGGCGAAGTCGTCCTCCTGTTCCAGCGGCGAGTGCAGCGCGGCCGCCGTGCGCGGGTCGCCGTCCGAGGCGGGCAGTTGCTCGTTGGCGACCAGTTCCGACTGGATCACCACCCGGGACGTGCTGTCGACGGCCTCCACCTCGTACGCCACGGCCGCCACCGCCCGCTGGGCCAGCGACACGAGCCGCGTCGACCGCACCCGGACCGTCGAACCCGCGGGCGAGGTCCACTCGCAGGTCCGCTCCAGTACGCCCCGGCGCAGGTCGAGGACGCGTTCGTGGGCGACGAGACGGCCGTAGCGCAGGTCGAACGGTTCGTCGTCCACGAGCAGCCGAAGAATCTTGCCGTTGGTGACGTTGATGACCGTCTGGCCCGATTCCGGATACCCGTAGCCCGCCTCGGCGTACGGCAGCGGGTGCAGTTCGTGCACACCGTTGAGATAGCTGCCGGGCAGGCCGTGCGGCTCGCCCTCGTCCAGGTTGCCGCGCCAGCCGACATGACCGTTGGACAGGGCGAACACCGACTCGCTCTGGGCCAGCACATCGAGGTGGAGTTCCGTCTCGCGCACCGCCCACGGCTCGACCGTGTACGCCCGGTGGGTGATCACCGCTCGCCTCCCAGCTCGGCGAGGTCGGCCACGACGACGTCGGCGCCGTGCGCGTACAGCGCGTCGGACTGCCCGGTGCGGTCGACGCCGACCACATGGCCGAACCGGCCCGCGCGACCCGCCTCGACACCAGCGAGCGCGTCCTCGAACACCGCGGCCCGTGCGGCCGGGACGCCGAGGTCGCGGGCGGCGGCCAGATAGGTGTCCGGGCTCGGCTTGCCGGGCAGCCGCCGTTCGCTTGCCACGAGCCCGTCGATCCGCACGTCGAAGAGGTGTTCGGCGTCGATGGAGCGCAGTACGTCGCGGCAGTTGGCGCTGGCCGAGACGATCGCGGTGCGCAGTCCCCGGGCACGGACCGCCTCGATGTAGCGCAGGGTTCCGTCGTAGGCCTCGACGCCGTCGCTGCGGATCCTCGCCAGGAGCAGTTCGTTCTTGCGGTTGCCGAGGCCGTGGACGGTGCGGTTGCCCGGCGGGTCGTCGGGGTCGCCCTCGGGCAGTTCGATGCCACGGGAGCCGAGGAAGGCGCGGACCCCGTCGGCGCGCGGGCGTCCGTCCACGTATTCGTCGTAGTCCGCGACCGGGTCGAAGGGGCGGCCGCCGCCGCGGTCCGCAAGGAACGCGTCGAACGCCTCCTTCCAGGCGGCCGCGTGCACGACGGCCGTCTTGGTGACGACTCCGTCGAGATCGAAGAGACAGGCCAGAATGGTGTCGGGCAGACCGAACTCCGTCATGTCGAGCCTCTTCCCCGAGCGGCGCGGACTACCGGGTGTCGAAGGCCACACGTCGGGAACGGTGGCCGGCCGCCGGTGCGACACTCTCCCGCGTGCCCCTGACTTTCGACGACCTGCTGCGCCGCGCCCGCTCCCTCGCCGAGCACCGGCCGCGTGCGCTGCTCGGTATCGCCGGCGGCCCCGGCGCGGGAAAGACGACCCTCGCGGAACGCCTGGTGGGCGAGCTGAACGCCACCGGCGGTCCCTTCGCCGCGCATGTCCCCATGGACGGCTTCCATCTCGCCGACGCCGAACTGGACCGGCTGGGGCTGCGGGACCGCAAGGGCGCGCCCGCCACCTTCGACGCCGGGGGCTATGCGGCACTGCTGCGCCGGCTCCGCGAGGAGCGCGGCGAGGTGGTCTACGCGCCGGCGTTCGAGCGGATTCTGGAACAGCCGCTCGCGGGCGCCGTCGCGGTGCCGCCGTCGGCCCGGCTGGTCGTGACCGAGGGCAACTACCTGCTGCTGGAGACGGGTTCCTGGGCACGGGTACGGCCCTGTCTGGACGAGGTGTGGTTCTGCGAGCTGGACGAGACGGAACGGATCCGTCGGCTCGTCGCCCGCCACGAGGAGTTCGGCAAGCCGCACGCGGCCGCCGTGGCCTGGGTGCTGGGCACCGACCAGCGCAACGCCGACCTCGTCGCGACGACCCGGGACCGGGCCGACCTGGTGGTCCCGGCGGCCGTGCTCTCCTAGTGGCCTGAGTCAGAGGTTCGTCGTTGTTTTGGTGTGAACCGTCGCGGACGCGGGGCCGCGGACGCCGGTCAGGAACCGGTGCACGGACTCCGTCATGGCGACGACGAACGCGTCCCTGGTCTCGGGGGTGAGGGCGTCCAGGGAAAGGTACGGGTTCAGGTCCTCGAGCTCGACCAGCAGGAGGCGCCCGTCGGGGGCGCGGCAGGCGTCGACGCGCTGGATGCCGTGCTCGATGGCGTTCCAGTCGATGAAGCGGCGGGCGAACTCCAGGTCGTCGGCGGTCGGGTCGTACCGCTCCAGCCGCCAGCGCCGCGCGGGGTCGGGCGCGTGCAGGGCGTACTGGAAGTCGTGGTCGACGAAGTAGAAGGACACCTCGTAGGCCAAGTCGACGTACGGCTGAACGAGCACGGTCCGGTCTGCCAGGTCCGGCAGCCGGTCGGCAAGGACGATCTCCAGGCCGATGGAGTCGGCGCCCAGCCTGGGCTTGACGACGTAGCGCTCGGCGGCGGGCAGCCGGTGCAGGTCCTCGGCGCGGTCCACGGTGGGGATGACAGGGAAGCCCGCCTCGGTCAGATCGATCAGGTACTGCTTCCCGGCCATGTCCGCCCGGCCGGTGAGCTGGTTGTAGACGCGTGCTCCGGTGGCGAGCGCGTGGTCACGGAAGGCCCGGTACGCCTCCTGGTGGGCCAGGACCGGCCCGCTGTTGCGGACGACGACGGCATCGAAGCCGTCCATGAGCGCGGCGGCGGCCGTGGGAGGGCACAGGGCGAGGTCGAAGTGGGCGGCGAGCCGGGAGGTGAGGAAGATGTCCTCGTCGCAGTAGCGGCGCCCGCGGGCCTGGTACGCGAGGTCGGTGACGTAGAGCAGGCGGGGGCGGGCGGGGCGACCGGCGGACATAGGGGACTCCTCGGGCGGCAGGACCACAGAAAGCACTCAGTTCCCTCGTCAGTATGCACTGAGTGCCATATCCCCCGACTGAATGCTACGTTCCCGTCCATGAGCTCCAGCAGCGCGGCACCGCCCGCGAAGCCGCCCATGCGGGACGCCCTGGTCGCGGCGGCCTTCCAGCTGTTTTTGGAACACGGCTACGAGCAGACCACCGTCGACGACATCGTGGCGCTCGCCGGGGTGGGGCGGCGTTCGTTCTTCCGTTACTTCCCCTCGAAGGAAGACGTGGTCTTCCCCGACCACGAGCGCTGTCTCGCCGACATGACGGCGTTCCTGGCGGCCGACGGCAGGGACCGGCACAGGGGCGGAGACGGAAACAGGGGCGGGGACGGGGAGCTCGATCCGGTGCGGCGGGTGTGCGACGCGGCCCGGCTGGTGCTGCGCATGTACGCCGAGAACC
The DNA here is from genome assembly GCF_044745865.1 of Streptomyces sp. NPDC086787. Classification (NCBI taxonomy): domain Bacteria; kingdom Bacillati; phylum Actinomycetota; class Actinomycetes; order Kitasatosporales; family Streptomycetaceae; genus Streptomyces; species Streptomyces sp. NPDC086787. The sequence goes on along the minus strand of NZ_JBIVBC010000002.1, from coordinate 359,969 downwards.
CCACCTTCTCGGTGCAGCGCTACCGGCTCACCCGCCAGGTGCCGGGGCTGCGGGCGTACGAGCTGTCCGTGGTGTGGCGCTACGAGCGGGCGCTCGCGGACTACCTGCGCGGGCGGTTCGCCGGACGCGCCGACGGAAACCTCAGGGCCGACGTGATCGCGGCCGCGGTGGTCGCGGCGCACAACAACGCGCTCCGCTCCTGGCTGCGTTCGGACGGCGAGGGCGACGCCGGGACCACGGTGGACCACGCGCTCGGGTTCGTACAGGCCGCCTTCGGACAGTCCGCCTTCGGGCAGCCCGTCGCAGGGTCCGGCGTACCGGAACGCGTGGAACAGCCCGTCAGGGCGGCGGGATCCACCGATGCCGACAGCGATACCGATGAGGTGATGGTGCTCGTCTGCCGGCGTGGGACTCCGCTGTGGCGCATGGTCCAGGAGATCGAGTCCACCCTCGGCCGTGAGGCCGTCGGCTGAAATTCTGGGTACGGAGTGCCTTTACGAGTGGCACTGAGTGCCATACCCTATGGGCGTGCACGGTTCACGCCGGCACGCGGGATTCCGGCCCACCGCAGGGAGTTGACCAGCGTGTACCACCACTCAGGGAGCGCCGTTCGTCCGGCGGCCGGCTCCGCGACGGGTCTCCTCGACCCCGCCCCCGCCGGGGACACGATCGTCTACCAGCGCTGCACCTGGTGCGGCACCGCCATGTACCAGCGGCTGCTGTGCCCGGTGTGCCAGGGCAGCGAGCTGCGCACCGAGCAGAGCGAGGGCACCGGCACGGTCCGGCACTCGACCGTGGTGCACCGCAACACACCCGCCGCGCGCAATGTGTCGCTGATCGAGATGGCCGAGGGATTCGTCATCAGGGGACGTGTCATGGGCCCGCCGGTGGGCATCCACAGCGGGGACCGGGTGCGGCTGTCCACGGCGCAGGACCCGGTGCGCGGCGAGCCCGTCTTCCAGCTGCTCGACGAGCCGTACCGCGCCTGGACCTGACCGCCGGTCGGTGATCGGCCGATGACCCGCCCGGTTTCGGCCGACCTGCCGGACCAGGGCATCCTCACAGGCAACCCACAACTTCCCCTTCCCGTCCTCCGGGGCGCGAGGGACCCCCGGGACGTCCGGGGTGTCCCGGTTCGCGGTCCCTGGAGTTCCAGGAGTTCAAGGAGGGGAAACAGTGGTCCGTGCCCGGCGAATATGGGTCACCGCCGCCGCGTTGCTCGCGGTGGCCGCGGGATCCTCGGGATGGTCGGCCCAGGCTCAGCCACCACCCGGCACACCGGCGGCCGCCGCTCCGTCCGACGGAAGCCTGCCACCCGGTTGGCGGATCGCCGGGAAGCCCACGGCACCCGAGTTGGTGTGGCGGTCCGCCGCGCCGGTGCCCATGGGGAACGCGCGCGTCGAGTTCCGCACCGGTGAGCGGCTGCTGGGAGTCCCGGCGGCACAGCGGGACCGGCACACGTTCCGTCTCGGCCTCGACGGCGTCCGGCCCGCCGACCTGAATGGCCTCGAAGTCTGGTCCGGCGGACGCAGACTGGACGCCTCACCCGGCACCGCCCACGGTGACCGCAGCGGTGCGAGCAGTCTGGTGCGGCCGGCCGCGCGGCCCCCCGCCCCGCTGCCCGCGGGCCCCGTGGACCCCGGCAGGCCGGGCGCCCACCGGACGGTGACCGGTGAGTACACCCTCAAGTCCGTACGTCTGCCCGGGTTCTCCGCGCCGGTCGAGATGCGCGCCGTGGTGGTCGCGCCCACCACGGCGACCGGCCGCCGCCCGCTCGCGCTGTTCCTGCACGGCCGTCACTACACCTGTTACACCCCCGGGGGCGGTGACGAAGGCACCGGCGACTGGCCCTGCAAGGCGGGAAGCAAGCCGGTGCCCAGCCATCGCGGCTATCTGCGCGACCAGCGGCTGCTGGCCTCGCAGGGCTATGTGACCGTGTCGATCTCGGCCAACGGCATCAACGGCCAGGACTCCGTGGAGGACGGCGGGGCGCAGGCCCGCTCGTCCCTGGTACGGCTCCACCTCGCGCACTGGGCCGACTGGGCCGCACACCCCGAGACGGCACCGGCGGTGGTCCGGCGCGCGCCGCGCGCCGACCTGTCCCGGGTGCTGCTCGTCGGACACTCCCGGGGCGGCGAGGGCGTGAACCGGGCCGCGCTGGACAGCCTGTACCCGCCGCCCGCCGACCAGGACGGCTACCACGGGCCGGTGCGGTGGCACATCCGCGGCACCGTGCTCATCGGTCCGACGGCCTTCGGCCAGAACCCGGTGGCGGACGTGCCGTCGCTGTCGATCCTGCCGGGCTGCGACGGAGACGTCTCCGACCTCCAGGGTGAGGTGTACGTCGACGGCACACGTGCGGTCGGCCGCGGCACCGCCCTGCACAGCGCCGTCTATGTCATCGGCGCCAACCACAACTTCTTCAACACCGAGTGGACCCCGGGGCAGGCGCAGGCTCCCGCCGAGGACGACTTCTGGAGCGACCCGGACCAGCGGGACCCGGTGTGCGACAAGCGGGCCGCCACCCGGCTGACCGCCGACCTGCAGCACAGGGCGGGCTCCACGTATATCGCGGCCGCCGCCCGGCTGTTCGTCGCCGGTGACGACCGGGTTCGCCCGCTGCTCGACGGCTCGGGACGGCGGGCCCCGTCGGCGGATCCCGCCCGGGTTCTCGGCCACGCGGTCGGCGGCAACCGCGGTGCCGGGTTCCTGCCGGACGGCGGGGTCACGGTGACCGGCGGACGGCTGTGCTCCGCGGTGGACCCGAACCCGTCGGCCGCCTGTCTGGGCGAGGGCGTCAAGGGCAGTTCACCGCACTTCGCCACATGGGAGACCGGCAAGGAGAGCGGGCGGCACGCGGTCGCGCTGCGCTGGACCTCCGCCGGTCACACCGTGCGCGTGCGGTCGGCACGGCCGGTCTCGCTGCGCGGCGCCCAGGCCCTGGCCCTGCGGGTGTTCGTGCCCCCGAACTCCACCGGAACCCAGCTGGACGTGTCGGTCACCGACACCTCCGGCCACCGGGCGAACCTCGGCCGGGTACGCGTGGACGGACTGCCGGGCAGCGAACGGACCTCGTCGTACTGGGCGCGCGAACTGCGCGTACCGCTGACCGCCACCGGCCGCGCCCGGCTCGACCTGCGCCACATCAGATCCCTGGAACTGACCCCGCGTTCGCGGTCGGGTCATGCCTGGCTCATGGACGCCTGGGGCTGGCGGCCCGGCACCGCCACGGTACGGGCGGCAGCGCTCCCGCGCGTCGACGTCGGCCGCACCACGGTGAACGAGGGCGACTCGGGTGTCCGTACCTACCGGGTGCCGGTCCGGGTGTCCGGGCACGGCAGCGGCCAGGTGCGCGTGTACGTCGTCGACCCGGCCACCGGGGAGACGAAGGACCGGCTCGTCACCGTGCGGCCGGGCGGCTCCGGGATCGATGTGCCGGTCCGGGTCAGGGGCAACAAGCGATACGGCACCGACATGTCGTACGACATCCTGGTCAAGGCGGTCCACGGCGCCGTGGTCGGCTCCTACCGGGGCGGGATCACCGTGCACGACGACGATCCGGCGCCGACGGTCACCGTGACCCCGACGGCCGGCCGGGTGACCGAGGGCGCGGCGCTCAAGTGGCGGCTGACGCTGTCCGCGACCGCCGACACCGATGTCCAGATGACGTTCGCGGCGGTCCCGGTCACCGGGCCGGAGCTGTCCACCAAGGACGTGGACGCACGCTGGTTCCGGGACACCACCGGTGACTCGCCCGACCCGGAGCGTCCGCTGTCCAAGGAGCGCCTCCTCCTGTGGGCGGTCGTGCCGGCCGGCCGGACGGGCGTGGACGTCACCGTGCCGACGGCTCGGGACCGGACCGCCGAGCCCGAGGAGTCGCTGCGCCTTCAGCGGATCGACGACTCCGACGTACCGGTGCCGGGTGGGCCGGTGCTCGACGGCACGGTCCTGAACGCGTCGTAGCGGGCAGGCCCCTGACGTCCTGACGGAGCCGCGGTGCTCTCAGGGCGTCAGGGTGACCCGGATCCCGACGGTGCCTTCTCGTCCGTTGCGCAGCCGGCTTCCGAGCAGGGTGAGGCGGCCGAGAACGCCGTACTTGCGGGCGACCAGGCCGCGATAGCGGTCGGTGGTGGCCTCGTCGGTGATCCGGGCGGTGCCCGGGACCTGGTCGCCGGTCGGATTGCCGCGTACGTCGCACGGTCCGACCAGGACGTCCGAGCGCCTGCGGATCCGCTTCACCTTCCAGGACTTCGCGGCCGTCCAGACGCCCAGCGCGTCCCCGTCCCGTACCACCCACACCGGCGTGGCCACCGTGGTGCCGTCCTTGCGATAACTGGTGACCAGCAGGTACTTGCCCGATCCGAGCCGGTCCAGCGACGTGTCATCCATGCCCGCAGTCTAGGTCGCGGACACGAGCGGGGGCCGCCGCCGGGACGGTTCACCTCAGGGAGGCGGCCATCCTGTGCACCCCCTCCGTGATCACCTCCGGCGAGGCGGCCAGGTTCAGCCGTGCTCGTCCGGCGCCCCCGGTACCGAAGGGGATCCCGGAGTTGAGGGCCACCCGGCCGCGCTCCAGGAAGACGTCGGCCGGGTCGTCTTCGAGGCCGAGGCCACGACAGTCGAGCCAGGCGAGGAAAGTGGCCGGGGAAGGGCGGTACCGCACGGCGGGCAGGTGCTCGGCCAGCAGGTCGGCGAGCAGTCGCCGGTTCTCGTCCAGTCCGGCCAGCAGGGCGTCCAGCCAGTCCCCCGCGTCGGCCAGGGCGGCGGTGTGGGCGATGACGCCGAGGTGACTCGGCCCATGACTGACCTCCTCGGGCAACCGGGCCAGGTCGGCGGCGGCGCCGGGTCCCGCGACGGCCAGCGCGGCCTTCAGTCCCGCCAGGTTCCATCCCTTCGACGCCGACATCAGCGACAGTCCGCGCTCGGCGCCCGGCACGCTCAGATACGGCACGAAGGCGGTCCCGGCGGCGACCAGCGGGGCGTGGATCTCGTCGGCCACGACCCGTACGCCGTAGCGTTCGGCGAGGTTCGCCACGGCGGCCAGTTCACCGGCGGTGTGCACGGTGCCGGTCGGGTTGTGCGGGCTGCACAGCAGATGGGCGACCCGCCCGCCCGCGGCGACGGCCTGCCGGAACGTCCGCTCCAGGCCGTCGAGGTCGAGACGGCCGTCCGTGCCCAGCGGCGACTCCAGCACCCGTCGGTCCATGTGCGCGATGAACTGGTAGAACGGCGGATACACCGGCGAGTTGACGATCACCGGATCGCCGGACCCGGTCACCAGCTTGAGCATCTCCACCACGCCCAGCATCACGTCCGGCACGATGGCGGTGCGTTCCACGGCGAGCCCCGTCCAGCCCCAGCGCCGGGCGGCGAACGCGGCCAGCGCCTCGGCGTAGCCGGTGCCCGCCGGATAGCCTGTGTCGCCCAACTCCAGGGCGTCGGTGAGCGCGCGCACCACAGGGGCGGCGAGCGGCACGTCCATCTCGGCCACCCACAGCGGCAGCACGTCTTCCGGATAGGTGCGCCACTTCATGCTGGTACGGCGGCGGAGGCGGTCGAGGGTCAGTGCGCGCAGCGGGTTCGGTTCACCTGTCGTCTCGTGCGGGATGCTGGTCATGGGGCTCAAGATAGGGGGCTGTGCGGTGAGCCGGAATCGGGCGGACGGGGTACGCGAGGCGAAACGGATGCCGGACGGTGGGGTGGCGGAGGTCGCCTGCGACGAGTCGGGGTCGGACGGCGAGAACCTCCTGGGCGGCAACACGGACGTCTTCGCGCACGCGAGCGTGCTGCTGCCGATGGCTGACGCCGAGGCGTGCGTGCGGGAGATCCGCGACCGGATCCGCTCCCCGGCGCAGGAGTACAAGGCCAACCATCTGCTGCGGGAGAAGCACCGGGCGGTGCTGGAATGGCTGCTGGACCCGGCCGGGCCGGTCCATGGCCGGGCCCACGCACATCTCACCGAGAAGGCGTACCTCGTCGTGCAGCGGACCGTCGGGCTGCTGCTCGACGACCCGGCGGACGCCGTACCGCTGACCGGGCAGGGGGCGGCGGTCTTCGGGGATACCCGATGGCGGGAGTTCCTGACGGCCGCGAACCGGCTGCTCCGTACGAAGGACGGCACGGCTGACGACGAGGTGTCACCGGTGGCCGCGTTCTTCCGGACCGTCGAGGACCTGTGCCGGACGGATCCCGGGACGGACGCGGGTGACGTCCTGCGGCGGATCGCCGGGGCCCGGCCCCGCGCGGACGCCTACCGGACGCGGGTCGCGACCGGGCCGGTGCTGGTGCCCCTGCTCAACCCCCTGCTGCCGGCCGTGGTGCGGACCGCCTCGCACTGGAGCGCCCGCCTCGGCACGGTCATGCTGGTGCACGACCGGCAGAACATGCTGACCCCGGAGCGGATCGCGTGGATCGAGGCGGCGGCGCGGCGGGAGGGCGTGGCGCTGGGCGGGCTGCGACTGGTGCATTCGCGGCTGGACGCGCGCGTGCAGATCGCCGACTTCCTCGCCGGAATCGCCCGCAAGATCGCCTCCGACGAGCTGGGCGGACGCGGCGACCCGGTACTCACCGCCCTGCTGCGCCCGTATGTGGGCCCGGAGTCGGTCTGGGGCGACGGGCGCAGCTGGTCCCGGCTGGCCCCCGGCACGGAAATGCCCGGACCGGCCGCCGTGATCAACTCGGGCGTCTAGATTGCCTGTTGAACCTGCGATCGCAGCACCTGCATCCGTATCACCATCATCACCATCCATCTCCACCCCCATCCGCATCCGTCCCCCAGGAGCTGACCCAGTGACCGACAACCCGGCAGTGACGAACGACGTCGCGGCGTCCCTGCGCGCCCGTATCGACACCTCCCGGCCGCACACGGCCCGCATCTGGAACTACTGGCTCGGCGGCAAGGACAACTACGAGGTGGACCGCGCGGCGGGCGACCAGATACGCCAACTGCACCCGGGCATAGGCGAGTACGCCCGCGCGGACCGGCTGTTCCTGGGCCGGGCCGTGCGTCACCTGGTCGGTGAGGTCGGCATACGCCAGTTCCTGGACATCGGCACCGGTCTGCCCACCGCCGACAACACCCACGAGGTCGCCCAGGGGCTCGCGCCCGAGTCCCGGATCGTCTACGTCGACAACGACCCGCTGGTGCTCGCCCACGCCCGCGCCCTGCTCACCAGCACGCCGGAGGGCCGTACCGACTACCTGGACGAGGATCTTCGCAACGTCGACGCGATCCTCGGCCACGCGGCCGAGTCACTGGACTTCGGCGAACCGGTGGCACTGATGCTGCTCGGCGTGGTGATCTTCGTCGCCGACGACGAGGACCCGTACCGGCTGGTGCGAGAGCTGATGGACAGGCTGCCGGCCGGCAGCCACCTCGTGCTGTCGCACACCGTCACCACGCCCTCGATGCCGGACGTCGACGAGGCGGTCAAGTTCTGGAACGAGAACGGCACGCCCCGGCTCACCCAGCGCACCCCCGAGGACGTCGCCCGTTTCTTCGACGGTCTCGACCTGCTGGAGCCCGGCGTGGTGTCCTGCTCGCGCTGGCGTCCGGGGGACGGCGCCGAGCCGGAGGAGGTGGCCATGTTCGGCGGGGTGGCCCGCAAGCGCTGAGCCCCGGGAAGATCGGCGGCACGGTGAACGCCGGCGCGCCGGGCCGCGTATGAAGGAAGGGCACTCGACCACGGGAGGGCCCCGCGGCGTTGAGGCCGCGCGTTCGGGGTTCGGGAGCCATGCATGAGGCACGCACGACGACGGGTCGTCCGGCGGGTGACACAGCTGGCGGCGGTCGGCGGACTCCTCCTGGGAGGCGCGATGGTCACCACGGCCATGGCGAGCGAGACTCCCGGCAGATCCGCCGTGCCGTTCAGTTCGCCGCGAGCGGCCGGTGACACCGGCGCGGCCCTGGTGTCCGGTCTGGGCAGCGGCCGTACGGCGGGCAGCTGGGTCGGTACCGACGGGCGCCCGGTGGTCGCGGTGACCGACGAGCGGGCCGCGGCGGCGGTGCGGCGGGCCGGGGCCGAGGCGAAGCTCGTGCGGCACAGCATGAACGAGCTCAAGTCGGCCACCGCCGCGCTGCGTTCGGCCCCCCGGGTGGCGGGCACGGCGTGGGCGGTGGACTACCGCACCAACCGGGTCATGGTGGAGGGCGATCGGACCGTGTCCGCGGCCGACTGGTCCCGGATGAGCCAAGTCGCGTCTCATGCGGGCGACTTCGTGCAGATGCGGCGCTCCGGGGGCAGGTTCACCACGCGCCTGAACGCGGCGCAGCCGATCCTGTCGACGAGCGGTCGCTGTTCTGCGGGCTTCAACGTCACCAACGGACAGCGCGACTTCATCCTGACCGCGGGACACTGCGGTCCGGCGGGCACCACCTGGTTCGCGGACAACCAGGGCAACCAGCGGCTGGGCAGCACGGCCCTCACCAACTTCCCCGGCAGTGACTTCTCCCTCGTGCAGTACGAGTCCGGCAAGGCCGGTGACGGGGCCGCCGTGATCGCCGTCGGCGGCGGGAAGGGTGTGCTGATCACGGGGGCGGCGGATCCGAAGGTCGGGCAGCGGGTGTTCCGCAGCGGCAGCACCAGCGGGCTGCACGACGGTCAGGTGACCGGGCTGGACGCGACGGTGAACTATCCCGAGGGCACGGTGACCGGGCTCATCCAGACCGATGTGTGCGCCGAGCCGGGCGACAGCGGCGGACCGCTGTTCTCGGACGGCATCGCGCTGGGGGTGACCTCGGGCGGCAGCGGGGACTGCGCCACGGGCGGTACGACGTTCTTCCAGCCGGTGACGAAGGCGATGTCCGCGCTCGGCGTCCAGCTGATCGTGGCACCCCGGAAGGCGGGCGCCGGACAGGGGGCCGTCGCGCCGAGCGCGGCCGCGCCCGGCTCCTCCGCGCCGGTCACCGGCACCACGGGGGACGGGACGACGTTGCTGTCCCGGGTCACCGACACCCATAACCTCGGCCCCGGGCTGCTGGTCATCGCGGGCAGTCTGATCGCTCTGGTGGCGACGCGGTACATCCGGACGGAACAGGACCGCAGGGCCTACCAGCGTTACTACTCGGCCACGTGGAGTTGACCCTGCGGTCTCCGGGACGGCCTCGGGGCTACTGCGGGGCCGCCGCGGCCCACTCCAGGACGAGCCGCTGGTACTCCTCGCGCTGCTCGCCGGTCAGTGTCCCGCCCGACCGGAGCCACAGGGCCCGGATCTGTTCGTTGACCTCCGCGGCCGATCGCTCGGAGGCGGTTTCAACAGTGGTGGACATGCCGTGAAGCATATGCGGGTCGGCGTGAAGGCCTCGTGAGCAAGTACGAGCGATACGGACATTCCGGACCGTGTTACTCATCACGTCCATCTGTCAAGAGCCGAAGGGCAGTTCACCTGTGGGCGAACCGGCGACGGCCGCGGGGGCGGCCCGGCGGAGCGAGGTCCGCTCGACTCCGCCGGACACGGCCCTGGGCCCGTCATGTGCCCGGCTTGCTGCCGTAGACGAAGACGTCGTCGCCGGTCTTCAGCAGTGACCAGTACTTCTTGGCGTCCTTGCTGGTCATGTTCACGCAGCCGTGCGAGCCCGGCGGGTTCCACATGCTGACACCGACCGAATGGAAGGCCTGACCGCCGTCGAAGAACTGGCTGTACGGCATGCTCACGTGGTACTCGCTGGACACGTGGTCCTTGTCGCGCCACGAGATCTTCTTCAGGCCGGTGCGGGTCTCGAACTTGTCGCGGCCGGTACGCACCGGCACCGGACCATGGACCAGCTTCTTGCCGTCCTGGATCCAGCTCAGCTGGAGCGTCAGGTTCACGCAGGCGATGCGGCCCTTGTTCACCGGGCACTCGCCGTCCTTGTTCGGGTTGTGCCCGACGGCCTTCTGCTTGTTCATGAGATCCATCACGCCCCAGGTGGCGGAGCCCGCGTAGCCGGCGGCCGGCGTGATGCCGTGCTTGCCCTGGAAGGCACGGATCGCCTTGCAGTCGGCGCTGGACTGCTTCCCGTCGACCGGACGGCCGAGGAACTTCTCCACCTTTTTCTGGTACGGCCCGGCCTGCGTGGTGCAGCTCGTGGCCGCCTGGGCGGGTGCCGTGGTGAGCGCGATTGTGATCGGCGCCACCAGCCCGGTGATGCCGAGCGCGATGACACTTCGTCTGCGTATGTCCCCCATGCTGGGTGATTACCTTTCGCGTCGTTGTGGTCTCTGACGTCTAGACCAGTCCGAGACACTACCGGTTGCCCGAGACGTCCGTCTTGTGCCAGAACGGTGAAGTTCTTCACGCCGGCTTCCCGGGCAGCTGCCACGGATAGCGTGTGTACATGTCATCGTTCGTGCAGCAGCTTCCCGCCCTCATCGGCGCCGTGATCGGTGCGCTCGGCTCGTTCCTGGTGGTGGTCCGGGGTGATCAGGTCCGGTTCCGGCGGGAGCGGGCGGCCCGCTGGGAGGAGCGGCGGTTCACGATCTACGCCGACTACGCGCGGACGCTGAAGGCCTCGGTCACGCTGACGTACCGGCTCGCCGCGCACTACGGCAATGACCCGCACCCGCATCCCCTGACGCCCGAGGAGTCGGGGCCGCTGCTGACCGAGGCGGCCACGGCCCGGGATCCGGCCGGTGAGGCACTGATCCTGCTGGGCAGCCCGGCCGTGGTGGAGAAGGCCCGGGTGTGGGTCGTGACCGTGCTGGAGATGGAGCGGTTCCTGCGGGAGGAACGGCGTGATCCCGAGGCCTGGCAGGCACTGCTGGCACGGCAGCGCACCGGCCGCGAGGGCTACTACGCGGCCGTGCGCGAGGATCTGGCACTGCCGCCCGGCCACTCCGCACGCTGGTCGCTGCCCCAGCCGTGAACAGGTGCCGGACGGCCGGAGCCGCCCGCTCAGTGCCCCCGGGCGATCCACTCCTCCAGATGGGAGGCCTCCGCGCCGATGGTGGTGGAGTCGCCGTGGCCGGTGAGGACCTTGGTCTCGGGCGGCAGGGTGAGGAGCCGGGTGCGGATCGACTCGATGATCAACGGGAAGCTGGAGTAGGAGCGGCCGGTGGCGCCGGGTCCGCCCTTGAAGAGGGTGTCGCCGGTGAAGACGGTGCCCAGGCCGGGTTCGTACAGGCAGACGGCGCCGGGGGCGTGGCCGGGCGTGTGCAGCACCCTCAGGTCGGCACCGGCGGTCTCGATCACCTGGCCGTCGGCCAGATGCTCGTCGGGCTCCCGGTCCGGGTGGGTCGCCTTCCACAGCGCCAGGTCGTCGGGGTGGAGCCAGATCGTCGCCCCGGTGAGGTCCGCGAGGGCGGGGGCGGCGTTGACGTGGTCGTTGTGGGCGTGCGTGCAGAGGATCGCGGTCACCCGGCGGCCCTCGACGGCCTCGGCGATGGCCGTGGCGTCGTGCGCCGGGTCGATGACGACGACCTCGCGCTCGTCACCGATGATCCACACGTTGTTGTCCACGTCCCAGGTGCCGCCGTCGAGCGTGAACTGTCCGGAGGTGACGAGGCGTTCGATGCGGGTGGTCATCAGAACACCACCACCGAGCGCAGGACGTCGCCCTGGTGCATCCGGTCGAACGCCTTCTCCACGTCGTCCAGTCCGATCCGTTCGGTCACGAACGCCTCCAGGTCCAGGCGGCCCTGCACATGCAGGTCGATGAGCATCGGGAAGTCCCGGCTGGGCAGGCAGTCGCCGTACCAGGAGGACTTCAGGGCGCCGCCGCGTCCGAAGACGTCGAGGAGCGGCAGTTCCAGCTTCATCTCCGGGGTGGGCACGCCCACCAGGACGACCGTGCCGGCCAGGTCGCGGGCGTAGAACGCCTGCTTGTACGTCTCGGGGCGGCCGACCGCCTCGATCACCACGTCGGCGCCGAAGCCGCCGGTCAGCTCGCGGATCGCCTCGACGGCGTCGCTCTTGGTGGAGTCGATCGCGTGGGTGGCTCCCATGGCGAGGGCCTTGTCCAGCTTGCGGGCGTCGACGTCCACCGCGATGATCTTCGCCGCGCCGGCGAGCCGCGATCCGGCGATCGCCGCGTCACCGACGCCGCCGCAGCCGATGACCGCGACGCTGTCGCCCCGGCCGACGTTGCCGGTGTTGATGGCGGCGCCGATGCCGGCCATCACACCGCAGCCGAGGAGCCCGGCCACGGCCGCGGAGACGGCCGGGTCGACCTTGGTGCACTGTCCGGCCGCGACCAGGGTCTTCTCGGCGAACGCGCCGATGCCGAGCGCCGGGGACAGCTCGGTGCCGTCGACAAGGGTCATCTTCTGGGTGGCGTTGTGGGTGTTGAAGCAGTACCAGGGCCGGCCGCGCAGACAGGCCCGGCACTGGCCGCACACGGCACGCCAGTTGAGGATCACGAAGTCACCGGGCGCGACCTCGGTGACCCCCTCTCCCACCGACTCCACCACACCGGCCGCCTCATGGCCGAGCAGGAAGGGGAACTCGTCATTGATGCCACCCTGCTTGTAGTGCAGGTCGGTGTGGCAGACACCGCAGGCCTGGACACGTACGACGGCCTCGCCGGGCCCGGGATCCGGTACCACGATGGTCTCCACCCGGACCGGTTCGTTCTTGCCCGGTGCGATCACGCCGCGTACTTCCTGCGCCATGGCCTGGCCCCTTCCGTCGACTCGTTACGCGTTCCCCGACCCTACGCGTTCGTCACTGCACGGCGGGCAACAGGCCGGTCACCGGGGCGACCAGGTCGGTGACTTGGTGGAGCTGGTTCAGCTGGTTGAGGTCGTTCAGCCCGTTCGTGGAGTGCAGTTGCTCGGCGACCCGCGGGAGCTTTCCCTGGTACTCCGCCGGGATCTCGCTGGTGGCGAGTGCGTCGAGCATGGCCACCGGCTCGACCTTGCCGGTGTTCTGTGCGGTGGCTTCGGCGGCGTTCGCCAGCGGTGCGGCCAGGCCCGTGACGCCCACGGCGAGACCGATGGCGGCGACGATACGTCGTGTTGAGATCATGCTCTGAGCAACGTGCTCGGACTCGTGCGGACACGGCCACCCGGCCCCGCTCACCCGTCAGGCGGACCGTCGCGCGGCTGCGCTTGCCGCGGCCGCCGGTGCGGAGGAGCCTCGAAGAAGGGGTCCGCCCGGTCCGGTCTCTTCGATCCGCTCTCCTCGGTCCGCGGGCTCCTGAAGGAGGTCACCATGGGCACGACGGGCTCCGGCTTCGACGCCGACACCTTGCGCAGGGGCATAGAGGGCAACACCGGGAACATCCTTCTGTCGCTCTACGCGGACGACGCGGAGATCCGCATCGTCGACCGCAACACCCAGCCCAGCCACCCCAAGGTCCTGCACGGCCGGCCCGACATCGCCGAGATGCTCGACGACGTCTACGGCCGCGACATGACGCACAAGCTGGACCGGTGCATCATCCAGGGCGACCACGCCGCCTTCACCGAGTCCTGCGAGTACGCGGACGGCGTCCGGGTCATGTCCGAGTCGATGATCACGCTGCGGGACGGGAAGATCACCGAGCAGATCATGATCCAGGCATGGGACGAGTGACGAGAAGAGTCGCGTCGGTCCAGGTCACCTCCCGGCTGACCTGGACCTTCTCGGTGCGGGCGGTGCTCGGCCGGGCACGTGGGCCGCGTCCACGGCGGGCGCTGCCGGTCGCCGCGGCGAACCGGTTGGCCTCCGCGGCCCTGCTCCGGTCGGTGATGCGGGCAGCGGGCGCCCGACCGCACCCGGTGGCTCGGCGCGCGGTGCGGGTATGGCGTCCGCGGCGGGGGCGGTGAGCCGTACCCGGTGCGGTCAGCGCATCCACACGCCGTACGACATGACGTCCCCGGCCTTCACACCGAACTGAGGGTCGGGCTTGGTGAAGGTGTACTCCACCCCGAGCGGAGTGCCGGAGGTCGGGTCCAGGATGAGCATCTGGCGGGTGTACTCCCCCGTGCAGACGTACGCCTGGCCGGTCCTCCCGAGCCTGTCCGTCACCTGACCGACGGGCCTCAGGTCCTTGCGCTCCGCGAGCACCTGGAGCAGTGCCGCCGTCTCGCGGGCGCCGAGCGTCCAGGTGTCCAGCGTGGTGATGACGGCGTCGATGAGCGTGGGAGTGCTGGGAGGGCCGTCGGGCGCTGTGCGGGCGAGAGGGTGGGCCGTCTCCTTCAGATAGGCGAGCAGTCCCTTCGCGTCGTGCGGGGGCGGTGCCTGGGGCGGGGCGTCGCTCCAGCTCGGCGGGTAGGTCGTCCGGCTGATCACGTGCCCGTCCTCGACCAGGTGCGGCTCGTCGCCCTCGTCGCTGAGCACCGGGCGGCCGGGGTGGCGCGGGTCGGTCGCCACGACGAGCTCCGTGTGGCTGTCGTCGGCGTTCCAGCGCACCACCGTTTCGTGCGGGAGGGTGACCGGCGGCGCCTTGTCGCTCATGCCGAGGCTCCACGACTGGGTGTGCGTGCCCTTGCGGAGCTTCGGTTCGCCGTCCGTCGCGGCCGCCCGGGCCAGCTCCGCCACCTCGGCCAGCGGCACCGGCACCGACCGGGCGTGCACGGCCAGCGGGCGTGGGGCGGCGATCGCGGGGGTGCTTCCGGGGCCGCCGAGCAGCGCGGTCAGGGACAGCGCGGCGACCACCGCGGTGGCGGCCAGCCCCCAGATCAGCCGGACCGGCCGGCGGCGGGCGGTGCGCGTGTGCGGGTGTTCGTCGTGCAGGAGGCGGTTGAGCCGCCGTTCGGCGTGGTGGTCCAGCGGCCCGTCGGCGTAGCGGCCGCCTTCGGCCGGGACCGGGTTGGCGGTGCGCAGGAGTTCGAGTTCGTCAGCCATGGCGGTGTTCCTTCCCGGGGGTCGTGTCGGCGGCGGGGGCGTAGGCGTGAGCGGGCGGCTGTATGTGGTCTATCTCGGCCCTCAGCCGCCGCCGGGCGCGGTGCAGCCGCATCGCGGCCGCGCGACTGCCGCAGCCGAGGGCTACGGCGATCTCGTCGACGCCGAGTTCCTCCCAGGCCGTCAGGCGCAGTACCTCCCGGTCGGCCGGGGAGAGCCGGGCCAGCGCGTCGTGCACCCAGGCTCCGGGGCCCTCGGCGTCGGGGCTTTCCATGATGTGCCGCCCGTGCGCGGCGTCGTCGTTGCCCAACCGGTCCACCAGTCTGCGCCGTCGCCCATAGCCGCGTACCGCGTTGGCCAGGCAGTTGCGTGCCACGCCGTACAACCAGGGCAGCGGGGTCGGCGGCAGGTCGTCCCGGCGGCGCCAGGCCACCGTGAACACGTCCGCCACCACTTCCTCCACCTCGCCGCTCCGCCCGTCCAGTCGCCGCGCGACATAGCGGCTGACCGCCCAGTAGTGCTCGCGATAGGCAGCGGCGAAGATCTCGTCGTTGCTCATGTTCTGTTGGTGTCCGGCAGTCCAGGAATCGTCACAGGTGTTCTTCGTGATTGTCGTCGCGTCGTACGAGTGTGACGTGCGGGGTGGGTCGTGGACACAGGCGGGGTGTGAAGAGCTTCCACACCAAGATCGTCAAATGGCTGACGACCACGGACCACAAGACCATCGGCACGCTGTACCTGACGACGGCGTTCGGCTTCTTCTGCCTCGGTGGTGTCCTGGCGCTGCTGATGCGCGCCGAGCTGGCCCGTCCCGGCATGCAGATCATGTCGAACGAGCAGTTCAACCAGGCGTTCACGATGCACGGCACGATCATGCTGCTGATGTTCGCGACGCCGCTGTTCGCCGGGTTCGCGAACTGGATCATGCCGCTCCAGATCGGCGCGCCGGACGTCGCGTTCCCGCGGCTGAACATGTTGGCCTACTGGCTCTACCTGTTCGGGTCGACCATCGCGGTGGGCGGCTTTCTGACTCCCGAGGGCGCGGCGGACTTCGGCTGGTTCGCCTACGCGCCGCTGTCGGACGCGGTCCGCTCGCCGGGCATCGGCGCCGACATGTGGATCATGGGTCTGGCCTTCTCCGGCTTCGGCACCATCCTCGGCGCGGTCAACTTCATCACCACGATCATTTGCATGCGTGCCCCGGGCATGACCATGTTCCGCATGCCGATCTTCGTGTGGAACGTGCTGCTGACCGCCGTCCTGGTCCTGCTCGCCTTCCCGGTCCTCGCGGCCGCGCTGTTCGCCCTGGAGGCGGACCGGAAGTTCGGTGCCCACGTCTTCGACGCCGCCAACGGCGGCGCACTGCTGTGGCAACACCTCTTCTGGTTCTTCGGCCATCCAGAGGTGTACATCATCGCGCTGCCGTTCTTCGGCATCATCTCCGAGGTCATCCCGGTCTTCTCCCGCAAGCCGATGTTCGGCTACATGGGCCTGGTCGCGGCGACCATCTCGATCGCCGGCCTGTCCGTGACGGTGTGGGCGCACCACATGTATGTCACCGGCGGAGTGCTGCTGCCGTTCTTCTCCTTCATGACGTTCCTCATCGCCGTCCCGACCGGTGTGAAGTTCTTCAACTGGATCGGCACGATGTGGAAGGGCTCGCTGTCCTTCGAGACCCCGATGCTGTGGGTGATGGGCTTCCTCGTCACATTCGTCTTCGGCGGACTGACCGGCGTCATGCTCGCCTCGCCGCCGATCGACTTCCATGTGTCCGACTCGTACTTCGTGGTGGCGCACTTCCACTACGTGGTGTTCGGCACCGTCGTGTTCGCGATGTTCTCCGGCTTCCACTTCTGGTGGCCGAAGATGACGGGCAAGATGCTGGACGAGCGCCTCGGCAAGATCACTTTCTGGACGCTGTTCATCGGCTTCCACGGCACCTTCCTGGTCCAGCACTGGCTGGGCGCCGAGGGCATGCAGCGCCGGATCCCGGACTATCTGGCGGCCGAGGGTCTCACCACGCTCAACACGGTCTCGACGATCTTCTCGTTCCTGCTGGGCGCGTCCCTGCTGCCCTTCTTCTACAACGTCTGGAAGACGGCCAAGTACGGCGAGCCGGTCGGCGTCGACGACCCGTGGGGCTACGGCCGCTCGCTCGAGTGGGCGACGTCCTGCCCGCCGCCGCGTCACAACTTCGTCACCCTGCCGCGGATCCGCAGCGAGTCCCCGGCCTTCGACCTGCATCACCCCGAGGTCTCCGGGGCCGGGGTCCCGCTTCCGGCGAAGGAGCTGACCGCGCCGTGACCGCGATGGACGAGCGCCCGCAGGACGTGCGGGCCCTGGTCAGCGAGATCGAAGGGCATCTGCTGCTGGCCGCGGCCCGGGAGGAGGGCCGGACCGCGGCCGCCCGGCTGACCGGACGGCTGTACTGGCTGACGGACACCCAGCGCGAGGACCTCGAGGGCCAGTTCGTGAGCGAGTACCTGGCCCTCGCCCGTACGTCCTGGCGGCGCACGGCGGAGCGGGGCGAG
Organism: Streptomyces sp. NPDC086787; assembly: GCF_044745865.1. Lineage (NCBI taxonomy): Bacteria > Bacillati > Actinomycetota > Actinomycetes > Kitasatosporales > Streptomycetaceae > Streptomyces > Streptomyces sp. NPDC086787. Next base: position 342,696 of record NZ_JBIVBC010000002.1, on the reverse strand, counting down.
GAGTTGCGGCGCGAGTACGAGACCGCCTACCGGGTGCTGCGGCAGCGCCTGCTGGCCGGCTTCCTGTTCTGTTGCGCCCTGCTGGTGGGCACGGGGCTGCTGGTGCTGTCCGCGACCTGAGGAGCGTGGCGCTCCGGGGCCCGCGGGGGCGGGGATGCGACGCTGGCACGGGCCGACCGGAGGAGCGGATCGTGCGTGAGATTCTGCCGGTGCTGAGCCGTTGGTACTCGGAGCGGCTGCCGTTCGGTCTGGCCACGGTCGTCGCGGTCAGCCGGAGCACTCCGCGCGGTCCGGGGGCCGCGATGGCCGTCGGGCCGGACGACGAGGTCGTGGGGAGCGTGTCCGGGGGCTGTGTGGAGGGAGCGGTGTTCGAGCTGGCGCGGGAGGTGGTGGCGAGCGGCACGGCCCGGCTGGAGACCTTCGGTTACAGCGACGAGGACGCGTTCGCGGTCGGCCTCACCTGCGGCGGCGAGATCACCGTGCTGGTACGGCCCGTCACTCCCGAGTCGGATCCGGTGTTCGGCGCGGTCGCGGCGTCGGTGGCCCGGCACGAGCCGGTGACGCTGGCCACGGTGGCCGACGGTCCGGCACCGCGCGGGGCCACGCTCGCCGTCTGGCCCGATTCGGCGGCCGGCACGCTCGGCGCGAGCGGCCTGGACGCGGCGGTGACCGACGACGCGCGCGGCGAGCTCGCCCTGGGCGCAACCGGCCTGCGGCACTACGGGCCGGACGGCGAGCGGCGCGAGGACGACGTGACGGTGTTCCTGCACTCCTTCGCGCCGCCTCCACGGATGCTGGTGTTCGGCGCGATCGACTATGCGGCGGCGGTGGCCCGTATCGGCGACTTCCTCGGCTACCGGGTGACCGTGTGCGACGCCCGCGCCGTCTTCGCCACACCGAAGCGCTTCCCGGCCGGGGTGGAGGTGGTCGTGGACTGGCCGCACCGCTACCTGCGGGGCACCGACACCGACGAGCGCACCGTGATCTGCGTCCTCACTCACGACCCGAAGTTCGACGTTCCGCTGCTGGAGGAGGCGCTGCGGCGGCCGGCCACCTATATCGGGGCGATGGGCAGCAGGCGCACCCACGACGAGCGGCGGGCTCGGCTGACCGCGTCGGGGCTCACCGAGGCCGAACTGTCCCGCCTGCGCTCACCGGTCGGCCTCGACCTCGGTGCCCGTACCCCCGAGGAGGTCGCGGTGTCCGTGGCCGCCGAGATCATCGCACTCCGCTGGGGCGGCACCGGCACGCCCCTGAGCGTGACCACCGGCGCCATCCATCCGACGGGACACTTCGACAGCCCAGGCTGAACAGTCCGGCCTGGACAGCTACGGCTGATGGCTCTACGGTGTCCGCATGCCACAGGTCTCCGACTCCGCCGCCCGCGCCGCCCGCGACCTGCGTGTGGTGTTCAGCCGTCTGCGGCGCCGCATCCGGGAGGTGGCGCGGGACGCGGACGAGGGTGTGCTCACCCCGTCCCAGGAGTCGGCCCTCGCCCTGGTCGGCAAGCACGGAGCCGCCACCGCGAGCGCCCTGGCGTCGGCGGAGGGGGTGCGGCCGCAGTCGATGGCCACCACGCTCGCCGCCCTCGACCGGCACGGCCTGATCCGCCGCACCCCTGACCCCGACGACGGCCGACGGCAGCTGGTCACGCTGACCGAGGACGGCCGGGCGCGCGTCGCGGACAACCGGCAGGCGCGCGAGGAGTGGCTGGCCCTTGCCTTCGAGGACCGGTTCACCGAACAGGAACGGCAGACGGTCCTGGAGGCACTGCGGCTCATGGAACGGCTGTCCCACCTCTGACCCGCCCCGCTGAAAGGCACGAACGACCCATGTCACTCACCGCCCTCGACCCGCGCACGCCCTCGTCGTCGTCGATCTCCAGCACGGCATCGTCGGCCTCCCGCCCGAGCCGTACCCCGGAGCGGAGGTGGTGGCCCGCAGCGCCGAACTCGCCGACGCCTTCCGGGCCCGCGACCTGCCCGTGGTACTGGTCCGGGTCTCCTTCGCCGCCGACGGGGGCGACGCCGTACCCGGCCGCACCGAGCGCGGCCCCGGCGGACACGCGTTCCCGGCGGGCTGGGACGTCCTCGTGGACGAACCGGCCGGGCAGCCGGGCGACATCGTGGTCACCAAGCACAACTGGAGCGCCTTCCACGGCACCGACCTCGACGTCCAGCTGCGCCGCCGCTCGGTCACCCAGATCGTGCTGACCGGCATCGCCACCAGCATCGGCGTGGATTCCACCGCCCGTGACGCCTACGCGCACGGTTTCCACGTCGCCCTCGCCACCGACGCCATGGCCGACCGCGACGGCGAGGCGCACCGCGGCAGCGTCGAGCGGATCTTCCCGAAGCTCGGGGAGACCGGCACGACCGCCGAGATCCTCGAACTCCTGGCAAAGACCCACGAAGCACGCTGACTTGCTCGGTCCCCGTCTGTCGGATCACACACATCCTCAGCGGGGGCGCGCTGGCAGCACCATGGGCCCGTTGCCGCCCGTTGCCGGTTCAGCACGGCCGTGTTGGTCGCCGGGCCATCTCCTCGCGGATGCGGGGCAGGGCCTCGCGCAGGGCGGACCGCCAGTGTCTCGGCGGTGCCAGGCCGGTCTCCCGCCAGCGCTCGTGGCCGAGGGCGCTGTAGGCGGGGCGGGGTGCGGGGCGCGGGAACGCGGCGCTGCTGGTGGGCCGTACCCGGTCGGGGTCGGCCCCGGCCAACAGGAAGACCTCCCGTGCCAGTTCGTACCAGCTGGCCTCGCCGGAACCGGTGGCGTGGAAGACGCCGTGCGCCTGTTCGTCGCGGCGGAGCCGGGTGCCGAGGTCGGCGAGCCGGGCGGCGACGTCCGCGCTCCAGGTCGGCTGGCCGCGCTGGTCGGCGACGACGTCCAGGGTGTCCCGGCGGGCTTCGAGCTCCAGCATCGTTCGCACGAAGCTGCGGCCGTGCACCCCGTACAGCCAGGCCGTGCGCACCACCGCGCCCGCTCCCGGAAGCTCCTCGAGGACCGCGCGCTCGCCCGCCAGCTTGGTACGGCCATAGGCGGTGCGCGGGGCGGGCGGGTGGTCCTCCGGGTACGGGGTGGTGCGGGCGGCGCCGTCGAAGACGTAGTCGGTGGACACATGGACCAGCCGAACGCCGTGCTCCGCGCAGGCACGGGCGAGGTTCCGGGCCCCGTCACCGTTGATCCTGAGCGCCGACGCCTCGTCGGTCTCGGCGTCGTCGACGGCCGTGTAGGCGGCGCAGTTGACGACCACCTCCGGCCGGTACCGGGCGAACGCCCGCCGTACGGCCCCGGGTTCGCCGACGTCCAGAGCCGCCCGGGCCAGGCCGATCACGTCCGCACCCCGCCCGCGCAGCTCACCGACCGTGTCCCGGCCGAGCATTCCCGCGGCCCCGGTGACCAGCCACCTCAGTTGTTTCGCCGAAGTCCGAGTGATCGGCGTGATCGGCCTCATCCACGTCACCCTAGCCGTGGACGTGCCGATACGGCCGCGTCCTGCCCCCACTGCTGAACGCGGGAACGGAGCGGACGGTGCGGACGGTTCAGGTGTCCTCCGGTGCCGGTACCGCCGCCACCCGCTCCACCTCCGCCTCGACCTCGGCCCGCGGGCGGCCCTCGTCCTTCGCGTACTCACTGAGCGCGGTCTGCACATCCCGGGCCAGGTCACGCCAGGCCCGCAGGGCGGTCTCGTACGTCTCCTTGCGGGCGCCGGTCAGTTGCGCCTCGGCCGGCGGACCGTAGGCCTCGCGCAGTTCGCGGACCTGTTCCTCGGCCATGTCGGCCGCGCGCTGTTTCGCCACGAGTTCTTCGAAGGTGTGTGACACGGGAGGACCCTAGGCCCGGCGGCGGCCGGGCGCGCCCGCGACCTGCCGGTCGGGGGCCGCACCCACACCCGAGTGGCGGGTCGGCGGCGCTCCGGCGCTCGAAAAGCTCCGTATGCCCCTCCGGTGATATCGAACACCTCTTTACGTATGAGTTCCGCACGGTGAGGTCGTGACATCCGCGACTGCCCGTGGCCCCCGGCCGACTGGGAAGGTCTGTTCGCGGCCACAGCGGGGGTCGGTGAGCGGATGGCGAAGGGGGAGGCATGGACAAGCGGTACGAGGTGTACGCGCTCGCCGACGAGCACTTCTACGAAACGCCCGACCGGCTCTCGGCGGACGGGGCGGAGGCGCCGTTGTACGGCGCGGCGCGGCACCCGGTACCGAAGGGCTGGCACGCGGGGCGCACCGGCGACTGGCTGGTGCTGACACCGGTGGACGAGGCGGGGGCGCCGCTGCCCGGACCGGCCCAGGGGTGGAAGATCCACGCCTCGGCGACGGCGGCGGACGCGGAGCGGATCGCGGCGATCGTGTGGGACTACTGCCTGGCCCGCCGCATCCCCTTCAAGTTCGTGCCGGGACCGCATCTGCTGCACCTGCGCAACGCCAAGTACGCGGGCCGCGACACCAGTGGCAAGTTCGTCACGATCTACCCGGCCAACGAGGAGCAGTTGCGGGAGATCCTGACCGAGCTGGGCGCACTGCTCGAAGGCTTCGCGGGGCCGTACATCCTGACCGACCTGCGCTGGGGCGAGGGTCCGCTCTACGTACGGTACGGCGCCATCGCGCGGACCCATGTGGTGGACGAGCGGGGTTCGCTGGTCCTGGCGGTGCGCGACGGCTCGGGCACCCTGGTCCCGGACCGGCGGACGCCCTCCTTCCAGGTGCCGGAGTGGGTGACGCTGCCGAAGTTCCTGGAACCGCATCTCGCGGCCCGCAACACCACCACGGTGGGCGAACTGCCCTACCGCATCGAGAAGGCGTTGCACTTCTCCAACGGCGGCGGCGTGTACCGGGGCACCGACACGCGGGACGGGCGCCAGGTGGTGCTGAAGGAGGCACGGCCGCACGCGGGGCTCGCCGCAGACGGGGCCGACGCGGTGGCCCGTCTCGCACGGGAGAAGGATGCCCTGGAGCGGGTCGCCGGGACCGGTGTCGTACCGGAGGTGCGGGACTGGTTCACCCTGGGCGAGCACAGCTTCCTGGTGATGGACCACCTGGAGGGTCATCCGCTCAACTCCTGCTTCGCGCGGCGGCATCCGCTGCTGGTCCAGGATCCGGACCCGAAGGCGGTCGCCGACTACACCGCGTGGGCGCTGCGCATCCACGCGGCGGTCGAGAAGGCCGTGGCGGCGGTGCACTCGCGCGGGATGGTCTTCAACGACCTGCACGTCTTCAACATCATGGTGGCGCCCGACGAGGAGTCCGTCTTCCTCATCGACTTCGAGGCCGCGGCCCCGGTGGAGGAGAACGGCCGTCAAGTCGTCGCCCACCCGGGCTTCTTCGCCCCGTCCGACCGCAGGGGCACGGACATCGACCGGTACGCGCTGGCCTGTCTGCGCATCGCCCTGTTCCTTCCCGTCACCACGCTCTTCGTGATCGACCGGGGCAAGGCGGCGCACCTTGCGGAGGTCATCGCCGAGCAGTTCCCTGACGTGCCGCGGGCCTTCCTGGACGAGGCGGTCACCGAGATCACCCGAAACGTTCCGGGCTCGACGCGGGACGGGTCCCACCCGGTCCCCTCCCTCGTGGTGCCGGGCGACTGGCCCTACAGCCGGGACTCGATGGTGAAGGCGATCCTCGCCTCCGCGACACCCGAACGCGCCGACCGGCTCTTCCCCGGTGACATCGCGCAGTTCTCCGACGGCGGCGGACTCGGGCTGGCGCACGGCGCCGCCGGGGTGCTGTACGCGCTCGCGGAAACCGGCGGCGGCCGGTACGACGAGGGCGAGCGCTGGCTCCTCGAACACACCGCGCCACCCCCGCCCGGTACCCCGCTCGGCCTGTACGACGGTCTCGCCGGCGTCGCCCACGTCCTCGACCGGCTCGGGCACCGGCAGCGGGCCCTGGACCTGGTCGACGGGATCCTCAGGGAGAACTGGCGCAAGCTCTCCTCCGACCTGCACGGCGGACTCGCCGGCCTGGGCCTCGCCCTGGACGGCCTGGCCCGCACGACCGGCGAGACGGAGCTGCGCGAACGGGCGGCCGAGGCCGCGGACATCCTCGTACGGCGCCTCGCCGAACCACGCCCGGACACCCCCCGGCGACGGGCCGGGCTGTTGCGGGGCGCGAGCGGGCCCGCGCTGTTCCTGATACGGCGGTACGAGGAGACCGGTGAGCCCGAACTGCTGGCGGCCGCCGCCGAGGCGCTCCGCCGCGACCTGGAGTGCTGCGTCGTCCGGGAAGGTGGCGCGCTGGAGGTGGACGAGGGCTGGCGCACCCTGCCGTACCTCGGCGACGGCAGCGCCGGACTCGGCATGGTCCTCGACGACTATCTCGCGCACGCCGCCGACGAGGGCGGGGAGTTCGAGCGGGCCCGCGCGGCCGTGGTCACCGCCGCCACCTCCCGGTTCTACGCGCAGCCCGGTCTGTTCCAGGGCCGCGCCGGGCTGATCCTGCACCTCAGCCGCACCGGCGCGCCGGGAGCCACCCCGGCCCGGCTGGCCGGACAGATCGCGGGGCTCGGCTGGTTCGGCATGTCGTATCAGGGCCAACTCGCCTTCCCCGGACACCAGATGATGCGGCTCTCCATGGACCTCGCCACCGGAACGGCAGGGTGTCTGCTCGCGCTCGCGGCGGCCCTCGACAGTGCCGGCACCGCGCACCTTCCGTTCCTGCCGCCCCTCGGGCGGCCCACACAACGCGGCTCCGCAACCTGACGGAGTCGTGACACGAACCCCGTCCCCACAGACGAGGGATTTCACCCCAGGGAAAGGACAACCCCCATGGCACTTCTCGACCTTCAGACGATGGAGTCCGACGAGAACCACGGCGGCGGCGGCGCCAGCACGGTCAGCCTGCTCTCCTGTGTCTCGGCGACGAGCGTTCTGCTCTGTCTCTGACCGACACCGTGGTCGAAGCCCCGGGCGGCCCTCTCCTCTCCGGAGGGGAGCCGTCCGGGGCTTCCGCCCGCCCGACCGGACGTGAGGCCCGCTGGCGATGACGAACCGTGCCGAGAACCGTGCCGAAGACGGACCCGATCCGGCGGCGGCGCACACCCGTTCCCTGATGCGCGCGGTGACCCGGTACGGCGGTGCCCGCGCGGCCGCCCTGTGCGCCGTGACCATGGCCGCCACCACGGCCGGGCTGCTGCTGCCCGCGACTCTGGGCCGCACCCTGGACCTGTTGCTGGCCCACTCTCCCGCCGGCCGCTGGCTGTGGCTCAGCGCCGCGCTGGTGCTGCTGCTCGCCGTGCTGGACGCCGCCGCGACCGTGCTCGGCGGCACGCTCGACGCACGGTCCACGGCGTGGCTGCGCGACCGGGTCACCGGGCATGTGCTGGCGCTGGGCCCGCGGGCGACGGCACGGTTCGGCTCCGGTGACCTCGTGGCCCGGCTGGTCGGCAGTGCCGCGCAGGCGGGCACCGCGCCCGGCGCCCTGGCGTCGCTGCTCGCCGCGCTCGCCGGGCCCGTCGGGGGTGTGGTGGCACTCGGGCTGATCAACCCCTGGCTGGCGGTCGTACTGCTGGCCGGTGCCCCCGTCCTGGTCCTGCTGCTGCGGGCCCTCGCCCGGGACACCACCGAGTGCGTGACGGACTACCAGCGGGTGCAGGGCCGTATCGCGGGTGCTCTCGCGGAGGCGGTCGGCGGTGTCCGCACCATCCGCGCGGCGGGCACCGAGGCCCGCGAGACGGCACGCGTCCTGCGGCCGCTGCCGGAACTGTCCGCGGCCGGTCACCGCATGTGGCGGGTGCAGGGGCGGGCCGCCGCGCGGGCGGTCGCGACGGCCCCGATGCTGCAACTGGGCGTCGTGGCCGTTGCCGGAGTGCTGCTCACCCGGCACCGGCTGTCCGTCGGCGACGTCCTCGCCGCCTCCCGGTACGCGGTCCTCGCCACCGGGGTCGGAGTGCTGGTCGGACGGATCTCCGCGCTGTCCCGGGCCAGGGCGGCGGCCCGTAGGCTGGGCGAGGTCCAGGCGATGGCGGCGCCCCGCCACGGGAGCGACACACTGCCACCCGGACCCGGCCGCCTGGAGCTGCGCGGGGTGACCGTGCGGCGGGGCGCGCGCACCGTCCTCGACGAGGTCGACCTGCTGGTACCCGGCGGCACCACGCTGGCCGTGGTCGGCCGCTCGGGCACCGGAAAGTCCCTGCTGGCGGCCCTGGCGGGACGGCTGGCCGACCCGGACTCGGGTGAGGTCCTGCTGGACGGCGTGCCGCTGCCCGACCTCGGCCACGACAACCTGCGCGGAGCGGTCACCTACGCCTTCGAACGCCCGGCCCTGCTCGGTACGACGATCGCGGACACGATCGCCTTCGGTGTGACCGCTCCCCCACCCGGCCGGGTCCGGGACGCCGCCCGCAGAGCCCGCGCCGACGACTTCGTGCGCCGACTCCCCGACGGCTACGCCACCCCCGTTGCCCGCGCCCCCCACTCCGGCGGGGAGTCCCAGCGGCTCGGCCTGGCCCGCGCCTTCGCCCACGGCGGGCGCCTGCTCATCCTCGACGACGCCCTGTCCAGTCTCGACACGGTGACGGAACACCACATCGCGCGGGCACTGCTCGCCGACGGCACACACTCCACCCGGCTGCTCATCGCGCACCGCACGGCGACGGCGGCCCGCGCCGACACCGTGGCCTGGCTGGACGGGGGACGGATACGGGCCGTGGGGACACATGAGGAACTGTGGCGGGACGCGGACTACCGCGCGGTCTTCGGGGACGCCGACGCGGCGGGGGTGCGGCGATGACCGGCCTGATGGGACGTGGTGGCCCGGCGGAGCATGGTGGCCCGGCGGAGCATGGTGGCCCGGCGGAGCATGGTGGCCCGGCGGAGCATGGTGGCCGGGCGGGGCGTGGTGGCCGGTGGCGGGTCGTGGGGCGGTTCGTGCGGGAGCGTTGGCGTGTCCTGGTGCGGCTCGGTGCGTGGTCGGTGCTGGAGGCGGGACAGGCCTTTCTCCTCGGATACGCGACGGCTCGCGCCCTGGACGACGGGTTCCTGACGGGACACACCGCGACCGGGCTGTGGTGGCTCGGGGTGGCGGCGGCCGGGTCGGTCGTGGGGGCGTTCGGGACGGGCCGGGTGTACGGCGTGGTCGCCGCGCTGGTCGAGCCGGTGCGGGACCGGCTCGTGGAGCGGGTCGCCGAGCGCGGGGTGCGGGAGGCGGACGGCGGGCTGCTGTCCGGGCTCACCCAGCAGGTGGAGATCGCGCGGGACACCCTCGCCGGTCTGGTGATGGTGTCCCGTTCCTTCGTGTTCACGGCCACCGGCGCGCTCGTGGGCCTGGGCTCGCTGGCCCCGCCGCTGCTGCTGGTGGTGGTGCCGCCACTGGTGGCGGGCCTCGGCCTGTTCGCGGTGACGCTGCGTCCGCTGGCCCGCCGCCAGCAGGCCCTGCTCATCGCCGACGAGGCTCTCGCGGAGGACCTGGGCACGGTCTGCCCGGGACTGCGGGACGTCACGGCGGCCGGGGCCGAGGGCCTCGTCGCCGCCCGTACCGGGGCTCTGGTCGACGCGGAGCTGCGCGCCGCCCGGGCCCTGGCCCACTGGGGCGTGCTGCGCGTGGTGTCCCTCACGGTCGGCGGCCAGCTCCCCGGCGTACTGCTCCTCGTCACCGCCCCCTGGCTCCTCTCCCACGGCGTCACGCCCGGCGCCCTGGTCGGTGCCCTCATCTATGTCACGCAGTCGCTCCTGCCGGCGCTCCAGAACCTGGTCCACGGCATGGGCACGAGCGGCAGCCGTCTGACGGTCGTACTGCGCCGCCTGCTTCCGGGGGCGCCCGCACCGGTCGCGGAGCCCGGTCCGACCGGATCGACGGCCCGCACCGCCACGGACGGGACCACCGCCGCCCTCACCCTCTCGTCCGTCTCCTTCGCCTACGGCGGCGCCCGCGAACGGGTGCTGGACCGGCTCGGCCTCAGCGTTCCGCACGGCGGTCATCTGGCCGTCGTGGGGCCGAGCGGTATCGGCAAGTCGACGCTGACGGCCCTGGTCGCCGGTCTGCTGGAGCCCGCCGAGGGGGTGATCCTGGTCTGCGGGCACCCGGTGCCGGCTGCGGAGGCGGCCGCACGCCGGGTGCTGATTCCGCAGGAGGCGTACGTCTTCACCGGCAGCCTCGCCGAGAATCTCGGGTACTTCCGGGAGGATCCGGTGCCGGAGGGCGAGCTGTTCGCGGCCGCCGAGGCCGTGGGGCTCACCCCGCTGCTGGAGACGCTCGGCGGCCCGGCCGCCCAGGTCGACCCGGCCGCCCTGTCCGCGGGCGAACGTCAGCTGATCGCGCTGACCCGGGCCTATCTCTCGCCCGCGCCCCTCGCCCTGCTCGACGAGGCGACCTGCCATCTGGACCCGCAGGCGGAGGCTCGGGCCGAGCGGGCCTTCGCCGCGCGGCCGGGCGGCACCCTCGTGGTCGTCGCCCACCGGATCAGCTCGGCCCGGCGGGCCGACAGGATCCTGGTCATGGACGGGCGGAGCACCGCGTACGGCACCCATGACGAGTTGCTGCGCACCTCAGCGCAGTACCGTGACCTGGTCGGCGGGTGGGCACCGGGGACGGCCGCCGCGCCGTCACAGCCACCCCTCGCCCTGTGAGATGCGGATCGCGTCGATGCGGTTGCGGGCCCCGGTCTTGCGTGTGATCGCCGCCATGTAGTTGCGCACCGTCCCGTGGGACAGGTGCAGGATGCCCGCTATCTCCGCTATGGAGGCGCCCGCCGCCGCGAGCGACAGCACGCTGAGCTCACGCCGCGTCAACGGGATCTGCGTGGCCTTGAGGAAACCGAAGCCCAGCGACTCGTCAACGAATCGTTTTCCCTTCGCGACACGCCGGATCGCGTGCACCAGTCCCTCCGGCGATCCCTTCGTGTCGACATAGCCGAGCGCGCCGGCCTCGACCGCGCGCTTGAGCAGCCCGGGTCTGTTCGCGTTGGCAAGCACGAGCAGGCGTGGTGGCGTCGGGCCCGCGCCGGAGGCGCTCAGCTCGCCGAGCGGCGGCGCGCCGTCGGAGCCCGCGCATTCCAGGTCCGCGGCGCACACGTCGGGCCGTACGGACCGCAGCCGCCGGGACGCGTCGTGCCACGGCGTGTCGTCCACCTCCAGACCGGGCTCGCGGCGAAGCCACTCTGCGAGTACCGACCGCACCAGACACGAGTCGTGGACCAGGAGTAACCGGATCACTGCCGTCCTTTCGGTTTGCCGCACATCGATCCCGCCAGTTGAACGCGTGCCCCATTGTTGGGGGCCGCGTCGGTTTCGGGGCGCGAAGTTCCGGCCATCCGGGTGCGCGGGGGCGCACACCCGGCGCCCATGCCCCGCCACGCGCTTCGACTGTGAAGGCATGAGATCGACCCGAGGGGGTACCGCGGTCGCGCCGTCGCATCCGGGAATCGCCCGGTCCGCGCGGGTCGCGAGGCCGCCGCAGCCCGGGTACGGCCCGTTCGCCGTGCGCCGCACAGCGTCAAGGGGCAGCCTTGATGCCGGGGAGGCGACGCGCGGCCGGGCGGGAAGGCGGCGCGCGGCCGGGCGAGGAGGTGGTCGGCGTGTCCGACGGGGTGAGGTCCCCGCAGGCGTCGGTGGCCGCCGGGTCACAGATCGGCCGACCGCTGCTGTCCCTGTCGCTGGCCGCGATGATGGACGAGGTGCACGCGCACTCCGGGGCGGTGTATCTGCTGACCGCCGACGAGGCGGTACTGGAGATGGCCGTGATGGCGGGGCTGCCGCGGGCGTTCGCGGCACCCTGGGAACGGGTCGGGCTGAGCGCGCCCGTCCCGGTCGCCGAGGCGCTGCGCAGCCGTCGGCTGGTCTGGGTGTGCGGCGAGGAGGACATGGCCCGCCGCTTTCCCCGGATCGCGGTGGTCCTCCCCTATCCCTTCGCCCTGGCCGCACTCCCCCTCGCCACCGCGCACCGGGCGTTCGGGGCCGTCTTCGTGACCTGGCCCGGCTCCCACCCGCCGGTGCTGGGGAAGCGGGAGCGGGAGCAGCTGACGGCGGCCTGCGGCCGACTCGCACTGCGGCTGGAGCGGGCGGCCAAGGACGCCCGGCCGCCGCAGCAGGAGCCCGATCTGCTGGCGGCGGCGCTCACCGGTGTGGCGGGCAACCTGGGGACGATCGAGGCGGCGCGCATGGTGGCCCGGCTGCCGTACGGGCTGGTGTCGCTGGATCTGCACGGCCGGGTCGCGTTCGCCAACGCGGCGGCCGCCGACCTGCTCCGCACCCCGGTCGGCGAGCTGGTCGGTACCCATCTGTGGGCCGCGGTGCCCTGGCTCAACGACCCGCTGTACGAGGACCGTTACCGGGCCGCCCTGATCAGCCAGCATGTGACGTCGTTCGTGGCGCTGCGCCCGCCGGGCGAGTGGCTGTCGTTCCGGCTCTATCCGAGCACCACCGGGCTGAGCGTGCGCGTCACCCGGGCGCGGGGGGTCGCGCAGATGACGCGGGAGACACCGCGACCCGACGTGGGGCCGTCCCGGCTCGTCTCCATCACCCAGGTGCTGAGCCTGTCCGCCGCGCTGACCGAGGCGGTCGGGGTGCAGGACGTGGTGCAGCTGGTCGCGGACGAGATCGTGCCGACCGTGGGCAGCCAGGCGGTGGTGCTCCTCGGGTCGCAGGCGCGGCGACTGCATGTGCTCGGGCACCGCGGGTATCCCGACCCGCGGCTGGTCGAGCGGTTCGACGGTACGCCGCTGAGCGAGCGGATGCCGGGCACGCATGTGCTCACCAGCGGGGTGCCGGCGTTCTTCGAGTCACGGCAGCAGCTGGACCGGCTGTATCCGGAGCAGAGCGGCGTGCCGGGCGTCTTCGCGGCCTGGGCGTATCTGCCGCTGATCGCGTCGGGGCGGCCGGTGGGGATCTGTGTCTTCGCCTATGCCGAGCCGCATGTCTTCCCCGCGGACGAGCGGGCCGTCCTGACCAGTCTGGCCGGGCTGATCGCGCAGGCGCTGGAGCGGGCCCTGCTGTTCGACGCCAAGTACCGTCTGGCGCACGGTCTCCAGGAAGCCCTGCTACCGCGTTCGCTGGTGCCGCCGCCCGGGATCGAGGCGGCGGCGCGCTATCTGCCCGCCACTCAGGGGATGGAGATCGGCGGCGACTTCTACGACCTGGTGCCGTCCCGCCCGCTGGCGGCGGCGGTGATCGGGGACGTCCAGGGGCACAACGTGACCGCGGCGGGGCTGATGGGCCAGATCCGTACCGGGGTACGCGCGTTCGCCTCCGGCGGTCAGACGCCGGGGGAGGTCATGGGCAGCACCAACCGGCTGCTCATCGACCTCGGTGCCGATCTGTTCGCGAGCTGTCTGTATCTACAGCTCGACCCGGTGCACGGGCGGGCCGTGATGGCACGGGCGGGGCATCCGCCGCCGCTGCTGAGACGGCCTGACGGACGGGTACGGGTGCTGGACCTGGCGGGCGGCCCGTTGCTGGGCATCGACGCGGAGGCCTCCTATCCGACGACGGAGGTGGACCACGTCCCCGGCTCGGTGCTCGTGCTGTACACCGACGGGCTGATCGAGTCGCCCGGCGTCGACATCGAGGACGCCCTGGCCGAACTGGGGGAACTGCTCGGCCGGATCGGGGACGGGCCGCTGGAACCGCTGGCCGACGAACTGGTCAGGCAGAGCGCGGGGGCCCGGGAGCGGGTCGACGACGTGGCCCTGCTGCTGCTCCGGGCTCGGGGTGCCGGCGGCTGAGTACCGGCGGTACGGCGAGACGGTCCGGCCCTCCCCTCGGAGGACCGGACCGTTCACTGCCGGCCGGAACCGCTGCCTTGGCCGGTCAGTGGCTCTCGGTGAGGGAGGAGCCGTCGTCCGCACCGTTGCCGTGGCCGTTGGCGTTGGCGTTGCCGGAATGGTCGCCGGCACCGGTACCGGTGCCGGACGCGTCACCGGTGCCCGTGCCGTCGCCGCCCAGACCGGACTGGTCACCCGCGCCGGACTGGTCGCCCCCGCCGACCGCGTCACCGCCACCGGCCTGGTCGCCACCGCCGGCCTGGTCACCGGCGCCCGCCTGGTCACCGCCACCGGCCTGGTCACCGGCGCCCGCCTGGTCGCCAGCACCTGCCTGGTCACCGGCACCCGCGCCACCGGCGTCGCCGAGCGTCGCGCCGGTCGCCTGGAGGGCGGCGGTCACGGGCTGGAAGAAGGTCTCGCCGCCGTTGGTGCAGTCGCCGCTGCCGCCGGAGGTGAGGCCGACCGCGCCGCCGTCCTGGGTGAACAGCGAGCCACCGCTGTCACCGGCCTCGGCGCAGACGTTGGTCTGGATGAGGCCCGTGACGGTGTCGACGCCGTTCGGGTCGGTCTCGCTCTGGAAGTTGACGGTGGCGTCGAGGCCGGTGACCTGGCCGTCGTGCAGTCCGGTGGTGGAGCCCATCCGGAACACGTTGGTGCCGACGGTCGCCTCCACGGCCTGCGTGATCGCGACGTTCTGTCCGTTGCCGGTGTTGACCTCGCTCGGCGCCTGAGTGGCGGGGTCGTTGTACTTGACCAGTGAGAAGTCGCCCTCACCGGGGAAGGTCGCCTGGTCGACGGTGGCGATCGGCTGCCCGTTCTGGGAGTCGGACCATTCCTTGGCGGCGACACCGCAGTGACCGGCCGTCAGGAAGGCGGGACTGCCGTCGGAGGCGGTGACGTTGAAGCCGAGGGAGCAACGGACGGTGCCGCCCTCCGCCTGGGAGAAGATGGCGTCGCCGCCCGACGCGAAGGTCTTGAAGGTGCCGGCCGACTTCTTGACGGTCGCCATGCCCGAGCCGAGGCCCTGGACGGTCGATTCCAGTCTGGCCCACTTGGCGCCGGTGACCGTGCTGTCGGCGGTGACCTGGACCTTGTTGGTCCTGGGGTCGATGGCCCACGAGGTGCCGGGGATGGTCGCCCTGGTCTTCAGAGTCTGCGCGGCCGTCTTGAGCGCGGCCGCGCTGTTGGCCACCTCGCGGACCACCGCACCGGCCTTCTGCGCCCGCGCGGCCAGGCCGTCGTCGCCACCGGCCACGTTCACGACCAGCTGCTGCTTGCCGCTGTCGTAGTAGGAGCCCGCGAAGGCGTCGCCGAGTTGCTTCGCGATTTGCGATGCGAGGCCTGAGGCATCCGTGGCCTTCAGGGCCCTGGGGGCGGCCGCGTCCGTAGAGGCGCCGTCCTGCGAGGCGTTCGCGTTCGGCAGCAGCAGGGCCGCCGCTCCGAGTGCCGCGACACCGCCCACTGCTATCGCGGCCTTGCGCTTCGGCATTCGCTTGTGACTCAAACTTCTCGACCTCCAAGGGTCGGGGTCGCTGCCGGGGTCCGGCAGGGATTCGGGGCGCCTGGATGGTCATAGGTACGGGCGGGTCGCACGGCGCGTTCAATTCCGTTTGCGACTTACTCTGTTGCGGCAGTGAACAGGATCGGCTCCGCGTGTCGCCGGGCCCGGGCGGGAACAATCCCCGTCATGACGATGACCAGCGCCGAAGCCGACAAGATCCTCGCCGACAACTTCGCCCCCTGGGTCCTGGAACTCGGCCTGTCGGTCGAGAGTCTGGGCGGCGACCGGGCGGTCCTGCGCCTGCCGTGGTCGGCCCGGCTCGCCCGGGAGGGCGGAGGCATGTCCGGTCAGGCCCTGATGGCCGCCGCCGACACCGCGACGGTGATCGCCGTGTCGTCCGCGCGCGGTGGTTTCGTGCCGATGACGACCGTTCAGCAGTCGACGTCCTTCCAGCGGGCGGTGACCGGTTCGGACGTCGTCGTCGAGGCGGTGCTGAGCAAGCTGGGCCGGCGGATGGCCTTCGCCGACATCACGATGACGGAGGAGTCCTCGGGCCGACTCGCGGCACGGGCCAGCACGGTGTACGCGCTGCTGGACTGACATGGCTGGACTGACACGGGTGGACTGACACGGTCCCGGTCCGCGCGAACGCGTTCGGTGATCACGCGGGCACGCACCGCGCCGATCCGGAAGCGGAATCACCGCTTCAGGGAATCTACACATTGAATACTCAACCAAGTCACGGTGGGCAGCGGATCTGCACAGACGCGCGCCCCCTGACGCGTCATTGGCGCGGAGTGCCGGATTCGCCGTGACAGGCACAAGTCCTGGTACGCGCCGATGCCGTGCGGCATGTGAAGGAGTCGCCGACAAGGCGTGCGCGAGTCTGCACGGTTGAGCCCTGACGGGCTGCAAATTCGCAGGTGAGGAGCCTGGTTGAGTGGATGCGGACGACGCGTGCGTGCTTTGATCCAGGCATCGCGGGACCGCTCAGGGCGCCTGGAAACGGGTGTCCGACACCCCGCGGCACTCCCCCTTGTGAAATACCCATATGAAGGGAAGTTCCATCATGAACTCCATCCCCCAGGTTGAGACCGCCGAGATCTCCGACGCCGACCTCGACTCCGTCTCCGGCGGCCTTTCCCTGAACGCCGTTGGCACCGTGACCGGCCTGGTGGACGGCGTCGCCCCGGTTTCCAACGTGGTCGGCACGGCTGTCGGCACCGTCGAGGGTGTGACCGGTCTGAACACGCAGCCCGTCACCAGCCTGGTCGCCGGTCTCTGATCGCACCACCTCACCGTCGAGTCCCGGAGCCGCCCCCCGGCTCCGGGACTCGGCGATGCCCGGACCACGTGAGGCAAGTCCCGTGCAGTTCCGCCAACAGGCCCTCGCCAAGCTCCAGTCGCCGGACGAACTCGACCTTCCGGTGCGGCTCGCCCGCCCGCAGGGCTGGCTCGTGCTGTCCGTCACCGTCGTGGTGATGGCCGCCGCGTCACTGTGGGCGGTGACCGGTTCGGTCGCCTCCACGGTGAGCGCGCCCGCCATCCTCACCCACGGGCAGGGCAGTTACCTGTTGCAGAGCCCCGTCGACGGCCAGGTCACCGCCGTCCTCACGGCGCAGGGCCGACAGCTCGCCGCCGGCGCGCCCGTCCTCAAGGTCCGTACGAGCAGGGGCGAGTCGATCGTCCGCTCCGTCGCCGCGGGCCGGGTCACCACGCTCGCCGCCACCATCGGGCAGATCATCCGGACCGGTACGGACGTCGCCGCCGTGGAGAAGGTCACACACGCTTCCGACCCGCTCTACGCGACGGTGTACGTTCCCGCCGAGAACGCGGCCGCCATCCCCGCGGACGCGGCCGTCGACCTCACCGTGGCATCGGTGTCCACCCAGGAGTACGGCGTGCTGCGCGGCCATGTGAAGTCCGTGGACCGCACCGCCCAGTCCGCCCAGTCGGTCGCCGCGTTCCTCGGCGACAGCCAGTTGGGCGAGCAGTTCACCAGGAAGAGCCGCCCGGTGGCGGTACTGGTGCGGCTGGATCGGTCGTCCGCGACGAAGAGCGGCTACCGCTGGTCGTCCGCGGACGGGCCGCCGTACCGGCTCGACTCCATGACCCTGGCCACCGGTTCGATCCGGCTGGCCGACCAGCGTCCCGTCGATTGGCTGCTGCCGTGACCACCGCCCAGGAGACCCGGAGCCGCCGCCGCGCCGCCCCGCCGAGACGTTCCGTCCCCAAGCGGCACGCCGGGACCGTCCGCACTCCGACCGTGCTTCAGATGGAGGCCGTCGAGTGCGGCGCCGCCTCCCTCGCGATGGTCCTCGCGTACTACGGCCGCCATGTCCCGCTGGAGGAACTGCGCATCGCCTGCGGAGTCTCCCGCGACGGCTCGCGCGCCTCCAACCTGCTGAAGGCCGCCCGTGGTTACGGTCTGACCGCCAAGGGCATGCAGATGGATCTGGCCGCGCTCGCCGAAGTACGGGCACCTGCCATCCTGTTCTGGGAGTTCAACCACTACGTCGTCTACGACGGCATGGGCCGCCGCTTCGGCCGGCGCGGGGTGTTCGTGAACGACCCGGCCAAGGGCCGCCGGTTCGTACCCGCCGAGGAGTTCGACAGCGCCTTCACCGGGGTCGTCCTGGTGCTGGAGCCGGGTGAGGGCTTCACCAAGGGCGGACGCAGACCGGGCATCCTCGGCGCCATGCCCGCCCGGCTGCGCGGCACCGCGGGCACCCTCCCGGCCGCCGTGCTGGCCAGCCTGCTGCTGGTGGCGGTCGGCGCGGCGACGCCCGCGCTCAGCCGCACCTACATCGACATGTTCCTGATCGGCGGTCAGACCTCCCTGCTGGGCGTGCTGTTCTCGTCGATGGGCGCGTGCGTCCTGCTCACCCTGGTGCTGACCTGGCTCCAGCAGGCCAATCTGCTGCACGGCCGTATCGTCTCCTCCACGCTGTCCAGCGCCCGCTTCCTGCGTCATCTGCTGCGGCTGCCGGTGACGTTCTTCGCCCAGCGCAGCCCCGCCGACCTGGTACAGCGCCTCCAGTCCAACGACGCCGTGGCCGAGACCCTGGCCCGTGACCTCGCGTCGGCCGGTGTGGACGCGGTGGTGGTCGTGCTGTACGCGGTGCTGCTTTACACGTACGACCCGCAACTCACCTTCGTGGGGATCGGCGTGGCGCTGCTGAACGTGGTGGCGATGCGGCTGGTGGTACGGCTGCGCGCCACCCGTACGGCGAAGCTGCGTGCGGACACCGCCCGCCTCACCAACACCGCTTACACCGGGCTCCAGTTGATCGAGACGCTGAAGGCTACCGGCGGCGAGGACGGCTACTTCCGCACCTGGGCCGGCCAGCACGCGGCCACGCTGGAGGAGCAGCAGCGGCTCGGGGTGCCGAGCGCCTGGCTCGGTGTGGTCGCGCCGACGCTGGCGACGTTGAACAGCGCGGTGATCCTCTGGATCGGCGGCCTGCGCGCGGTCGAGGGCCATATCTCGGTGGGGCTGTTGGTCGCCTTCCAGGCCCTGGTCACCCGGTTCACCGCGCCGTTGACCCGGCTGAACGGGGTCGCGGGGCGCGTCCAGGACTTCGCGGCGGACGTGGCCCGGCTGAAGGACGTGGAGAGCTTCCGGGCGGACCCGGTCTACGACCGCCCGGACGGCGCCGGCGACACACGTCGGCTGCGTGGTCATGTCGAGCTGGAGAACGTCACCTTCGGCTACAGCCCCCTCGACAAACCCCTGCTCACCGGGTTCGACCTGACCGTGGGGCCCGGTCGGCAGGTGGCGCTGGTGGGCGGTTCGGGCAGCGGCAAGTCGACGGTGTCCCGGCTGATCGCGGGGCTGTACGCCCCCTGGGACGGGGTGATCCGCATCGACGGCCGCCGTCTGGAGGACATCCCCCGGGGTGCGCTCGCCGCCTCGGTCTCCTTCGTCGACCAGGACGTGTTCCTGTTCGAGGGTTCGGTGCGGGACAACGTGACGCTGTGGGATCCGTCGATACCGGACGAAGCGGTCGCAGAGGCGCTGCGGGACGCGGCGCTGTACGACGTCGTCACGCGTCGGCCCGGTGGCATCCACAGCCGGGTGGAGCAGGACGGTCGGAACTTCTCCGGCGGCCAGCGGCAACGGCTGGAGATAGCACGGGCGTTGGTGCGCAGACCCAGCATCCTGGTACTGGACGAGGTGACCAGCGCGCTGGACGCGGAGACCGAGCAGACGGTGATGGACAACCTGCGGCGGCGCGGCTGCGCCTGTGTGGTGATCGCGCACCGGCTGAGCACCGTGCGGGACAGCGACGAGATCGTCGTGCTCCAGCACGGCACGGTCGTGGAGCGCGGGCGGCACGACGAGTTGGTGGCACACGGCGGCGGGTACGCGGCGCTGGTCAGGGAGCGGTGAGATGACCGAGGCGTACGGCGGCGATCTGGTCCTCGGCGCGCTCGGTTCGCTGGGCACGCCGGTCGACTGCGCCGGGGTCGGCCGACTCGACCTGGAGGGGCCGCAGGTGCTGTGGCTGGTGACGGCGGGCGCCCTGGACCTGTTCGCGGTGGACGCCGGGCAGCAGGGCCACTGGCACCACCTGGGCCGTCTGGAGGCGGGCGCGCTGCTGCTCGGTCCGGTCGCGGGACCCCAGCACACCCTGGTGGCACGGCCGTCGCGGGACTGCGTGGTACGCCGTATCGGGCTGCGCGAGCTGTACCGACCGGCCGCCACCCAGACCTGGTCGTACGACGAGTACGGCAACCCCCAGTACGTACCGCCCGCTTCGAGCCCGCTGGAGTATGCGCTCGCGCTCGGTGTGGGCCGTGGCCTGTCCATCCTCTTCCAGGCGCCGTCCGCGGCCGAGCCGGCCGACGCGCCCGCCGACGACGACGTGTTCTGGATGCAGGTGCCGCCGGGCAGCGTCCAGTACGGGGCGCTGTACGGCGCGGACGCGGCCGCCGATCTGCTGATGGACCCGGCCGTGTGGCAGAGCATGGTCGACCACCAGTACCGCCTGCTGACCACCCTCGACCGGTGGATCGAGCAGCTGGAGCGCAGCCACGAGTCCCGCACGGCGGCCGGGATCAGGGCCGGTGAGGCGGTACGGGCCGAGGCCGACCGCACCCTGCTCGCGTCCATCGGCAAGGCGTCCCGGCGGGTCACGGCCGCCGACGACGACGCCACCTACGCCGCCTGCCGGCTGGTCGCGCGGGCCGCCGGGATCGCGCTGGCCGAGCCCGCGCGCGGCGGCGCCGGGAGTGACCGGCTCGACCCGGTGGAGCGGGTGGCTCTCGCCTCCCGGGTACGCACCAGGTCCGTGCGTCTGGACGGGCGTTGGTGGCGGGACGACGTCGGCCCGCTGGTGGGACACCGGGCGCTGTCGGGGGCGCCGGTCGCGCTGCTGTGGCGACGCGGCGGCTATGTGGCGGTGCATCCGGCGACCGGTCGGGAGACCCCGGTGGAGAAGGCCAACGCCGGGGAGTTCGAGCCGCGCGCGGAGATGTTCTACCGTCCGCTGCCCGACCGCCCGCTGGGGCCGCTCGGCCTGCTCCGGTTCAGTATGCGCGGCACCCGGGGCGACGTGCTGAACCTGCTGCTGGCCGGGCTGGTGACGGTGGCGATCGGCGCCCTGGTGCCGGTGGCCACCGGAAAGGTGCTCGGGGAGTACGTGCCGAGGGCGCAGCTGGGGCTGATCGCACAGGTCTGTCTCGCGGTGATGATCAGCGGGGTGGTGGCCGCCGCCTTCATGCTGCTGGAGAACCTGACCATCCTGCGCCTCGAAGGCCGTATCGAGGCAACCCTGCAACCAGCGCTCTGGGACCGGCTGTTGCGGCTGCCGACGGCGTTCTTCACCGGGCGGTCCACCGGTGAACTGGCGAGCGCCGCGATGGGGATCAGTGCGATTCGGCGGCTGCTGGCCGGGGTGGGTCCGGTGGTCGCGCAGTCGGTGACGGTCGGCGCGATGAATCTGGCGCTGCTGTTCTGGTTCAGTGTGCCGATGGCGTGCGCGGCGATCGGTGTGCTGGTGGTGGTCGGGGGCGCGTTCCTGGGCCTCGGGCTGTGGCAGGTGCGCTGGCAGCGGCAGCTGGTGGTGCTCGGCAACAAGCTGAACAACCAGGCGTTCCAGACCTTGCGCGGGCTGCCCAAGCTGCGGGTGGCGGCGGCCGAGAACTACGCGTACGCGGCCTGGGCGGACGGGTTCGCGCGCAGCCGTGAGCTCCAGCAGCGGGTGGGCCGGATCAAGAACCTCACGGCGGTGCTGGGTTCGGTGTGCCTGCCGGTGTGCACGCTGGTGATGTTCATGCTGCTGGCGGGTCCGGCGCGGGGCGCGATGTCGGCGTCCGCGTTCCTCACTTTCAGCACGTCCGTGACGATGCTGCTGACGTCGGTGACCCAGCTGACCGGCTCCCTGGTGTCGGCGGTGGCCGCGCTGCCGCTGTTCGAGGAGATCAGGCCGGTGCTGGAGGCGGCTCCGGAGGTTCCCGCCGGGAGCACCCGGCCGGGGCCGCTGTCCGGGGCGGTCGAGGCGCGTCGGCTGTCGTTCCGGTACGCCGACGACGGGCCGCTCGTCCTCGACGACGTCTCGTTCGAGGTGCGGCCGGGCGAGTTCGTGGCCATCGTCGGGCCGAGCGGCTGCGGCAAGTCCACGCTGCTGCGGCTGCTCATCGGCTTCGACCGACCGGTCTCGGGCAGTGTGCTCTACGACGGTCAGGACCTCGGGGCACTGGACCGGTCGGCGGTGCGCCGCCAGTGCGGGGTGGTGCTCCAGCACGCCCAGCCGTTCAGCGGTTCGATCCTGGACGTGATCCGGGGCGCCGAACCGTATTCGCCGGAGGAGGCGATGGCGGCGGCCGAACTGGCGGGGCTGGCGGAGGACATCCGGCGGATGCCGATGGGACTGCACACGATCGTCTCGGGCAGCGGTGCGGTGTCGGGGGGGCAGCGGCAGCGGCTGATGATCGCCCAGGCCCTGATCCGCCGTCCGCGGCTGCTCTTCTTCGACGAGGCGACGAGCGCGCTGGACAACGACACCCAGCGCACGGTCATGGAGAGCACGCGCAAGCTGAACGCGACGCGGATCGTCATCGCACACCGGCTGTCGACGGTGCTGGACGCGGACCGGGTCATCGTGATGGAGGACGGGAAGGTCGCCCAGCAGGGCCGGCCCGCCGATCTCCTCGCGGACACCGGTGGGCGGCTGCACGAACTGGTGCGCCGCCAGCTGGCCTGACGGGGGATCAGCCTGGGTCGGGAACCGGGGCGCCGGAGGGGAAGCCTGCGTCGAGGTAGGCCCGGTAGTAGTGGTGCCAGTCGGCGGCGTCCGCGGAGTGCGGGCCGCCGTGCCGCTCGCCCCGGGCGACGGCGTCGAGGGCGAGCAGGCAGACCTCCCAGCCGGCGGCGTTGCGCGCCGCGGCGTTCGCCGCGCCGAGGATGTTGGTGAGTGTGAGGCGGCTGCGCCCCGTGTCCAGCGCTTCGAGGTCGAGGTGGAGTTCGTCGCCGCCCCAGGTGAAGGACAGGTGCCGGGGCGGGTCGGCGTCGAGCACCGTGCCCGTGTCGTCGGCCTGATGGGGGTCGCCGCTGAAGTGGGCCGTGCCGCCGGGCCGCAGCTCCATCCGGAGCCGGGAGGGGAACCAGTGATCCGTCCGGTCCGGTTCGGTGACGAACCGCCAGACCTGCTCGACGGACTGATCGTATGCACGGCTGAAGCGGATGGCCGGGCGGTCGTCGCCCAGCGTCAGGCAGGTGCCGGTGAGTTCGGCGGTCATGGCGGATCAGTCCTTCGCGGAGGGTTCCCTCGGGTCCTTCGGATCCTCTGCCCTTCAAGTCAAGGGAGGCCCCAAGAAGTTCACCCTTTCGAGTGCCGCTGATCTTGCGGGCCGCATCACAGGGATGGCAGGGGGATCACCGGGGTAACTACCCAGGCCCATGCCTGGGGCGAGGTGAGACATCATGACGCCGGAAACCGATCACCGAGGCGGCCGCCCGCAGCCCAACCGGTGTGCCCGCAGCCGGGTCGCCGGATCCGTCACCGTGGTCGAGGTCCTCGGGGAGATCGACATCGCCACGGCCGGCCTGCTCGGCGAACATCTGGACGCCGCGACCGCCTGCCCGCGACCGGACGTGCTGGTCGATCTGCGGCTCGTGGAGTTCTTCGACTGCTCGGGACTGCGCGCGCTGTGCAGGGCCGAGGCGAGAGCCCGGGAGCGCGGCGGCCGGCTGCGTCTGGTGGGCGACGGTCCCGAACTGGAGCGGCTGTTGCGCGGTACGGGGCTGTTGCGCCGTTTTCCGCCGCTCCCTCACATGCCGACGCTCCCCGGGGCCCAGGAGGTGTCCGGGGCGCCCGGGGAGCGGACATGATGATGCCGGGGGTCGGCGGGCGGCCCCACTCCGCCCGTCCGACCCCCGGTGCGAGATCTCCGGTCGCCGTGACAATGGCCCGCACTCCCCAGTAACGAGCCTGTTCCGGCATGTCCGGCTACCGGTCGATCCCGGTCCTTTAGAACGCGAAGACGCTGGTCCCGAAGGAGTTCTTCACGCACTCGTTGCCGAAGGTCCGCTCGTAGGAGACACGCTTGCCCTGCCAGACGCCCTGCACGGTGATCAGCACCGGGTTGTATTCCTTCGTGCACTGCGTGTTACGTGCCGTCAGGGCGTCCAGGTTGCCGCCGACGGAGCGTAGCTCCGCGCACGCTAGTGGTGCGGCGGGATGGGTTCCCGAGGCGCTTGGGGCGCAGTTCAGAATGACGGCGCGTTCCGGCGTCACAGTCGCAATGTCGGCTCCGTGGCCGGTGGTGAGCACCAGGGCCGACGGGGCGTAGAGCGAGGCGGGGGCGCTGGGGGGCGAGGCGACGGAGGCCCCGGTCAGGGGTCCGCAGACGGCGGCGGCCGCGAGGCCGAGGGTCGCTGCCCAGCGCGCGGTGTTCCGCATTGTGTGCATCCTTCCGCTTGATTCGACAGGGTGCCGCCCTTGGCCCGGTGGGTGCCGGGGCGGCGAGCGACACTCTGCCGAGTCCGCCGCCGAAACACACATCGGACCCATGGATTTCAGTAACCTTGCGTATTGAATCAGTGGCGTGAAGTTACAGAATTCGAACGTTCCAATCGCGAATCTGGGCCGCTCTTGATCGCCTGAAGCTGCCAAGTGGCCGGTTCTCACCGCTTCGTTAATAGTCCTGAAACATTCAGCCTCGGCTCCCGGCACACCCCTGCGCGACGCCTTGTGTTCATCTCGGGACTGCGTAATGGTGATTACATGATTACAACTGAGCAGCGTGAGAAGGTGCGCGGCTGGTTCGCCGGCCGGCTGCCCGACGAACTCTTCGAGGAACTGGTCGAGATCACGGTCGACCGCGAGGAGATCACCGTGATCGGCCGCATCCCCGGCCCCCGGCTCGCCTCGGACGCCTCGGACGCCGAGCGCGAAGCCGCCGTACAGGGGCGGATCCAGGAGTTCCGGGAACGCACCAGGGAAAGCCGCGTGGCCGTGGCCCGCGAGGCGGAGCACCGGTTCCGCAGGAAGGTGTCCTGGGGGGTGGAGTGCGAGGCCGAGCGCGCCCTGTTCACGCATGTCGCCGTGCCGACGATGACACGGCTCAGGCAGCCCGAGCGGCAGGTGCTCGACACCCTGATCGCGGGAGGCGTCGCGCGCAGCCGCAGCGACGCCCTCGCCTGGTGCGTGCGGCTGGTGCAGCGTCACACCGACGACTGGCTCAGCGAGCTGAGCACGTCGCTGGAACACGTCCAGCGGGTCCGCGCCCAGGGACCCGACCTCGCCGGGGACGGTTCACCGGCCGAGGGCGACACGATGGGATAGCCACGATTGGATGGCCGAGGAGGCGTACTCGACGACGAGAGGCGGACCGGCACATGGCCAGGCACTGGGCGGACTTCCAGTACGAGATCTACCTGAACGGGATGACGGGCGCCGTACCGCGTCTGCCCACCGACCTGACCCGGCTGGAGGAACTGACCGAGCGTCGGCTCGGCCCCGGACCGGTGGGCTACGTGGCGGGCAGCGCGGGCGACGGCAGTACCGCACGCGCCAACCGGGCCGCCCTGGCGCGGCGGCGGATCGTCCCGCGGATGCTCCGGGACGTGCAGGAGCGGGACCTGTCCGTGGAGGTGCTGGGCCGGGCGCTGCCGGCGCCGTTGGCGCTCGCGCCCGTCGGGGTGCTGTCCCTCATGCACCCGGAGGCGGAGACCGCGGCCGCGCGCGCCGCCGCGACGCAGGGCGTGCCGTACATCCTGTCCTCCGCCTCGAGTACGCCGATGGAACAGGTCGCCGAGGCGATGGGCGACGCGGAGCGCTGGTTCCAGCTGTACTGGGGCAAGGACCGCGAGGTGACCCGCAGCTTCCTGGGCCGGGCGCGGGCCGCCGGGTTCACCGTGCTGGTCGTCACGCTGGACACACCGCTCCTGGCCTGGCGGCCGCGCGACCTCGACCAGGCCTTTCTGCCGTTCCTGCACGGGGTGGGCACCGCCAACTACTTCTCCGATCCGGCGTTTCGGGCGGGTCTGGCGAAGCCGGTGCACGAGGATCCCAACGCGGCCGTGCTGCATTTCCTCGGCCTGTTCGGGGACGCCGGCCACACCTGGCCGGACCTGGCGTTCCTGCGCGAGCACTGGGACGGCCCGATCGTCCTCAAGGGCGTACTGCACCCCGACGACGCACGGCTGGCGGCCGACGCCGGGGTGGACGGCGTGGTGGTGTCCAACCACGGCGGCCGCCAGGTGGCCGGTTCGGTCGCGGCGGCGGACGCGCTGCCGCGGGTCGCGCAGGCGGTCGGCGACCGGCTGACGGTGCTGTTCGACAGCGGGATCCGCACCGGCGACGACATCTTCAAGGCCCTCGCCCTCGGCGCGCGGGCGGTGCTCCTCGGACGGCCGTACGTCTACGGGCTGGGCCTCGACGGGCAGCCGGGCGTCGAGCACGTGATCCGCTGTCTGCTCGCCGAGTTCGACCTCACCCTTGCCCTGTCCGGTCACGCCGCCCCCACCACGATCACCACGGCCGACCTCGTCGAGGAGCCCGCATGACACCGGGGCACCCGGCCAGGGTCACCGCGCTGTCGTGCTACCCCGTCAAGGGATGCGCGGGCGTCGCGATGGACGACGCGATGCTGACGGTCGCGGGCCTCTCCCACGACCGCAGTCTCATGGTCACCAGTGAGGAGGGGGTGTTCCGCACCCAGCGCCGACTTCCCCGACTGGCGCTGATCCGCCCCGGGATCGACGCGGAGGGCGAGCAACTCACGCTGAGCGCACCCGGTATGGAGGAACTGGCCGTGCGGGTGGACACCTCCGGCGCCCGCCGGGACGTCGAGCTGTTCGGTGTCCCGTTCAAGGGAATCGACCAGGGCGGCGAGGTCGCCGAGTGGCTGTCGGAGTTCCTTCGCGAGCCGTGCCGGCTGGTGCGGGTGCCACCGGAGCACGACCGGGTCACCGACGGCCGGACACCCGGTACCTCCGGTTACGCGGACAGCTGCGCCGTCCACGTCCTCTCCCGGGCCACCCTGGACGCGCTCAACGCGCGTATGACAGCACACGGATGCGCGCCACTGCCCATGGACCGCTTCCGCCCGAACCTGGTCGTCGACGGCTGGGACGAGCCGCACACCGAGGACCTGCCACGCCGGATCGCGATCGGTGACGCGGAGCTGGGCTATGCGAAACTCGCCATCCGCTGCGCCGTCACGATGGTCGACCAGACCACCGGCGACAAGGCCGGCCCCGAGCCGCTCCGCACCCTCGCGAGCTACCGGCGGGCAGCAGGCGGAGGCGTCGCCCTCGGCTCGAAGTTCGCCGTACTACGGCCCGGAAAGCTGTCCGTGGGCGACGAGTTGACCGTCGGGGCCTGGGGGGAGTCGGAGCTGTAGTCAGG
Source organism: Streptomyces sp. NPDC086787 (assembly GCF_044745865.1). Classification (NCBI taxonomy): domain Bacteria; kingdom Bacillati; phylum Actinomycetota; class Actinomycetes; order Kitasatosporales; family Streptomycetaceae; genus Streptomyces; species Streptomyces sp. NPDC086787. The sequence continues at coordinate 315,644 of NZ_JBIVBC010000002.1, read as the reverse complement.
GTCTGTCGGCCGACCAGTGCTGGCCGGTGGAGCCGTCGCGGGCCTTGACGACGACGTTCGTGTCGGCGGGTGCCAGGGCGAGGGTCTCGTCCCAGCGGGGCAGCAGTTCACCCCGGCTCGTCAGGTCGTAGCGGACGTCGTCGCCGCGGTCGGAGGTGCCGTCGGCGCAGGCGCCGAGGATGACGACGCCCGCGTCCGCGTGGGAGTCGAGGCACAGGTCGGCGTCGGCCGTGCTGCGCAGTTGCCCGTCCGTCTCGTACGTCCACTGCTGGGTCGGTGCCGGCGAGCACGCGGCGAGTACGACGGCCGCCCCCGCCGCGGGCGTTCCGGCGGTGTCCAGGCACTGGCCCGACGCGCCGTTGCGCAGTTGGGTCGGCGGGCTCGCGGTGGGCAGGCCCGAGGCGGCACCGGCGGACGGGGAGGGGCCCCGGGTGGCGGAGACCCCGGTGGAGGCGACCGGGGCGGTGTCGTCGCCGCCCGGCCACGCGCTGACGGCGAGGACGGTCGCGAGCAGCCCGGCCCCGGCGACGCCGACACCGGTCAGCAGCGTCCTGGACGACCAGGACTCCCCCGGGACGCGCGCCAGCAGGCCGCCGCCCCGTGAGCCCGCGCGCCGCCGCCCGGTGCCGCGCCGGGCGGCGGTCCGTGTCCGGGCGTCCACCGGGCGCGTACGGCCCGGGCGGGTGTCGAGGTAGCGGCGGGCTCCCCAGCCGAGCACGGCCTCTGCGAGCATCGGGCCGAGCCCGCCCTCGTCGTGGCCCAGTTGCTCGGCGGCGTGCCGGCAGTAGGGGCACTCCGCCAGGTGTGCCTGAACGTCCGGCAGCAGTGCGCCGCCGCGCCGCAGCGGTACGTCGAGGAGGCGGTTGTAGTAACGGCAGTCCTTGGTCGGCGCGAGTTCCAGATGGGCGCGTACGCAGCCCTCCCGGAACTTGTCCCGGGCCTCGTCCAGTGCGGCGGCCGCGGCACCGGCGGACATACCGAGCAGACCGGCGGGTATGTCCATCGGTTCCGCCTCGACCTCGACGTGCCACAGCAGACATCGGGCGAACTGCGGAAGGCCGTGAAAGGCGCGCTCGACGAGTCGGCGGTTCTCCGGCGTCATGGCCTTGAGCGCACGCATCCCGCGGCCCCCGGCCGGTTTCACCAGGTCGGGCAGAACCCCCGATATCCGGTCCTCGGCCGACCAGTTCGCCACGGTGTCCCGGACGGCGACCAGCAGCCGGGGTCGGATCGCCTCGGCGGACTCGCCCAGCACCAGCCGGTCGAGGATCTGGTGGAAGGCGGTGGCGGTGACCATGTGCGCGAGCGGTCCGGATGTGGCGAGGCAGATCACCGCGTACTCGTGCGCCGGCCGCCAGTGCCGCGCCATCAGCAGTGCGACGGATCGGGAGGCCACCGCGTCCGAACCGGCTCGCAACGGGGCGGCCAGGCCCTCGTCGGATTCGCCCGTCGTAGCGCCGAACGGCGGACTGGCGGGGCGCGGGGGGTGGGCGGTGGACACGGAGCGGTTCCTTTGATGCTGGTGCGTTTGGTGCGTACCTCTGGGATACGCCTGTGGGGAGCGGGAATTCAGCGCGGCGGCCTCAACCCGGGTTCCCCAACGGTCCAATGAGTCCCGGAACTTTACCTCCCGCACACGGGTTTCACCCTTGCACAACTCCCTCTCGCCCAACAAGGCGCCCGCTGGACCTCGATATCTTTGAAATAAAGTCAGAAACCCTGTCGGCCTATACCGTTCGCTCCGGCATTCGACTTTGCGTGCACCCCGTGTGAACTCTCCGCACATGGCAGGTCGGCGCGCACGGTGCCGCCGCGGGCCGCCCCGTAGTGCACTGGGAACCGGCCGTTCTCGGGCCACCTTTCTCCCGTCCGTGGCCGGCGGCCCGGCCCGGCTTCCCCTCCCGGCCGCGGACGGGAGTCAGATCTGCCAGGAGCGGAGCCGGCCGGCCGCTCCGTACACGTCGGTCCGGCCCGTCATCAGGTCGCGGGCCAGACCGGCCAGGGCACCGTCCGGCGGGTCGACGCCGGCGCCGCCGGCGGACATGTAGGCCACGGCGGTAGCGCAGGCGAAGCGAGCGTTGGCCGAGGGCAACGGCCTGAGCAGCACGAGTGCCTGGAGCAGCGCCGCGGCCCGCCAGGCGGGGTCGGACACGGCTCCCGGGCGGGGCGGGTCGACCCGGTGCCGGGCCACGGCCGCCACCAGCGCGGAGAAGTCCTCGATCACGGGCTGGTCCGGCAGTACTTCCTCATGACGCCGGAGCAGCCAGGGCACGTCTATGTGGACGACGGGCGGCATCGGTCAGGCGCCCCGGCCCTTCGCGGGCGGTTCGTCGTCGGGGAAGGCGGCCGCGAACTCGTCGGCGTGCGTGGCGAAGAACCGCCGGAACGCCTCGGCGCCTTCCTGCAGCGCCCGGTGCCGGGCGATGTCGGCCGCGGCCGCCTCGCGCACCAGTGCCTTCATCGACGTACGGCGCTCCTTGGCGATCTGCCGTAGATCGTCAAGTTCGCGCTCGCTGAACTCCACGTTGAGAGCTGGCATGGCCACACGGTATCGCTCGGGTACTCAGGCGTAAATACCAGCAGGTCAAGGCGTATATCAGGTGGTACCTGCCGAATCCGAGCGGCGCACCGGACGCCACGGCGTCCGCCGGTGCGGTCCATGGCCGCCGACGCACCGGCCGGGGCACTAGGCTGGAACACAAGTGACGCACCTGTTCACTGTGAGTGTGCGCTGGGAGTGGCGATGAGCCCGGACTTTCCGTTCGACGACGCGGCCACGGCTCGGGCCGTCATCGACGCCGACGGCACGGTGGTCGGGTGGAACGAGGGGGCCCGTCGGCTGCTCGGCCATCCGGCCGCCGAGATCGTGGGTCGCCCCGCGGCGGGGCTGCTCGCCGGTCGCGGTGCTCCGCCCGACCCCGTCCCCGCGGGCTCCCGCTGGGACGGAACGGTCGAGCTGCGCCACCGCGACGGCAGTACGGTCCCGGTGTGGCTGCTCGCCCACCACCGCCCGCCGCACGGCGGCCGCCCCGCCGACTGGCTCGTGGTCACCCCGCTGGGCGGCCGCTCCCTCGCCCCGGACGACTCGCTGACCGGCGCGGTACTGACCCAGTCGCCCTGCGCGGTCGCCGTGTACGACGAGGAGTTGCGGCTGCGCTCGATGAACGACGCGATGGCCGCGGTGGTCGGCCTGCCCGGTGAGCGCCTCCAGGGGCTGCGGCTGTCCGAGATCAGCGGCCGCCCGCAGAGCGAGGACCTCGAACACGGCCTGCTCAAGGTGCTCACCACCGGCCGCCCGTTGGACGTCCGGACCTTCATGCGGGCCGACGGCGAGGAACGGGAGCACGCCTGGCTCGCCCGGATGGCCCCGGTCACCGACGCCGACGGCCGGGTGCGCGGGGTGTGCCTCGCCGCGCACGACGTCACCGACAACCATCTGGCCCGGGAGCGGCTCCAGTTGGTCAACGAGGCGAGCATCCGCGTCGGCACCGCGCTCGACGTCACCCGGACCGCGCGCGAACTCGCCGAGGTGTGCGTGCCCGCGCTCGCCGACTTCGTCCGTGTCGATCTGCTGGATCCGCGGGAGGACGGCGGCGAGCCGCCCGCGCGGGTCACCGCGCCGGTCCGGCTGCGCCGCGCCGCGCACCGCTCGGTGCTCCCGGACGCCCCCGAGGCGGTGGTCGAGCCCGGTCAGGTCGCGGTCTACCCCGCGTCGTCCCCGCAGGCCGCCTCACTGGTGGCCGGCCGCACGATCGTCGCCGAGGTCCCCTCCGACCTGGCCGAGTGGCTGGCGAGCGACACCGTGCGCGGCGAGCGGGTGCGCGAGTTCGGCATCCACTCGGTGATGTCGGTGCCGATCCGGGCGCGCGGGCTGACGCTGGGGGTGGCGGTCCTCGCCCGGCACCGGCGCCCGGACCCGTTCACCCCCGACGACGTGCTGCTGGCCGAGGAGATCACGGCCCGTGCCGCCGTGTGTGTCGACAACGCCCGCCGCTACTCCCGCGAGCGCGAGACCGCCCTCGCCCTCCAGCGCAGCCTGCTGCCCAGGTCGCTGCCCCGCACGGCCGCCGTCGAGGCCGCGTCCCGTTATCTTCCGGCGGCGCGCGCCGGGGTGGGCGGGGACTGGTTCGACGTGATCCCGCTGTCCGGGATGCGAGTCGCCATGGTCGTCGGGGACGTCGTCGGCCACGGTGTGCAGGCCTCGGCCACGATGGGTCGGCTGCGCACCGCCGTACGCACCCTCGCGGACATCGACCTGGCTCCCGACGAACTGCTCACCCACCTCGACGACCTGGTGGTCCGGCTGTCCGAGGAGTGCGACGCGGGCAGCAGTCCGGGCGAGGTCGGCGCCACCTGCCTGTACGCCGTGTACGACCCGGTCTCCCGCCGCTGCACCATGGCCCTCGCCGGGCACCTCCCGCCCGTCCTGGTCCCGCCGGGCGGACCGCCCCGCAGGCTCGACGTGCCCGCCGGTCCCCCGCTCGGCCTCGGCGGGCCGCCGTTCGAGTCCGTCGAGATCGAACTCGGTGAGGGCAGTGTGCTCTCGCTCTACACCGACGGCCTGGTCAAGTCACCCGACCGGGACACCGACACCGGGCACCGGCTGCTGCACGAGGCGCTGGCGGCCCACTCGGCGTCCCTGGACGAGACCTGCGACCGGATCCTGCGGACGCTGCTCCCGCCGGGCGGGGCCCCGGACGACGTGGCCCTGCTGCTCGCCCGCACCAAGGGGCTGCCCGCCTCCCGGGTGACGACCTGGGACATCCCGGGCGACCCCGCGCACGTCGCGTCGCTGCGCAAGCGGGTCGGGGAGCAGCTGGACACCTGGGGCCTCGACCTGGCCCGCTTCACGACGGAACTGGTGGTGAGCGAGCTGGTCACCAACGCCCTGCGGTACGGCTCCCATCCCATGCGGCTGCGGCTGATCCACGACGTGACCACGCTGATCTGCGAGGTCTCCGACACCAGCCACACGGCCCCGCACCTGCGCCGCGCCAAGACCTGGGACGAGGGCGGGCGCGGACTGCTCCTGGTCGCGCAGCTCACCCAGCGCTGGGGCACCCGGCACACGCCCGAGGGAAAGACGATCTGGTCGGAGATCTCTCTGCACGAGGAGGACGACTCGGAGGAAAGGCCGCACAATGGCCTACGGCCGTGAACTTTTCCGTTAGATCCGGAATCGGACCCTCATGACCGGGAGTGTTGAGACATGGAGTACACGTCCTCGTTGTCCTCGCGCCGGATGTCCCTGTGCGCGAGCGTCCTCGCCGCACTGGGCCTCGTCACCGCCTGCGGCGGCACCGCAGACTCCGCCACCGGCGACAGCGGCGCCAACGGTTCGCCCGTACGGTCCACCGCGGCCGCCACGAGCGGCCGCTGTCACACCTCGGAGCTGGCCGCTTCGGTGGGCCGCAACAACCCGGGCGCGGGTCAGGAGAACTTCCCGATCGTGCTGACCAACAGGTCCAGCCGTGTCTGCACCCTGCACGGCTATCCCGGCACCGCGTTCGTGAACGCCTCCGGCACCCAGATCGGCGCGAACCCCAAACGCTCCTCCGGGCAGGCCGCGACGGTCACCCTGAAGCCCGGACAGAGCGCCTGGGCGGGGCTGACCTTCTCCAACCCGCACGTCAGCGGAGCGAAGTCGGCCAACCCCGTCGACCTGCTCGTCACCCCGCCGAACGAACGCGACCCGCTGAAGGTGCGGTGGACGGCGGGCAAGGTACCGGTGTCCGGGAACGCCTCCTCGGTCTTCCTGACGGTCTTCGGGCCGGGAACCGGCGCCTGACCCCGCCGGGCCCGGGCCGTCTGGTCCCGGGCCCACAGGTCCCGGGCTCGGCGTCCGGCCTCAGCCGTCTGGTTTCATGGGCGCGCACCGCATGATCCGCAACCGGAGGTCCGAGCCCTGAACGCCGCGCTCGCCGAGGCCCTGTCCGTCGTCCTGCTCGTCGCCGTGCTCGCCGGGGCCGTCGTACGGCCCTTCGGCTGGCCGGAGGCGGTGACGGCGGTGCCCGCCGCCGGGATCGTGATCGCCACCGGTGCCATCTCCCTGGACCACGCGAGGCAGGAGGCCGAGCGGCTGGGGCCGGTGATCGGGTTCCTCGCGGCGGTGCTGGTGCTGGCCCACTTCTGCGACGTCGAGGGGCTCTTCCGGGCCTGCGGGGCATGGACGGCCCGGTGGGCGGGCGGCCGCCCGGTGCGGCTGCTGACGGCAGTGTTCGCGCTGGCCTCGGCGATCACCGCCGTACTGAGCCTGGACGCGACGATCGTGCTGCTCACCCCGGTGGTGTTCGCGACCGCGGCACGTACGGGTGTACGGCCCAAGCCGCATGTGTACGCCTGCACCCATCTGTCGAACACCGCGTCGCTGCTGCTGCCGGTGTCCAATCTGACCAACCTGCTGGCGTTCGCGGCGAGCGGGCTGAGCTTCACCCGGTTCGCCGCGCTGATGGCGCTGCCGTGGCTGGTCGCGATCGGCGCGGAGTACGTGGTGTTCCGCCGGTTCTTCGCCCGGGACCTGTCGGCCGCCGCGCCCTCGTCCGAGGCGGGCGAGCCGCCCGAGCTGCCGCTGTTCGCGCTGGTGACCGTGGGCTGCACGCTGGCCGGGTTCGTGGTGGCCTCGGCGTTCGGCGTCGATCCGGCCTGGGCGGCGCTGGCGGGGGCGCTGGTGCTCGCCGGACGGGCCCTGGTACGGCGCGAAGCACGCCCGCCGGCCGTCGTACGGGCGGCCGCGCCGGCGTTCCTGGCCTTCGTGCTCGCGCTCGGCATCGTCGTCCGGGCCGTGGTGGACAACGGGCTCGCCGATGCGCTCCGGCACGTCATGCCCGGCGGTGAGGGCCTGCCCGCACTGCTCGGCATCGCCGCGCTCGCCGCCGTACTGGCCAATCTCATCAACAACCTGCCCGCGGTGCTGGTCCTGCTGCCGCTGGCCGCGGCGGCCGGGCCGGGAGCCGTCCTCGCCGTACTGCTCGGCGTGAACATCGGCCCCAACCTGACCTATGCCGGGTCGCTGGCGACCCTGCTGTGGCGGCGGATCGTGCACCAGCACGAACACGGGGTGGATCTCAAGGAGTTCACCTGGCTGGGTCTGCTCACCGTGCCGTCCGCCCTCGTCCCGGCGGTGGTGGCACTGTGGGTGTCGCTCCAGCTTCTGTGATCGGTGAGAGGTCTCTGCAAGGGAGGACGGCCGTATGCGTGTGATCGCCTGGCTCGTCGAGGGCACCTGGCCCGCCTGTGTGGACGCGGTGCGCGCCCACGCACCGGCGGCGGACGACGTGGTGCTGCTGCACGTCAGCGAGCCGGCCGTGGCGGGGCTGGGGCACGGGGCGTTCGCCGGGCTGCTGGGCCGCGGGCATCCCGGGCACGATCCCGGTGACCGGATGGAGGAGTCGGGGGAACGCTCCGCCACCGCGCTGCTCGAAGCGGCCGCCGGGCGGCTCGGGGGCGCGTGCTCCCGGGTGGAGCGGGGCGGGCGGGCCGAGCGGGAGGTGGTGGCCGCGGCCGAGGGCGCCGATCTGCTGGTGCTGGCCCGTGACGGCGACCGGTCGCGGCTCGGCCCGCACAGTCTGGGCCCGGCCGCGCGGTTCGTCGTGGACCACGCGCCCTGCCCGGTGCTGCTGGTCTGGCCGGAACCGGCGCCGGACCTCGCCACGTTGCCGCCTCCGCCACCGCCGCACCACGACTGAGTTCAGTGCTCGGCGTTCCAGCCGGCCTCCGCCATCTGGATGTCGGGCTTGCCGGTGTCCACCGTCCAGCGTTGGGCGGCGGCGTCCGCACGGGTCTTGAGGACGAGTGCGCCCGCGCCGTCGGTGGCGGCGGGGGCGAGGGCCAGGTTCTGGTCCGAGCGGGGCACCAGGGCGCCCTGGACGGTGAAGTCGTAGTGGACGCTCCTGGCCTGCTGTCCGGACCCGCCGGTGCACGGCGCGAGCCGAACCGAGTAGCCGAGGTGGGAGTCGAGGCACAGGTCGGGGACGGCGGCGCTGCGGAGCAGTCCGTCCTTCTGGTACGTCCAGCGCTGGCCCGCCTCCTCGGAGCAGTCGGCGAGTTCGGTCTCCGCGCCCGCCACGGCCTTCTTCCCGACGACGCCGACACAGAGCCCGGAATCCGCGTTGTGCAGCCGGCCGGTCAGCGTGCCCATGGAGCTCGCGCTCGTGCCGATCCAGGAGTGCCCCGACGCCGACGAGCGGGAGCCGGGGGTTGAGCCGCCGTCCCCGTCGAGGGCGGACCTCACGACCAGCGGCACGACCACCAGTCCGCTCACGGCGGCGACGGCCAGCGCGAGATTGCGACGCCTGAGCCGCCGGGCCGCGCGGTGCGCCGATCGAGGCGTGGGGCCGTCTCCCATCGCGGTGGCCCGGCGTATGCCGCCCAGGGCGGCGGATGCGGTGCGGCGCCCCGGCCGCCCGGCGAGGCGTCGGGCGCGAGCGGGTTCCGACCCGGCGGTGAAGTCCGCGCCGGACGCGGCAGCGCCGGTGGCGGGCGAACCGGCGGTGGCGGGCGAACCGGCGGTGGCGTGAGCGGCGCCGGGGGCAGCGGGTCCGGCGCCCCCACCGCGGGCGGACACCCCGGCGGAAGTCGCGCCGCCCCAGGCAGCACCTGCGACGGGAGTTGCGGGATCGCTCCAGAAAGAGCCCGCGACAGGGGTTACGCCACGTGTCGTCGCAGTTGGGGAGTCCGTGGCCGGTTCTCCGACGGTGGGGACGGTGGGGCGGCCGGCGCCCGGTCGCGAGCGGCCGCGCGGAGCTGAAGCCGAGGATCCGAAGGGGCCGCCCGGGGTCGGGCCGGAGTCCGCCGCGGTGAAGTCCTCACCCACGCCCGGGTCGGCGGCGGTGGGTGGCTCGGTGAGACCGGGGCGGGACTCCGCGTACGCCCGTGCGCCCCAGCCGAGGACCGCTTCCGCCAGGGCCACGCCGAGGGAGCCGTGGAACTCGGCGAGCTGGTCGGCGGTCCGGCGGCAGTGTCCGCAGCGGTTGAGGTGCTCCTGAAGGTCCGGGTCGAGTCGCACGCCACCGCGCCGGAAGGTCACGTCGAGCATCCTCATGTAGCGCAGGCACTCGTCCTCGGACGCCAGTTCGCGGTGCGCCTGGAGGCACTCCTCGCGCAGGCGTTCACGGGCCCGGCGCAGTTCGGTGCGGGCGCCCTCCTCGTCCAGGCCGAGCAGTACCGCGGGCGCCGAGAGCGGTTCGCACTCGACCTCGGTGTGCCACAGCATGGCGCGCGCGGACTGGGGCAGCCGCTGGAACGCCCGGGAGAGCAGACGCCGGTCGGCGGACGGGAGCATTCGCGCTGCCGCGCGGTCCCCGGTCCCGGTGCCGGACCGCAGGTCGGGGTGGAGCAGTTCGTGGCGGCCGTCGACGTCCCACTCCCCCGCGATGCGCCGTACCGTGAGCAGCAGATGGGACCGCCAGGCGGAGGTGGGTCCCGCCTGGCGCAGCGACTCGCCGAAGAGCCGGGTGAACGCCGCGGTGGTGAGCATGCCGGCCGCGTGGGTGCCGTCGGTGCACAGCCGGGCGTAGGCGAAGGCCGCTTCCCAGTGCCGGTCGAGCAGTTCGCCCACGGGGTGGAGCGCGGGTGTCGCTCCCGTCCACTTGTTCAGCTCGGCGCTCAGCTGCTCGTCCGTGACGTCGAACTGACCGCGGGGACGCCGGGAATTCGACGGACGTCCGTGATTCACAGCTGTATTCCCCCCACGGCCCAGGGCCTCGAAGTGACACGAAATTGCCCATACCAAACGGTATGCGGCCAGGCCACAACGCACACTTTCGCACAGGCCCACATGTCTGAACAAGACACGGAAACCTACTTTGACATTGTTGGACGGCCGGAGATATTGACGCATTGTCAATATCTCCGGCCGGGGGTCTTTTCAGTGACCGCTGATGGCGTGCGGAACGTAAGGCCGCTCCAGTTCCTCGATCTCCTTCTCGCTCAGTTCGAGATCCACGGCGGCCACCGCGTCCTCGATGTGCCGGGCCTTGGCGGCGCCGACGATCGGCGCGGCGACCATGTCGCGGTGGAGCAGCCAGGCGAGGGCCACCTGGGCACGCGGGACGCCCCGGTCACCGGCGATGCGGGTGACGGCCTCGACGATCGCGCGGTCGCCCGCCGGATAGAGACGGCTGCCGAAGTCGTCGTTCGCGCTGCGTTCGGTCACGGTGCCCCAGTCCCGGCTGAGGCGGCCCCGGGCGAGCGGGCTCCAGGGCAGCACACCGACGCCCTGGTCCGCGCAGAGCGGCAGCATCTCCCGCTCCTCCTCGCGGTAGAGGAGGTTGTAGTGGTTCTGCATGGACACGAACCTGGTCCAGCCGTTCAGCTCGGCGGTGTACTGGGCCTTGGAGAACTCCCACGCGTACATCGAGCTGGCGCCGATGTAGCGGACCTTGCCCGCCTTGACCAGGTCGTGCAGCGCCTCCATCGTCTCCTCGACGGGAGTCGCGTGGTCGTAGCGGTGGATCTGGTAGAGGTCGACGTAGTCGGTACCGAGGCGCCGCAGGCTGTGGTCGATCTCCGTCATGATCGCCTTGCGGGACAGCCCGCGCGCGTTCCGCCCGGGGCGCATCCGACCGTTGACCTTGGTGGCGAGCACGATCTCGTCCCGGTCGGCGAAGTCGCGCAGAGCCCGGCCGACGATCTCCTCACTGGTGCCGTCGGAGTAGACGTTGGCCGTGTCGAAGAAGTTGATGCCGGCGTCCAGCGCCTGCCGGATCAGCGGGCGGGAGGCCTCCTCGTCGAGGGTCCACTCGTGGACGCCCCGGTCGGGCAGACCGTAGGTCATGCAGCCCAGACAGATGCGCGACACGTCCAGGCCCGTCGAACCGAGCTTCACATACTGCATCGTTGCTGCTCCCGTCTTCGGGTCGGTATCAACTCGGAGCGTACGTCGCGATATCGGACCCGACTTGACCACGGCCGCGCGCGGACGCTTGGATCTTGTACACGTGCGCGCCGGACGCGGGCACGCAGAGGTGCGCCCAGCCGGTGGGGACACTGTCCCGTCCAGCCCGGCCCCAGTCGCCAGGACCGCCGTACGGTCCGAGGCGGGGTCGTACCCGCGATTGATGGAGCGGACATGCCCGCCGTCAGGGGCGCCTCCGGCACCGGGGGTTCCGGAGCAGCCCTCAGCGTCGTTCTGCTCGCCGCCGCGCTGGCCGCGGGCCTGTCGGGATGCGGAGCGGGCGACTCCACGGAGCCGGATGCGCCGAAACCGTCGCGGACCAGCGTCGCACCGGTCCGGCTGCCGCCGCGGCACGCCGGTTTCGACTACCAGATCGGCGGCGCCTATCCCCCGGCGAAGGATGTGCGCATCGTCAGCCGCGACCGCACCGCCTCTCCCGCGCCGGGGCTCTACAACATCTGCTACGTCAACGCCTTCCAGGCCCAGCCCGAGGAGCGCGCCTCCTGGCCCGCCGACCTGCTGCTGCGCGACGGCGACGGCGAGCTCGTGATCGACGAGGAGTGGAACGAGCCGCTGCTCGACATCCGCACCCCGGGCCGCCGCGAGCGGGTGGCGCAGCGCGTCGGCAAGTGGTTCGACGACTGCGCGGCCAAGGGCTTCGACGCGGTCGAGCCGGACAACTACGACAGCTACACCCGCTCCCAGCGGCTGCTCACCGCCGATGACGCGACCGCGTTCATGGCCCTGCTGTCCCGGCATGCGCACGCACGGCATCTGGCCATCGGCCAGAAGAACACCCCGGAGCTCGCAGGTGTCCGGAAACGGGCCGGGCTGGACTTCGCGGTGGCCGAGGAGTGCGGCGGGTACGACGAGTGCGGCACCTACGCCCGGGCCTTCGACGACCGGGTGGTGGTCATCGAGTACACGGACGAGGGTCTGCGCAGGGCGGTCGCCGGCTTCGGCGACCGGCTGAGCATCGTGCGCCGGGACGTCATGGTCTCCGTGCCGGGCAGCGCGGGGTATGTGCGCAAGGTACGGCCATGACGTCGCCTCGGCCGGTCCCTGCCGCCGCCGGATGCCGAAGCCGTTGCCCCGGCCACGTTCAACAGCGTCAACAAGTTGGCGGCCGGGATCGCCGACACCCCCGCCCTGGTCACGCTCTGCGAGGCCGTCGGCCTGGGCGTGCCGATCGCCGTCCTGCCCTGCGTGGCGGACGCGCCGGCCGCCCACCCCGCCCATCAGGAGAGCCTCGCGAGACTGCGCGGGATGGGCGTCCGGTTCGGAGAGCGCTACTCCGGAACGTCCGACGGCCGGGCGCGCGCCGCGGTTCCCGTGGCGGGAAGCCCTCGACCTGGTGGAGCGCGGACGGGTCTGACTCGGCCGGCGGCCACCCCGGTCAGCCGACGGCCGCCTCCGTCACCTTGATGGCGCCGACCGGGCAGGAGCGTGCCGCCTCCCGCACCTTGGGGTCGCCGCCGCCGTCCTCGTGGCCGGGGACCAGCATGCTGTAGCCGTCGTCGTCCTGGGTGAAGACGGCCGGGGCGGCGAGGGCGCACTGGCCCGCGCCGATACAGACGTCCTTGTCGATGTCGATGCGCATGGCCCCAGCCTCTTACCAGGTCACGGGGAGCCGCAGCATCCCCTGGATCGTGTCGCCGGGTTTGAAGGGGATCTCCTCGGGTGGCGCGGCGAGACGCAGTCCGGGCAGCCGCCGCAGCAGGGTGCCCAGGGCGATCTCCATCTCGGCGCGGGCGAGGTTCTGGCCGAGGCACTGGTGGATACCGAAGCCGAAGGCGATGTGGTGGCGGGTGGGGCGGTGCCAGTCCAGGGTGTCGGGTTCGGCGTAGACGGAGTCGTCGCGATTGATGACGGAGGTCGCGAAGACCACGCCCTCGCCCTTGCGGATCCTGGTTCCCGCCACCTCGATGTCCTCGAGGGCGATGCGGAGCAGTCCGTCGGCGATCGACAGCATCCGCATCAGCTCGTCGACGGCGGACGGCAGCAGCTCCGGGTCGGCGCGCAGTTCGGCGAGCCGTTCGGGGTTGCGCAGCAGGGTGAAGGTGCCGAGGGAGATCATGTTCGCGGTCGTCTCGTGGCCCGCGACGAGCAGGATGACCGCCAGCGAGACGAGTTCCTCACGGTCCGTCTCGCCCTCGCCGAGCCGGCGGTGGACGAGTTCGCGCAGGATGCCGTCGCCGCCCCCGGGCTCCGCGGCCATGCGGTCGATGAGCCCGCCCAGGTACTCCTCCAGCCGCTTGCGGGCCGCCAGTGTGTCGGCGGCCTCGGGGCCCCGCAGCAGGCGGCGCGACTGCTCCTCGAAGAACTCGTGGTCGGCGTAGGGCACGCCGAGCAGGGAGCAGATCACCATGGAGGGCACCGGCAGCGCGAAGGCGCCGACGAGTTCCGCGGGCGGCCCCTGGGCGAGCATCGCGTCGATCCGGTCGTCGACGATCCGCTGGATGTCGGGACGCAGTTCGGCGGCACGCTTGACCGTGAAGGAGGGGATCATCATCCGCCGCTGGGTGCGGTGCTCGGGGTCGTCGACTCCGAGCAGGGCGGGCCGGATGGCGCGGGCCGCCGCGAAGCGGCGGGTGAGCATGGGGAAGCCGGGGCGGGTGCGGTCGGTGGACAGCCGGGGGTCGGACAGCAGCGCGCGGGCCGTGGCGTGGCCGGTCACCACCCAGGCCGTGCGGCCGTCGTAGAGCGTGATCCGGGCCAGGGCGTCCTGGTCGCGCAGCGGGTCGTAGCCGGACGGCGGGTGGTAGGGGCAGGTGCGGTCCTGGGGGTAGGCGACGCTTGCTGCCGGGTCGGTGGGCTCGGTGGGTTCGGTGCGTTCTGTCGGTTCCGTCAGTTCCGTCATGAAGACCTCGCAGACGAAGGGTGCGTGTGCCTCGGTGCCGAATGCCTTGGGACCGATCTCCATTAGATGCTCCAGGCATCCATATGGCACGTCGCGATCACGCCGTAATTCGGTTGCCGCCGTCGGCCCGCGGACCTCAGGATCTGCCCATGACCACGACCGACGCCCTTCCGCCGCTGCTTTCCGCCGTCGTCCTTCCGGTGCGGCGACAGCAGCAGCCCGGCCGTCCGCGGAGGCCCGATTCCGCGCTCTCGTGACGGCCGCGCTCGTCGCGGGCCTGCTCGCCGGGTACGGCATCGCCGTCCCTGTCGGAGCGGTCGCGACATATCTAGTGTCCCTCACGGCTCGTACGTCGCTCAGGACCGGCGCCTGTGCCGCGCTGGGCGTGGCAAGCGCCGACGGCCTCTACGCCCTGCTCGCCACGGTGGGGGGCACCGCCGTGGCGGCGGCACTCCGGCCCGTGCTCGGACCGCTGCGCTGGGCTTCCGCCCTGGTGCTGGCGGCGCTGGCGGTGTGGGGGGCGGTCGGCGCGCTGCGGCAGTACCGTCGGCGCGTGCTCGCCACCCGTCAGGACCGGCCACCGCCGGGCCCGGCACGCGCGTATCTCGGCCTTCTCGGGATCACCCTTCTGAACCCGGCCACGGTGATCTACTTCGCCGCGCTGGTGCTCGGCAGCCACACCGGGGGCACCGCGCGCCCGCTGGAGGGTGCCGTCTTCGTGCTGGGCGCCTTCGCGGCGTCCGCGAGCTGGCAGCTGATGCTCGCCGGGGGCGGCGCCCTGCTCGGCCGTGCGCTGACCGGGCACCGCGGCCGGCTGGTGACGGCGCTCTTGTCGAGTGGCGTGATCATGGCGCTCGCGATACGGATGGCGGTGTGACCGGCGTGACACGCTTGGACCGCGGCACGGATGAATCGCGCGTGCGCCGGTGTTGAGGAACGCTGACAGCAGGCCGAGCAGGCCGCAGTACCGACGAGGGGACGGACCTCATGCCTCTTCAGGGCGAGTACGAGCCCAGCCCGACCCAGTGGGTTCGGGAGCAGGTCGAGTTGTACGAGAGCTCCGGAGGCACCAAGGGAACGACTCTGCTGGACACGGGGATGCCCGTGATCCTGCTGACGACCCGGGGTGCCAGGAGCGGCAAGATCCGCAAGACCCCGCTGATGCGGGTGGAGCACGACGGCCGGTACGCCGTGATCGCCTCGCAGGGCGGCGCGCCGAAGCACCCGGTGTGGTACTTCAACGTCAAGGCCGACCCCCATGTCGAGCTGCGGGACGGCGCGGTCAAGCAGGACATGACGGCCCGTGAGGTGACCGGCGAGGAGAAGGACCTCTGGTGGGACCGGGCGGTGGCCGCCTATCCGCCGTACGCGGAGTACCAGGAGAAGACCTCCCGGGAGATCCCGGTGTTCGTCCTCGAACCCGGCGTGGGCGGCTGATTCCGGACTCGGGTCACCGTCTTTCCGGCCAGGGGAGCCGCGACTCCCGGGAAAATCCGTTCGGGGCAGGCATGAACCCGTTTCGTGCCGGGCACCCGTGCGTCAGGCCCCGCCGCGTTCCCCCGTCGCGGCGGGGCTTTCCCGTGCCTCCGCCGCCGGGCGGTCGGTGATGTCGAGAAAGATCATCCCGGCCTCCGGGACCGCGCGGGCGACGGAGCGCTTGATGCGTACGGCCGCCTTCTCGACGCGCTCGCTGTCCATACCGGGCATCAGGTCCACCCGCGCGGCCACCAGCGTCGAGTCGAGGCCCAGCTTCATCGTGAACAGCGCCTCCACGGTGTCGATCTCGGGCTCCTTCTCCAGCATGGCCCGGATACGGCCGCTCAGCTCGGGGTCGGCGGCCTCGCCGATGAGCTGGTCGCGAGCGTCGCGCCCGAGGCGGTACGCGACGTACACCAGCAGCAGGCCGATGCAGAGCGAGGCGGCGGCCTCCCAGGCGATCTGCCCGGTGATCATGTGCAGTGCCATGCCGGCGATGGCGAGCAGCACGCCGAGCACCGCGGTGGCGTCCTCGGCCACCACGGTGCGCAGGGCGGGGTCGCGCAACCCCGAGGAGCCGCCACCCTGGGAGCGCACCTGGTACAGCGCGCGCAGCAGGGAGCTTCCCTCGGCGACCAAGGCGAGGCCGAGCACGGCCAGACCCACCACATAGCCGCCCGAGGTCTCGCCCGCTCCGCCACGCAGGGCCTCGAAGCCCTGGAAGAAGGAGAAGCAGCCGCCCATCACGAAGATCCCGACGGCCGCGAGGAGCGACCAGAAGAAGCGCTCCTTGCCGTAGCCGAAGGGGTGGCGCTGGTCGGCGGGGCGCTTGCTGCGGCGCAGCGCGGCCAGCAGGAAGACTTCGTTGACGCTGTCGGCGACCGAGTGGGCCGCCTCGGACAGCAGCGCGGGAGAGCCGGCGATGAGTCCGCCGACGGCCTTGGCGGCAGCGATGACGAGATTGGCCGCGAGCGCCACGAGCACGGTGACGCGAGTACTGCGGTCGGCGCCGCGCTCGGAGGATTTCTGGTTCGCCTTCTTCACCTTCACCGACTGCCCCGGGCCGTTCCGCTCACACGGGCGGGATTCGGGGTAGACGGCCCCTACTGGTGACGCATCCGAAGGAGAAACACGTGGCGAAGAAGCAGAAGTTGCCCCTCGTGTACCGGCCGGTCGGCCTGGTGCTGAGCTGGGCCGGAGGGGCACTGGCCGGATTCGCCTTCCGCAGGACGTGGATGGCGATACGGCACGAGGAGGACGCGCCGGACGCCCTGGACCGGGACCGCGGTTGGAGTGAGGTCCTGCTCGCGGCGGCGGTCCAGGGCGCCGTGTTCGCGGTGGTGCGCAGCGCCGTGGACCGTACCGGCGCCACGGTCATCGAGCGTTCCACGGGGGTGTGGCCGGCGGGAGACAAGGGCCGGGACTGATCGAGGGTCAGCCCTGCTTGGGCGCCACGGGCGGTACCAGGCGCACGGTGAAGGAGTGCCCGGCGGGATCCGCGTAGCCCCGCTCCTCGTACCGTCCCGTCGCGTCCTTGGTGTCCACGGGGCGGCCGCCGAGCCCGACGATCCTGCGCTCCGCGGCGTCCAGGTCGTCGACCAGGAAGTCGAGGTGCGCCTGGAGGGAGTTCTCGGGGCGCGGCCAACTCGGCGGCGTCGCGTTGGCATCCCGCCGGAACGCGAGCCGCACCCCGTCGGCGCCCCTGACCTCCACCAGGTTGGCGGACGCGGCCACCGTCTCTCCCTCCAGCAACTCCAGGTAGAACTGGGCCAGTTTCTCGGGTTCGGCGCAGTCGAGCACCACGAGCCCGGCTTTCACCAACGGCATGTCTTCCTCCCGGGGAGAGTCCTGCCCGTGCGGATATCCCCCGCCGCCCGGTTCAGTCGGTTGACTCCCCCGGCAATTTCCTGGACAGTTGTCCACCTATGCTGGACACCTGTCCGGAAAGAGCAGTCGAGGAGACCGCCGGTCATGGAAATAGTGGCGAACGTGCTGGTCGGCCTGGTGGCCGTGCTGCACATGTACATCCTGGTGCTGGAGATGTTCCTGTGGGAGAAGAAGCCGGGCCGGGGGCTGCACGGCTTCGACCCGGAGATGGCCGGGGCGACCGCGACGTTGGCCGCCAACCAGGGGCTCTACAACGGCTTTCTGGCCGCCGGCCTGGTGTGGGGTCTGGTGGCGGCCGACCCGACCGGTTTCGCGGCACGGGTGTTCTTCCTGTCGTGCGTGGTGATCGCGGGCGTGTACGGCGCGGCCACGGCGAACCGCCGCATCCTGTTCGCCCAGGCGCTGCCCGGCGCCCTCGCGCTGGCCGCCGTACTCGCGGCCCGGTGACCGGGAGCACGCCGGGGGACCCGCGGGCCGCGCGCACCCGGGCGCGGCTGCGCACGGCTCTGCTGGAGGAGTGCGCCGAGCGGCCGCTGGAGGAGGTCGGCGTCGCCGCGCTGGTGCGCCGGGCCGGGGTGGGCCGGGCGACCTTCTATGTGCACTACGACAGTCTTGAGGCGCTGGCGACGGACGCGTGCGCGGACGTCGTACGGGAGGCCGTGGAGGCGCTGCACGCCTGGCGCGGGCGGCCCGATCCGGTGCAGGCCCCGCCCGCACTGAGGGAGTTCTTCGCGGGCCTCGCCCCGCACGCGGCCCTGTACCGCACCCTGCTCACACCGGGCGGCGGCGGCCCGCTGGGGCTGGTGCTGCACCGGGACCTGCGGGCCCGCAGCCTGGCCGAGCGCGAGCTGGCGGGAGCCGCGGACGCGCCCCTGGTCGCCTCGGCCGTCGCCGCCACCTTCGCGGGCGTCCTCGCGGACTGGCTGCACGGGCTGCTTCCGGCGGCTGACTCCGACGAAGTGGCCGACCAGGTATGGCAGTTGCTGGTCGCCCTGCACATGAGCCGGTGACCGGCCGGTGACCGACCGATGGCCGGCCGATGGCCGGGGCGACGCTCGTGGCGCAGTGAGGCGCAGCTCACCGCAAACTCACAGACATATGTCAATCGAACATGCTCAAATTCCTTCCATCGCGGGTAACTTGCTGAGCGGAGAAGAGTTCTCCGGACGTGGGTGGGAGGTGGTTCGGTGGTGCGACAGGACCCCGTACCGCTCACCCGGCATCTGCGCGTCCACCAGGACCGGGGGCACACCGTCCTGGAGTTCCGCGGTGAGATCGACCTGGCGGCGGCCGCCGAGATCGCTCCGCACCTGGACCGGGTGACGGACCGGCCCGGCGCCCGGATCGTTCTCGACCTGCGGCGCGTCGAGTTCTTCGACTGCTCGGGGCTGCGTCTGCTCTACCGGGCCCGGCGCCGGGTCCTCGACCAGGACGGCCAACTGCGGCTGGTGTGCACGCACCCGCTGACCCTGCGCGTCCTGCGGATCACCGGTCTGTCGCGGCTGCTGCCGCCGCAGTCCACGCTGGACGCGGCCCTCGGACAGCCCGAGGCGGCGTCCGGGTCGCTGTGACCGGCGAGCGGGCTACATGCCGCGGGGCGCGTCGAACAGGGCGCTGACGGACTCGCCGTTGTGGATGCGGCGCACCGCTTCGGCGAGCGCCGGGGCGATGGACAGGACGCGCAGCTTGGCCTTGTACTCCTCGTGGGCCTCCACCGGCACCGGCACGGTGTTGGTGCACACGATCTCCAGCACGTCCGGCTGCTCGCTGAGCCGCTTCAGGGCGCCCGCCGCGAACAGCCCGTGCGTGCATGCCACCCGGATCGAGCGCGGCCCCAACTCGCGCAGTCGCTCCAGGAGTTCGAGTACCGTGCTGCCCTTGGCGATCTCGTCGTCCAGCACGATGACGTCCCGGCCGGCGATGTCCCCGATGACCGAGTTGATGCTCACCCGGTCGTCCGCGTACCGCTGTTTGGCACCGGCCGCGACCTGGGCGCCGATCAGCCGGGCGAAGGCGGCCGCCTCCTTGGCGTTGCCCAGGTCCGGTGAGACGACCGTGGTGCGCGAGAGGTCGTACTCCCCGAAGTGCGCGGCGAGTTCGCGCAGCGCGTGCAGATGGTCCACCGGAACCGAGAAGAAGCCGTGCACCTGTGGCGAGTGCAGGGTCATGGCGAGTACCCGGCTCGCGCCCGCCGCCACCATCAGGTCGGCGACCAGACGGCCGCCCAGGGAGATACGGGGCGCGTCCTTCTTGTCGGAGCGGGCGTAGGAGTAGTGCGGCATGACGACCGTGATCCGGGCGGCGGAAGCGCCGCGTGCCGCGTCGCACATCATCAGCAGCTCGACCAGGTTCTCCTGCACCGGCCTGACCAGCGGCTGGACGATGAAGACGTCCCGCTCCCGGCAATTGGCCTGAAGCTGCACCTCCAGACAGTCGTTGGCGAACCGGCTGACCCGGGTGGGACTGAGCGGAACCCCGAGGTGTGCGCAGACCTCACGTGCCAGCTCGGGGTGGGCGCTGCCACTGAAGACGGCTATGTCACGCACGAGTTGTCCTCCGATGATCATGACGGGTCGGCGGGGTCATGGTACTGACGCCCATCGGTGGGCATCCGGACAAGGAGGGGGCGAGGAGGAAGGAGGACTGTCGGCATGACGACGTCCAGCAAGGCCCTGCCCGCGCGCATGCCTCTGTGGGCGAAGGCGGTCACCTCCGTGGTGCTGGTACTCGCGGTGCTGTTCGCCGGGTTCCGCCTGGCGGTGATCCCGGGACTCGGGGACCTGTTCGGCTCCGAGACGCACGACCGGTCCGGCCCCGCACTGCTCAAGTCCATCCGGGACATGTCGCGTTACGACGCGGCCTCGGGCAACTTCCAGATCGTCGTGGACCTGGAGAAGAACGCCAAGTTCCTGCCCGACGCCATCCGCGGCACCCGCACCCTGTACGTCGGAGCCGGCACCGTGGACGCCTACGTCGACCTCGGACAGGTCGGCGACAAGGACGTGTCGGTCAACGGCGACCGCAGCTCGGCGACGCTCCGGCTGCCGCACGCCCGGCTCGGCAGTCCGGCGCTCGACGCCGACCGCTCCTACACCGTCTCCAAGCAGCGTGGTCTGATCGACCGGCTCGGTGACCTCTTCTCGGACAACCCCAACAGCGAACAGGCGGTGCAGAAACTCGCCGTACGGCACATCGCCGCCGCGGCCCGGGACAGCGGGCTGACCGGCCGCGCCGAGACGAACACCACCGGCATGCTCCAGGGGCTGCTGGGCTCCCTCGGCTTCAAGGAAGTGCGGGTGACCTACGGGCCCTGACCGGCGGCATCCTCGGGGCCTCCCGGGGTAGCCGGGAAATCACGCCCCGACGCCCGGAGACCTGGAGGACTCAATGGCCCACAAGGAACGCCGGATCGGCTGGCCCGGCCGGATCGGACCGGCCCGGCGCGACCCCCGGCCCGTCGGCGCCGCCCGTCACGCGCTGCCCGCCCCCGTCCGGCTGCTGGTGATGATGTGCGCCTTCGTCTTCATGGTGGCGTTCGCCGTCGTACTGGCCCGGCTCACGCTGGAGCCCTCCCCCGCGTCGGTGTCCCTGACCCACAGCAATCTGCATCCGGGCCGCTCGCTGCGGGCCTACCTGGACCAGCCGGAACTGCGCGACGCCGTCAAGCAGATCGGCGGGAACCTGCTGCTGGGTGTCCCGTTCGGCGTCCTGGTGCCGGTGCTCGTGCCGCGGGCGCGCGGGATCGTCCAGATCGTGCTGCTCACGGCGACCGTGATGCTGCTGGTGGAGCTCGCCCAAGGGGCACTGGTGACCGGGCGCGCCTTCGACGTGGACGACGTCATTCTCAACACCGCCGGGGCCCTGGCCGGTTACCTGCTGCTGGGACGGCGGCTCGGCCGGAAGGTCCACGCGCGCAGGACACGGTCGTGACGACCGGCGCAACTGGCGACTGGTACCCCCGCCTGTCGGGGCACTAGTGCCGTGGAGTCCATGTGAACTTGTCACCGCCGACCCAGCGGACCACATCGGGGTCGTCCAGGTCGTGCACGGTGATACCGAAGGCGGCGGCGGTCTCCAGGACATCGGTGATGGCGTGTGCCTCGCCGACCACCTGACCGTCGATTTCCATGATGCGGAACGGTGGGCTGCCCTGCCTGCCCTTCATCACTCCCAGCACCAGGATGCGCGGCTGGGAGATGTGGGGGGAAGCTATTTCGGTCATGCATCGAGCGTAGAACGCCCACAGCGAAAACGTGTGACGTGCGTCACCGATCGGGTGGCCGAGGTGGAGGTGCGATGGACCCCGTCGAGGCACTGGACCGTATCGCCTTCCTGTTGGAGCGGTCCCTGGCGCCGACCTACCGGGTACGGGCCTTCCGTACCGCCGCTCGGGTGCTGGCGGCACTGCCCGAGGGCGCGATCGCGGACCGCGCGGCCGCCGGGACGCTGGAGGACCTCCAGGGCGTCGGCCCGAAGACCGCTCAGGTGGTGCGCGAGGCCCTGGCGGGGCGGGTGCCCGAGTATCTGCGGCGGACCGAGGCGGAGGCCGGCGGCCTGCCCGCCCGCGGCGGGGAACGGCTGCGGGAGCGGCTGCGCGGGGACTGCCATCTGCACTCCGACTGGTCCGACGGGGGCAGCCCGATCGAGGAGATGGGACGCGCGGCGGCACGCCTCGGACACCAGTGGGCGGTGCTGACCGACCACTCTCCGCGGCTGACCGTGGCCCGGGGACTCTCCCCCGACCGGCTGCGGGAGCAGCTCGCCGTGGTGGCCCGGCTGAACGCGACCTGGGCGCCATTCCGGCTGCTCACGGGTATCGAGTGCGACATCCTGGAGGACGGCTCGCTGGACCAGGAGCCGGAGCTGCTGGAACGGCTCGACGTGGTCGTGGTTTCCGTCCACTCCAAGCTGCGGATGGACGCCCGCTCGATGACCAGGCGCATGGTGGCCGCCGTACGCGATCCGCACTCGGACGTCCTGGGGCACTGCACGGGGCGGCTGGTCACGGGCCGGGGACGGCCGGAGTCGGAGTTCGACGCGGAAGAGGTGTTCGCCGCGTGCGCGGAGTCGGGCACGGCCGTGGAGATCAACAGCCGCCCGGAGCGGCTGGACCCGCCGCTGCGGCTGCTGCGGCAGGCCGTCGACGCGGGCACCCTGTTCGCGATCGACACCGACGCGCACGCGCCGGGCCAGCTCGACTGGCAGCTCCTCGGCTGCGCCCGCGCCGAGGAGTGCGGGGTGTCCGCCGAACGCGTGGTGACCACCTGGTCCGCGTCGGAACTGCTGGAGTGGACCCGGGAGGGGCGCGTTCCGGCGCGGGCGGGGTGACACGGATAACCGCGCCGCGGGACGCGGCACGGAGCACGCACTGAAGGCCGTCCGTTCCACCGGGCGCCTCGGCCGTGGTTCCCCCGTCACGGTCGGGGCTTTTCGCTGCCCGGCCCAGGAGAAGCTCAGCGGCCGTACAGGTCATCCCGGGGGTTCGTCCGGCACGGGGTGTTCCGTTTGCCCCGTCCCCGAGCGTGGCGCACCGCGCCGCCCGGTCCCGGCTTCGTCGGTGTCGGGGACATCGGTGGCCTCGTCGCCCTCGCCCGCACTCCCCGAATCAGCGGCCTCCCACGGATCCCCCGCGGTGTGGGCCTGCTGGTCCTGCGGGTCACGCGGCACGGGTGCCCGCCGTCCGGCGGTTCCACCCTGTTCTCCGGTCACGGCGTACTCCCCTTTCGTCGGGTGGGCAGGACGCGGGTACCTCAGGGGCGGACCGTAAAACGTGCCGGCGGAGAACGCGAGCGGAAAAAACCTTTGACCCCCTCTCCCTCCGGCTACTTAAGATAGGCGAAAACCTAGTACCTCTAGTTACAGGACTTCCGATGCGCGCACTCACCGAGCAGGACATCCGCACCTCGTTCGTGAACTGCTCCAAGGGCGACGCCAAGCGCCTCGCCCTCCCCCGCGACCTCGCCGAACGCCCCTGGGACGACCTCGACTTCCTCGGCTGGGGGGACCCCGGGGCACCGGACCGCTGCTATCTGGTCGCCGAGCGGGCGGGCCGGCCCGTCGGGGTCGCGCTGCGCTTCCCGCCCGCGCGGCGCAGCCTGCTGCACCGCAGCATGTGCTCGGTGTGCCTGACGACCCACCCGGGGGGCGGCGTCTCCCTGATGACGGCCCGAAAGGCGGGACCGGCGGGCCGCGAGGGCAACTCGGTGGGTCTGTACATGTGCGCGGACCTCGCCTGCTCGCTGTACGTACGCGGCCGGAAGGCGCCCCAGTCGGGCATGCGTATCGAGGAGAGCCTCACGACGGAGGAACAGATCGCCCGGGCGACCGGCAATCTCGCCGCGTTCCTCGACAGGCTGTACGCCTGACCCGGGTACGTTCGACGTGCGCGCCGAGCGGGAACAGGGCAAGGGATGCACGACGTACTGAAGTGGACGGCGGGGCCGACGCGGCTGCTGCGACGGCACCGGGATCCGGTGGTCGTCCAGACGCTGCGCTCGGCGGCCGCGGCGACGATCGCGTATGTCGTCGCGCTGCGTCTGAGCCCCGAGCCCGCGCCGCTCACCGCCCCGCTGACCGCTCTGCTGGTCGTCCAGGTGACTCTCTACGCCACCCTCACCAACGGCATCCGCCGGGTGAACGCGGTGGTCGCCGGGGTCCTCGTCGCCATCGCCTTCAGCCTTCTGGTGGGACTGACCTGGTGGAGCCTCGCGCTGCTGATCCTGGCCGCGCTGGCGGTGGGGCATCTGGTGCGCGTCAACGAATACGTGCCCGAGGTGGCGATCAGCGCCATGCTGGTGCTCGGGGTCACCACCGTGGGAAACACCGCGTGGGCGCGGGTGGTGGAGACCCTGATCGGCGCGGGGGTCGGCCTGGCCTGCAATGTGCTGCTCCCTCCCCCGGTGTGGGTGGACGAGGCCGGGGAGTCGATCGAGGGTCTCGCGCGGCGGGTGCGCCAGCTGCTGCTGCGGATGGGCGAGGAGGTGGCGGAACGCATTCCGGTGGAGCGGGCCGCGGCGCGGCTGCACGAGGCACGGCGGCTGGACCACGACATCGTCCAGGTGGACGCGGCCCTGCGGCAGGCCGAGGACAGCCTGCGTCTCAACCCGCGGGTGAAGGAAGGGCTGCTGCACCGGGTGGTGCTGCGGACGGGCCTGGACACCCTGGAGATCTGCACGGTCGTCATGCGGGTGCTGGCCCGCACCCTCACCGATCTGGCCAAGGCCCGCGATCCCGACCCGCTGTTCCCGGCGGAGGCGGGCGCGGCCGTCGAGCTGCTGCTCTCCGAGATCGGAGACGCCGTGGTCAGCTTCGCGGTGCTGGTGACCACCGACCTCAGCCGCAGCGCCGAGTCGGCGGAAGCCCGGCTCAGCGCGGAGTTGCAGGCGGCTTCGGTCACCCGGGACAAGCTGGCCCTGCTGCTGCGGGACGAGGTCGAGCGGGACGGCCGGCACTGGCAGTTGCACGGTGCCGTGCTGACCGAGGTGAACCGGATCATCGACGAGCTCGACACCGAGCACCGCTCACGCCGCCTGTTCGAGGAACTGGACCGGGTCTCCGGCGAGCAGCACGCGAAGCTGCCACGCCTGGCCCGGCTGCGGGAGCGGGTGGGCGTACCGGAGCGGCTGCGCCGGAACCGGTCCGGGGGTGAGGGACGTTCTTCCTGACAGGGGACCGGGCGAGAGAACCTCCGGCGAGAGAAGGGGAGCGGGCGGATGACGGACGGGGCTGTACGGGTCGACGGGAACACGGTGCGGCTTCCGGGCGGAGTGGCGGTGCGCTTCGTGCGCACCCTGCGCCTGCCCGAGACGGGTACGCATCCGTTGCCGCCGGGGCTGGGCGAGTTCCCGGTCCGGCGGGTGGCGGACTTCCCGGACACGGTGCCCGAGCAGTGGCGGGCGCGCGGCGGGGTGATGCTGCCCGTGTATCTGCGCGAGGCGATGTGGCTGAGCTTCGCGGGGACGACGGAACCGGCCGCGTTGCAGGTCGGAGTGGGCAAGGTGTGCGCCGTGTCCGGGAAGCCGTGGAGCGACCGGCTGTCCCGCACGCCGCAGAACTACGTGGTGCTGCCCCGGCAACCCTGGCTGGACGGCATCAACTCGGGCAGCGGGACGGTCCGCCAGTTCGTGGCCGTGCCGCTCGGGCTGGGCGCCACGGTGGAGGGTCAGGTCACCGGCGAGGAGGTGTGGGGCGGCATCCAGCTCCAGTCGTTCCCGCTGCGGGAGGGCCCGCTCGCGAAGTGGCGCGAGCAGGAGCGGCTGCGCCGGGAACGGACACGGTCCATGCACACGTTCGGCGGGTACGGCGCCCCGGCGCCGATGGCCGCACCGGCCGCCCCGGGTGCCGCACCGGCGCCGTCGGGGGCGGCGTCCGCCCGGCCGAGGGCCGCCGCCATGGGTCTCGGCGTCGGGGGTTCGATGCGCCAGGAGGTGTACCGGGACGACCGGAAGCCGAAGGACTGGGCCGAGCGGCCGGCCGGGCGGGTGTTCGTGCACCTGGTGACGCCGCCGGAGTGGCGGCGCATCACGGGCGAGGCTCCCCCGCCGTCGCCGGTGGACCGGGCGGCGTACACCCGCGCCGGGCTGCCCTGGTACGACTACTACGACCAGGACGGCGAGGATCTGGCCCCCACGGACCCGCTCGACGCGGTCAAGCCCGTCGGCGACTGGCTCGGGGACGACCTCGAACCCTGGCAGGCACCGTCAGCCGGACAGGTGAAACCGCTGGGGGACGCGCCGGGCAAGCCGGTCGAGGACGGCGACTGGTAGGTAAGCCTTTGCCTCGGTCTTTGCGTCGGCCGCCCGGTCCGGGTCAAGGTGGCGGTTACGGAGTGCCGACCGGGGCGCGCGACGAGCCGAGGTGCGGAGGACATGGACGGTGACGCGGGGACGGGGCGCGGCGGGTGGAGCCGGCGCCGGGTCCTCGCGGCACTCGCGGGCGCGGCGGCGGTTCCGGCGGCGGGGTGCACCGCGGATCCGGCGCGCACCCCGGCACCACGGGAGCGTCCGCCCGCCGGGAGCTCCGCCGGGCCGTCCCGCCCCCGTCTGCTCTGTCTGGGCACCTACACCTCGGTCGAGGGCGGCGGCACCGGTATCGGTCTCGCCGTCTACGAGCCGTCGACGGGACACGTCACCGGGACCGGCACGGTGCGCGGCGTCGCCGATCCGTCGTATCTGGCGGTGCATCCCGACGGCCGCACGCTGTACGCCGTCGACGAGCGGGCGGACGGGGGTGTGACCGCCGTCCGCCTGGCGGACCGGCGTGTTCTCGGCACCCGGAGCACCGGCGGTGCGGGGCCCTGCCATCTGTCCGTGCATCCCGGCGGGCGGTGGCTGTTCAGCGCCAACTACACGTCGGGCAGTGTGGCCGTGCACCCGATCGACGCGTCGGGCGCCCTGGGGGAACGCTCGGATCTGCTCACGCACTCCAGCCCGGCGCCCGGGCCCGGGCAGAGCGGGCCGCACGCACATCAGGTGGTCACCAGCCCGGACGGCGGTCATGTGTTCGCCGTGGACCTGGGCACCGACACCGTGTACTCCTACCGGCTCGATCCCGCGAGGGGCACGCTCACCGAGGTCGCGCGGTCCCGGACCCGGCCCGGCGCGGGTCCGCGCCATCTGACCTTCCATCCGGGCGGCCGGTACGCCTATCTGGCCAACGAGGTGGACAACACGGTGGCGGTGTGCGCCCATGACCCGTCCACCGGGCGGCTGAGGATCGGCGAAGCCCAGTCCACCGGCACCGGCGCGGGCACCAACTACCCGGCGCAGCTGCTGGTCGACGCCGACGGCTCATACGCCTACCTGGCCAATCGCGGCCACAACAGCATCACGCGTTACGCAGTGGAGGCCGACGGAGCCCGGCTCCGGCTGCTCGGCACGGTGCCGGTGGCCGGGGACTTCCCCCGGCAGATCGCCTTCTCCCCGGCAGGGCGGCTGCTGTTCGCGGCGAACCAGCGGTCGGGCAGCGTCAGCGTCTTCCACGTGGATCCGGCCGACGGCGGGCTGCGTCTCGCCGGTGAGCCGTTCCCGTCACCGGTCGCCGTCTGCGCGCTGCCGCTGTAGCGGCCGGGGGCAGGAGGCCGCGCTCGCCTGGGTCAGCAGGACGTGCATGCGTTCGGTCAGCTGCGACACGTCGTCGGCGGGCGCGTGAAACGGCAGACGTACGTCGCCGTGGGCGCGGGCGCGTTCGATGCGCAGCGTCAGCCCGTGCCGGTCCACGGCGAGGGGCTGGACCCGGACCGCCCCGTGCAGGCTGTCGGGGTCGACCAGGCGGGTGAGGCGCTCGACGGCGTCCGGGTGGGCGTCGGCGAGATGGGTCAGCAGCTGGGCCTCCGCCTCGGCCAGCGGGTCGGGCCGGGCTTCGGCGAGGTCGTCGATGCCGACGACCTCCGCGCCGGACGCCCGGCGCAGCACGGCACGGGTGGGCGTGAAGACGAGGTGGTCGTCCTCGATGGCGAGCCGGCCGGCCAGCCAGAGGCGGGCCCGGATCCGGTTGCGCATCGAGACGGGCGCGACGTCGGCGAACTCCAGCACGGCGGACGGCTCGCCGCGCGGTGCGCAGATCGCGGCCGCCGGCAGGGCGCTGTCCTCGGGCACCCGGAGGATCACCCGGCCGTCGGCCGCCACCGTGTGCGCGCCCACGAACTCCTCGCGCCCGCCCTCCGCCGTCACCGCGCACGACCACGCCGCGGCGAGCACCGAGCGGGCGTGTTCCGCCGCGCAGGGCGCGGCCGTCCAGGTCTGGCTGTCACCCATCCCGAAACCTCCTAAGGTAAGCCTTGCCTAACCTAGCGAAGATCGAGGTGTACGCCAACCGCGAGGACCCCACACCACTCGAAACGGTCAGCCGATGGCGCCGAGCAGCGCCCGTGCACACAGATCGCGCACCTGGTCCCGGGAGAGGCGGCCGTCGCGCAGCCACTCCAGGCAGACCGCCGTGGTGAAGGCCAGCCAGCCCCGCACCGCGAGGCGCACATCGGGCCGCCGCTCGACGAGCGGGCCGAACTCCGGGTCGGCCGACAGGGCAGCGAGGATCCGGCTCTCCTGGGCGGCCAGCGAACGCTGGTACACGCGCCGCACGACCTGGTCACCCGCCGCGTCGGCCCGGTGGAACGCCCGGTAGCCGTGCGCGTGCGACTGGACGTACTCCAGGTAGACGTCGAGGCCGGCGCCGAGTTGCTCACGCGCCGGCACACCCGGCACCGCCTCGGTCATGCGCAGCATGCGCTCGCTCTCGTGCTCCACGACCGCCGCGAAGAAGTCCCGCTTGGTCGGGAAGTAGTGGTACAGCAGCCCGCGGGAGACCCCGGCTATCTCGGCGACCTGCTCGATCCAGACCTCGTCGTACGGACTTTCCGAGAAGAGCCTCGCCCCGACCGACAACAGCTGCTCCCGGCGCTCGGCCGAGCTGAGTCTGCGGCGGGTGCGCTCGCCCGGGTTCGCGGCCATGCCCGCACTGTACTTGACGCCGGTTCAACAAGGGGATCAGACTGAACCGCGCTATTGAACCCACGTACAACACGCTCGACCTGCGGCCGGATCAAGGGAGATCACGCCATGGCGGAGAGGGAATCGGACGCGGTCACGCCCCCCAGGGGCTTCCGCGGCGCCGAACCGGGCTGGCCGGAGCTGCACCGCATCCCGCATCCGCCGTACCGGCTCCCCCTGCTGGGCGATCTGGTCGGCGCCGACCGGCACACCCCCGTGCAGGACTCGGTCCGCTTCGCCCGCCGGCTCGGGCCCGTCTTCAGGCGCAAGGCGTTCGGCAAGGAGTTCGTGTTCGTGTGGGGCGCGCGCATCGCCGCCGACATGGCGGACGAGTCCCGGTTCGCCAAGCACGTCGGCCTGGGGATCGCCAACCTGCGCCCGGTCGCCGGGGACGGGCTGTTCACGGCGTACAACCACGAGCCCAACTGGCAGCGGGCGCACGACGTGCTGGCCCCCGCCTTCGGCCGGGAGGCCATGGCCGGCTACCACCCGATGATGCTGGACGTGGCCGGTCGGCTGACCGACCACTGGGACCGCGAACTGGCGGCCGGACGCGGCGTGGACGTGCCCGGTGACATGACCCGGCTGACCCTGGAGACGATCGCCCGCACCGGCTTCGGGCACGACTTCGGCTCCTTCGAGCGGGAACGGCTCCATCCCTTCGTGACCGCGATGGTCGGCACGCTCGGCTACGCGCAGCGGCTGAACACCGTGCCCTCGCCGCTCGCTCCGCTGCTGCTGCGCCGGGCCGCGCGCCGCAACGCCGCCGACATCGCGTTCCTGAACCGCACGGTCGACGACCTCGTACGGGCCAGGCGACGCTCGGGCGGAGGGGACGGGGACCTGCTGGACCGGATGCTGGACACCGCGCACCCGCTGACCGGGGAACGGCTGTCCGCGGAGAACGTCCGGTACCAGGTGATCACCTTCCTGGTGGCCGGGCACGAGACCACCTCCGGCGCGCTGTCCTTCGCGCTGCACTACCTCTCCCGTCATCCGGACGTGGCGGCGCGTGCCCGCGCCGAGGTGGACCGCGTCTGGGGCGACACCCCGGCGCCCGGTTACGACCAGGTCGCCAAGTTGCGGTATGTGCGCAGGGTGCTCGACGAGTCGCTACGGCTGTGGCCGACCGCGCCCGCCTACGCCCGCGAGGCCCGGCAGGACACGGTGCTGGCCGGGGAGCACCCGATGCGGCGCGGCGCCTGGGCGCTGGTCCTGACACCGATGCTGCACCGCGATCCCGAGGTGTGGGGCGCGGACGCGGAGGAGTTCGACCCGGACCGGTTCGACGCGGGGGCCGTACGGGCGCGGGCACCGCACACCTTCAAGCCGTTCGGCACCGGCTCCCGGGCGTGCATCGGCCGCCAGTTCGCCCTGCACGAGGCGACCCTGGTGCTCGCTCTGCTGCTACGGCGCTACGACCTGGTCGCCGACCCGGACTACCGGCTCCGGGTGACCGAACGGCTGACGCTGATGCCGAGCGGGCTGCGCCTGCACCTGAACCGGCGCGGGACGTCCCGGCGGACCGCGCAGCCGCCCTCCTCCGGTGACCGTCTGGTCAGCCTGCCCAGTGCGCCGGACGAGTGACCGTGTCCGGCAGACGGGTTCCGGCGTTGCCCCGGGCCGCGTTCAGCTGCGGCTGGGTCAGGAAGATCGCGTCGGTCAGGTCGGCGTCCGTGAGGTCGGCGGCGCGCAGGTCGGCGCCGGTCAGGTCCGCGCCGCGCAGGTCGGCGCCGGTCAGGTCGGCGGCGATGAGGTAGGCACCACGCAGGCAGGCGCCCCGCAGGTTCGCGCCCCTCAGCCGGGCACCCATGAGGTCGGCGCCCCTGCGGTCCTTCTTCTTCCCGGGGATGCCCGCCCGTGCCAGCTCGCCGGCGCGCAGCAGCAGGACATTGGTCTCCCGCCGGTGCGCGGCCACATCCAGGCCGGCCAGTTCGGCGGGCGTCTGCCGGGCGAGCCGCTCGGTCCGGTCCAGTGCCGCGCGCAGATCGGCGTGCACGGGCCGGGCGGCGGGCAGGCCGAGCGCCTCCGTCAGGTACCAGAGCAGTTCGTGGAGTTGCCGGACGACCGGGAACACGTCGAACATCTGCCGGGCGTCCTCCCGGGAGCCGGTGCGCCAGTCCTGCCCGCCGAAGGTGACCTGGGAGACCTGCTGTCCGGCGCCGAAGCAGTCGTAGACCGTGCAGCCGGTGAAGCCCCGCGGCCGCAACTCGGCGTGGATACCGCACCGATGGTCGTCCGCGAGGTTGCGGCAGGGCTTGCCCGCGGGCTTGTCGACCGCGAAGTCCGCCGAGGCGGTGAAGGGCAGGGCGACACAGCACAGTCCGAAGCAGCGTGCGCAGTCGCCGCGCAACGCGGACCGGTCGGCTATGTGATCAGGCATGCCGACCAGCCTACGGACCTCGGGGGACCACCCTCGCGCCGGGCGGTCCCCGCCGGTGTCGGGCCGCGTCCGTCAGGTCTCGCCCGTCAGGCCTCGTCGCGGGCGAGTGCGAGAAGCCGGTCCAGGACGCGGGGCGCGCCGGCGCGCAGGCCGTCGTGTTCGAACTCGTCGGTGATCCAGGTGCGCAGGCCGCGGATGGCGCGCGCGGTGTCCAGCGAATGCGCGGTGTCGACGTACATGTCGTCGTGGTAGACGGCCGCGGCGACCGGGACCTCGTTGGCGGCGAGGCGGTCCGGGTCGTACAGCGGCTGCCAGTCGGTGTGGGCGGCGAGCAGGTCGGCAGTGTCGCGCAGGGGGCGCAGCGCGGGGTCGGCGTCGAACATCCAGGGGTGGATGGTCTCGCCGGTGAACAGCACCGGTGCGTCGCCCGCGAGCGCCTTGGCCGCGTCGAACTGCGGGAACTCGCCCCGGATCCGCTCGGCGGCCCAGGCCGTGGGGCGGGCGTCCTGGCCGTAGCACGGCTCGTGCAGGAGGGCGTAGAGCGGGTGGTCCGCGTAGGAGAGCAGGCTCCGCGCCTGTTCCAGGAAGGCGTCGGACAGTTCGGTGCCCTGCGGCGTGCGTACGAAGGCGTCCTCCAGGAGGTAGTGGAGGCGGTGGCTGCCGTCGCTCGCGCCGAGCATGAGGCCGAAGGACTGGAAGGCCTCGACGGTGAGGCGGTAGCCGCCGGGGAGGACCACGTCGTGGGTCAGCAGGTGGTCGGCGATCCGGCGGGCCCGCTCGACGTCCTGCGGATAGCGCGCGTAGTGCGCGGTGACCTTGCGCTCGATGCGCGGGTAGGCGGCGCGGTAGACGTCGTCGGCGTGGGCGTCCAGGGCGGGCAGGCCTCCCGTGATGACGGCGGTGGCCAGCCCCTCGGGGGCCAGGGACAGATAGCTGACGGCGCAGAAGCCGCCGAAGCTCTGGCCGAGGACGGTCCAGGGGGCGCCGCCGGTCAGCCGGGGGCGGATGGACTCGCAGTCGCGGACGATCGAGTCGGCGCGGAAGCGGGTGAGGTGGTCGGCCTGCTCGGAGGGGCCGCCGCGCAGTGGGAGCGTCTGCCGGTTGACGGGCGTGGAGCGGCCGGTGCCGCGCTGGTCGAGGAGGAGGACGCGGTACTCGTCCAGGGCTCGGTCGAGCCAGGACTGCCTCCCGATGAAACGATTCGCCCCGAAGCCCGGACCGCCCTGGAGATAGACCAGCCACGGCAGGTCCTGGTGCGCCTTGGCGCCGGCGACGACCTCGCGGGCGTACAGCTCGATCGTCTCGCCCGCCGGGGCGGCGTGGTCCAACGGCACGGTGAAGTGGTGGTCGGTGAGGACGACGCCTGGCTGACGGTAGTTGTGGCTCAACTGGTCTCCCGGGACGGACGGATGGACGCGTTCCAGTTCAGCACACGCGGGCCCGTCGGCCGACCCCTGGATCATGGATTCTTACTGAATCTCCGTTCAGCGCGTGGCGAGACTGGAGCGGCGCACCACGAGATGCGGCTGGAGCACCGCCTGCCGGTGTTCGTGCGCCCCCGGCCCGCCGTGTGTCCCGGTCTCCTCCAGCAGCAGTTCCGCGGCGACGGCCCCCATGGTGACCGCGGGCTGCCGTACCGAGGTGAGGGGGACTGCGGCCGCGGCCGCGAACTCGATGTCGCCGTATCCGACGATCGCGAGGTCGTCGGGGACGGCGACCCCGGCCGCGTACATGGCCTGGAGCACGCCGAGGGCCAGCAGGTCGTTGGCGCAGAAGACGGCGGTCGGACGGTCGGTGAGGCCGAGCAGCCGGGCGCCGGCCACCCGTCCCGCGGCCGCGTCCAGCCGTTCGGCGGGCACATCCCGCAGCGCGTCGGGACCGAGGCCCGCCTGGGCGAGGGCGCGCAGGGCGCCGGTGCGACGGTCGTCGTGCGCCCGATCCGGTCCGGGCGGGCCGCCGACGTAGGCGACCGCGCGGTGTCCGGCCTCCACCAGGTGGCGGACGGCGAGGGCGCCGCCCGCGATGTCGTCCACGGCGACGGAGCACTCGCCGGTGCCCTCGGCCACCCGGTCGACCAGCACGAACGGGATGCCGTGCCGCCGGAACGCGGCTATGTTCCGCCCGGTGGCGTCCGCCGGGGTGAGCATCACTCCGCGTACCCGCTGCTCGGCGAAGAGGGACAGGTAGGCGGCCTCCTCCCCGGCGCTCTGCGCGCTGTTGCAGACCATCACACCGAGACCGGCCTTCCGCGCCGCCCGCTCGGCGCCGCGTGCCACGTCCACGAAGAACGGGTTGCCCATGTCGAGGAGGAGCAGCCCCATGATCCGGCTGCGGCCCGCGCGCAGCTGACGCGCGGTCTCGCTGCGGACATAGCCGAGCCGGTCGATCGCCAGGAGCACCCGGGTGCGGGTCTCGATGGCGACGCTGTCCGGGCGGTTGATGACGTTCGAGACCGTGCCGACCGAGACTCCGGCGACGCGGGCAACGTCCTTGATACCCACCGACTGAGCCATCGGGCGGAAACCTCCAGGTGAACTCGGGACGCCGGAACGGCCTTCACACTACCTTCACCTCACCCCAGAACGGACGGGTGGGACGAGAGCGGGAATTCCACGACATGCGCCGGCCGTGGCCCGGCTCCGCCACGCCGTGAGCCGATGTCTTCGGCGGTTCGCGCCGCCCACTACGCTGCACCCGTCGGATGATCGACCCCGAGGAGCCGCGATGCGCGTGGCCTTGTTCCTGACCTGCGTCAACGACACGCTCTATCCGGACACCGGCCGCGCTGTGGTGAGACTGCTGACCAGACTGGGCGTCGACGTCGACTTCCCAAGTACCCAGGGCTGTTGCGGGCAGGCGCACTACAACACCGGCTACCGGCATCTGGCGGAGCCGCTGGCCCGTCGGTTCTCCGAAGTCTTCCGGGAGTACGAGGCGGTCGTGACCCCGTCCGGGTCGTGCGCCGCGATGGTGCGCGAGCTGTATCCGCGGCTGGGTGAGCGGGCGCGGGCCGAGGGACGCGGTGGCGGGCTCGCTGCCGCGCTGGCGCCGGTGGCGCGGAAGACGTACGAACTGACCGAGTTCCTGGTGGACGTGCTGGGCGTGACCGATGTCGGGGCGTACTACCCGCACCGGGTGACCTACCACCCGACCTGTCACGGGCTGCGCGCCCTCGGTCTCGGCGACCGTCCGCTGCGGCTGCTGCGGGCGGTGCGGGGGCTGGAGCTGGTGGACCTTCCGGGTGCCGAGGAGTGCTGCGGCTTCGGCGGGACCTTCGCGCTGAAGAATCCCGACGTGTCGGCGGCGATGGGCGTGGACAAGGTGCGCAGCGCCGAGTCGACGGGGGCGGCGGTGCTGTGCGCGGGCGACAACTCCTGTCTGCTGCACATCGGCGGCACCATGGCCCGGCTCGGCAGCGGTCTGCGGCCGGTGCACATCGCGGAGATCCTGGCCGACACGGCCGAGGAGCGGGTGGCATGAGCCGGACGTTCCTCGGCATGCCCTCACCTCACCCGGCGCACCCGCCCTTCCCGTCCTTCCCGGAGGCCGCGCGCGAGGCCGTGCACGACCGGACCCTGCGCGAGAACCTGCGGCACGCCACCCACACGATCCGCGCCAAGCGGGCGCAGGCGGTGGCGGAGTTGTCCGACTGGGCGGCGCTTCGGGAGGCCGGCAAGCGGATCAAGGACCATACGCTCCGTCATCTCGACCGGTACCTCCTCCAGTTGGAGGAGTCCGTCACCGCGGCGGGCGGCACGGTGCACTGGGCCGCCGACGCCGCCGAGGCGAGCCGGATCGTCGTGGAACTGGTCAGGCAGACCGGTGAGTCGGAGGTCGTCAAGGTCAAGTCGATGGCCACACAGGAGATCGAGCTCAACGAGGCGCTGGAGGCGGCGGGCATCCGCGCCTACGAGACCGATCTCGCCGAGCTGATCGTGCAGTTGGGCCGGGACCGGCCGTCGCACATCCTGGTCCCGGCCATTCACCGCAACCGGGGCGAGATCCGGGACATCTTCCGCGCCGAGATGGGCAGGTGGGGCCGCCCGGCCCCCGAGGGCCTGACGGACACGCCCGCCGAACTCGCCGAGGCCGCGCGGCTGCATCTGCGCGAGAAGTTCCTGCGCGCCCAAGTGGGCATCTCCGGCGCCAACTTCATGGTCGCCGAGACCGGCACCCTGGTGGTGGTCGAGTCGGAGGGCAACGGCCGCATGTGCCTGACGCTGCCCGAGACGCTGATCTCGGTCGTCGGCATCGAGAAGGTCGTACCCACCTGGCGGGACCTGGAGGTCTTCCTCCAGACCCTCCCCCGCTCCGCCACCGCCGAGCGCATGAACCCGTACACCAGCATGTGGACCGGCACCACGGACGGGGACGGCCCGCGCGCCTTCCATCTGGTGCTCCTCGACAACGGCCGCACGGACACACTCGCCGACGAGGTCGGCCGTCAGGCACTGCGGTGCATCCGCTGCTCGGCCTGTCTCAATGTCTGCCCGGTGTACGAGCGGGCGGGCGGGCACGCGTACGGATCGGTGTACCCGGGGCCGATCGGTGCCGTACTCAGCCCCCAACTCCGCGGCACGGACAGCGAGATCGACGCGTCCCTCCCCTACGCCTCCTCGCTCTGCGGCGCCTGTTACGAGGTGTGCCCGGTGGCCATCGACATCCCCGAGGTGCTGGTGCGGCTGAGGGAGCGGGTGGTCGAGGGCGGCCCGGCGGTGCGCGAGGGCAACAGGGTGGTGCTGCGGCCGTCGAAGGGCCACGCCGCGGAGCGGGCCGCGATGCGCGCGGCACGCTGGGCGTTCACCCACCCAGGGGCGTTGCGCGCGGGACAGCGGCTGGCCTCCCGCACCCGCTTCCTCCACCCGCGTACGCTCCCCGGTCCCGGCCGGGCCTGGACCGACACCCGTGACCTGCCGGCCGTACCCGCGGAGCCGTTCCGCGACTGGTGGCGGCGCACCGACGGCGGCCGGAGGGACCCCGAGTGAACGACAGGGAACGGATCCTGGGCCGGGTACGGCGCGCCCTGGCGGCCGTACCGCACGACGACACGCCGTACGACCAGGCGGTTCCCCGGGACTACCTGCTCCGGCACGGCGAGCTCACGGTCGCCGGGACGGTGGACCTGCTCGCGGAGAACCTGGCGGACTACCGGGCGATCGTGCACCGCTGTACGGCCGGTGAGCTGCCGTCGGTGATCGCCGGGCTGCTCGCCGCCCGGCGGTCGGCCTCGGTGCTCGTGCCGTCCGGGCTGGACGAGACCTGGCTGGCGGCGACCGATGCGACCCGGATCGCGGACCGGCCGGACAGTACGGCGCACGAACTGGACCTGGTCGACAGCGTGGTCACGGGATGCACGGTGGCGATCGCCGAGACCGGCACCATCGTCCTGGACGGCGGCCCCGGCCAGGGTCGCCGCCGGATCACCCTGATCCCCGACCATCACATCTGCGTGGTCCGGGTCCCCGGGCAGCTCGTCGCCGGGGTCCCGGAGGCTCTCACCCGTCTGCGTCCCGCGCGCCCGGCCACCTGGATCTCCGGCCCGTCGGCGACCAGCGACATCGAACTGAGCCGGGTGGAGGGTGTGCACGGACCGCGCACGCTGGAGGTCGTACTGGTGGGCTGAACCGGGCTCCCTATGCGAGCCCCGCCGCGTCCAGCAGCGCCGCCGCCGTGGTCGCGGCCAAGCCGTCGTCCAGGTGCTCCACACGGGCGCCGGAGCGGGCGCCGGCGCCGTCGTAGACCAGCATGAGCTGGCGGGCGAGGAGGCCGGGGTCGCGGGCGGAGCCGCGTTCGGCCTGGGTGCGGAAGACCTCGCGAAGGCGGTCCTTGACCCCGCGGGCGACCACACTGGCGGGGTGGTCGGGATTCTTGAGCTCGACCAGTACGGCCAGGTACGGGCAGCCGTGGTAGCCGGGGTCGGCGGAGACCTCCGCCAGCCGTTCGAAGACGTGGAGGATGCGCTCACGGGGCGTGCACGCGTCCGGGTCGGCGGGCGTGAAGAGTGCCTCGTACCAGCCGATCCGTTCTTCGAGGCTCGCGGCCAGCACCTCGTCCTTGCTGTCGAAGAGCTGGTACATCGACCGCTTCGAGACTCCCGCCGTACGGCACAGCGTCTCCACGCCGATGGACACGCCCTCGCGGTAGAAGAGCTGGGCGGCCGCGTCGAGCAGCCGGTCTCGGGGTGACGCCTTCTCCGTGGTGGCCATACCGCGAGGTTACCGCGCCGGAAGGAATGGGAAACCGATCGGTATACACCCCTTCACGCAACGTGAGGCACGTGACAGGCGAGCTGAACAAGCGCTTAGATAGAAGCTGGACCACCGTTCTCCCGACCCACCCCAGCCGGAGGCTCCGTTGTTCACTTCCGTCGACGATGTCTCCGCGCGCCTCGCCGAGACCGGCTATCTGGCGTCCCCCGCCGTCGCCACCACCGTCTTCCTCGCCGCCCGGCTGGGCAAGCCGCTGCTCGTGGAGGGCCCCGCAGGGGTCGGCAAGACGGAACTGGCCAAGGCCGTCGCCGAGGTCACGGACGCCCGGCTGGTACGGCTCCAGTGCTACGAGGGCGTGGACGAGTCCCGCGCACTCTACGAGTGGAACCACGCCAAACAGCTGCTGCGCATCAGCGCGGGCCGCGGCGAGAGCTGGGACGAGGCGCGCACGGACATCTTCAGCGAGGAGTTCCTGCTCCCGCGCCCGCTGCTCACCGCCATCCGCGGCGAGGACCCCACCGTGCTGCTCATCGACGAGACCGACAAGGCCGACGTGGAGATGGAGGGACTGCTTCTGGAGGTGCTCAGCGACTTCCAGGTGACCGTCCCCGAGCTGGGCACCGTCACCGCCACGCAGCGCCCGTTCGTCGTCCTCACCTCCAACGCGGGCCGCGAACTGTCCGAGGCCCTGCGCCGCCGCTGCCTGTTCCTGCACATCGGCTTTCCCGAGGAGGAGCTGGAGCGGCGCATCGTACGCCTGAAGGTGCCGGAGATCGGCGAGGCCCTGGCCGAGTCCGTGGTGCGGGTGGTCGGCGCGCTGCGCGCGATGGACCTGCGCAAGGCGCCGTCGGTCGCGGAGACGATCGACTGGGCCCGCACCCTGCTCGCCCTGGGCGTCGGCACCCTCGACGAGGCGGTCGTCCGGGACAGCCTCGGCGTGATCCTCAAACACCAGGACGACATCCTCAAGGCGGCCGCCAAACTGGACCTGGACCACCTGTGAGCGGCCCCACGGGCGTCGTCGAGCGGCTGACCGGCCTGGTCGGCGCGCTGCGCGCGCACGGCGTCCGGATCGGCACCGGCGAGACCGTGGACGCGGCCCGCGCGATGGAGGCGCTCGGCTTCGCCGACCGGGAACTGCTGCGCGAGGGCCTCGCGGCGACGCTGCTGCACGGACCGGCCCAGCGGTCCGTGTTCGACCCGGTCTTCGACCTGTACTTCCCGAGGGGAGTCGGCGCCCCCGACGAGCCCTCCGCGGACCGGGACGAACTGCGCGCCCGCCTCGCCACCGCGCTCGCCGCCGACGACCGCGCCCTGATGGCGAGGCTGGCCGCGGAGGCGGTCGACGGGCTGGGCGGCTACGGCAGCTCCCCCGAATCGGACGGCTGGTCGGCGTACCAGACCCTCGACCGGCTCCGCCCGCAGACCCTGCTGGCCGGGGTGCGCGCGGACGTCCGGCGGCGCGACGGGGACGCCGATTTCGCGGACCGGCTCCTCGACGACGAGATACGGCGCCGTATCGACGCGTTCCGCGCGATGGTCGGCGCGGAGGCGCGGCGCCGGGTCGCCGAGCGGCGCGACCGGGACGAGATCGCCCGGCGGGCGGTGCGCCCGACCGCCGACCGGGTGGACTTCCTGTTCGCCGGCCGGGACCAGCTCGCCGAACTGCGCCGGACCGTGGGGCCGCTCGCCCGGAAGCTGGCCACCCGCCTCGCGGCCCGTCGCCGCCGGGCCGCGCGCGGCACCATCGACCTGCGCCGCACCCTGCGCGGCTCGCTGTCGACGGGCGGTGTGCCGATGCGTCCGGTGCTGCGCCGACGCCGTCCGGCACGCCCCGAACTGGTGCTGCTGTGCGATGTCTCGGGCTCGGTCGCGGGCTTCTCCGACTTCACGATGCTGCTGGTGCAGGCGCTGCACGACCAGTTCAGCAAGGTGCGGGTGTTCGCGTTCGTCAACCGGATCGACGAGGTGACCGGACTGCTGCGGCACGGCACGGCCGACCCGGAGGGCCTGAGCGCCCGCATCCGGGCGGAGGCGACACTCACCGGCTGGCACGGCAGCAGTGACTACGGCGTGGCACTGGGCGAGTTCGCGGAACGCTACGACGACGCGATCGGCCCGCGCACGACCGTGTTCGTCCTCGGTGACGCCCGTACGAACATGAGCGACCCCAACCTGCCCGCCGTACGCCGGATCGCCGAGCGGGCCCGGCGCGTCTACTGGCTGAACCCGGAGCAGCACGCCCAGTGGGGCACCGGCGACTCGGCCGCCCCCTCCTACGCCGGCCTGGTCGAGATGCACGAGTGCCGTACGGCCCGGCAACTCGGCGCCCTGGTCGCACGGCTGCTGCCGGTGTGAGGCACACGGCGCCGCCGTGTGATCGACTTGCCCGCGGCACGGCACGGCAGGACCGACTCCGGACAGGACGTACGACATGACCCAGCAGCCCGTGGAACTCGGCACCTTCCCCACTCCCGTGGAGGCGGCGCCCCGGCTGGCCACCGCGCTGGGGCTCGGTCCTGACGACCTGTGGATCAAGCGGGACGACCTGACCGGTCTGGGCGGGGGCGGCAACAAGATCCGCAAGCTGGAGTGGACCGTGGGTGCGGCGCTCGCCGAGGGCGCCGACACACTCGTGACCACCGGCGCCGCACAGAGCAACCACGCCCGGCTGACCGCGTCCGCCGGGGCCCGACTGGGGCTGGACGTCGTACTCGTGCTGCGCGGACTGCCGGGCGGATCCCAGTCCGGGAACCTGGCGCTCGACGGGCTGTTCGGGGCGCGGCTGGCCTGGGCGGGTGACGTGGACCGGGCGGGTCTCGACGCGGCGGCGGCCAAGGTCTGCGAGCAACTGCGCGAGGGCGGCGCCCGGCCCGCGCTGGTGCCGTTCGGCGGGTCCAGCGCGCTGGGGGCGCGGGGCTACGCGCGATGCGGTGAGGAACTGCGCCGACAGGTGCCCGACCTGCGGACCGCCGTCGTCGCGCTCGGTTCCGGTGGGACGATGGCAGGGCTCGTCGCCGCGCTCGGGACGGATGCGGTACTGGGGGTCGATGTGGGCGCTCTGCCCGATCCGGCCGCCGCCGTAAGGGAGTTCGCTGCACCACTCGGCACCGGGCCGGTCGTCGCGGACCGGCTGCGGGTCCGGCGGGACCAGGTCGGGGCGGGATACGCGACGCTCACCGGAGCGGCGGCCGACGCGCTGCGGCTCGCCGCCCGCACCGAGGGGCTGGTCCTTGATCCCGTCTACACGGGCCGGGCCCTGGCCGGGCTCGCGGCCGCCGTCCAGGACGGCGACATCCGGCCGGGCGAACGG
This sequence comes from Streptomyces sp. NPDC086787, assembly GCF_044745865.1. Classification (NCBI taxonomy): domain Bacteria; kingdom Bacillati; phylum Actinomycetota; class Actinomycetes; order Kitasatosporales; family Streptomycetaceae; genus Streptomyces; species Streptomyces sp. NPDC086787. The sequence goes on along the minus strand of NZ_JBIVBC010000002.1, from coordinate 275,136 downwards.
ACCGTGTTCGTGCACACCGGCGGGCTGCCCGGCCTGTTCGGGCACGCGGAGGCCGTCAGGTTCGCGGAGGAGGGGGCGCTCGTTCACGAACTCTGACGCCCGACCCGCGACTCCGCCCCATGACTACTCTGTCGCGATGCCCCACACGAACGTACTGTCGATCGCCTTGGACGGGCTCACCGACCCGCTCCTGGCACCGCTGCCCCTGGAGGCCGCGGAACTCCTTCACCGGCTCGACGCCCCGCCACGGCTGGTCGCCCACCTCCGCGCGGTGCACGACGTCGCGGTACGGCTCCTGAACCGGGTCACGCAGCACTGCCCGGCTCTGGTCGTCGACCGGGACGCGGTGCTCTTCGGGGCCGCCACCCACGACATCGGCAAGGTGCTGTACCCCGCCGAACTCTCCGGCCCGGGTTCGCGCCACGAGGAGGCCGGGCGGGAACTCCTCCTGGCGCAGGGCGTGGACGCGGCACGGGCCGAGTTCGCCGCGACACACGCGTCCTGGCGAAGCCCGGACGTGTGTGTGGAAGACCTGCTGGTGAGCCTCGCCGACAAGATCTGGAAGAACAAGCGCGTCCCTGATCTGGAGGACCTGCTCGTGGGCCGGCTCGCCGAGGCCGGCGGGCGGGCGGTGTGGGAGGAGTTCATGGTGCTGGACGAGGTTCTCACGGACATCGGTGCGGAAGCCGACCAAAGGCTCGCATACCAGATGTCCCATCCGCTGCCACGAGGATGAAGTGGCGGGGCTTTGGACTGCCGGGGGTGGCGGGCCGGGGCTAGGTTGGGCGGCATGAGCAATCTTGACCGTCAGGCGGTGCCGAGTGTGTGCGGCGGCCGGGGTTTCGTGGTCGCCGAACCCGTCCGGGAGTTGCTGAGCCCCCGGCAGGTCCGGCTGGGTGAGTCGACCGAGGTACGGCGGCTGCTCCCCAACCTGGGCAGGCGCATGATCGGCGCCTGGTGCTTCGTGGACCACTACGGCCCCGACGACATCGCCGACGAGCCCGGCATGCAGGTGCCGCCGCACCCGCACATCGGCCTCCAGACGGTGAGCTGGCTGCACGAGGGCGAGGTGCTGCACCGCGACTCGACCGGCAGCCTGCAGACCATCAGGCCGAAGGAGCTGGGCCTGATGACGTCCGGACGGGCGATCAGCCACTCGGAGGAGAGCCCGCGTCCGCACGCCCGCCTCCTGCACGGGGCGCAGCTGTGGGTCGCGCTGCCCGACGCCCACCGGCACACCGATCCGGCCTTCGAGCACCACCCGGAACTGCCGACGGTCACCGCGCCCGGCCTCACCGCGACCGTGATCCTGGGGGCGCTGGACGGCACGTCCTCGCCCGGCACGGCGTACACCCCCATCGTCGGCGCCGACCTGGCCCTCGCCCGCGGCACCGACGTACGGCTGCCGCTCGACCCGGACTTCGAGTACGGCGTCCTGGCGATGTCCGGTGAGATCCACGTCGACGGGGTTCCGGTGCTGCCGGGGTCGATGCTCTACCTCGGCTGCGGCCGCGCCGAACTCCCGCTGCGCGCCGAATCGGACGCCGCGCTGATGCTGCTGGGCGGCGAGCCGTTCGAGGAGGAGCTCGTCATGTGGTGGAACTTCGTCGGCCGGTCTCACGAGGAGATCACACAGGCCCGCGAGGACTGGGCGAAGGGCACCCGCTTCGGCGAGGTGAAGGGCTACGACGGGGCTCCGCTGCGCGCGCCGGAACTCCCGGGGGTGCCTCTGAAACCGCGCGGAAGGTCGCGCTGACCTGCTGAACCACGGGCCGGGGAACGTGTGTCCGCCCGGGTCCTCGGAGTGCCGTCGCGAAGCGGTGAAACCTCGTCGCACGGGTGCCGTCACCCTGATGCCCTGGTCTCTGCGGGAGTCAGCGCAATGCGGGGTAGGAGGTGTGTCCGGGAGGCGCGAGAAGTGGAGGTCGGGGGTGGACCGGAGTCGGTTCGCGCAGTAGATGGCGTCGATGGCGCGGGATCTTCTGACGCAGGATTCGGTTGCCGCCACACTGGAGCGGATCACCGCGTCGGCCACCGAGCTGGTGGAGGGCTGCGACGCGGCCGGCATTCTCATCCTGCGTGACACGACGGTGCAGACGCTCGCCCCCACCGATGAGCTGGTCGTCGAAAGCGACCAGTTGCAAGGGCGCCTGGGAGAGGGGACGTGCTTCGACGCCGCCCTCAGCGCCCGGGGCGAGCGGGTCCTGCGCATCGCCGACCTCACCGCCGGGCAGACGCGCTGGCCCTCGTACGCCCCGCAGGCCCGCGCCCTCGGCGTGGGCAGCATGATGGGCTTCCTGCTGTTCACCGACGACGAGGACCTCGGCGCACTGAACCTCTACGCCCGCGAGCCCGGCGCGTTCACCGAAGTCAGCGAACTGGCCGGCCGGCTGCTGGCGTCCCACGCCGCGGTCGCCTTCTCCAGCGCACGCACCCACGCCCAGCTGGAGCAGGCCGTCGCCACCCGCCATGTCATCGGCGAGGCCATGGGCATCCTCATGGGCCGCCATCACCTCACCGAACACGACGCATTCGACGTGCTGCGCCGCTACTCACAGGAGAACAACATCAAGCTCCGTGAGGTCGCCCGCCTCCTCTGCGAGGACGGCAGCCTCCCCTGATCCCCCGGGGCGGCTCCCCCAGCACGTGGTCTGGACCAGAGAAGCCTGGACGGGGCAGCCCCATGGAATGCTGAACCCGGCCTACCTACCAAGTCCCCTCCCCCACTCCTCCCACACACCACGCGCTCGACAAAGGGGCCCCGGCCGGTGTTCCTCCGGCCGGGGCCCCTCCGTCTGCGGGCCGGTAAGTGGTCAGGTCACCATCGATACCAGCGGCCGCGGCCGCCACCGGTATTGGTGGAGCGCATCACGAAGCCGAGAAGCCAGACCACCAGAACGATGACCGCGACCCACCAAAGGATCTTGAGAGCGAAACCGGCGCCGAACAGGATCAGCGCGAGAAGCAGGACCAGAAGCAGGGGAACCATTTTTATCAACCTCCAGAGCCACCAGTTCCCTGAAACCCTGCCACCATTCCTCGACGACCGCCTGTTTACGAAGGGCAGCGTGGGGCACTCGGCGGATACCGCGAAAACGAACACGATCGTTAGAGGAGGCGTTTTCCGTGTCGGCTGGCGAGAAGGCCAAGGCGAAGACCGAGCAGGCTGAAGGCAAGGCCAAGGAGACAGTGGGGCGCGCCGTGGGCAACGAGCGCATGACTGCCGAGGGGCAGGCCACCAAGTCCAAGGGCGACGCGCGAGAAGCCAAGGAAAAGACCAAGGACGCCTTCAAGCACTGACCCCTCCTGAATTGCGGAGCGCAGGGCCTTCACCCCGTAGCAAACGGGTGAAGGCCCTGACCCGTGCACGCCGGAGTTCGGCATCGTCTGAAGAGTCATTGCACGCTGTCGGCCCGGAATCCGGTTGCCCCTTCATGGCCGGCTGCGCATTCTGCTGGGATGCGCTTCTCCATCAACGTCCCCAACTTCGGCGACTTCGCCGACCCGCGCAACGTCGCGACGGTGGCGGCCGCCGCCGAACAGGCCGGCTGGGACGGGCTCTTCGTCTGGGACCACGTTCTGCACCGACAGCACCAGGGGCGTCCCTTCGGCGACCCCTGGATGCTGCTGACCGCGGCCGCGCTGGCGACCTCCCGAATCCGGCTGGGCACCCTGCTGACCCCGGTTCCCCGATACCGTCCGCAGCAGCTGGCCCGCCAGGTGGCCACCCTGGACCACCTCAGCGGCGGCCGGGTGGTCTTCGCCGCGGGCCTGGGCGGTCCGGTCGAGGACGAATACCACAGCTTCGGCGACGCCTCCCCACCACGGCTCCTCGCCGAAAGGCTGGACGAGGGACTGGAGCTGTTGCGGCGCTTCTGGTCCGGCGAGCCGGTGAACCACCTCGGCCGACACTACGAGGTCCGGGACGTGACGCTGCTGCCCGCGACCGTACAACGGCCCGGACCTCCGGTGTGGATCGGCGGGTTCTGGCCGCGTCGGCCGCCCATGCGGAGGGCAGCACGATGGGACGGCGCGGTACCGCTCTTCGAGTCGGCCAGGCATGGGCATGTCCCGGAGGTGGCAGAGGTACGGGAGATGGTCGGCTACGTACGCGATCAAGGCGATCAGCGCGATCAACGTACGGCCGAAGCCGAGCGCCCCTTCGAGTTCGTGCTCGGCGGTGCCACACCCCTGGACGCGGCCGGGGCCAAGGACGTGATCGGTCCGCTGCGCGACGCCGGCGCCACCTGGTGGGACGAGCGACAGGTCCAGACCGGCCCCGACCTGAACCGCCTGCCCCCGGTGCTGCGCCGTGTCGAGGCGGGGCCGCCGGTGCTGTGATGGGCCGATCGAGGATGTGCGGCACCGCCAACGCTCCAGCCCTCGACGCCAACCTTGTGGACGGTTCCATCAACGGCGGCACAACAGCTCTCCACCAACAGCTCATGTTTCGTCCGACGCCCGGCGCCGGGCGACCGGAGACCCCCGTACCGGGCCTCTTCCTCGCCTCCGCCGGAGCCCACCCCGGCGGAGGTGTCCACGGCGCACCGGGCGCCAACGTCGCACGGGCAGCCCTGCACGGCCGCCGTGGGTCCGGCCTGGCGCGCGCACAGCGCGTCCTCGCCCGTCGGGACCGAACCGGGCTCAAGCACTGACAGAGGGCCAGGGCGAGCACCGCGCGGCCGGATGGGTGCACCGAGGTGGGCATGGGCCGTGCATCCGGGGAGCCATCAGTACGGGCGGTGAGGGTAGGCGGTAGTGATCCCAACCGTTCGTACGAAAGTGGTGTCCGTCATGGCCGAGGCTCAGGACGTCGTCGAGCTCATCCTTCAGGACCACCGGCGGATGGAGGACCTGTTCCGCCTGATGCGCAGCGTCGAAGCCGACCGGGCTGCGGCGCGCCAGGAGTTCGCGGACCTCCTGATCGCCCACGCGCTGGCCGAGGAGGCCAAGGTCTATCCGGCCTTGAAGAGGTACAAGAACATTGACGACGAGGAGCTGGAGCACGGAGAGCACGAACACGACGAAGGCAACAAGGCCCTCCTGGACCTCCTGGAGGTCGAGGAGGTCGGCTCCGAAAAGTGGGACTCGAAGCTGGAGAACCTGGTGGAGGCCGTCTCCCATCACGCCGACGAGGAGGAGCGCACCATCCTCAACGGTGCGCGCGAGAACGTGCCGATGGGACGGCGCGAGGAACTGGGAGTGGCGTTCTGGGAGGAGCGCGAGCGTCAGCTGAACGCGGACTGCGGCTCGGTGGAGAACGTGCGTCGCATCGTCGGCTCCTGAACGCTCCCGCAGCGCGCATCCGTGTCAGGGCATCAGGGCTTTGGGCAGCGCGGGCGGTCCTCATGTTCCGCGCCGGAGGCGGGGGCGGCAGCGGTGTTGTCGTCCCCGCTGGGGTCGGTCAGGGCGATGCGCGCTGTGACGCGTTTGCCGACCGGCTGCCGGTCGATGACGAGGTTGTCGGCGATGGCCTTGACGATCTCCAGTCCGTGCTGGCCGATCCTGCCCGGGTCGGCGGCCCGGGCGGAAGGGATGTCCGGGTCGCTGTCCCACACGACCACGTCCACGCTGTCGGTGGTGATGCGCAGTTCCATCAGGACCGGGCCGGGGGCGTACTTGCGGGCGTTGGTGACCAGTTCACTGACCACCAGCTGTGTGAGATCCCGCACACGCGGGGACACGGGCAGGCGGTGGTCGGCGTGGGCCCGGTCGAGGAAGGCAAGGGCGTGGCGGCGGCTTTCGGCGATGCAACTGCCGTCTCCGCTCAGGGCGTAGCCGGTTTGCAGTGGGTGCTCCTGCCGCCCGGTACAGCCGTCGTCATCGGTCTGCGATCCCATTTATTGCCGCCCTCCCTGCGCGCGTGCGTACCCGGGATCACGCCGTACATGCCGTCTACGGTTCTGCTCGTTTCACACAGTTGCGTCACGGAGCTGACCGCCGTGTTCAGTCGGGCCGCCGTTTGGCTTTCTGGGCGCCCACGCCGGTGTAGGCCGACGGATCCTTGGTGCCGCTCGGGCGTTGCGACTGCCCGCGGGGTCCGGTGTCCCGCATTCCTCTCTCGGTCTCCTTCTTCGCCCGGTCCTCCCCGCGCCGACCGGTACTCGTGCCGGGGTCAGCGGAGATGCCCCTCCGTTCCTCCTTCGACGTCTCGACCTCTTGGCCACGCTCAGGCGCATACTTCTCGGGATGGAACGAGCGGTGGGCGCTCGGATTGTCTTTTTGCCGGGTCTCGTCGACGTCCGACGCCCAGCCGTGATGGGGTCCCTCGTGCCGACTCACATCACGTCGCGAGGGATCCGGGTGCTGTTTGGCCATCATGATCCGGCCTCCAAGTCCAATGGGTCCTTTCCGGCCGTGTACCCATCCCCCGGCGCCCCACCAGCCGATCGCCGCCGGGTCAAGCGAACAGCGGCCATGTCTCCGTCAGGTCCAGCAGGCGCCGTACCAGCGGACTGGCGGTCTGGATGCTCACCGTTTTTCCCGTCGGCAGGGCGCGATGCCGCACGGCCAGGAAGCAGTTCAAGCCGGAGCAGTCACAGAACGCCGACCCGCTCAGGTCGAGATCCACTCCGTGGGTGCTGCGGGTGAGGGCCTCCTGCAGCACGGCTTGGAGTGTTGCCCGCACGCTCAGGTCGATCTCGCCGCGAATCGTGACACGCATGCGTCCCCCGACGGGCGATACCTGGATCTGGAGGCCGCCGGGTGCCGCCCCCGCGCCGGCAGGTGATGCCATCACTGATCGCCTGCCCTCCATCCCCCTGCCCTGTCGGCGGGGAGCTTCCACTGATCCCTCGTTCCAGGCTCGGTTCGCCGACCTTAGCCTGTCAAGAAATACCGGAAAATTATTTCATCCTTTTGGATGCGTGAACACTACGCCCTAGGCTGTATTCATGGGAGAAGCACCTGAGCCGCACACTGGATGGACGTTCCTCACCAGCCACGCCCGGGTCCTCGCCGCCATCGCCGGCAAGCACCGGCCACGCGTCCGTGACATCGCAGCACACTGCCTGCTCACCGAACGCGCCGTCCAGAAGATCATTTCCGACCTGGAGGACGACGGCTACCTCACCCACGAGCGCGAAGGCCGGTCCAACGTCTACCGAATCCAGCCGGGAACCATCCTGAGACACCCGGCCGAGGCCGACCTGACCGTGGCCGCCCTGCTCTCCCTCCTGGTCCAGCACGACGTCAGGCGCGCTGCGGGGTGATCGTCGCCGCCCGGTGCGGTTGAGCGCGAAGTCGACATGGGCGTTCCGGATGAAGGGGCAGGGGTACTCGCGGGTCGGTACGTACCGCGGCTGCAAGCCCGTAGTACACCGCCACTCGTCGAGGGAGAACGGAAAGGAGCGTGACCACGATGGTCCCCGTGTCCCTCACCGCCACGTTGCAGGGCGGCTATGTCGCCGTGGACCAGGTCTGTGACGCCCTGAGGGCCGCGTTCGCCGTGGACGAGCGGGGCACCGCCTCGGGAGACCAGGAAAAGGAGGTCGACCTGCGGCTGGGCCCGAAGCGGTGACTCCTCACTCCGGACGTCGACCGTGTGAGGCAACTGACCGAGGAGGAAGGCGAGGAGGAGGAAAGCGAGATGGTACGGATCGGATACACGATGATGACCGAGCAGGCCGGCCCGCGAGACCTCGTGGGCCACATCGTCGGAGCCGAGCATGCCGGCTTCGACTTCTCCGTCACGTCCGATCACTACTTCCCGTGGCTGGAGTCCCAGGGACACGCGCCGTACGCGTGGAGCGTGCTGGGTGCCGCCGCGCAGGCCACCGAGCGCATTCCCCTGATGACGTACGTGACGTGCCCGACCACCCGCTACCACCCGGCGGTGGTGGCCCAGAAGGCCGTCACCCTGCAACTTCTCTCACAGGGGCGCTTCCGGCTGGGACTCGGTTCCGGTGAGAACCTCAACGAGCACGTGGTGGGGGGCGGGTGGCCTGCCGCACACGTCCGACTGGACATGCTGAAGGAAGCCGTGGAGATCATCCGCGCGCTCTTCGAGGGAAGGAACGTCAACCACCACGGGGGCCACTTCCACGTGGAGAACGCGAAACTGTGGGACCTCCCCGATACCCTCCCCCCGATCGGCATCGCCGTCTCCGGTGACCGCTCGTGCGAACTCGCCGGTCACCTCGGCGACCTGTTGATCGCCACCGAACCCGAATCGGAACTGGTCTCCGCGTTCGAACGGCACGGCGGCGCGGGCAAACCCAAAGTCGGTCAGCTGCCGATCTGCTACGACCCCGACCGCGAAGCGGCCGTCGCCCGGGCCCACGACCAGTTCCGCTGGTTCGGGGGCGGCTGGTCGGTCAACTCCGAACTCCCCGGCCCCGCGGGCTTCACCGGCGCCACCCGGTTCGTACGACCCGAGGACGTCGCCAGGTCGATTCCCTGCGGCGACGACGTGGACGCCGTCGCCGAAGCCGTGTCCCCCTACGTGGAGGCCGGGTTCACGGAGGTGGCCCTCATCCAGATCGGCGGCGACCACCAGGCACCGTACCTGGAATGGGCCCAGCGAAAGCTGCTCCCCGCCCTGCGGGAGCTGTGAGGACGACCTTGTTGCGCAGAGGAGCCGCGTCATGTCCGGGATCGAGACTCGCACGGACACCGGCAGGGGCCGGGCAGCCGTGTTCGACGTCGACGGAACTCTTGTCGACACCAACCACCTGCACGTGGTGACCTGGTGGGAGGCATTCCGCCGGGCCGAGCGCCTGGTGCCGACGCACGCGATCCATCGGGCGATCGGACTCGGTTCCGACGATCTCGTCGCCCATCTGCTCGGCAAGGCGCCGGCCGTCTCTCCTGACGAGGCGGAGGACCTGAGCACCGCGCACAAGGTGCTCTACGCCCAGTACTTCGAACGTCTGACGGCGCTGCCTGACGCGGGGCGTCTGCTGCGGCGGCTGGCCGACGACGGCTGGACGATCGTGCTGGCCACTTCGGCCGGCGACGACGAGTTGGCGGCGCTCAGGCGGGCGATCGACGCCGACGACGCCATCACGGCAACGGCGAGCGCCGACGACGTCACCGAGGGCAAGCCTGCCCCCGAACCCGTCGAACGGGCGCTGGAGCTGGCCGGCGTACCGGCGGAGCGTGCCGTGTTCGTCGGCGACACCGTGTGGGACATGCGGGCGGGCCGCCGGGCCGGGGTGCGGTGCGTGGCGCTGCTCTGCGGCGGTATTCCCCGTGCGGACCTGGAGGCGGCCGGTGCCGAAGCCGTCTTCGACGACCCGGCCGACCTGCTCGCCTCCTTGGCGCGGAGCCCGCTGGCCTGACGGGACACCGCGGTGGCCGACTACGTCCCCTGCCCGGCGATACCTGGCGTCTCGTCGTGCGGCGAGGCGATACGGGTCACCGTGACCGCCACGGTGACCCGCTCCAGGGCATCGAGGGCGGCGAGATGGGAGATGACAGCGGCGCCCACCTGGTCGTGCACGTCCCGGGCGATGTCCAGGGCACGACCTTCGGCCAGAACACAACGCACCTCGATCCGCCACCCCGAACCGTCCGGTGGCCGGTCGGCGCGGACGCCTGCCTCGGGCGATGTGCCGTGCGGTGCGGTGTCCGTGCGGCTGGATGTGGCGACCGCCGCGAGGAGTTGGGCGAGGCGGGGTTGCAGGGCCGCCACACCGGGGACGGCGAGGGCCGCTTCGGCCGCGACGCCGAGGAGCTGCGTGGACGTGCGAATGGCATCCATCATGCACCGCCGTCGATCGGGAGGCCGGGACGGAGCGGCGGCTCCGGCTCCGGCCCCGGCTCCAGGACGTCGATCACCGTGATGTCGACGGCTGTTACGGCCAGGCCCAGGTCCTGTCCGGCCGCGTCGAGAACCGAACGGCGTACCCGATGGACCTGGTCGGGCAGCGGGCAGTCGAGAGTGGAGGCCAGGGTCAAGTCCACCCGCGTGTGGGTGCCTTCGTCCTCGGATACGAGGCGGCACGTCGCGGCCCTCGTGCCGGGGACCGTGTCCGCGGCCTGACGCAGCACTTTCGCGGCGGCGCTCTCGGTGATCCGGAGGTCCCTGTCCGGGTCGGCCAGAGGCAGCAGTCGCCCGAGCCGGGCCTCCGCCCTGACGACGTTCATGACGCGTTCGGTGAGTGCGCGCAGACCAGGAGGGTCCTCGGTGCGCAGCGCACGGACGGCGGCGTTCACGGTGGCGAGTCCCTCGGCGGCCTCGCGGCAGTGCGGACAGGACACCGTGTGCGGGTCCGCGGGCGGCACGGCGTCCCTGGTCTGTTCCCAGACCCGGCTGAGCCGACGGCCGCAGGGCAGCACCTCGTCACCCGCGAACGGAGCGGCGGCCGAGCCGGAGCGGGATCCGTCGCCCTCAGGTGCTCCGGAAGGTCGCGCGTGCGGGTCGTCTAGCGCCATGGCCCCATCGCCTCCTGCAGAGATCGGCGTGCCCTGAACAGTCTGCCTCGCACCGTCGGCTCGTTGGTCCGTGTCACTTGGGCGATCTCCTTGTAGGGCAGGCCCTGCACTTCCCTCAGGATCCAGCAGACCCGCTGCTCGGCGTCCAGCCCGGCGAGCACATGGGACAGCGCGGCGGTGGCCGCGTCCTGCTCGGCGACCCGGGCGGGCTGGCTCCAGACGTCGCCCGTCGCGGGTTCGGCGACCGACTCCAGCGGGAGGGGCGGCGGCCGGCGGCGGCGCATGGTCAGGCAGCGGTTGACAGTGATCCGGTACATCCAGGTACGAAACTCCGCGCCGTGACGGAATTCCGGAAGCCGGCGCCAGGCGCTGACGAAGGCTTCCTGAACGGCCTCCTCCGCGTCCTGGGGGTTCCCGAGCATGCAGCGCGCCAGGGCCAGGAGCGACCTGCTGTGCCGTTGGACGAGAACGGCGAAGGAATCCTCGTCTCCTCCGGCCGCCCGTACGGCCAGCAGCCCGTCCGGCAGGTCGTACACCAGCGGTGGGACAGCAATACGTTCGGTCATGACGCACCCACACAAGACCTTGGGAGTAGACGCGTACCCCGACAGCACCATGTGATGCAGGTCACAGTCGATCCGTGTGAGAAGTGCGCCGCTCCCTGGGTCCAACCTTTCGACGGACGCCACGCAGGTGTCCCACAAAGCAATCGAGGCAACCGCCATGACGAACAACATGACCAGCGTCGGCGGGGGTACCCGCCCCGACTCGGGCCTCGGCCCGCTCAGGGGCCGAACCGGAGCCGGGGCTCCTGCCGAGACACGGGGGAGGACCACCATCGCGGACAGCGTGGTGGCCAAGATCGCGGGCACGGCCGCCCGCGAGGTGCCGGGCATTCACAACCTCGGAGCGGGGATGGCGCGCGCCCTTGGCGCCATGCGGGAACGCGTCCCGGGCGGAGGCGGCAGTGGAACGACGCGCGGGGTGAAGGTCGAGGTCGGCGAGCGCCAGGCCGCGGTCGACCTGGACGTCGTCGTCGAGTACGGCGTCTCCATCGTCGACGTCGCCGGCGGCGTACGCACCAACGTGATCAGTGCCGTGGAGCGGATGACGGGACTGGAGGTCGTCGAGGTGAACATCGCCGTGGACGACGTCCACCTCCCCGACGACGAGGAGGAGCAGACCGAACCGGACGAGGGCCGTGTGAGGTGACCCATGGTCGTGACCACCCTGTGCCCCCGCGGCACGAGTGGGCGATCACGGCGAAGGGGACGCTCGCGAGAGCGAGAGAGAGTGCATGATGAACGCAGCAACGACGGGCCTCACGGCCGGCATGGCTCTCGGCTTCGCCGGCTACTTCGGCGGCTTCTGGGCATTTCTACTGGTTCTCGTCCTCGGAACGGCTGGGCTGTTCGTCGGCCTCGTCGCGCAGGGCGACCTCGACCTCCATGCGCGGAGGCAACGGTGAGGCCCCAGTCTGACTCCCCGCGTCCGGGCGCAGGGTCTGGCACACCGGCGCGTACCGACTACCTGCCGCCCCCGGCCGAGCGCGGTACCACCGTGATCCCGGACCGGGTGGTCGCCCGTATAGCCGTCCAGGCGGCACGCGCGGCCCAGTTCCGGCGCGCCGCCATACCGCCCGACCGGAGCGGACCAGCAGCACCCAAGGTTTCCGCCGCCGTCCGCACCGAATCGGTGCGCCTCCATCTAGCCATGGACCTGCCCTACCCCATCGACATCCCACACGCCTGTGAGGGGATCCAGCACGACGTCGCCGAACGGGTTGCTCAGCTGACCGGCCTGGCGGTGGGAGAGGTAACCCTCACCGTCCGACGGCTGGTGACCGCCGCCGGTGCGAACCGGGGACGGGTCCAGTGAACCGCCGCGCAGCCCGCCCCTCCCCGATGAAAGGAGGAGGGCATGACACCCGATCCGGAACTCTCCGCCTCCGTGCCCTCCACAGGCCCTGGCGCACCTCCGCTGACAAAGGACCCCGAAGGAACAAGAGCGTCAGAGGCTGCTCCGCCCGGACCGGACGCACCGGACCTGACGGCCGGTGAGCACGGCAGGGGTCACCGTACCCACCGCCCGTGGTCCGCCCGCCGCCTTCCGGCCGCGCTGGTCGCCTCGGTGGTTCTCGTGGCGGCGGTCGCGGCACTGGTCGACGTCGTCGCCGTACGGGCGGGACGCCCCGCGGCAGCCTGGCGACGTCACCTGGCCGACGCACTGGCCACTCGCAGCGTGGACGACGTGTGGATGCTCACGGGCGCCGCCGTGGCCGCCGTCGTCGGCGTCTGGCTGATCGTCCTGGCCGTCACCCCGGGTCTCCGCCACCGACTGCCCCTGCGCTCCCCCGTCGGCTGCCCCCGGCTGCGGGCCTACTTGGACTGCGACGGTGCCGCCGACCTGCTGCGTGACGCCGCCATGCGCGTACCCGGGGTCGGCGACGCGCGCGTCCGAGTGTGCCGCCGCCGCATCAAAGCGCGCGCGGACGTCCGCTTCCGATCCCCCCAACAGGTGAAGGACGACCTGACCGCCGTCCTCGGCGAGGAGCGCGACCGTCTCGCCCTCGCCCGTCCTCCCCGCGTCGTCGTGCGAGTGCGCCGACCCACCCGCTGACGAGACCACCACACCGGAGCCCACACCATGACGCCGCGACACGCACTCAACCGCGGTCTGCTGGCCCTCGCCGGACTGGTACTGCTCGGCGGCGGTCTGTTGATCCTGTTCGCCGGGCTCGACATCTACCGACGACACGCGCTGGCCCCACTCGCCCGCTGGCCCCTGACCACCCCCGACGACGTCCTGCTCGGCTCCGCCGACCGGGCCGACTGGAGCAGCCAGGGCTGGTGGTGGTGGCCCGCGGTCATCGCCGCCCTCGCCGTCACCGCGCTGCTCGCCCTGTGGTGGCTGCTCGCCCAACTGGGCCGACGCCGCCCTGGAGCACTGTCCGTCGGCGGCACACCCCCACAAGAGGGCGTCGAACTGCGCGAACGCGCACTCAGCGACGCGATGGCGAGCGAAGTGGGCGCTCTGCCGGGGGTTGCCCATGCGGCCGTCCGCATCACCGGCAGACACAGCCGTCCCCGTACCCGCGTCGGACTCACCCTCGTCCCTCGGGGCGCACCCGGCGCCACGCTCTCCGCCCTGTGCGAAGGCCCACTCCGAACCGCCCTACGATCCACCGGTCTGCCGGACATGCCCACCGAGGTCCGCCTACAAGTCGCCCGCCACAAACCACGCCGCGCGGAATGAGGAGCAGACATCGTTCCCGTCCGGTTTCTCGCTGGACACCGAGGCACTGGTGCTCTGCGCCCGGACCTGGTTCTCACGCAGACCTGTGCGACGAGCCTCGACGGCCCCTCCTACTCAACCGCCCCGGACCCCGCGTGGTGCGCGGGGCCGAGGTACTCGCACAGGTCCTGCACGGTGTGCGGAGCGGAGCGAGGGTCACATCGGCCGAGGCCCGCCCGTTTCCCGGCCGGTGACGGCATGCCCGGGTCAGCACGCCGTCCAGGGCGGCCGTAGGAACAGAACCGGACCGCGAAACCCTAGATCCGGACGACGACCTTGCCGGCCGCCTCGCCCGCGGCCATGCGCTCCATGCCGCCGGGAACGAAGTCCGCGAGGTCGATGACCGAGTCGACGGAGGTGGCCGCGATCTCCGGGTGCCGGTCGAGCAGGGCGAGCGCCGCGGGAAGGTCCTGGTCGCAGATGTGGACCTTCGACGTGGAGATCCGGATCTCGTCCAGCACCAGGCGGGTCAGATCGAGCGGCGACGGGTCGCGGTGCAGTCCGACGAGCCGGATGTGGCCACCCCGGCTCACCCCCCGCATGGCGGTCCGCAGGCCGTCCGGCACACCGGAGGTCTCGATGACGACGTCGGCGCCGTCGCCGCCGGTGGCGCGGCGGATCGCTGCGGCCGCGTCCTCCTGGGACGCGTCGATCAGCACGGAGGCGCCGCTGCGCTTGGCGATGTCCAGGCGGGCCGCCGAGACGTCGACGGCGATCGTCTCGATGTTCCGGTCCGTGCAGGCGGCCACGGCCAGCGAGCCGATGCCGCCGAGCCCGATCACGACGACACGCTGCCCCGGACCTGCCTCGACCCCCCGCACCGCGTGCAGGGCGACGGCGAGCGGCTGGGCCATGATCGCCACGTCCGGCGAGAGGTTTCCGACGGCGCGGGTGATGCGCGCGGGCACGTTGACGCGTTCGGCGAGACCGCCGTCCGCGTGCAGCCCGATCGTGTAGTAGGTCGCGCAGAGGTTGGTCCGGCCGGCGGTGCACCACCGGCACGTCCCGCAGGAGACTCCGGAGCCGGGGACCACGAGGTCACCGACGGCGAATCCGGTGACGTCCGCGCCGACCTCGATCACCCGGCCGACCATCTCGTGGCCGAGCACGAGCGGACCGGCGTGTCCGCTCGCCACGTGCGGCGTGGTGAGCGGAATCAGATGCGGTCCCGAGACGTACTCCTCCACATCGGTCCCGCAGATACTGGCCCGCAGAATCCGCAACTGGAGTTCCCCGCGGGCGGGCGGACGCGGGTCGGGCCATTCCTGCACCCGGACATCGCGTCTCCCGTGATAGACAGCAGCAAGCATCGATGCAACACCCCTTGAAACGGTCAGAGTTGCAACATTGTCGATCCAACTGCCGACCCGGCCGACCCGTATGGCCACTAGCTGCCAACCCGGTACGGTCACCCTCCCCAAGCCCCCGTGCGGCACCGATCCCGTCGACCGCCCCCATGGTCAGGAACTCCGACGCCGGCCGCATCCTCGGCATCCGTGCGAGTGACGTGCGGGGACCGCTGCGGCGCGGCGCCGGTCGCGAGCCTGTACGGCGCTGGTTCTTTTGTGCCAAGCGCAGGCGGCTCGTGTCCGCTCGGATCCGCCCCTGAGGAGTGGTGCATGCTTTCCCGTCTGAGATCTCGGCGTGGAGTGAGCGCGGTCCTGGCCGGGAGCCTGCTCCCGGCTGTTCTCCTGGCCGCTGCCCACGCCGATTCCTCCTCTCCCGGGCACACCCGCGCGGCGGATTCGGGTTCGCTGCTGCTGGCCGGCGTGCTGGCTCGGGCGGACGGCGCGCAGGACGCCGCTGAAGGCGTCCTGCGCACGTACGTGCAGAACACCAGCGTGATCCAGTTTCCGCCACCCACAGGGGCGTCAACGGTGCAGCTGCAGATCACCTTGTACGTGCCGGGCACCGCCCAGGTGACCGCGGCACAGGGGGCGACATGCGCGGTGAAGTTGCCCGGCGTCAGGGATGCCATCTGGGTGTGCAGCCGCCCCACCGGGAGCTTGGCGGCCGGTGACCTCGTACTCCTCGCCACGGTGCGCGACTCCCACTACAGCTGGGGCAGCATCGAGGGACCCTTCGACGCGGGCACGAGTGCGGCACGGATGGGCATGGCGAACGCACAGACGGCCGGCGGGCCGCAACAGGATGCGAACGGGCTGGACTTCGCCCTGGCCAGGGCGGTACCCGCCACCGATGTGGAGGGGGTGCAGTCCCTGGAGGGGATCGCTGTCGGCTTCGGCCGCACCAGGAGCGGCTCCCACGGCTGAGAGCCGAGGATGTGGCTGCCGGCCCTCCAGTCCCGTCGTCCGCGGCCGGGTCGGCAGTTGGTCTCAGTGGGTCGGGCGCTGCGGGGTGCTGGCCACCCCTGTCTCCCGGCCGCTGAGCGCGGCGTCCAGGGTTTCCTGGGCCGTGCGCATCGCCTCGGCGTACTTCGGCTCGGACATGCGCTGCCAGGCCAGGTCCGGTGCGATGTGCTCGACCCGGGTCATCACCCACCAGATGTTGCCGAACGGGTCCCGCACCCTGCCGCCGCGGTCCCCCCACGCGCTGTCGGCGGCCTCGGTGATCACTACCGCCCCGTGTGCGACAGCGGCAGCCATGGCGGCGTCCGCGTCCGGAACATGAACCCGCAGCAGTGAGGGCATGACCGGCCAGTCGGGCCGCCGGTCGAAGGCCAGTACGACCGTGTCGCCGATTCGGATCTCGCCGTGACCGATGGTGCCGTCCTCGACCGCCACCCGTGCGAGCTCCTCGCCGTCGAACGCGGCGGTGATGAAGTCGAGCAGTGCGCCGGTGTCGTCGGTGACCACCCACGGCGCAACGCTGGTGTAGCCCTCGGGTGCAGTCCGAGTCATCGGTGTCGTCCTCTCCTATGGTTCCTGCGGTTCCTCTGGTTCCTCGTGACATGACGACAGTAGGCAGCAACCAGGACAGATTCGTTCCTAGACGGACCCGGAATCCACGCGGCCCTCGTCGCTGATCCGGCAGGGCGGGCCGCCGGTCGCATTCACCGCTACGGGTACGGGTTGACGGGTGATCGGTATGGATGATCTTCACTTCGGTGACCTGCGTAAGTGATCAAGCGGGAACGTCGCGCACCCCCAATGGGTGAGGCATTTGGCGACTCGTCAGGTTGCGGAACCCACGCGCTGTCGGTTGCCTCGTGAACGGAACACAAGAGAGGCGCCACGCAGACAGGCTGGACACTGTTCCGTTGGAGGATTCGGATGCGTTACACACATATAAGCGCAGGTATCGGCCTGGCTCTCGGCGCCCTCGGACTGCAGATCCCGGCTGCTGCCGCCGCTGACGACTCGGATGTCCGCATCGACCCCTGGAATGCCCACCCGGGTTCCACCGTCACGGTCAGCACGAGTGCCTGCGACCCTGACGCGGACTTCGGCAAGGGCCGGTCGGAGATGGGAGGAGACTTCCAACTCTTCGCGGGCGACGAGGAGGGTGTACTGACCGGCCAGTTCCAGATCCCGGAGGGTGCCGGGCCCGGCAGCGACACCATCACCCTCAAGTGTCCGCCACTGACCAAGGTCACGGAGACTTACCAGGTCACCGGCCGCTCTCCGACCGGCTCGGTCAGCGCGGGCTTCGGACCGTCCGAGGACACGAGTCCGGAGAGCATGCGGCTCGCCCTGGGCAGTGGGCTGCTCGTCGCGGCCGCCGCCGGGGGCGTTGTCCGGATGCGCCGCCGCCCGACCGACAACCGAACCTGACCGATCCGGTGACCGCCAGGGCGTGTCCGCCAGGCGGGACTTTGCGGACACGCCCCAGGCGTGCACCACCCGCAGCAACGCACCCACCGTGAAGCAAGGGCTCGACCGCGATGACACTCAGGCCCCACACCGGCGCTTCCCGAAATCCGTTCAACCCCGCAGTGCTCCTTTTTACTTGCACGACGACGGCAGGCGCGGTGCTGCTGATCAGCGGGGTGCACAAAGCGGAACCACCACGACCCCCGACGGCCAAGGCGTTCTCGACCTCTGCGGGCTCTGCGGGCCCCGCCCGCCCCACGGTCCGTCCGCTGCCCCCCGCGAATCCGGTAAGGCTCCGGATCCCCGCCATCGGAGTGAATGCTCCGATGACACCGGTGGGCCTCGATGCGGCAGGGGCGCTACGGACCCCGCCACCTGACAAACCCGGCTTCGCCGGCTGGTACGGCGACGGCACGGCTCCCGGCTCGGCCGGGACCGCCGTGGCCACCGGGCATGTGGACACCCCCACCGGCAGCCCCGGTGTCTTCTACAGCCTCGGCGCCCTGACCAAGGGCGCCACCATCGAGATCACCCGGGCGGACCGGCGGACAGCGGTGTTCGCCGTCCGTGCCGTCGAGCTCTACGACAGACAGAAGTTCCCCAGCGAGAAGGTCTACGGCGGTTCCGGCCGGCCCGAACTCCGGTTGATCACCTGCGGTGGCCGCTACACCAAACGCACCGGCTACCTGAGCAATGTCGTGGTGTACGCGTCACTGACCGCGGTGAAGTAGCGGGGTACTTCGCGCGTACTCCTGTTCGGGCGGATACTCGTGACCATGGAGTGCAAGGACCGCGAGGGCTGAAGAGCCGTGCTCGTCACGCCGGGAACGCTCGCCACTCCCCGCCTGCGACTGCGCCCCCTCACCGAGGCCGATACCGACTGGTGGGTGCGCCTGCACGCCGACGCCGAGGTGAACCGGTTCGTCGGCGCCTACTCCCCCGAGCTGGCCGCCGCACGGCTGCAGGAGACCGAGCGGCAGTGGGCCCAGCGCGGCTACGGTCTGTGCGCCGTCGAACTGGCGAGCAGCGGCGAGGCGATCGGCCGTTCGGGCCTCAACTGGTGGAAGCAGTTCGACGAGACCGAGGTCAGCTGGATCTTCGCTCGGAGCCACTGGGGCAACGGCTATGCCTCGGAAGCGGGGCGGGCGGTCCTGACCTGGGGTTTCGACGCGCTGGACCTCAAGCAGATCACCGCGATGATCCGCCACGGCAACACCCGCTCGGTCACCGTGGCGCGCCGCCTGGGTTTCGCGCCCTTGCGGGAGGAGCACTTCCTGGGCGGCCCCTGCACCGTCTTCGCTCGGACCCGCGGCACCTTCACCCCACGCTGACGCCTGCGACCCCGCTGCCCGCCGGTTGCTCCCGCTGCTGCGCCGGTAAAAAGATCAGTTCTCGATGCAACCCGCCCCCAGGCCCGTGCGTATTAGAGGCGATACCGCACCTCACCTGGGGGATTTCATGTACGTGAACCGTTCGGCCGGTCGGACCACCGGCCGTCTCGGCGCTGCTGTCGTGGCCTGTGCCGCTCTGCTCTCGGCCGTCGGCTGCTCGACCGACTCGGGTGTCGGCGCGCAGCCGGGCGCCGACGCACCGGATGCCGCGGCCTCCGCGGCAGCGGCCGCGAAGGCCTCGGGCGGGAGCAGCAACGGAAAGGGCGAGGCGGCCCAGGCTCGCCCGGCTCCGGCCTTGCCCGAGCCCGCCGTGCTCGCGCAGGCACGGGCGCACATATCCGACGGGCAGAAGGTGGGGGTGGGCCTGCCGATATCCGTCACCTTCCCCGAGCCGGTGCCCACCGCCGAACGCAAGGCCGTGGAGAGCTGGCTGCGTGTGCAGACCTCGTCCGGCACGACCGGCGCGTGGAGCTGGGTGAAGGACCGCAACCTCCTGGACGGGCAGCGCGTCGACTTCCGCCCCAGCACCACCTACTGGCAGTCCGGCACCCGGGTCACCCTCCGCCTCGGCTCGCACGGCGTACGGCACTTCACCGTCGGCCGGTCCCTGGTCGCCACGGTCGACACCGACACGCACATGATGACGGTCCGCACCGACGGGAAGTCGAAGAGCATCCCGATCACCGCCGGAGCTCCGGGCACGGACACCTGGAAGGGGACGATGGTCGTCATGGACAAGCAGTCCAGCGTGCTCATGGACTCGCAGACCGTGGGTCTCGGCAAGATATACCGCGACATCTACAACTGGGCCCTGCACCTGACGACGTCGGGGACCTACGTGCACGAGAACAAGCGCGCCAACACGGAGGCCGGACGCCGCAACGTCACCCACGGCTGCGTCGGCCTCGCCGACGACGGCACCGCCAAGCGTTTCTACGATCAGGTGATCGTCGGCGACGTCATCAAGGTCACCGGCTCGGACAAGGCCACCGTCGCCCCCGGCAACGGCTACGGCGACTGGAACCTGACCTGGAAGGAATGGCTCAAACACAGCGAGGCCGGCACCACCACGACCGCATGACCCCCTTTCGCCGGCCCGCACCGCGCCCTGCGCACCGCGCACCGCGCCGCAAGAAGAGAGCACGACAAGGTGACCGAGGACGAGTTCGACGTCTTCTACACGGCTGCCTGCCCACGTCTGGTGGGCCAGCTGTATGCCCTGACGGGTGACTACGCCGAAGCCCAGGACGTGGTCCAGGAGGCGTTCGCACGCGCCTGGGACCGGCGTTCGTCCGTCCTGACCGGCGAACGGGATCCCGAGGCATGGATCCGCACGGTGGCGCACCGGCTGGCGATGAGCCGCTGGCGGCGGGCGCGCCACTGGTGGGAACTGGTCCGGAGCGAGTCCGTGCCGCGGCCGGTGCCCGAACCGAGCCCGGACCATGTGGCGCTGGTCGCCGCTCTGCGACGCCTGCCGGAGGCCCAGCGGACCGCGATCGTGCTGCATCACCTGTGCGATCTGAGCGTCGAGCAGATAGCCGCCGAGACCGGCGCTGCCGTCGGCACCATCAAGGCCCGCCTGTCACGCGGCCGTACGGCGCTCGCCACTCACCTGGTGAGCGAGGAAACCCACTCGACGGAGAAAGCCCGTGTCTGACCAGCCGCCACCGTATGCCCTGACCGAGACGGAACTGTCGGCCCGGCTCCATGGCCTGGCCGCGCACAGCGCGGCGCCGGCCACGGGGGCGCAGGCGAGGAGCCGGGCGCAGCGCCGCCGCCGCGACCGACGCGTTCTGATCTGCACCACCGCGCTGGCAGCGGCGGCCCTCACCGCCGCCACCTCGGGCGCACTCGGCTCCACGACCAAGGCGACCGCGCCCCCCGCGACGTCCCCGACACCCGTCCAGCGGGTGACGGTCGACCTGGACGGCCACACGCTGGTCGTCGAGGGCCGGAAGTTCCGCGTCGCCGCGCCGCTGGCGTCCTGCCCGATCGGCGAGACGTCGGTCACCGTCACCGCCAAGTACCCCGCCGTGCGGCTCAGCCACGGCAACCGCTACGGGACCTCCAGGAAGTGGGTGGTCACTTTCACCGACCGCAGTCACCACGAGCGGCTGCTGACCATCGAACTGGACCCGGTCCCTGACGTCGGTGTCACCGGGACGAGGATTTTCGGCGCCATCGCCCTCGCACCCGCCGACGCGAAGTGGGTGTACGACACCATCAGGCCCGGCGCACGTGTGGAGATCAAGGGTCGGCAGGCAGCGAATGCGAGCGCGGACGCGACTTGCGTCGACCGCGGACCGTTCACGGTCACCCCCTGACGGGGTTCGCCGTAGCCACCCACATAAGCGTGCGCTGCGCACGCGCATGCGCTACAGTTCACATGTGTGCGCAACGCACGCAATCTCCGCGGGGCCCTGCCTCGCCCACCGAAGGAAGCACCATGAACCGCACCGACATCCGCACCGCCCTCACCGATCTCCTCTTCACCCCGGGACTCGACCTGGACGAGGCCGCGGACCGTCACTTCGCCCCCGACTACCGCCAGCGCACCGACGGAAGCTGGGCGGACCGGGCGGAGTTCCTCTCCCACATCGCCCACCTGCGCGAGGTGGTCACCCGCGGCACGGTCGAGGTCCACGACGAACTGGCCGACGGCAACCTCTACGCCGACCGCCACACCGTCGACGTCACCAAGACCGACGGCTCCACGGTCCGCATGGAGGTCTACGTCTTCGCCGAGTTCGCCCCCGACGGACGCTTTTGCCGACTCGAGGAGACCACCCTCATGCTCGAGGGCGCCGAGGGCGACCGAAACCTCGGCAGCGCCCGCTGACCCCCGGCTCCCCCACCCTCACTGTCCTTTTCCGGCGGGCGTCGACAGCCCGGCGTAGGCATCAGGTCCCTCGTCGGCCGGGACCCCGGTCGAGTCGACGAAGCGCGTCAGCATGTGGAACCAGGCCATGGTCATGATGGCTTGCGCGGCCTTGTCCTGACTGCCGTAGTGGGACACGAGCTCCCCCACCTGCTCCTCGGTCAGCTTCGCCCGGCCGGACATGCTGTCCACCATGTGGCACAGCTGCCGGAACCAGGGCTCCAGCCGGTCCAGTTGGTCGTCCAGCACGGCCCGAGTGGCCTCTCTCGGAATTCCGGCGGACTCGGCCAGGACGAAGTGCTGGGGGATCTCGTAGTCGGAGGCGTTCTGCCGGAAGGTCCGCAGGGCGATGACCTCACGGTCGGCGCCGGGAATCCAGTCGGGTCCGAACATGACCGCGAGAACCGCCTGGTACTCGCGGACCACGCCGGTCCTGGCGATCATCCGCCATACATTCATCCGCGGCAGCGACTCGAGGAACCCGGCGGTCCGCGCGTCGAGCTCCGCGTCCGTGGGCAGATCGAGCTTCGGCAGGTTCTCGGGGCGCAGAGCAGACATCGGTACCCGCCTTCCCTACGCGGAGGAGGTTGCGGAGAGTCACACGCCCGGGCCGCGTGTCGTGGTCTTCGCGGCACGTCTGGTCAGTGCCGCGAGGACCACCGGCAGCAGCATGTCGAGGGCCCGGCGGACGGTGGCCTCCGGCAGACCGGTCCTTCTGGCGACCGCCGTCGCAAGGGGACGGGCCACCTTGGCGAAGACACCGGCCGCGAGCCCGCCGCCCAGCCCGCCACCGAGCCCGCCGAACGCCGCCACTCCCTGCAGCGGGGGCTCCTCCGCCGCGGAGTCGGCTACCGCGCGACGGACCTCGTCCGTGGTGTCCGCAGGCAGATCACCGTCCAGGGCGGAGAGCGTGGAGGAGACGAAGCTCTGGACACCTGACGGGTCGGTCCCGAGGGTTCCCGCCATCTCCGTGAGTCGATCGTCACCCAGCGTGCGCAGCACGTCCTGCTGGAGAGATTCATTGCTCATGAGGGAAACGGTATGTCCAGAGCCGCCCGCGCGCCCGCGCTCCCCGCCGAGCCGCGGTCAGGCGACTGTCAGGACGATCTTGCCGGTGGTGCGGCCCTGCTCGCCGATCGTGTGCGCCTTCGCGGCCTCCGCCAGCGGCAGAACCGTGTCGATCACCGGCTTCAGTGCGCCCGAATCCACCAGGGCGGCGATCTCACGCAGACCGAGGTGGTCCGGCTCGACCAGGACCCACATCGCGCGCACACCGTCCTGGGCGGCGGGTACGTCGTCCGGGCCGGGCAGCGTGACCAGCCGGCCACCGGCCCGCAGCACCTTCAGGGAGCGCTCGGCCGTCTCCCCGCCGAGTCCGTCCAGGACCACGTCGACATCGGAGACCACGTCCTCGAACCGCACCTCGCGGTAGTCGACGACCTCGTCCGCGCCCAGCTCCCGCACCAGTTCGTGCTTACCGGCGCTGGCCGTGCCGATGACGTACGCGCCACGCGCCTTGGCGATCTGCACCGCCAGGTGGCCGACCCCACCGGCCGCCGCGTGCACCAGCACCCGCTCGCCGGGGCGCACGTCGGCCGCGTCCACCAGAGCCTGCCAGGCAGTCAGCGCGGCGAGAGGCAGCGCCGCCGCCTCCACATGCGTCAGGGCCGCCGGCTTCGGGGCGAGATGCCGGGCCGGTGCCACCACGTACTCGGCGTACGCACCCGCCTGGCGCGGGAACAGCGGCATCCCGAAGACCTCGTCACCGGGACGGAACACTCCCACGCCGGGACCGACGGCTTCGACCGTGCCCGACACGTCCCAGCCCACCGCCGGCACGGCGCCCCACTCGATGAGGCCGCCGCTGGCCCGGGTCTTCCAGTCGACCGGGTTCACTCCGGCCGCGTGCACCCGCACCAGAACCTCGCCAAGTCCCGGCTCCGGGCGCTCGATCTCCCGCTCGACCAGGTTCTCGGGTCCGCCCCACTGCTCCACGACCACCGCACGCATGATCCGCGCCTTTCTTTCGTCACGTATTCGACCCGTATCGGATCAGCTCGTCGCCGGGAGGTCTCCCGGTGCGACACGGTCCACGATCCGGCAGACCGGCCCGCAGTGGTGTTGGCCGTCGGGCCACCATGTGACAGGATCTGGCCATGAGTGCGACACCGACGGCGACCGTGACGGACGAGCCGGACCGGACGGCAGAACGGGACCACCGGCCGAAAGCGGCCGGCGCGGCGCGGGTAGCGCCCCGACGGCACCGGGTCGCGGTGCTCGCCCTGCCCGGCGTCCCACCCTTCGAACTCGGCATCCCCTCCCGCGTCTTCGGCAGCGTGGAGGACGCCGAGGGCCGCCCGCTCTACAAGGTCACCGTGTGCACCGCCGACGGCGCCCCCGTGCTCAGCGACGCCGGCTTCACCGTCCAGCCCGCGGCCGGTCCCGAGGCCCTCGCCGCGGCGGACACCGTGATCATCCCGCCCACGCACGCCATGCCGGAACTCGGCCACGGCGGCCCGCTGCCCCCCGAGGTCACCGCGGCCATCGCCGGCATCCGGCCCGGCACCCGGTTGGTGTCCATATGCACCGGGTCCTATGTGCTCGCCGCGGCCGGGCTGCTCGACGGCCGGCCCGCCACCACTCACTGGAACCTGGCCCCGGAGTTCCGCCGGGCCTATCCCGCGGTCAAGGTCGACGAGGATGTGCTCTTCGTCGACGACGGCGACGTGCTGACCTCCGCGGGCGTGGCCGCCGGTGTCGACCTGTGCCTGCACATGATCCGCCGCGACCACGGCGCGGCCGCCGCCAACCGGGCCGCCCGCATGTGCGTCGTACCGCCCTGGCGGGACGGCGGACAGGCCCAGTACATCGACCGCCCGGTTCCCGAACCCACCGTCGCCAGCACCACCGCCACCCGCGCCTGGGCCCTGGAGCGGCTCGGCGAACCGCTGTCCCTCGCCCAGCTCGCCGAGCACGCCCGGATGAGTCTGCGCTCCTTCACCCGGCGGTTCCGCGACGAGGTCGGGATGACTCCGGTGCAGTGGCTCACCGCGCAGCGCCTGGAGTTGGCCAGGCAACTGCTGGAGACGACCGACCTGCCGGTCGACCTGGTCGCCCACCGTGCCGGATTCGGCTCGGCGAACTCCCTGCGCGCGCACATGAGAACCGCCTTCGGGGTGTCCCCTGCCACGTACCGCCGCACCTTCAGCGCCACGGCCGAACAGTCCCCGCCGGACAAGGCACCGACGAACAAGGCACCGACGAACAGCCGCCGGTGAACGGCGACGGGCTCGCTCGGTGTCGTCCGAGCGAGCCCGTCGCCGACAGAGCCCGCCTCTCAGCGGTTGTCGAGCTGAAGGTGGAAGGTGATGCGGTAGCTGTGGTCCGACTGCTCCTCGAAGCAGGCGTATCCCGTCGCGTGGGCGAAGTCGCCCGTGCCGCCCGTCACCGCTTCCTTGAATTCGAGCGGCGACTCGTCGGTGGGCTCGTTCTTGATTCCCTGCGTGGTGATCTGCCCGCGCGGGGTCTCGAAGGTCTCGACGCAGTTCGTGACCAGGTAGGTTTCCTCGACCCGCTGCACAACGCAGGCAGACCCGAACGTTCCGTACGCGCCACCGGTTGCGGTCGAGGTGCTGTTGCCGGCGATGCCGAACCCGTGGCCGACGGGAACGTCGGTGAGCGGGAACCCGTACCTGTCGGTGGCTTCGGTCGTGATTTCCAGAACGGTTTCCTTGTCACCGCCGCCACCGCCACCGCCACCGACGGCACTGGCCACTCCGGCCGGCACCGTGGCCAGTGCCGCGGCGGCGGCCACGGTCGCGAAGGCGGCCCGAAGCCGCCGCCCGCCAATGTTGCGCATGTCTGTCCCTTCGGGGAGAGTTCATTTTCCCTGCTTACCGCAACACTTGTGGTGATTTTTACGTTTTGTCCACCCGGACCGGTTCTCGTTGGGCCACGCGAGAAGGCAATCCACGGGTTGGCCCAACCGGAGCTGGCCGCGGCCGTGGCATGCTGACGTGATGGCAACCTTCCGTGAGCACGGCTCACGTCCGTCCCTCACCGAGCGTGTCGAGGAACTCCTCACCACCGGTGGCCCGTTGCCCATCGTCGCGGCCGGTGACCCGGTGCTGCGCCGTGGAACCGAGCCGTTCGACGGGCAGTTGGCGCCCGCCCTGCTCGCACGCTTCGTGGAGGCACTGCGGGTCACCATGCGTGCCGCACCCGGCGTCGGGCTCGCCGCACCGCAGGTCGGGGTGGAGTTGCGGATCGCCGTCATCGAGGATCCGGCACCCGTGCCGGAGGCGGTACGGCTGGCACGGGGCCGGGTGCCGCAGCCGTTCCGCGCCCTCGTCAACCCGTCGTACGAGCCGGTCGGCCCCGCGCGTGCCGCGTTCTTCGAGGGCTGTCTGAGCGTCCCGGGCTGGCAGGCGGTGGTGGCCCGGCATACCGAGGTGCGGCTCGTCGCCGAGGACGAGCGGGGCCGCGCGGTCGACGAGGTGTTCAGCGGCTGGCCCGCGCGGATCGTCCAGCACGAGACCGACCACCTCGACGGCATGCTCTACCTCGACCGCGCGGAACTCCGCTCGCTGTCGTCCGGCGAAGCGGTCGCGGAGCGCTGGGCGCAGCCCACGCCGGAAGCCGCCGCCGAGGCCCTCGGTTTTGAACTGCCCGGACGCTGAGAACCCCTGCTGACCCCTGAGGCCGGTCAGGCGTCCCGGTATGCCTCCAGGAGGCGCAGCCACACCTCGCTGAGCGTCGGGTAGGACGGTACTGCGTGCCACAGGCGGTCGACCGGGACTCGGCCGACGACCGCGACGGTCGCCGAGTGGATGAGTTCGCCGACACCGGGGCCGACGAAGGTGACGCCGCGCAGGATCTCCTCGTCGAGGTCGACGACCATACGGGCGCGGCCCCGGTATCCGTCGCCGTACAGGCCCGCGCCGGCGACCGAGGAGAACTCGACGTCGACGGGCTTGACACGGTGGCCGGCCTGTTCCGCCTCGGCCAGGGAGAGGCCGACGGCGGCGGCCTCGGGGTCGGTGAAGACGACCTGGGGCACGCCGGCAAGGTCGGCGGTCGCGCTGTACGCGTCCCAGGGCGCCGGGTCGAGGAGCGGGTCGCCCTGGGCGCGGGCGGCGATGGCGGCGCCGACGATGCGGGCCTGGTACTTGCCCTGGTGGGTGAGGAGAGCGCGGTGGTTGACGTCGCCGACCGCGTAGAGCCATTCGCTGCCGGTGACGCGGAGGCTGTCGTCGACCGGAAGCCAGGAGCCGGGTTCCAGGCCCACCGTGTCGAGCCCGATGTCGCCGGTGCGCGGGACACGGCCGGTGGCGAAGAGGATCTCGTCGGCCTCGACGCGGTCACCGGCGTCGGTGACGGCCACGACCGTGCCGTTCTCCCTGGTGACGGAGGCTACGGAGGTACCGGTGCGGACGTCGACGCCCGCTTCCGAGAGCGCTTCGGCGATCAGTTCGCCGGCGAAGGGCTCCATGCGGGCAAGCAGACCCTTGCCGCGGACCAGCAGGGTGACCTGGGATCCCAGGGCCTGCCAGGCGGTGGCCATCTCGGTGGCGACCACGCCGCCGCCCACCACGATCAGCCGGTCGGGGGCGGCCTGGGCGCTGGTGGCCTCGCGGCTGGTCCAGGGCCGCACCTCGGCGAGTCCGGGCAGATCGGGCAACTGGGCGCCGGTGCCGGTGCAGACGGCGACCGCGTGCCGGGCGGTCAGGGTGGTCACCTCGCCGTCCGGGCCGGTCACGGTGACCGTGCGGGGCCCGGCGAGACGGCCGTGGCCGCGGTGGAGGACGGCTCCGATGCCGTCCAGCCAGTCGACCTGGCCGTCGTCCTTCCAGTGCGAGGTGAAGTAGTCCCGGCGGGCAAGGACCGCGGAGGTGTCGAGGGGGCCCTGGACGGCCTGGCCCAGGCCTGGCAGGCGGCGGGCGTCGGCGCGGGCGATGACCGGCCGCAGCAGTGCCTTGCTGGGCATGCAGGCCCAGTAGGAGCACTCGCCGCCGATCAGCTCGCTCTCCACGACCGCGGTGGACAGGCCGGCCGCGCGGGTGCGGTCGGCCACGTTCTCCCCCACGGGCCCGGCCCCGAGCACCACGACGTCGTACGCGATGGATTCCGTTTCCGTCATGGGCCCAGTGTGGTGGGTGGTGTGCGTGTCGGCCACATGGGTACGCGCGCGGAATAGGTACCCGGGTCGCCGTGTTGTGCGGACGGTTTTCGGGACGGATCGCCCCCACGGCAGGAAGTAGGAATCACGCATGAGCAGCACTGTGGAGCTGACCAAGGAGAACTTCGACCAGACGGTCACGGAGAACGAGTTCGTCCTGATCGACTTCTGGGCGTCCTGGTGCGGGCCGTGCCGTCAGTTCGCCCCGGTCTACGAGAAGGCCGCCGAGGAGAACCCGGACCTGGTGTTCGGCAAGGTGGACACGGAGGCCCAGCCGGAGCTCGCGCAGGCCTTCGGCATTCAGTCCATCCCCACGCTGATGATCGTCCGTGACCAGGTCGCCGTGTTCGCCCAGGCGGGCGCGCTGCCCGAGGCCGCCCTGACGGACGTGATCGGACAGGCCCGGAAGCTGGACATGGAGCAGGTCCGCAAGGAAGTCGCCGAGCAGCAGGCGCAGGCCGGGCAGAGCGGCGAGTGACTCTCCGGGTCAGGTGACCCTCCGGGGGGAGTACGCACGCCCGGTACTCCCCCCCGGGTGTCGGTGGCCGTGGCCTCTGCCGGGGCGTGAGGTTCTTCGGCGGCTCCGGCCGTCGGCTGGAGTCCCGGTGCACCACGGTCGCCCCGAGCACCTGGTGCGTCTCGGGGGCGGTGGCGGGGTCGCGGTCCGCGCGGTCGACGAGTTCGGCCAGGTCGCGGGCGGAGGGCAGTGCGACACGGACCGTGCTGAGCCGGGGCCGTAGCAGTCGCCCGAGCATCAGGTCGTCGGCGCCGACGAGCGCCGTGTCCTCGGGGACGCGGACGCCTGCGTCCTGGAGGGCGCGCATCAGGAGCATCGCGTACTCGTCGTTGTGGGCGAACACGGCGTCCAGGGCCATGTCCCGCCAGCGAGCGGCGAGTCCGGCGGACGCGCGCTCCTCGTGGGTGAGGGGAAGCTCGGTCACCGTGGCGTCCGTGCCTCGCAGCGCCCGGCGCACGCCTTCCAGGCGGGCCCGGGAGAACACTTCCAGGCCGGGCTCCGTGGGTACGACCACGCCGATCCGGCGCCTGCCGCGGGCGAGGAGGTGGGCGCCGGCGTGCTTGAGCACGGCCACTCCCCGGGGGCCGAGTCCGGTGCCGGGCACGAGTGCCGCGACCGGCCGCAACTCGGCCCAGCCGTGGGCTGATTCGTCGTCGTGCGGCCCGGCGGGGCCGTACTGCACCACCGGTTGTCGAGGCGGCCGAGAGCCCGCTGGAGTTCGTCGGAGAAGTGGCCGTAGAGCCGGCCGACGGAAGCGGCCGGGGTGGGTATCGGAACCATGCGGCTGTGTCCGGCGCGCAGGGTGCGGGCGGCGGCGTGGGGCACGTACCGAGTTCCTTCGCGGCTTCGCGGACGCGGCGGCGGGTGGGTTCGCTGATGCGTGCGGCGCGGGTGTTGTTGAGGACGCAGGAGACGGTCGCGTGCGAGACGCCGGCCAGGCGGGCCACATCGGCGCTGGTGGGGACGGCTCGCGGTGCGGGCGACGCGGGCGGGGGCGTGTTCGGTATCTGCACCATGACGTACCGCATCCTGGCAGAGCCTCTGAGTGATCTTGACCGGTGGTCGCTTCGTACGCGACGTCAGGCGGGCGTCTCCGTACGGGCGATGCGGTCGACGAGATCGTTCCAGCCCGCCTCAAGGCGCTCCATCGGCATGCCGCACTGCCGTGTCAGATGGCTGATCAGGGCCGGATCCAGACAGGCCAGCAGCGGTCGGGCCAGGAGGTCGCAGTCGGCGTCCGGGTGGATCTGCCGCAGCAGCATCACGACATGGGTGTGCAGCGCCTGGACCGAGGGGTGGGAGAAGCGTCGCTCCGCCTCCGGCTGGGCCGCGAGCTGGAGGTCCAGCTGTTCCGCCGCGCGGTACAGCACCGCCACGCCGAAGGCCCGCAGCCGCTCGGCCGGGGGCGCCCCCGGGCCCAGTGGCGGGGGGCCGCCGAGGAAGTCGGCCTGAAGCCGCCGGGCCGTGTGGTCGAGGAGCGCGGTCAGCAGTCCGGTGCGGTCCCCGAAGCGCCGGAAGACCGTTCCCTTGCCCACTCCGGCCGCCGCGGCCACCGCCTCCATCGTGACTCCGGCGACACCGTGCTCCGCGATGAGCAGGGCGGCGGCCTCCAGGAGCCGGGCCCGGTTGCGGGCCGCGTCGGCGCGCAGGCCCGGCTCAGCGGGCCCCATGCCGACCTCCAGCAGCCGCGGCGCGGTCAAGGGGTCCTCGGAGGGCTGCGTGGGCTTCGGGAAGGGCGGCGGCGCGCTGGGCATGAACACAGCGTAAAGCACGGGGAAGAAAAGTGGACCGCGGTCCGGTTAGGGTGGTACAACAATAAACGGACCTCGGTCCGGATCGTAACGGCACTGTTTCAGCCCCTTGGAGTCCCCCATGTCTGTTCGCATCCTCGCGCTCGTCGGCAGCCTTCGCGCCGGTTCGACCAACCGCCAGCTTGCCGAGGCAGCCGCCAAGCACGCACCCGAGGGCGTCGAGATCGCGCTGTTCGAGGGCCTCGGCGACATCCCCTTCTACAACGAGGACATCGACGCCGAGGGCAGCGTCCCGGAGGCCGCCACCCGGCTGCGCGAGGCCGCGCGGGGCGCCGACGCGTTCCTGCTCTTCTCCCCCGAGTACAACGGCACCATCCCGGCCGTCCTGAAGAACGGCATCGACTGGCTGTCCCGTCCCTACGGCGCCGGGGCCTTCGGTGGCAAGCCGGTCGCCGTGGTCGGCACCGCGTTCGGCCAGTTCGGCGGCGTGTGGGCGCAGGACGAGGTCCGCAAGGCGGTCGGCATAGCCGGTGGCAAGGTGCTGGAGGACGCCAAGCTGTCCATCCCGAGCTCGGTGACCCGCTTCGCCGAGACCCACCCGGCGGACGACGCCGAGGTCGCCGCCCAGCTGACCGAGGTGGTCGCGCGCCTGCACGGCACCGTGGGCGCGACCGCCTGACCCCGCCCCGTACGAGCGCCTCGGGGGCCGTGGCTCACGGAGCCGCGGCCCCTCACGCATGCCCGTCAATCCAGCTCGGCCAGCCGCTCGACCGCCGGGGCCGCGAACCGTTCGATCCATCCCGCCGGCTCGCCCGTGAACGGGAAGACGACGACGGTGTCGATGCCCAGCTTGGCGTAGCCGCCGATGTCGCCCAGGAACGCGTCGAGGTCCTCCGCGGTGGCCGACCCGCCCATGTAGCCGATGGTCTTGCGGATCGTGTCGTAGTCCCGGCCCAGCGAGTCGCAGTGCCCGCGCAGCACGTCGAGCTTGTGCCGCAGCTGCTCCGGTGACGTGGCGATCAGGTTGCAGGCGTCGGCGTACCGGGCGACCAGCCGCAGGGTCTTCTTCTCCCCGGTACCACCGATCATGATCTCCGGGTGCGGGGTGCTGAGCGGCCCCGGCACGCACAGTGTCTCGGCGAGCCGGTAGTGCGTCCCCTCGAACGGTCCGTCGTTCTCCGGGTCCCACATCTGCCGGCAGATCCGCAGGGTCTCCTCGAGCCGCTCGAACCGCTCCGCGAGCGGCGGGTACGGCACACCCAGACCGTGGTGCTCACGGTCGTACCAGGCCGCGCCGATGCCCAGCGTGGCGCGGCCGCCGGACAGCACGTCCAAGCTGGTGACGATCTTGGCGAGGAGGCCCGGGTGACGGTACGTCACACCGGTCACCAGGGCCCCCAGGCGGACCGTGGAGGTGTGGCCCGCGAGATAGCCGAGGGTGGTGTAGGCCTCCAGCATGGGGTCCTCGGCGCCGCCGTTGATCTCCATCTGGAAGTAGTGGTCCATCACCGAGAGCCAGCTCACCCCCGCCGCCTCGGCCGCGGCGCCGGCGGTGGCCAGTTCGGTGGCGAGCGCGGAAGCGCCCGCGGCATGGTTGAACCGGTTGATGTGCACGCCCACCCGCATGTCCGTCTCCGTTCCGCCCAGGGCACCCAACGACAGGTGTGACATTAGGACTTGGAGGTTCATCGGGGAGGCCTCCTCCAGCGTTCCTGAAGCGGGGTCCGAGCGGGATCCCGCCGTGCGGCGGTCAGCTCCCGCCGCCCGGCGGTCCCCGGACCGGCCGCCGGGCGCGGATCATGGTCGTACGAGCCGCTACGACGACCACCCCGCAAGGAGTAGGCATGACCTCGGCACCGCCGCCCCCGTTCGATCCGGAACTCGCCGCCGCCCTGGACGCCATGAAGGACCTCGTCTCGCCGGGGCTCACCCTGGAGGAGATCGACACCATCCGGCAGGGTCCGGCCATGGACCTGCTCGGGGCGATGGACCTCACCCTGGACGGGACGTTCGAGGTGGAGGACCGGGAGGTGCCCGGACCGGAGGGCGCGCCCGCCATATCGCTGCTGATCTGCCGGCCGGTGGCCCCCGCGGCCGACGGTCCGCTGCCCGTCGTCTACCACGTCCACGGCGGCGGCATGATCGTCGGAAACAACAGGGTGGGTGTGGACTTCCCGCTGGCGTGGGCGGAGGAACTGGGCGCGGTGGTGGTGTCGGTGGAGTACCGGCTCGCACCGGAGCATCCGTACCCGGCGCCGGTGGACGACGTGTACGCGGGTCTGCTGTGGACCGCCGAGCACGCCGAGGAGATCGGCGGCGACCCCGAGCGGATCGTCGTCGCGGGTGCGAGCGCGGGCGGCGGCCTGGTCGCGGCCCTCGCCCTGCTGCTGCGGGACCGCGGTGGTCCGCGGCCGATCGGGCAGCTGCTGATGAGCCCGATGCTCGACGACCGCAACGACACCCCGTCCAGCCACCAGATGGCGGGCGTCGGCGTCTGGGACCGTACGGCGAACGAGACCGGCTGGACCGCCCTTCTCGGCGAGCGACGGGGTGGCCCGGACGTCTCGCAGTACGCCTCCCCGGCCCGCGCCACCGACCTGTCCGGGCTGCCGCCCGCCTTCCTCGACGTCGGCTCGGCGGAGACCTTCCGGGACGAGGTCGTCGACTTCGCGTCGCGGATCTGGCAGGCGGGCGGCGTGGCCGAACTCCACGTCTGGCCGGGCGGCTTCCACGGCTTCGACGGCTTCGTCCCCCAGGCGGCGATCTCCCGCTCGTGCCGGGCGGCCCACCTGGACTGGTTGCGAAGGCTGCTGGCCGGCTGACCACGGCGGGCCCCGGCACCCCGATGAACGCGGCCCGGATCCGGTCGCCCGGAGCCGTGCGGGGCGGCTCCTTCGTCGACCGCCCGCGAGGAAGCCGTCGACGCCGGTCGGGAGTCATCGAACGGAATGGCGATGTCGCATGATGACGGTATGAAAGAACTGGCCGGACGGCTGACCGCGTTGGATCCCGATGCCGGTGCCGCCGTACGGGTCATCGCCTACTTCGACAGCCTGGTCGAGACGCGGGCCGGTCTGGAGGCACTGGTGCGCGGGGCCGCCGTACTGTCCGGGCGGCCGGCGCGGCTCGTCGACGCGGAGCGGCGGGTCAGGATGCGGGTGGAGCCGGACGGCAGGCGGGTGGAGCCGGAGGGGGTGCCCGACCCGGTGTGGCCGTCCGCGCCGCTGGCGCCCGACGGGCCCGAGGCGCTGTGGCTGGAGCGGGCCGAGCCCGGCCCGAACGTCGTGGACGCGGTGATCCTGGAACGGGCGGCCGCTGCCCTGCGGACCGTGCTCGACCGCACCCGTGGCCGTGCCCCGGCCGCACCGGCCGACGATCCGGCGCTGGTGGAGACGGTGCTGGACGCCTCGGCGCCCGAACCGGCGCGGCTGCGCGCGGCCCGCAGCCTCGGCCTGGACACCACCGACCCGGGCGTCCGGGCGCGGGCGATCGCGACGTCCGACGGCCCGCCCCGGATCCTGGCCGCCCCGGCGGACGGCAGGGGGACCGCCTACCCCGGCCTGCCGCCCGGACGGGTGGGGGCCGGGCCCGCCGTGCCGGTACGGGACCTCCCCCGCTCCTGGGCCGCCGCCCGTACGGCACTGCGGTTCACCGCCGGGGGCGACGCTCGCGATCCTGGTCAACGGGTGGTGTGGGCCGACGAGTTGGGTGATATCGCGTTGCTCGCCGGTCTCGTCGCACCCGGTGCCGAGCCGCCGGCGGACGTGAGGGCCGTGGACGCGGCCGCGGCGGACGCCCCCTGGCTGCCGGGCACGCTGCACGCGGTCGTGTCGACGGCGAGCCTGCGCGCCGCGGCCGCCGAGATCAACGTGCACCACTCCACGCTCCAGGACCGGCTGACCCAGGCCGAACACCTGCTGGGCTGGCAGCTGCGCACCCCGCAGGGCCGATTCCGGCTGCAACTGGCTCTGACCATGCGCCGGTTGGCCCACGGCCGGTAGACCGGTCGGCCGACACGGCCGAATGCCACCTGCGTGAAACCTTTACTCGGCCGCACTTCTGGGAGTTACTCTCCGGTAGACATCGTGCATCCGGAGGTGGTCCCGCAATGACGCTCGACCGTGCCCAGGGCCTGGCCGAGTCCGCCCGCGCACTCGCCGCGGGGGAGGTGAGCTCCCGTCGGCTGGTCGAACAGACTCTCGCCCGCATCGCGGCCACCCAGGGCTCCCTCAACGCCTTCCGGATCGTCCGGGCCGAGGCGGCGCTCGCCGAAGCGGAGGCGGCGGACCGGGAACTGGCCGCCGGAGCCGCCGGGGCCGGGCGGCCGCTGCTCGGGGTGCCGGTGGCGGTGAAGGACGACATGGACGTGGCGGGCCATCCCACGGCGTTCGGCTGTCCGGGCGACTTCCCGCCGGTGGCCGAGGACGGCGAGGCGGTACGGCGGCTGCGCGCGGCCGGTGCCGTGATCGTCGGCAAGACCAACACCTGCGAGCTGGGGCAGTGGGCGTTCACCGAGGGACCCGCGTTCGGCGACACCCGCAACCCCTGGCATTCGGACCACACTCCGGGTGGTTCGTCCGGTGGTTCGGCGGCGGCCGTCGCCGCGGGCCTCGTCCCGGCCGCGCTCGGCTCGGACGGTGCCGGCTCGGTACGCATCCCGGCCTCCTGGACCCATCTGATCGGCATCAAGCCGCAGCGTGGCCGCATCTCCACCTGGCCGCGCGGCGAGGCCTTCCAGGGCATCACGGTCAACGGCACGCTGGCCCGGACCGTCGCCGACGCGGCCCTGCTGCTCGACGCGGCGAGCGGCAACCACGCCCATGACCCGCACCGGCCGCCCGCGCTGACCGCCTCGGAGGCGGTGGGCCGGGACCCCGGGCGGCTGCGCGTCGCACTGTCGCTGAAGCCGCCGTTCACCGCCGTACCCGCCCGCCTCCAGCCGGAGGTGCGGGCCCGGATCCTCGAACTGGCCGGGGAGCTGGCGGCGCTGGGCCACAGCGTCGAGGAGGCGGACCCGCCCTACGGTCAGATCGGGCTGACCTTCGTGCCGCGCGCCACGGCCGGTATCGCCGAGTACGTCATGGAGACCCCCGATCCCGCGCTGCTCGACCCGCGCACCCGGGAGGCCGCCCGGCTGGGCCGGCTGCTCGGCGGGGCCCCACTGCGGGTGGCCCGGCGCGCGGAGGCGGCGCTGCACCGGCGGATCGGCGCGTTCTTCGGGTCGTACGACGTGGTCCTCGCCCCGACGACAGCCGCTCCCCCGCCGCGCATCGGCGCGATGAACGGCCTGAGCGGTCTGGCCACCGACCGTGCCATGATCGCCGCCTGTCCGTACGCCTGGCCGTGGAACGTCCTGGGCTGGCCCGGCGTCAACGTCCCGGCCGGGTTCGTCGCGGGCGGACTGCCGGTCGGTGCCCAACTGCTCGGACCGGCCAACAGCGAGGCACTGCTGGTCTCCCTCGCCGCCCAGCTGGAGTCGAGACTGGGCTGGCACGAACTGTGGCCGCCGGACCACACGTTCGCCGACTCCCCGGTGGCATGACGGCGCCCGGCCGTACCCTGTGGCCATGGACGATGCGTCGATGGTGGGGCTCATGGGGCGGGTCACCGGAACGATCGGGCCCGGACTCGTCGGAGAGGTGATGGTCCGGGTGCGCGGGGGCGCGGAGCATTTCCTCGCCTACGCCGCGGACGGCGCGAACCGGATCGAGCGGGGCACGGTGGTGATGGTGGTGGAGTACCTGCCGCCGAGGACCGTCTACGTCACTTCCGCGTACGGCGGTTGAGCCTGCTCGCGGGCGACAGTTGAGCGCGTTCCGCCGCAGGTGAGAGCTACGTATCAAGATTGCGACAAGGATCCGTCAACGTCTTCAGTACGGGCCCCCGCGAGAGCACACTCCCTTCGTTCGGTGCCGAAAGGGCACCATCCAAAGGGGGCGTATGCCGATGGTTGTCGGCGTCGTT
Source organism: Streptomyces sp. NPDC086787 (assembly GCF_044745865.1). Classification (NCBI taxonomy): domain Bacteria; kingdom Bacillati; phylum Actinomycetota; class Actinomycetes; order Kitasatosporales; family Streptomycetaceae; genus Streptomyces; species Streptomyces sp. NPDC086787. The sequence goes on along the minus strand of NZ_JBIVBC010000002.1, from coordinate 239,013 downwards.
GCGGGGGCGGCGGTCGTTGCCGTCCTCGTACTGATCGGTGTGTTCAAGTTGATGTGGCGGGTCGCCGAGCCGAACGAGGCGCTCATCATCTCCGGCTCGAAGCACCGTACCGAGGGTATTGAAGAGGGCATGGGCTTCCGCATCGTCACCGGTCGCGGCACGCTGGTGCTGCCCGGGGTGCAGGCGGTGCGCAAACTCTCCCTCGACCTGAACGAGACCGAGTTGTCGGTCGACTGCGTGACCCACCAGGGCATTCCGCTGAAGGTGCGAGGCGTGGTCATCTTCAAGGTGGGCGACGACTTCGTGTCGATCGCCAACGCGGCCCGCCGCTTCCTCGACCAGCAGAGGATGATGTCGGAGCGGGTGCACAACGTGTTCGCCGGTCATCTTCGTTCCATCGTGGGCGGGTTGACGGTCGAGGACATGATCCGCGACCGGGAGAAGCTCACCGGACAGACCCGGGCGGCGTGCGGTACGGAGATGGAGAAGCTCGGCCTGATCGTCGACTCCCTCCAGATCCACGAGATCGAGGACCCGACCGGCTACATCCAGAACCTGGCGATGCCGCACGCGGCGGCCGTCCAGCGGGACGCGCGCATCGCGCAGGCGGAGGCCAACCGTCTCGCCACCGAGGCCGAGCAGCAGTCGTTCGCCCGGATGGCCGAGGCCACCCGGGACAGCGAGATCCTTCAGGCCGGTTACCAGGCCGAGCGGGACAAGGCGGCGGCCCACGCCCAGCAGGCCGGTCCGCTCGCCGGGGCGGCCGCCCGGCAGGAGGTCGTGGTCCAGGAGACGCGGGTGGCCGAGTTGGAGGCGCACCGGCGGGAGCAGCAACTCCAGGCGGACGTGCGCAAGCCCGCGGACGCGAAGGCCTACGAGAAGCGCACGCTGGCCGAGGCCGAGCGTGACGTACGGATCTCGGCGGCCCAGGCCAAGGCGAAGGAGACGGAACTGGCGGCGGCGGCCGAGGCGACCCGGGTCAAGACGGCCGCGGGCGCCGAGGCGGAGGCGACCAAGACCCGGGGTTCGGCCACGGCCGCGGCGACCCGGGCCACCGGTGAGGCCGAGGCGGCCGCGGCACAGGCCAAGGGTCTGGCGGACGCCGAGGCGACCAGGGCCAAGGGTCTCGCGGAGGCGGAGGCCATCAAGGCCCGGGCCGCCGCCCTCGCCGAGAACCAGGAGGCGGTCGTCGCGCAGCAACTCGCCGAGAACTGGCCGGAGATCGTGAAGGCGGGCGCGTCCGCGTTCGGCAACGTCGACAACATGGTGCTGCTCAACGGGGCCGACGGCATGGCCGACGTGTTCGCCAAGGCGCTCACCATGGGCGGCACCGGCCTGGGGCTGGCCCGCCAGCTGCTGTCCTCGATGAACCAGAACGGCCAGAACCAGAACGGCCGGAGCCCGGGCGGGACTTCGGCTCTCAACGGGAGCGCGGCACCGGCGGCGCAGAAGGTGCAGGTGGAGGAGTAGCGGTCCCGCACGGACCGCGAGGGGCGCCCGGCCGGACCTTCCGGCCGGGCGCCCTTTCTCACAGGTCGGGGCCCTGCCTTAAGGTGCCCCCGTGACTGCGTTTACCGATGAGAACGTCCCGGGCCGGCACGGTCCCACCGCCACCGTCGAGGCCGACCCGAACGAGGTGGGCCGGGTGCGCACCGAGTACTCGCCGGCGCACGACGGTGACCCGGACCCCGGTGAGATCGTGTGGACCTGGGTGCCTTTCGAGGAGAACGACGGGCGGGGCAAGGACCGGCCGGTGCTGGTCGTGGCCCGGGAGGCGGCGGGCACCCTCCTCGCCGTGCAGTTGTCCAGCAAGCGGCATGACGACGACCGGGAGTGGGTGCCGATCGGCAACGGGCCGTGGGACCGGTCCGGACGGGACTCGTGGGTGGACGTGGACCGCGTGCTGCGGCTGCACGAGCAGGGCATGCGCCGGGAGTCCTGTGCACTGGACCGCGGTCGGTTCAACCTGGTCAGGAACCGGTTGCGGGAACGCTACGGCTGGAGCTGAGGCTCCGGGAAGGCCCGTTCGAACGCGGCGCGCACCACGGCCTTCGGGGTGCGGTCCAGCACCCCGAACACGATGTGCTCGAAGGTCCCGGCGAACCGCCCGCCGGGGACGAGCAGCGCACGGAAGGCGGCCGCCACCCGCGCCGGGTCGTTCTGGAAGACGCCGCAGCCCCAGGCGCCGAGCACCAGCCGCCGGTAGCCGTGGGCCGCGGCGGTCTCCAGCACCCGCTCGGCACGCGCGGACAGGGCGCGCGGAAGCTCGGACGCCCGCTCCGGCGTGGTCCGCGTGACGACCCCGGCATTGGGTGCCGCGGCGGTCAGGAACCCGGCCGTGAACGGCTCGTCGAGGAGCCGGCCGTGGTCGTCCCGGAAGACGGGTACGGCGGGTGAGTGAATGACACGGTCGGTGTAGAACGGGTCCCGGTGGGCCCGGTGGTGGTCGTAGAACTCGCGGGCTTCGAGCAGGCAGGTGTACAGCGCGGAGGCGCGGCACAGGGCCTCCTCCTGGGCCTGCGCGCCGTTCAGGAAGCCGCCGCCGGGGTTGCGGGCGGAGGCGAAGTTCAGGACGGCGACGGAGCCGGGCATGCGGCGGGCGGCCTCCAGGCTGCTCTCGCCGGTGACCTCGACGCGGGTGGTGGTCGCCGGGACGTCGGGGACGGACACCGGGCCGGGCCCGTGCATCCGGGTGCCCGCGCGGGCGGCCCCGATCTCCGCCGTGAGCGATACCTCGTGTCCGCCCGGGGCACGGTAGACCCCTGCGGCGACGATCCGTTCCGTCTCCTGGGCGACACCGCGCAGGCGCGCACTCATGGCGCCACCCCCGTGTGCGCCATGACCGCGCGCCGCGCGGCCTCCCCCGTCGTGCTCATGAACGCATCGTGTGCGATTCCGGTCCGGCCGCGCAACAGAGTTTTCGCCCCAGGAAACACAGGGGAAACATGGGTTACCGAACGCGAACGCCCCGAAGTGCCCCCTTGTGCGAATGAGCACAAGAGTCTTGGGTGGATGAGTGCCGCCGAGCCGGTGATCGAACGCTCGACCGGTGGCATCACGGAATCTTTGAGAGGATCCCGATATGTCCCATATACCCGGGGTCGCTATGACGGGCGGCCGAACCAGACCGCGCACCTCCGTCACCGAGGCCGAGGTCGAAGCCCTCGTCCGGGGTATCTGCTTCAAGAACGGGCCGCCCCGCACCCTCGGGGTCGAAGTCGAATGGCTGGTCCACGAGCCGCGCCGGCCACAGGTGCCGCTGTCACCCGCACGGCTCAAAGCGGCCTACGCGGCACTGCGTGCCGTACCCCTGAGATCGGCACTCACCGTCGAACCCGGTGGTCAGTTGGAGCTGAGCTCGCCGCCCGCCGCCTCCCTGATGGAGTGCATCGACACCGTCTCCACCGACCTGGACGCCGTACGCGCCCGGCTCGCCGGGGACGGCCTCGGCCTCCTGGGCATCGGCCACGAGCCCTGGCACACCCCCCGCCGGTTCCTGCACCAGCCCCGCTACGACGCCATGGAGACCTGCCTGGACCGCACGGGGGTCGCCGGGCGGCACATGATGTGCGCCTCCGCTTCCGTCCAGGTGTGCGTGGACGCCGGACACGCGGAGCCCGGCCCGCTGGGCCATGTCCGCCGCTGGTGGCTGGCTCATCAGCTGGGCCCGGTCCTGGTGGCCGCGTTCGCCAACTCCCCACTGCTCTCGGGACGCCCCACCGGCTGGTTGTCCACCCGGCAGTTGCTGTGGATGGAGATCGGCCCCGGCCGCGCGGGCGCTCCTCCGCTGGACGGGGATCCGCGCGCGGCCTGGACACGGCACGCCCTGGACGCCCCCGTCATGTGCGTACGGCGCGAGGAGGGGCCGTGGGACGTGCCCGAGGGGCTCACGTTCCGTGAGTGGATCCGCTCCGGGGCGCTCAGGCCACCCACCCGGGACGACCTCGACTACCACCTCACGACGCTGTTCCCGCCGGTCAGACCGCGCGGCCACCTGGAACTGCGCATGATCGACGCGCAGCCGGGCGACGACGGCTGGATCGTGCCGCTCGCCGTGACAGCCGCCCTGTTCGACGACCCGCAGGCGGCCGAGTTCGCGTACCGCACCCTGAAGCCGCTGGCCGAGCGGGCCGTCACGCCGCCCGCCCCGCACAACGCGCTGTGGCGTGACGCAGCTCGGGGCGGTCTGGCCCACCCCGAGCTGCACGAGGCCGCCGTCGCCTGCTTCACGGCGGCACTCGAGGCGCTGCCCAGACTCGGCGCGAGCAACGCGGTCACGGGCGCCGTCGCCGAGTACCTCGACCGCTATGTCGCGCGGGGCCGATGTCCCGCCGACGACCTGCTGGACCCCTTGCGCGGCACGCACGACCGCGCCCATGGGAAGGACATCCGCACATGACCGCCCCCGACACGGAGACCGGTGTCGACGCCGAGGCGCTGCGTGCGCGCGCGTTCGCCTCGCTGACCACGGCCCGCGCCCGCACCACGCTGCTGACCAGCTGTGTCGAGGAGCCCGACCTCACCGGCCAGCACTCGCCGCTGATGTCCCCGCTGGTGTGGGATCTCGCCCACATCGGCAACCAGGAGGAGCAGTGGCTGCTGCGGTCGGTGGGTGGCCTGGAGGCGATGCACCCCGAGATGGACAGCCTGTACGACGCCTTCGAGCACCCGCGCGCCGAGCGGCCCAAGCTGCCGCTACTGCCTCCCGACGAGGCCCGCCGGTACGTGGCGGAGGTCCGCGGACGCGCCCTGGACCTGCTGGAGAGCACGGCGTTCCACGGCACCCGGCTGACCGAGGCGGGATTCGCCTTCGGCATGATCGCGCAGCACGAACAGCAGCACGACGAGACGATGCTGATCACCCATCAGCTACGGAAGGGGCCGCAGGCCCTGACCGCGCCGGACCCCGACCCGGCGCCGCCGTTCGCCGGACCCGCCGAAGTCCTGGTCCCCGGCGGCCCGTTCACCATGGGAACCTCCACCGAGCCATGGGCGCTGGACAACGAGCGCCCGGCGCACCGGCGCGAGGTGGCCCCCTTTCACATCGACACCACCCCGGTGACGAACGCCGCCTATCAGGCGTTCATCACGGACGGCGGCTACGAGACGGAGCGCTGGTGGGCTCCGGAGGGCTGGGAGCACATCCGGCGACACGCCATCACGGCACCGCTGTTCTGGCGGCGCGAGGGCGGGCAGTGGCTGCGCCGCCACTTCGGTGCCACCGAGGTCGTACCGCCCGACGAGCCGGTGGTGCACGTGAGTTGGTACGAGGCGGACGCCTATGCCCGCTGGGCCGGGCGTCGGCTGCCCACCGAGGCGGAGTGGGAGAAGGCGGCGCGTCACGACCCCGCCCGGGACCGCTCGACTCGCTACCCGTGGGGCGACGCCGATCCCGGGCCCGAGCACGCCAACCTCGGCCAGCGGCATCTGCGACCGGCTCCGGCCGGCAGCTACCCCGCCGGTGAGTCCCCGCTCGGGGTGAGGCAGTTGATCGGCGACGTGTGGGAGTGGACGGCGAGCGACTTCCTGCCGTACCCCGGCTTCGCCGTGTTCCCGTACAAGGAGTACTCGGAGGTGTTCTTCGGTCCCGAGCACAAGGTGCTGCGCGGCGGCTCGTTCGCCGTGGACCAGGTGGCCTGCCGCGGCACGTTCCGCAACTGGGACTACCCGGTGCGGCGGCAGATCTTCTCCGGATTCCGCACCGCACGCTCGGCGGACGCCTGATGTGCCGTCACCTTGCCTATCTGGGGCCCGAGGTGCCGATCGGCCGGCTGACCTCGGACCCCCCGCACGGTCTGTACCGGCAGTCGTGGGCACCGCGGCGCCAGCGCCACGGAACGGTCAACGCCGACGGGTTCGGCGTGGGCTGGTACGCGCCGGGCGATCCGGTACCGGCCCGCTACCGGCGGGCCGGGCCCATCTGGGCGGACCCCTCCTTCACCGACCTGGCTCGGGTGGTGCGCAGCGGCGCGGTGCTCGCCGCGGTGCGTGACGCGACCCTGCCCGGCGCGGACGGGGAGGCCGCGGCGGCGCCGTTCGCCGCGGACCGCTGGCTGTTCAGCCACAACGGCGCGGTCGCGGGCTGGCCCCAGTCCGCCGCGCCACTCGCCCCCGGACTGCCCCCGGTGGACCTGCTGTCGATGGAGGCGCGCACCGACTCGGCGTTCGTCTGGGCTCTGGTCCTGCACCGGCTGCGGGCCGGCGACGAGCCGGGACGGGCCCTCGCCGACACGGTCCAACAGGTCGCCGAGGCGGCCCCCGCCTCCCGGCTCAACCTGCTGCTCACCGACGGCTCGACCATCGCCGCCACCGCCTGGGGCGACACCCTCTGGTACCTCTCGGAGCCCGGCCGGCACACCGTCGTGGCCTCCGAACCGCACGACGACGACCCGCACTGGCAAGAGGTCCCCGACCGCACTCTGCTCACCGCGAGCCGCACCGGCGTACTGCTCACCCCGGTCGGAACCCCGGCATCCGCACCACCGAAGGAGCCCTGTACGTGAGTCCCCTTCTCGTCACCCGCACCCTGCCCGAGGACGCGACGGACGCCGCGCTGCGCGCCGACGTCCAGGTCGGCCTGACCTCCACCCCGAAGACGCTGCCGCCTAAGTGGTTCTACGACGCCCGGGGCAGCGAACTCTTCGAGAAGATCACCGAACTGCCCGAGTACTACCCGACGCGGGCCGAGCGCGAGATCCTCGCCGCGCGGGCCGGTGAGATCGCGGCGGCGTCCGGCGCCCGCACCCTGGTGGAACTGGGCTCCGGTTCCTCGGAGAAGACCCGCTATCTGCTCGACGCGCTCACCGCTCTGCACACCTATGTCGCGGTGGACGTGAGCGAGAGCGCGCTCGTCCAGGCCGGGGAGGCGATCATGGCGGAGCGGCCGGGGCTCGCCGTGCACGCCCTGATCGCCGACTTCACCGCCCCGCTGACGCTGCCCGACACACCCGGGCCCCGGCTGGTCGCCTTCCTCGGCGGCACCATCGGCAACCTGCTGCCCGCGGAACGCGCCGCGTTCCTCACCGCGGTGCGCGGGCTGCTGTCCCCGGGCGACGCGCTGCTGCTCGGCACCGACCTGGTCAAGGACGAACAGGTGCTGGTCAGGGCGTACGACGACGCGGCCGGGGTGACGGCGGAGTTCAACAAGAACGTCCTGACCGTCGTCAACCGCGAACTGGGCGCGGACTTCGACCCGGACGCCTTCGCCCATATGGCGGTGTGGAACACCGGGAACGAGTGGATCGAGATGCGGCTGCGCTCCCGCACGGCGCAGACCGTGAAGATCCCGGCGCTCGGCCTGGCCGTGGAGTTCGCGGCCGGTGAGGACCTGCGCACCGAAGTGTCGGCGAAGTTCCGCAGGGAGGGCATCGGCGCCGAACTGGCGGCGGGCGGGCTGGAGCTGACCCACTGGTGGACGGACCCGGAGGGCCGCTTCGCGCTGTCGCTGAGCACGGTCCGGTAAGTCGCGCGCCGCCCGGGCATACGGCACCGTGGAGTGACGTCATGGTGGAGAGGAGTACCCATGTCCAACCACACCTACCGGGTCACCGAGATCGTCGGCACCTCCCCGGAGGGGCTGGACCAGGCGGTCCGCAACGGTATCGGCCGGGCGGCCCAGACCCTGCGCAACCTGGACTGGTTCGAGGTGACGCAGGTCAGGGGCCAGATCGAGGACGGGCAGATCAGCCACTGGCAGGCCTGTATGAAGGTCGGTTTCCGCATCGACGACGAGGCCTGAGACGCGGAGTCGACGACGGGGCCCGAGACGCGACCTGCCTTGCCTGACCGGACCCCGGCCGTCGGCCGCCGGGCCGGTTCAGGTCCGTCCCTCGCGCTCCTGCCCGTCCTCCAGTGCGGCGGACCGTTCGGCCCAGTCCGCCCGTACGACGGTGAAGCCCGCCCGCTCGGCGTCCTCGCACACGAGGGCGTCGTCGTCCACGAGGACGCGGATCTCGCGGTCGCGGGCCAGCCGCCCAAGGATCTCCCGCTTGGTGAACCGGGCGCCCCGGCGGTCGGAGTCCCGCCGCATGAAGACCCGCCCCTCGGGCAGCCCGTGCGCGCCGAGCCACTCCAGCGTGTCGCGCCGGCAGCGCTCGGGCCGCCCGGTGAGGTAGACGACCTCGCACTCCCGCGCGCACTCCCGCACCAGCGCCACCCCCTCCGCGAGCGGCTGGTCCTGAGGCGCCGCCGCGAAGAACCCGTCCCAGTCCCGTGGCGTGCGCTCCAGGAACAGCTGCCGGTGCGCGGTGTCGGCGAGCGTGTTGTCGAGGTCGAACACGGCGAGCGGGGGTTTGCTGCTGTTGGTCACCAGAACACCCTAGGTCGACGGGGGCGGCCGGGGGAACGCGGGAATGCCCCGGGCCCGGCGCTGTTGATACGCGTGTGAGCTCACTTGTCGCCCGGACCCCGTTCTCCGTCCTCGACCGCTCGCGCACCCGGCAGGGGCGTCCGCAGGCCGAGGCGCTGCGCGACACGGTCGCGCTGGCACGGGAGGCGGAGGCGCTCGGGTATCACCGGTTCTGGGTCTCCGAGCACCACGGTGTTCCGGGGGTGGCCGGGTCGGCGCCGACCGTGCTCGCGGCCGCCGTGGCCGGGGCGACGCGCACGATCCGGGTGGGCACCGGCGGCGTGATGCTGCCCAACCACCGCCCGCTGGTCGTGGCCGAGCAGTTCGGGGTGCTCGAGTCGCTGTTCCCGGGGCGGATCGACATGGGTCTGGGCCGTTCCGTGGGCTTCACCGACGGAGTGCGCCGGGCCCTCGGCACCGGCAAGGACGAGGCCGAGGACTTCGCGGCGCGACTCGACGAGCTGCTGGGCTGGTTCGCGGGCACCACGCCCACCGGGGTGCACGCGCGTCCGGCGGAGGGGCTGCGGGTGCCGCCGTTCGTGCTGGCCATGGGCGAGGGCGCTCGGATCGCGGCCCGCGCCGGACTGCCCATGGTGATCGGCGACCTGGGGAACCCGGAACGGATGCTGCGCGGCATCGACCGCTACCGGACGGACTTCCGCCCTTCCCCGTGGGCGCGGGAGCCGTATGTGGTGGTGTCCGGTGCGATCGCGGTGGCCGCCACGCCCCAGGAGGCCAGGCGGCTGCTGGTGCCGGAGGCGTGGTCCATGGCGTACTCACGCACCCGTGGCACGTTCCCGCCGCTCGCCCCGGCCGAGGAGGTGGAGGCCCGCACGATGACCGCGAAGGAGCGCGAGCTCTTCGAGTCGTGCCTCAGCGGCCGGCTCGCCGGGACCGAGGAGCAGGTCGCCGACGAGCTGGAGCGGGTGCTGAAGGAATCGGGTGCCCAGGAGGTCCTGGTGACCACGAGCACGTACGACCGCGCGGCGCTGCTGGACTCCTACCGGCGGCTCGCCGGGATCGTACGGCGGGCGGGAGGCTGAGCCCCGGCTACCCGGCCTGCGCGGCCGGCTGTTCGGTGCGGATCACGATCTCCCCGTCCGCCGCGTCCACCACGGCCCGGTCGCCCGCGTTGAGGCCGCCGGACAGCAGCAGGTCGGCGAGGCGGTCGTCCACCTCGCGCTGAATGGTGCGGCGCAGCGGGCGGGCTCCGAAGTCGGGCTGGTGGCCGATGTTGGCCAACAGGGCGGCGCCGTCGTCGGTGACCTCCAGGGCGACGTCCTGGGCATGCAGCCGGCGCCGGGTGTGTTCGAGGAGCAGGTCCACGATCTGGCGCAGCTGGGTGCGGTCCAGGCCGCGGAAGACGATGATCTCGTCGATGCGGTTGAGGAACTCGGGCCGGAAGTGCTGCTGGAGGGCGGGCATGACGGCGTCGCGGACCTTGGTGTAGTCCTCGGTGCCGGCGGCCAGGATGCGTTCGGCGCCGATGTTCGACGTCATGATGACGACGGTGTTCTTGAAGTCGACCGTGCGGCCCTGGGAGTCGGTGAGCCGGCCGTCGTCCAGGAGCTGGAGCAGGGTGTTGAAGACGTCGGGGTGCGCCTTCTCCACCTCGTCCAGCAGCAGCACGGCGTACGGCTGTCTGCGCACGGCCTCGGTGAGCTGGCCCGCCTCGTCGTGGCCGACGTACCCGGGAGGGGCGCCGATCAGCCGGGAGACGGTGTGCCGCTCCTGGAACTCGCTCATGTCCAGGCGGATCATGCGGTGTTCGTCGCCGAACAGGGCGGCGGCGAGCGCGCGGGCCAGCTCGGTCTTGCCGACGCCGGTGGGGCCGAGGAAGAGGAAGCTGCCGACGGGGCGGGTGGGGTCGCTCATCCCGGCGCGGGCGCGCCGTACGGCGCGGGCCACGGCGGTGATCGCCTCGTCCTGTCCGACGACCCGCTCGTGGAGGTGCTCCTCCAGCTTCATCAGCCGCTCCCGCTCCTCCTCGGTGAGCTGGGAGACGGGGATGCCGGTGGTGCGGGAGACGACCTCCGCGATGTCCTCGGCGGTGACCTTGGGCGCGTGCTCGTCCGTCTTGCCGAGTTCGGCCCGCTCGGTCTCGGCCTCCTTGATGCGGTCGCGCAGTTCCCGCGCGCGCTCGTACTCCTCGTCGGCGACGGCCTGGTCCTTCTCCCGGCCCAGTGCGGCGATCCGGTCCTCGACCTCGCGGGTGTCGGCGAGCGGGGTGCGGCCGCGCAGCCGGACCCGGGCAGCGGCCTGGTCCATCAGGTCGATGGCCTTGTCGGGCAGGAACCGGGAGGTGATGTAGCGGTCGGACAGCTCGGCCGCGGCGACCACCGCCTCGTCGGTGATGCGGACCTGGTGGTGGGCCTCGTAGCGGTCGCGCAGGCCGCGCAGGATCTCGATGGTGTCGTCCACGGTCGGCTCGCCGACCAGGATGGGCGCGAAGCGGCGCTCCAGCGCGGCGTCCTTCTCGATGTGTTTGCGGTACTCGTCCACGGTGGTGGCGCCGATGAGGTGCAGTTCACCGCGGGCGAGGGCGGGCTTGAGCATGTTGCCGGCGTCCATGGCCCCCTCGCCCCCGGCCCCGGCACCGACGACGGTGTGCATCTCGTCCAGGAACAGCACCAGTTCGTCGCCGTGCTCGCGGACCTCGTCGAGCAGCTTCTTCAGCCGCTCCTCGAACTCGCCCCGGTACTTGGTGCCGGCCACCATCCCGGCCAGGTCCAGCGAGACCAGCCGTTTGCCCTCCAGGGTCTGGGGCACCTCCCCGGAGGCGATGCGCTGGGCGATGCCCTCCACGATGGCGGTCTTGCCGACACCTGGGTCGCCGATCAGTACGGGGTTGTTCTTGCTGCGCCGGGAGAGGATCTCGATGGTCTGCTCGACCTCCTCGTCCCGCCCGATCACCGGGTCGAGGCGTCCGGCGCGGGCGTCCTCGGTGAGGTCCCGGCCGTATTCGTCGATGGTGGGCGTGTTGCTGGGCCTGCGGTGTTCGGCGGTGGTCTCCGCGGGGATTCTGGTCGGTTCCCAGCCGCTCTCGGCGAGCTCCCGCCCGGCCGTGGACTCCGGGTTCGCGGCGATGGCCCGCAGCAGGTGTTCGGGGCCGATGTAGGAGGCGTCCTCGGCACGGGAGATCTGGTAGGCGTCGAGCAGGACGCGTTTGGCGGCCGGGGTGAGGGTGGCTGGCTCGCTGCGTTCAGCGCCCTGTGTGCCGCTGGTGAGGCGCTCGCGGATCCGGTCGGGGTCCGCGCCCGCTTCTACGAGCAGGCGCCGGGTCGAGTCGTGGCGGGTGGCGGCGGCCAGCAGATGCCGGGCGTCGAGTTCGTCGCCGCCTTCCGCGGCGGCGATCTCCCGCGCGTCGGCGACCAGTTCACGGGCCCGTTCGGAGAGCAGACTGCCGATGTCCACCGTCTGCACACGCCGGGCGTGCGAGGCCGGTCCCGCGCCACCGAAGAAGCGGTTCATCAGATTGTCGAAGTCTTCAAAGGGGCTGCGTCCGAAACCGAATCCGGGTGTAGTCATGAGACGGGCCTTTCTGGATCATCACACATAGCTCACCGCGCATACCAAACTCGCACAGAGCGGACATCTCCGCACCGGGACGTCCGCCGAGATGCGAACCTCGTCCGGGCCGGTGACGCTGGGAAGCCGGAACCTCTATCCGCGAGGAGGGCTGCCATGTCCTTCATGGACAAGATCAAGGGCATGCTCAAGGGCCACGAGGACACGGCCGAGAAGGGCATCGACAAGGGCGGCGACTACATCGACCAGCGGACCCAGGGAAAGTACGGCTCCCAGGTGGACTCCGCCCAGCAGCGGCTCAAGGACGAGCTGCGGGGCGGCGACCGGGACATTCCCCCGCACCCGTGACAGGTGTCGCCGCGTGGGCCAGGGCGCGGCGGTCGGGATGGGTGCCCGGCGGTATCTCGGGCAGTATCTCCACCTCCGCGACCAGGCCGCGCGTCGACGCCACCCGCCACAGTGACGCCAGCAGGGCGTCCTCGCCGACGAAGGCGGGGACGGTGCTGGCCGGGCCGTCGGCGGTCCGGTAGCTCAGGCGCACCGGCTGGACCGGGACGCCGGCGTCGAGGGCGGCCTGGAACACCGCCCGATGGAAGCGGCCCTGGGCGCGCCCGCACCAGGTGCTGCCCTCGGGGAAGGCGACGACCGCGGCGCCGGTCCGCAGGGCGTGTGCGATGCGGGCGACCGTGTCCGGGAGCGCGCGCAGCCGGTCGCGCTCGATGAACAGGGCCCCGCCGCGGGCCGCGACGGCCCCGGCGACGGGCCATTGGCGTATCTCCTTCTTGGCGAGCATCCGGGCCGGCCGCACCGCGGCCAGCAGCGGGATGTCCAGCCAGGAGATGTGGTTGGCCACCAGGAGCAGCCCGCCGGTGGGCGCCGCAGCGCCGGTGAGACGCACCCGGACCCCGGCGGCCCGGACGATCGTCCGGCACCACCGCCTGACCAGCCCGGCGGACATCCGGCCGCCGAGCGGCGCCAGCACGGTCCCGGCGAGGACCAGGATCGCGACGCCCACCAACCGCAGCACGGCGCGCGGTGCGCCGGTCGCGGACTCCGTCGGTTCCACGCATGCGGCGGGGGTGCAGGGCGCGCTCGGCAGCCAGACGCTCATCAGGCCGGGACGAGCGAGAGGAAGTGCCGCAGATAGCGCGCGTCGACCCGGCGCATCGACAGCAGCACGTACAGGTCGGCGACCCCGAAGTCCGGGTCGTGCGCGGGTTCGGCGCACACCCAGGCGCCGAGCCGCAGGTAGCCGCGCAGCAGCGCCGGGAGTTCGGTGCGCACCGGCGCCGCCGCCCGGTCCGGGACCCAGGGCAGCAGCGGCCGTACCCGGAACTCCTGCGGCGCCAGGTACTTGTCCCGGACCCGCTCCCAGGTGCCGGCGGCCAGCGCGCCGCCGTCGGTGAGCGGGATGGAGCAGCAGCCCGCCAGCCACTCGTGGCCGTGGTCGACCATGTAGCGGGCGATACCCGCCCAGATCAGGCCGATGACCGCGCCGTCCCGGTGGTCGGGGTGCACACAGGAGCGGCCGACCTCGACCAGGCCGGGCCGGATCGGGTCGAGCGCGGCGAGGTCGAACTCGCCCTCGGAGTAGAGCCGTCCGGCGACCGCGGCACGCTCGGGCGGCAGCAGCCGGTAGGTGCCGACGACCTGTCCGGTCGCGGTGTCGCGCACGAGCAGGTGGTCGCAGTAGGCGTCGAAGGCGTCGACGTCGAGGCCCGGCTGGGGGCTGGACAGCAGGGCGCCCATCTCCCCGGCGAACACGTCGTGCCGCAGCCGCTGCGCGGCACGCACGTCGGCCTCGTCACGGGCGAGGGAGACGGTGTAGCGGGTGGGTGCCGCTGGCTGCGGGGGACGGTCGAGGGTGGAAACGCCGCTCATGGTCTCTCCTGGTCACGGGCCGGTCCGGCGGGGAGGGGAGGGCGGGCTGGAGTCGTCCGGCCCGTCGCCCCGCCCTAGTTCTTCCGATACCGGTTGGCGTGCGTGTGACCTGTGCCAGGAGGGCGGATGTGGGGATGTTGAACTGCGGTGTCCGTGCGCGGACCCCGGCCGGGTCAGCCGTCCTTCGAGACGCACCCGGCGAGCAGTCGTGCGGCCTCCTCCGGGCCGAGGACGCGTTCCAGGCGGAGGTCGCCGGTCATGGTCGGGAAGAAGCGGCCCGCGGGCCAGCTGCGCTCGTACGGCGGCGGGTCGAGGACGAGCAGCCGTACGCCGTCGACCAGGGGGATGTCCGCGGGCGTCCCCTCGTTCCACACCCACTCTCCGGTGGGGGTGACAAGGTTGAAGGATCCGGTGGTGTGCACCTGGCCCGGCCGGTCGCGGCAGACGGCCACCTCCTCGGCGGAGGGGGCCCTGCCGGATATGTGGCCGCCGCCGACGAGAACGTCGGCGAGCAGGGTGTGCAGTTGGAAGTTGTCGCCGATGCCGTCCATGCGCAGCGCGAATCCGGTGCCGGTGGGGCGGTGCAGCACGGTCAGCGGTTCGTCGTCGAGGACCAGCAGTGCGTAGGCGAGGCACTTGAATTCGTGTCCGGACGCCTCCGCCACGCCCCGCAGGGCCCGCAGCAGGCGGTGGCGCAGGGCGCCGCTCAGGGCGGTGCGTACGGCTGCGTGGCCGAGCAGGGCCAGGCACGCCATCTCCCACTGGGGCAGGGTGAGCCAGGCGAGGGCCGCTTCCGGGCCGACGCGCTCGAAGAGGGCGGGGCCCGCCTGGTCGTCCTCCGGGTCGAGGAAGTCGCCTCCGCCGGTCTCCTCCCAGCGTTCGCAGAACTCCCCCACGTCGGCGAGGGTTTCGGCGAGTTCGGTGAACAGGTACGGCGCGCAGGGCACCGGGTCGGCGCCGCGCTCCACGCAGGCGCCGACGACCACGGCAATCGTGCCGCGCGGCCCTGGGGGCACGTCGGCCAGCAGCGCGGCCAGCCGCGGCGCGGCCCCGGCGATCTCCGGGCCGCTCGCCTCCCCGAACCGCCGGTGCAGCGCGGCGAACGCGCGTTCCGTACCGTCGGCGTCGCGTTCGCGTACGGCGGTCTCGAATCCGGCCACGGCGTCAAGGAGGCCTGCGGCCGCGTCGTTCCCAGGGATCATGGACGCAGCCTACCGATGGTTGTGTGCGCGGCAGACGGGAGTCCTACGGCAGAACCTAGGCGGGGCCGGGGATGAGCACCACTCCCGGCCCCGCCCGTCCGCCCTCTCGGCGAACGTCAACTTGGTTGCCGCGCCTACCTTTTGGCTCCCCTGCGGGTGGCGCGCAACCACTCCTTGTTCATGCTGGTGATGGACATGAGCGGAATGCCCTTCGGGCAGGCGGTGGCGCATTCGCCGGCCAGGGTGCAGCCGCCGAAGCCCTCTTCGTCCATCCGGGCCACCATGTCGAGGACCCTGGTCTCCCGCTCGGGTGCGCCCTGTGGCAGCACGTTGAGGTGGTTGATCTTGGCTGAAGTGAACAGCATCGCCGCGCCGTTGGGGCAGGCGGCCACGCACGCGCCGCAGCCGATGCACTCGGCGTGCTCGAACGCGGAGTCGGCGTCCGGCTTGGGCACCGGCGTGGCGTGTGCCTCGGGCGCCGCGCCGGTGGGGGCGGTGATGTAGCCGCCGGCCTGGATGATCCGGTCGAAGGCCGACCGGTCCACGACCAGGTCCTTGATGACCGGGAACGCGGCCGCCCGCCACGGTTCGATGTCGATGGTGTCGCCGTCGTCGAAGGACCGCATGTGCAGCTGGCAGGTGGTGGTGCGTTCGGGGCCGTGCGCGTCGCCGTCGATGACGAGGGAGCAGGCGCCGCAGATGCCCTCGCGGCAGTCGTGGTCGAAGGCGACCGGATCCTCGCCCTTGAGGATGAGTTCCTCGTTGAGGGTGTCGAGCATCTCCAGGAAGGACATGTCGGTGGAGATGCCGTCCACCTCGTAGGTGGACATGGCGCCTTCGGCGTCGGCGTTCCGCTGCCGCCAGACGCGCAGGGTCAGCTTCATGCGTAGCTCCGCTGGGTGGGGTGGACGTACTCGAAGACCAGGTCTTCCCTGTGCAGGACGGGCGCTTCGCCGGTGTCGGTGAACTCCCAGGCGGCGGCGTAGGAGAACGCGTCGTCCTTGCGGGCGGCCTCGCCTTCGGGGGTCTGGGACTCCTCGCGGAAGTGGCCGCCGCAGGACTCGGTGCGGTGCAGTGCGTCGAGGCACATCAGCTCGGCGAGTTCCAGGTAGTCGACGATCCGGTTCGCCTTCTCCAGGGACTGGTTGAACTCCGCTCCGATGCCGGGGACCTTGATGCGCCGCCAGAACTCCGCGCGGATCTGCGGGATGCGTTCCAGGGCCTTGCGCAGCCCGGCGTCGGTGCGGGCCATGCCGCAGAACTCCCACATGAGTTCGCCGAGTTCGCGGTGGAAGGAGTCCGGGGTGCGGTCGCCGTCGACGGCGAGGAGCAGGTTCAGCCGGTCCTCGGTCTCGGCCAGCACCTCCTGCACGGCGGGGTGTTCGACGGTCACCGGTTCCTGGTGCGGGTTGCGGGCGAGGTAGTCGTTGATGGTGGCCGGCAGCACGAAGTAGCCGTCGGCGAGCCCCTGCATCAACGCGGAGGCGCCGAGCCGGTTGGCACCGTGGTCGGAGAAGTTGGCCTCGCCGATCGCGAACAGGCCGGGGACGGTGGTCTGGAGGTCGTAGTCGACCCACAGTCCGCCCATGGTGTAGTGCACGGCCGGGTAGATGCGCATGGGCACCCGGTACGGATCCTCGTCGGTGATCCGCTGGTACATGTCGAAGAGATTGCCGTACTTGGCCTCGACCGCCTCGCGCCCGAGGCGCTCGACGGCGTCGGCGAAGTCGAGGTAGACGCCCTGGCC
This sequence comes from Streptomyces sp. NPDC086787, assembly GCF_044745865.1. Taxonomy (NCBI): domain Bacteria; kingdom Bacillati; phylum Actinomycetota; class Actinomycetes; order Kitasatosporales; family Streptomycetaceae; genus Streptomyces; species Streptomyces sp. NPDC086787. The sequence goes on along the minus strand of NZ_JBIVBC010000002.1, from coordinate 222,308 downwards.
ACCGGGGCCCACTCCCCTGCCTTCGTCGCAGACGTTCTTGGCGGCACGGGAGGCGATGTCGCGCGGGACCAGGTTGCCGAAGGACGGGTAGATGCGCTCCAGGTAGTAGTCGCGTTCGTCCTCGGGGATCCGGTCCGGCGGCCGGGTGTCGCCCTTGGCCTTGGGCACCCAGATCCGGCCGTCGTTGCGCAGCGACTCGCTCATCAGGGTGAGCTTGGACTGGTGGTCGCCGGTGCGCGGGATGCAGGTGGGGTGGATCTGGGTGAAGCACGGGTTGGCGAAGTAGGCGCCGCGCCGGTGTGCCCGCCAGATCGCGGTGGCGTTGGAGTTCATGGCGTTCGTCGACAGGTAGAAGACGTTGCCGTAGCCGCCGCTGGCGAGTACGACGGCGTCCGCGACGTGGGTGTCGATCCGGCCCGTGACCAGGTCCCGGGCCACGATCCCGCGTGCCCGTCCGTCGATCACGATCAGGTCGAGCATCTCGGTGCGCGGGTGCAACTCCACGTTTCCGGCGGCGATCTGCCGGGACAGCGCCTGGTAGGCGCCGAGCAGGAGTTGCTGGCCCGTCTGGCCGCGGGCGTAGAAGGTGCGGGAGACCTGGACGCCGCCGAAGGAGCGGGTGTCGAGCAGGCCGCCGTACTCGCGGGCGAACGGCACTCCCTGGGCGACGCACTGGTCGATGATCTCGACGGAGATCTGGGCCAGCCGGTGGACGTTGGACTCGCGCGCCCGGAAGTCACCGCCCTTGACGGTGTCGTAGAACAGCCGGTGCACCGAGTCCCCGTCGTTGCGGTAGTTCTTGGCCGCGTTGATGCCGCCCTGCGCGGCGATGGAGTGCGCCCGGCGCGGGGAGTCCTGGTAGCAGAACTGGACCACGTGGTAGCCCTGTTCGGCGAGGGTGGCACCGGCCGAGCCGCCCGCGAGACCGGTACCGACCACGATCACCGTGTGCTTGCGCCGGTTCGCCGGGTTGACCAGCTTGGCCTCGAAGCGGCGCCGGTCCCAGCGCTCGGCCACCGGTCCGCCGGGTGCCTTGCGGTCGGCGACGGGTGCGCCGGTCTGGTAGCTCGCGTAGTCCGGGTAACTTGACATGTCAGCTCACCACTCCGGTCATGACGCCCACGGGTACGGCGATGAATCCGGCCGTGAGCAGCAGCGCCAGTACGTCGGCGACGGTCTTGAGGGCGCGGTCGCGGGTGCGGCTGCCGACGCCCAGGGTCTGTGCGGCGCTCCAGAAGCCGTGCCTGATGTGCAGGCCGAGCGCGAGCATCGCGACGATGTAGATGACGTTGCCGTACCAGGTGGAGAAGGTGTCCACGATGTTCTGGTACGGGTGGCCCTCCTGGAAGCCACCGGAGTGCACGGTGCCGGTGGTCAGGTCCAGGAGGTGCCAGACGACGAACAGGCCGAGGATGATCCCGCCCCAGCGCATGGTGCGCGTCGCGTAGCTCGCCCGCGGCTTCTTGTGCACGTACTTGCTGGGGCGGGCCCGCAGGTCGCGGCGGCTCAGCTGGTAGGCGGAGGTGGCGTGGGCGATCACGGCGACGACCAGGACGACGCGGATCAGCCAGAGGGTCCACCCGTAGTGCATGAACGGTTCGCCGACGGTGCGCAGCCAGTGGGCGTAGTGGTTGAACTCGCCCGCCCCGAAGTAGATCTTCAGGTTTCCGATCATGTGCGCGACCAGGTAGAGCAGCATGATCAGGCCGCTGACGGCCATCACCGTCTTCTTGCCGACGGTGCTGCCCCACAGCGTGCGTGCCAGGGACGGCCGTCGGTCCGTTCGCGTTGCCAGAGCCATGGCACAGCACGCTAGGGCCGAAGGCGCCGATCGGTCCAAGACATGGTGTGGCTCGTTTCCATAGCCAGAAGCTATGGCAGGGCTATTCTGGGGGCATGCAGTTCCAGCAGCTCCAGTACTTCGTCGCGGTCGCCGAGACCCGGCACTTCACCCGGGCCGCCGAACTGGTCCATGTGGCACAGCCGTCGCTGTCCCAGCAGATCAAGGCCCTGGAGCGGGAGCTGGGCGCGGATCTGTTCCTGCGGGCACGGGGCAACATCACGCTGACCGACGCGGGCGAGGCGCTCCTGCCGCTGGCCCGGCGCATCCTGGCCGACGCCGACACCGCCCGGCACGAGGTGGCGGAGCTGGTGCAGCTGCGCGGCGGCCGGGTCCGGCTGGGCGCCACCCCGAGCCTGTGCACCGGTCTGCTCCCGGACGTGCTGCGGGCCTTTCACGACCGCTATCCCGGCATCCGGCTGCTGATCGAGGAGGGCGGCTCCCACGACCTGGTACGGCAGCTCGCGCGCGGAGCCCTCGACCTCGCCCTGATCGTCCTCCCGCTGCCGCCCGCCTCACCCGCGCTGACCACGGTGGAGCTGCTGCGCGAGGACCTGGTCGTCGTCTCGTCCCCGGAGGAGCCCGCGCCGGGCCGGGGCGGCCCTGAGGTGCGCGTCGCGGACCTGGCGGGCGAACGCCTCGTGATGTTCCGGCACGGCTACGACCTGCGCGAACTCACGGTGGCCGCGTGCCGCTCCGCGGGCTTCGAGCCGGACTTCGCGGTGGAGGGCGGCGAGATGGACGCGGTACTGGGATTCGTCCGGGCCGGGCTGGGCGTGGCCGTCGTCCCCCGTATGGTCGCCACCCGCTCCGGACGGGCTCTGCGGGTCACTCCGCTCGCGCGGCCCGGGCTGCACCGCACCATCGCGCTGGCACACCGGAGCGACGTGGCTCCGCCTCGGGCCGCCCGGGAGCTGCAGAAGATGCTCGTGGAGCGGTGAGGCCGGTTTCCGTCCGGCCCGGACACGGGCGGCGGGAGCTCAGCTCGTCGCGTCCGCCAGAGCCAGTTCGTGCAGGCGTTCCGGTGGACCCGGGCGGGCGTAGTACCAGCCCTGGGCCGTGTCGCAGCCGAGGATGCGCAGCTGCTCGGCCTGTGCCGCGGTCTCCACGCCCTCCACGGTGACCGCGAGGTCGAGGCTGTGGGCGAGGGAGACGATGCCCTCGACGATCTTCAGGTCGACGGGGTCCGCCGGGAACTGCTGCATGCCCTGGGTGAAGGAGCGGTCCAGCTTCAGCACGCTCACCGGAAGACGCCGCAGGTTGGCCAGGTTCGAGTAGCCGGTGCCGAAGTCGTCGAGGGCGATGTCGACTCCCATCTCCGCCAGTCGGCGCAGCGGTTTGAGCAGGTCGTCGTCGGCGCCGATGAGCGCGGACTCGGTGACCTCCAGGCACAGCGAGTCCGGCGCCACGCCGACCCGCTCCAGGATGTCCACCGTGTCCTGGACCAGCCCCCGATGGGCGAGCTGGCACGGTGAGAGGTTGACGTTGATGCGCATCGGCCCGGCGGCCGACCGGCCGGCGTACCGCTCCCGCCACTCGCGGGCCTGCCGTACGGACTCCTCCAGCACCCACCGGCCGAGCGGCACGATCAGACCGGTGTGCTCGGCGAGCGGGATGAACCGGTCGGGCCCGAGCACCCCGTGCTGCGGATGCAGCCAGCGCACCAGCGCCTCGGCGCCCCGGATGCTGCCGTCGCCGAGGTGGACCAGCGGCTGGTACTCGATGAAGAACTCGCCGCGCTCCAGGGCCGTCGGCAGGGCCGTGGTCAGTCCGTGCCGGGTGATGGCACGGGCGTCGGCCTCCGGGTCGGCCAGCTCGAAGCGGTTGCCGCCCGCCGACTTGGCCCGGTACATGGTGATGTCGGCGCTGCGCAGCACCTCCGCCGGGGTGCGCTCGCCCGCCGGGCCCTCGACGACACCGATGCTGCCCCGCACGAGGAGTTCCCGGCCGTCGATCCTGATCGGGGTGACCAGCGCGTGCAGGATGCGCTCGGCCAGCTCGTCCACCTCGCGCTCGGTGTCGGGACCGGTGGTCAGCGCCACGAACTCGTCGCCGCCGAGCCGGGCCACCATCTCGCCGGGCGCGGTCGCGCAGGACTGGAGCCGGTCGGCGACCTCGACCAGCAGCTGGTCGCCGGCCGCGTGGCCGAGGCTGTCGTTGATGGTCTTGAAGCCGTCGAGATCGAGGTAGCACAGCCCGAAGCGCTGGCCGTCGCCCGCGCCGAGCGCCTTCTCCAGCCGTTCGAAGAACAGGGTGCGGTTGGGCAGCCCGGTCAGCGCGTCGTGCGTCGCCTCGTAGCGCAGCCGCAGGTTGAGCAGCCGTCGCTCGGTGGTGTCCTCCATCAGCGCGAGCTGGTACTGCGGGTCGCCGTCGGCGTCGCGCAGCAGGGAGACCGTCAGGTTGGTCCAAAGAGCCGTGCCGTCGGGGCGGTTGAAGGCCTTCTCGACGTGGTAGTGCTCGCGTTCACCGCGCACCAGCTCCTCGTAGAGCTTCCAGGTCTGGGGCGCGTCCTCGGGGTGGGTCCACTCCATGACATTGCGGCCGCGCACGGCCTGCTCGGAGCCGCCGAACATGCGCAGCAGCGCCTCGTTGACCTGGAGGACCTGGCCGTCGAGGTCGGCGATGCCGATGCCTATGGCGGCGCCCTCGAACACCGCGCGGAACCGGGCCTCGCTGGCGTGCAGTGCCTGCGCCACCACGCCCTGGGCGCGGAGTGCGGCCTGGCCGATGGCCTCCTGCTCGGCCAGGGTCCGCTCGCGCAGCGCCCGGGCGTACCCCGCCGCCATGGCGTGCTGAAGCCGCGAGGAGCGCATCCGCATCTCGTCCAGGCGGCCCTCGTCGCCGCAGTAGAGCACCAGATAGGCATCCACGCAGTCGAGGGTGCGGGCGAGCGCGTCGGGATCGGTGCAGTGCGCGTCGATCAGCGCCGCCCCGACCGCCCTGGCCTCCTCCGCGTCGAAGCTGTGCGCGAGCAGCGCGTCGCCCAAGCGGCAGGCGAGCGGCCAGAGTTGCTCCTCGAACTCCGGTCGGGTGAGCGACGTGGAGGTCACCGGGAACACGGCCCGGCTCCAGATCGTCGCGAAGCGGCGCAGTCTGTCCTCCGGCCCGTCCGGCTCCGCGGTCACGCCGTACGCCCCACGCCGCCGAAACCGGAGAAGGCATAGGGATCCTCGTCCTCCGGCGCGGTCTGGGGCCGCCAGTGCGGCATCGGCACCAGCCCGGGTTCCACCATGTCGTACCCCTCGAAGAACCGCGCGATCTCGTCGCGCGAGCGCATGATCAGCGGGTTGCGGATGTCCTTGTACACGTCCACCGCGCCCTCCGCCCGCTCGGGTGCCAGCGGGATTCCCTCGTACGAGGCGTGCGTGAGGATCAGCAGGCTGCCGGGCGCGAGCGCCTCGCGCAGCTCGGCCAGCGCACCGTAGGGGTCGTCCGCGTCTTCCACGAAGTGAAGTATCGCAACGAGCAGCAGTGCCACCGGCCGGTTCAGGTCGAGCAGTTGCTGTGTCCGGGGGCTGGACAGGATCTCCTGGGGCTTGCGCAGATCCGCGGCCACGACGTCCGTGTGGTCGTTGCCCGCCAGCACCGCCTCGCTGTGCGCCACGGCCACCGGGTCGTGGTCCACGTACAGGACCCGGGCGCCGGGCCGGGCCGCCTGGGCCACTTCGTGGACGTTGCCGAAGGTCGGGATGCCGGAGCCGATGTCGAGGAACTGGTCGATGCCCTGTTCGACGGCGTAGCGCACGGCGCGGCGCATGAACGCCCGGTTCGCCTGCATGATCTTCGGCAGTCCCGGCAGGAACTCCATGGCCCTGCGGGCCGCTTCGCGGTCGACCTCGAAGTTGTGCGAGCCGCCCAGGTAGAAGTCGTAGATACGCGAAACGCTCGGCACCGAGATGTCGATGCTTCGGGGGGCCCAGGCGGGACGCTCCATGTATCTCTCCAAGGCGTAGGCAACGGGCAAAGCGATCCGGTGTTCGAGCAGAGGCTACTGATCGCCCGCCAAAGGAGCGAGCCGAACCGGAAATTGACCATCCGTTCCCGGTCACTGCCTGCGGTTGGTGCCGGGGCGACGTCGCTGAGTGACAAAGGCGGAATGCGAGAATCCGCCCCCTCCGTGCGACACGGAAGGGGCGGACCGGGTGGGCAACCTCGGGGAGGGAGCGCCTACTTCGGCGCGCCGACCAGCTTCCCCTCGGGCGAGACGGCGTACCAAGTACCGCCGACGCCCTGGCCGTTGGTGTCACCGGCGGCCTTGTCGCCGGAGAAGGTGTAGATCGGCCAGCAGTCGACCGTCATCTGCTTGACGCCGTTGTCGGGCCGGATGAAGCCCATCAGGCCCTTCTTCTCGACTCCCTTGGTGTCGTCCGCGGCGACCTCCTTGACGGCCGGCCACTTCGCCAGGCACTCACCGGTGCAGTTGGAGACGGACTTGGGCCATGCCTTGTCCTTCTTGAAGCGGTAGACCGTCATGCCGTTCCTGTCGACGACGATGTCACCGAGCTTGGGGTCCTTGCGGACGGAGAGTCCGGGCAGGCTGCCGGGTCCGGCCTTCTTGCCGGTGGGGGCCAGCGCGAACCACTTGCCGCCCACGCCCTGGCCGTTGACGTCACCGGCGTTGACGTCCTTGGCGTAGCGGTAGGCCGGCCAGCCGCCGACGGTCAGCTGCTTGGTGCCGTCGGCCCGGGTGACCTCACCCAGCAGCGCCTTGTCGATACCGGCGCCGGCCGTGGCGTCGTCCGCGGGAACCGGCGGCCAGGCGGTGGCGCAGTCGCCGTCACAGTTCGACTTGGGCGGATTGGCGGTGTCCTTGTCGAACCGGTAGAGGGAGAGCCCCGAGCCGTCCGTCAGTACCTTGCCCAGGTCCGGGTTGGCGGCCACGGCCAGCTCGCCCGCGGGGGCGGCCTGGCTCGGGGCGGTGGAACTCTGGCTGCCGGCGGCGCCGTATCCGTTGCCCGCCGCGGTACCGGCGCCCGCGGTGGTACCGGCACTGCCGTAACCGCCCGCGGCGGCCGTCGCGCCGACGTTCTGGGCGGCCGACGACGGAGTTGCCGCATTGTCCTGACCGCACGCCGCCGTGAGCAGCACCACCGACACGGCCGTCGCCACCAGTGAGGCGCTCCGCCAGGAGGTCTTCATTGTCCAACTCCCCAAAATCGCCTGGATGTCGCAGCGCCTCTGCGGTGCCGCACGACATGAGGTACGCGGCGAGGGCGCTGTTGTGTTCAACCGGCGTGCGAATTTCTTTCCGGGCGCCACTCGTCGCACGCACGTACCCATGGCCGGGCCGCCGCGGTCCCGCCGGTCAAACCGCCGTGCGGCGCCCGTCCCACCTTCGGGGGCAATCCCTGGGGAGTGGGGCGTGGGACGGCGTTCCGCGGCTCATGATCTCCGTCGTGCAAGGACCCGAACGGACCCGATTCGCGCCCGCGACAAGGGTGTTGCCCGTGCTGGCGCTGACATGGCTCCTCGCGGGCTGCCCGGCCGGTCCGGCGGCGGCCGACGCCTGTGCCGTCGCCTCCACCGGCCCGGACGGAACGGTCGCGGTGGCCGTCGCCGGCGGGGGCTTCTGGCCCACGCCCCCCGTATGCCGTAGGCCCACGCCCACGCCCACGCCCACGCCCACACCGGCGAAGCCGACGCCACCACCCCCGCCGAAGCCCAGGCCGACACCGAAGCCGAGGCCCGTCCCGAAACCGCCACCGCCCGCACCCAAGCCGCCGCCGCCCCTGCCGGCACCGCCTCCACCCCCACCCCCGCCTCCCCCTCCACCGCCGCCGAAGCCGGGCCCGATGCCGAAGCCGGCACCCAGGCCGACCCCGCGCCCGTCGCCGACCCCGGTGAGCTATCCGGAGTACCACTCCAAACCGCCCGCCAGGAAGGCGCCCGGCCGTAGGTCACCCGTCACCTACGTCCTGCTCATCACCGTCCCCGCGATCGTCGCGGTCGCCGCACTGCGCCCGCGCTGACGCCCGCGTGTGTTCCGGTGCGAAGCGCCGTTTCACCTTCTTCGCTCTCGCTTCCCTGGAGGCTTCTGTTGTCGGATTGGCTTGTTCTCGTCCTCGCGATGCTGGGCGCGTGCGGGGTGGTGGTCGTCATCACCCTCGTGCGGCACCGCACCGCCGCCTTGGACGACGACCCCAGCGAGACCCCGGACGTCATCGAGTACATGACCATGTGGATCGGGGTGATCTACGCCATCGTGCTGGGCCTGGCCATCGCGGGCGTGTGGGAGGCGCGCAGCGCCGCCGGGGACCATGTCCAGGCGGAGGCGCAGGCACTGCACGAGATCTCGGAGCGGGTCCGGGTGTACCCGGCCGATGTCCGTGACCGGATTCGGGGCGATGTCAATGCCTATGTCGGACACGTCGTCACCAAGGAGTGGAAGGAGATGGCCGACCACGGTCGGCTCACCGACCGCGGCGCCCAGCTGCTCGACCGGGTCCGGCAGGACGTGACCGACTACCAGCCGACCACTGACTTCCAGGCGCAGGCCTACCAGCCGCTCCTCGACCAGGTCGCCGCGGCCGACCAGGCGCGCAACGCCCGTGCCGACGCGACCGGCGAGACGATGCCGGGCGTGGTCTGGTTCGGGCTGCTCACCGGGGCCCTGGTCACCGTCGGGATGGTGTTCGCGCTCCAGATCAGACGTACCGGACGCGAGCTGGTCCTCGCCGGGCTGTTCTCCGCGACGATCGCCTTCATGCTCTTCCTGATCTGGGACTTCGACTCCCCCTACAGCCGGGGCATCGCGGCGACCGCCGAGCCGTTCCTGGCTCTCTTCCCGCACACGGGTGGATAGCCCGCCCCATGCGGACCTCCGCCCCCGGACGCCTTGGGTGTCCGGGGGCGAAGTTGTGCGGCCTGCGGGTCAGATCCGCTTCTCGTGCCTGCGGCGCATCCAGAAGACACCGCTGCCGACCGCGCCGGCGGTGACCAGTCCGCCACCGATGGCCATGTCGGTCTTCGTCGCCCCGGACGCGATGCTGCCGCCGAAACCGCCGTGGACGCCGCCGATCACGGTGAAGGCGTCCGGGCGGGTCAGACTGCGGCCACCGCAGTTGACCGAGATGTCGTAGGGACCCGGACGGGCGTTGCTGTCGATCGTCGCCACGCCCCTCGCCGTGTCGCTGTTGCCGTTGATCGACGTCAGCGACACCGGGGTGAAGGCGCGTGAGATCGCGACACCGCCGCCCCGGCAGCCGTCCACCGTGATGGTGATCCGGCCACCCGCGGCGATCACGCTGGGTGTGGCGTTGATGTTTCTCGGGAATCCGCCGTTGCCGCCATTGCCTCCGTTGTTCGGGTATCCGTTCGGATACCCGTAAAAGGGGAAGGGAGCGACACCGCCGACTCCGCCCACCCCGCCGATGACACCGCCGATGCCTCCGACACCGCCGATGCCTCCGATTCCGCCGACGCCTCCGACACCGCCGACTCCGCCGACTCCTCCTACTCCTCCGCCGGTGAGACCGGTGCCGCCCCCGACGACGCCACCGCTGGGGGTACTGGGACCGCCCCCGTTGCCCATGCCGTCCGCGACGGCCGCGGGGGCAGCGAGCCCGAGGGCGGCGGCCGTGACGGCAATGGCCGCCAGGACGCGTGTGTTCCTCATGTGATCCTCCGCGGGAGGCACCCCGGGGACCCGTCCCCGGTCAATCGGCGAGAAAGCGCCTCCAGGCAAGACCCTCGGACGTGCGGAACACGCCCGCATGTCGAGAATGGTCCGTCCTGGTGAGCGAACAGGCCCCGGAGAAACCGCACAATCGGAAAAGATTGCAGGTCACGGACCGTCAGAAAATTTCCTGCGAACGGCAACTCGGATGGCGCACCAAAAGGTGCCCGCGCCACCCGTTCGCCCTTCGCCCCGTCGCCGGTCGCGTCCACGGGACTTAGCTTTCTCGTAAGCGCGACTGACGTGGCGTCGGCCGCGTCGAGAGGGGATGGCGAATGTATCTGTCCGAGCTTGCCGAGATCGCCGAAGAGGAGGAACGGCGAAGGAGGCGCGCCCCGTGGGGCGTCATAGCGCTGGTACTGCTGACCGGGCTTGCGCTCATTCGCAACGGCTCGGGCGAATTCGACGTCGGGCCTCCGCAGCCGGCCCAGGCGCAGGCCGCCGTCATCGACAGCGGGGTGTCGCAACCGGGCCTCACCGCGGCTCCCCAGGCCCTGCCGTTCGCCGCCGTCGACCGGATCAGGATCCCCTCGATCCAGGTCGACGCACCGGTGGTGCCGGTGGGCCTCGACACGGACGGCTGGGTCGCCGCGCCGCCGCCCGAGGACCCGAACCTGGCCGGCTGGTTCACCGGTGGCGTCTCGCCCGGCGAGAAGGGCACCGCCGTGGTCGTGGGGCATGTCGACAACACGAAGGGCCCGGCGGTGTTCTACGGACTCGGGTCCCTGAAGAAGGGCAGCCGCGTCGAAGTCGGGCGCAAGGACGGCAAGACCGCGGTGTTCGAGATCTACGGCGTCGAGGTCTTCGCCAAGAGCAACTTCCCCGGAGACCGGGTGTACGGCTCCAAGGGCACGCCCGAACTGCGGGTCATCACCTGCGGCGGAGGCTTCTCCAAGCAGCACGGCTACGACGGGAACGTCGTCGTCTTCGGCCGCCTGGCCGAGGTCCGCTGAACGGACCCCGGCGGGCGGCGCCCGCGCTCAGGCAGGGTGGCGTCGCGGAACAGTGAGGTGGTAGCCGTTGTCGAGCAGAAACGGCAGATACTGACGCAGCGCCTGCACACTCTGAGAACGGTCGCCCCCGGCGTCGTGCGAGAGCACGACGACTCCGGGGGCGGCGCCGTTCTCCACCCGGTCGACGACGGTGCCGGTGCCCGGGGTCGTCCAGTCGGTGCTGTCGACCGTCCAGGCGAGCGGCTCCATGCCCATCTCGGCGCCCAGTTGGAAGGCGGCCCGGTTCCAGGCGCCGTAGGGGGCCCGGAACCACTTGGGGCGCTCTCCGTAGGCGTCCTCGATGACGTCGCTGGTGCGCACCATCTCGGAGCGGATCTGGTTGCGGTCGCACTGGATCAGCAGCGGATGGCTCCAGGTGTGGTTGCCGACGATGTGCCCGTCGTCGGCCATCCGGGCCAGCAGTTCCTTGTTCTCGGCGGCCATCTCCCCGCACACGAAGAACATGGCGCGGACGCCGTGCTCGTCCAGGGTGTCCAGGATGGCCGGTGTGTAGCGGGGGTCGGGTCCGTCGTCGAAGGTCAGCACCATGGTCCGGCCGTCGGCGGGCATCTCCAGGATGGGTTCGGTGCGCACCGCGACGCCGCGCGGCCGGGCGTGTGGGACGCCGTCTCCGGTGAGGGGTCGCAGGCGGTAGGCGGAGGGCTTGTTGAGGGCGGCGCGGGCCTGCGGGCCCGGGGCGGCGGGGGCGGTCACCGGTGCGGGTGTCCCGCCCGTGCGCGACGCGAACAGTCCGGCCGTGCCGGCGGTGCCGAGTGCGGCGGCGCCGGCGATCAGCATCCGGCGCCGGGTGAGCAACTGATCCTTCTGCATGACTCATCAGTCGCCCGACAGGGCTCCGGCGCACCACAACGACACCGGAGCGGCGGCCGGAATGCACCCGGTCGGACGAGTTGTCGGATCGAATGACCGGTCCGGGGCGGCCGGCACCGCCCGCTCCGTCGGGACCGGACCCGGTGGCGGGCGGCGGCCTCCGGGTGGGAACCGGCCGCCTCGCCTACAGGTGTCCCGTTTCCGGGAGTTGGCGCGGCCGGGCGGGCTGCTCGCTCGCCGGACGGCCCGAAGCGGCCGGAGCCGGAGGTTCCGATAGCCTCACTGCTGTGACGGGAGAGCACGAGCAGGACGAGAAGCACGACGAAGGGCACGCGCACCGGTTCGAGCGGGGCACGGACGGCCCGAAGGTCATCGTGGCCGGAGTGGACGGCTCCGATTCCTCGCTGCGCGCCGCGGCCTATGCCGCCGGGCTGGCACGGCGGCAGCACGCGCTGCTCGCCGTGGTGTACGTGCAGCCGGTACTCACGGCCGGGGCCGCGCTCGGTGCGCCGGTGGCGGAGACGACCGACGAGATCGCCGAGGATCTGATCCGGCAGATCCGGGAGGCGGCCGAGCGGCTCAAGGGCATGTACGAGGTGCGCTGGGAGTTCCACACCTTCCGCGGCGACCCCTACACCGGCCTGGTCAAGGCGGCCGACGAACTCCAGGCGGACGCGGTGGTCGTCGGTGCCTCCGAGCAGGCGGGCCACCGGATCATCGGCTCGGTGGCGGTCCGGCTGGTCAAGGCCGGGCGCTGGCCGGTGACGGTGGTGCCGTAACCGGCGCCTCGCGTTCCCGGCGGGGCAACAGGACCGGTGTCACGAGGAGCAGGGCTCCGGCGGCGGCGATCGCGGTGCGGGGCCCGGTGAGGCCGGCCAGCACACCCCACAGCGCGGTCGTGCCCGCGGTGACCGCCTTGCCCGTGACCGACCAGGCGGACAGGGTGCGTGCGACGCGGTCGGGCGGGGTCTGTTCGAGGCGGTGGGTGGCGAGGACCGGGTTGAACACGGCGCAGCAGGTGATCAGGCCGAGTTCGACGGCCATGACGGTCAGCAGTCCGGGGACGCCGGGCCGGACCAGGACCAGGCCGATGGGCCAGCAGGCGCGCAGCGTACCGGCGGCGCGCAGGACGCGGTGCGATCCGTGGCGCGCGGCGAGCGGGCGGGCCAGCCGTGAGCCGGCCAGGCCTCCGAGGCAGGGCACCGCGAAGGCGAGGCCGTACTGCCAGGGCGCGAACCCCAGGTCGCGGAGCATGAGGACGGCGAGCGGCGGTGAGGCCGCCATGAGCAGACCGTTGAACAGGACGGTGTTGAGGAACAGGGGGCGCAGGGCCGGGCTGGTGAGGATGTGCCGCCACCCTTCGAGGAGGCCGCCCGCCCCGGGTGCGGCCTTGTCCGTGCGGGCCGGGTGCGGTTCGCGGCCACCGATGGCGCGGATGCCCAGGGCGGAGAGCAGATAGCTGACCGCGTCCGCCGCGATGGTGGTGACCGGTCCGAACAGGCCGGTGGCTACGCCCCCGAGCGGTGGTCCGAGCACGGTGGCGAGCCAGCTCGTGGCCTCGAACCTGCCGTTCGCGGCGAGCAGTTCTCCCGGCGGGACCAGGGACTTCAGGAACGCTCCGGAGGCCGCGTTGAAGGTGATGTCGGCGGCCGCGACGACGACGGACACGACCATCAGCTGCGTGAGGCCGAGCCCACCGAGCGCGAATGCGGCGGGGACGCTCAGCAGCGCGGCGCAGCGCACCACATCCATGGCGACCATCACCGGCCGCTTGTGGCGGAACTCCATCCACGGCCCGAGCGGCACCGCCAGCAGCGCCCCCACCGCCGGCCCAACGGCGGCCAGCGCCGACACCGCGGCCGGCCCGGCGTGCAGCACGAGGACGGCGGTCAGGGCGAAGGCGTCGAAGGCGAGCCAGGTGCCCAGGGTGCTCACCGCGTACGCGGCCCACAGCCGTCCGAACGCCCGACCCGCCCGCATGCGAAAACCTCCCGTTGCCCCGGGTCATCAAAGCGGACCCGGGGCACGTGGGCCAAACCGTCTCGTGTGCGTGGCGCCTTCCTCGGGGATCACGGCTGAGCCATCATGATCCGCCGTCGGCCGGTTCCCTTCGGCGAAGAGGTGAGGCAGATGGCCGGGCTACGCATGGGAGAAGGAATTCTCCGCCGCAAACCCATCGAACACATCGAGGAGACGGAGGCTACCGGGGACACCGCTCTCGAACGGACGCTCGGGCTGTGGCAGCTGACCGCGATCGGGGTGGGCGGCATCATCGGCGCGGGCATCTTCACCCTCGCCGGGACGGTGGCCCACGGGGTGGCGGGACCCGCGGTCGTCCTGTCCTTCCTGATCGCCGGTGTGGCGAGCGCGACGGCCGCGCTGTCGTACGCCGAGTTCGCCGGGCTCATCCCGAAGGCGGGGTCGTCCTACACGTACGGGTACGTGGTGCTGGGCGAGTTCGCGGGCTGGTTCATCGGCTGGGACCTGCTCCTTGAGTACACGGCGATCGTGGCCGTGGTCGCGATCGGCATCTCCGGCTACTTCGGGTTCCTGGTGGAGCAGCTGGGCGCGGACCTGCCGGACTGGCTGCAGGGCGCTCCGGGCAGCGGTCCCGGGCACCGGGTGGACCTGATCGCCTCGGTGCTGTGCCTGCTGATCGCCTGGCTGCTGAACCTCGGCACGCGCAGCGCCGCCCGCTTCGAGACGGTGGTGGTCGTCCTCAAGGTGCTGGTGGTGCTGCTGGTGGTCGGCGTCGGGATGTTCCACATCGACAGCGCCAACTACCGGCCCTTCTTCCCGTTCGGGATCGGCGGGGCGTTCACCGGCGCGGCCACCGTCTTCTTCGCGGTCTTCGGGTACGACGCGCTGTCGACGGCGGCCGAGGAGTCCAAGGACGCGCAGCGGCACGTGCCGAAGGCGATCATCTACTCGCTGGTGATCTCGATGGTCCTCTATGTCGCGGCCTGTCTGGTACTGACGGGCATGCAGAGCTACCGTGCCATCGATTCGGAGAGCGGCTTCTCCTCGGCGTTCGCCGCGGTGGGCCTGAGCGGGCTGGCGAACGTGATCGCGGTGGGCGCGATCATCGGCATCCTCACGGTGATGTTCACGTTCATGCTCGCGGTCACCCGGGTGTGGTTCGCCATGTCCCGGGACGGGCTGCTGCCCGCGTGGTTCGCGAAGACGCACGCGACCCGGCATGTGCCGACGCGTGTCACCTGGATCGTGGGGTGCGCGTCGGCCGTCCTCGCCGGGTTCGTGCCGATCGGCGAGGCGGCCGAGCTGACCAACATCGGGATCCTGCTGGCGTTCGTGGTGGTGTGCTCGGCGGTGATCGTGCTGCGCTACCGGCAGCCGGATCTGCCGCGCACCTTCCGTACCCCGGGGATGCCGTTCGTGCCCGCGCTGGGTGTGGTCTTCTCGATCTGGCTGATCACGTTCCTGGCCTGGCAGACCTGGGTGCGGTTCGCCGTGTGGTTCGCGATCGGCGTCGTGATCTATTTCAGTTATTCGTACAAGCACTCGCGGCTGGCGGGACGTTAGGGGCCGGTCGACCGCCCCCGGCCCCCACCCGGCCGCACCCACGTCACTCCCCCATGACCAGCCCGTCCTTGGCTGCTCCCCGGCTGAGGACCGCGTCGCGGACGTGGTCGCGCACTCCGGTGAGGTCGGCGCCGCTCGCGATGGCCGCGTTGAGGTCGACCACACGGCCGGCGTCGAGGTCGTACATCTGCGGGATGTACTCGGCCCGGGTGACCTCCCAGCGGGCGCCGGGGCGGCCGGGCGCGGTGAACGTGAAGCGGGCGATGGTGGACTGGATGCCGCGCGGGCCCGGGAGGACCTGCTGGCCGTCCGGCTGGGCGATCTGCGCGCCGTCCGGCTGGGCGCCCTGCTGGCCGGCGATCTGGTCGCCCAGGCCGTAGACCACCCAGGTGCCGTTGACCTTCTCGTACGCCTGCGGGACGTGCGCGCGGGTGCCGAGCACGAGGTCGAGATCGGGGCGGCCGCCCGAGCGCGAGGCGGTGAGCCGCTTGGCGAGGGTGAGTTGCCGCTCGTCGGGCTGGTCCTGCCCCTCGGTGCCCCAGTGCAGCGAGACGACCACCACGTCCGCACCCGCCTTGCGCGCGGCACGGGCGTCGGCGATGACCCGCCGCTCGTCGATCAGGTTGACGGCCCAGGGCTGGGCCGGCGGGAGCGCGACTCCGCTCGTGTCGAACGTGTACGAGAGGTGCGCGACCTTGGCCGGGCCCGCGGGCAGGATCGTGACGGTGCGCGCCTCGCTCTCGGTGCGGGCGGTTCCGGTGTGCCGCAGACCCATGTGGTCCATGAGGTCCAGGGTCTGCCGGATGCCCGCGGCGCCGCCGTCCAGTGCGTGCGCGGAGGCGGTCGAACAGCCGTCGTAGCCGGTCATGGCAAGGCCGAGGGCGAGATCCGGCGGGGCCTGGAAGGTCGGATGGGCGGTGTTGTCGCCGTCCTCCCCGTAGCCCGCGCCCATGTGGCAGAGCGCCACGTCGGCCCGGGACACGGCGGCCGCCGCTCCGGCGAGCATCGGGCGGAAGTCGTAGCCGTTGCCGCCGGCGTCGAAGCGGGCCCGCTCGGCCACGGTGCTGTCCGGCAGCACATCACCGGAAGCCACCAGCGTGAAGGCCCGGGCGGCGGCGGGCGCCGGACGGCCGGGCGGGGCGGAGCCCTCCCGTTCCTGGGCCTGGCACGCGGCGGCCGCCGCGAGGACGGCGGTCAGGACCAGGGCCACCTGTCGTCTGCGTGCGATCATCAGCTCACCCCAAGTGTCGACACAGGAATGAAAATCCATATTTACAGACGATCGGGCATGAATCCGGCAACTCCCCCAGGCGATTCGCGACCTGACGGACCGTTCGTCGTACCGCTCACCGACGCGATCGACCGTCCGCCGCAGACCCCCGCACACCCCCTGTCCCGGCGGCGCGGCCTGCGATGCCATGACGGCCATGACGGCCGGAACCACCCTCCCGCCCCTGACGACGACTGCCGAGCACGAGCTCGCCGCGCTCCAGCGCGAGCACGGCCGGCCGCTGTTCGCACTGCTGCTGCGGCTGTGCGACGGAGACCGGCAGCGCGCCGAGGACCTCGTCCAGGAGACCTTCGTACGCGCCTGGCAGCATCCCGAGGCGTTGCGCGCCGACGACTTCGACTCCGTACGGCCATGGCTGCTGACCGTGGGGCGGCGGCTCGCCATCGACGCGCGCCGGGCGCGGCAGGCGCGGCCGCCGGAGGTCGGCGACGCGGTACTGGAGAACGTGCGGGTGATGGCGGACCACGCCGAACGGGCGGCCGCCGCACTCGACGTCCGCGAGGCTGTGAAGACTCTCACTCCGGAACACCGTGACGTTCTGGTGCTCGTGTATTTCCAAGGGGCGAGTGTTGCGGAGGCCGCGACGGTCCTCGGCATTCCGCCCGGTACCGTGAAGTCCCGCGCGTACTACGCGCTGCGCGCCCTGCGCCGGGTGCTTCCGGGGTATGCGGCCGACCTGCGGTGAAACCGATGCCGTCGTAAAGCCTTCGCAAAGCGCCTTGCTGTGGACCATGTCTGGGCAATCAGCTGTCTTCATCCGTAGTTCCGGATGGGGCCCCGCCCCGGGCCCGGGTTCGGGCGACGCGAACGCACCGGAGGAAGGCGGAAAGGGATGCTGCACAGAGGTCAAGAGAGCACGGGCGGCACCGACGGCGGTGAACTGACCGTGCCCATGGCGTGGTTGTACGCGGAGTACATCGCCGACGAGCTGCTCCGGACCGGCGACCTGATGCCGCCCACGTCCTTCGAGTTCCGGGCCGGCCGCGACGCGCTGGCGCTGACCATCTTCCTGTCCGACACCGACGGTGAGCTGTCCGGGATCCGGGTCGTCACCCAGCTGGACACCTGGCTCTCGCTGACGGCGTACGACCAGCCGTGGCAGGACTGGGTGCGCGAACGGATGGACCGGCTCGGCGCCGAGGCGAGCGCCCGCGGGATCCCCTCACCGGACCTGGACCTGGCGTCCGAGGCCTGGCGCTGGCTGGAGGAGACCGAGCTGCTCGCGCCCGACCTGGACGCGGTGCCCGGCGGCGGAGCGGCCGGCGAGGACGACGGGCCCAAGGTCTGGACACCCGCCTGGCAGCTCGGGCTGCCCCTCGGACATCTCGCCATCCATCTTTTCTGAACCCGCACCAATCCACGGGCGCGACCGCTCCGAATCCCATGAACGGCCCCTTGATTACGATTCGGTCCGTGCCTTGAGTGATTCGGCTGTCCGGTGCGTACGGGTGGGAGCAAGGAGTAACCGAGTAACCCCACCCCCACCCTTCGGCACGAGGATTCGGCATGAGGTCCCTGGAAAGGCATCGCGACGTCGGCGCATACGCGCTCGGCGTGCTCGGCGAGGCGGAGGCGTTCCGCTTCGAGGACCACCTCATGGAGTGCTCTCGCTGCGCGGCACATGTGACCGAATTCGGGCCGGCGACGCGGCAGTTGATGCTGTACCGACGGGCCACGCCGCGCTTCGTGCACCCCATGGCCCAGCCCGGCCCCCGGCTGCTGGACCGCCTGCTGGGCGAGGTGGCAGTACGGCACCGGTGGCGCCGTCGACGCTACCTGTACGGCCTGGCCGCCTCCGTCGTGCTGGCGGTGGCCGGCTCCGGGATCGCGTTCCAGGCCACCGGCCACGAGGGTGACCCGGGCGTCCGGGTCACCGCGGCGACCGACGCGAAGTCGGGCGTGTGGGCGCAGGTGACGACCGCGGACGCGGACTGGGGCAGCCAGATGGAACTGAAGGTCAAGGACGGCGCCGGCCCCCACGCCTGCCGCCTCGTCGTCATCGGCCACAACGGCTCCGAACAGACCGCGGGCAGCTGGACCGAGTCCGGCCCCGGCGCGGCGACGAACACCATTCGGGTGGGCACCGCCCTGCACCCGGACGAGATCGCCCGCTACGAGGTCCGCACGACCGGCGGCGACCGCCTGGTGACACTCAACGCGTCCGGGTGAACCGATCCCCCGGCCGGGCTACTTCAGCAGTCGTGACATCCGCCGGTCCGCCAGTGGCCTGCCACCCGTCTGGCAGGTGGGGCAGTACTGGAGCGAGGAGTCGCTGAAGGAGACCTCGCGGATGGTGTCGCCGCAGACCGGGCAGGGCTCGCCGGTGCGGCCGTGGACGCGCAGGCCGGTCTTCTTCTCCGCCTTCAGCCGGCCGGCGGCGAGGCCCCGGGAGCGTTCGACCGCCTCCGTCAGCGTGGTGCGCAGCGCCTCGTGAAGTCGCCCGATCTCCTCCGGCGCCAGGGAGGCGGCGACCTTGAACGGGGACATCCTCGCGGCGTGCAGGATCTCGTCGCTGTAGGCGTTCCCGACTCCCGCGATCAGGCTCTGGTCGCGCAGGGCGCCCTTGAGCCGGCGCCGTTCGTCCTTCAGCAGCGCGGCCAGGCGGGCCTCGTCGAAGTCGCCGGCCAGTGGGTCTGGGCCGAGCCGGGCCACACCGGGCACCTCCAGCGGATCCCGTACGACGTACACCGCGAGGCGTTTTTGGGTGCCGGCCTCGGTGAGGTCGAAGCCCGCACCGGTCTCCAGCGCCACCCGAAGGGCCAGCGGACCCTTGCCGGGGCGGGGCGGACCGTCCGGCAGCCGCTCCCGCCACTGGAGCCAGCCCGCGCGGGCCAGATGCGTCACGAAGTGCAGTCCGCCGTCCCCCTCGACGTCGAGGAACTTGCCGTGCCTGCGGACCGCGGACACCATGCTGCCCTCGAAGGCGCTCACGGGCGGGTCGTACGTCTTCAGCACGCTGACCGCGACCGGCAGCACCCGCACGATCTCACGGTCGACGAGCTGCTCGGCCAGGAAGTCCTTGAGTGCTTCCACCTCGGGGAGTTCCGGCATACGTCAAGAGTGCCATCACGGTATGACGAATTCGCACCACACACACTTGCCGCCGCCCCTGGCCTCCACCCCCCACACATCGGTGAGCGTGTCGACCAGCAGCAGCCCCCGGCCCGAGACCCCGGACTCCCCCGCCTCCCTGCGGCGCGGCAGGGCGCTGGAGGAGTCCTCCACCTCGACGCGCAGCCGGCGGTCGCTGCCGGTGAGCACCCTGAGGGTGACGATCGCGGAGCCCTCGGTGTGCATCAGGGCGTTGGTGATCAGTTCGTCTGCGACCAGCTCGATCTCGTCGGCGCGCTCCCCGGCGCCCCAGGCGCGCACCGCGGCTCGGGTCATGTGCCGGGCCAGGGTGAGGGCCTCGGGGTCACCCGGGGCCACGTGCTGCTGGAGGCGGGCGCCTGCCCGCACGTTGTCGAGGACCCGGCGGCGCAGCAGGAGCAGGGCCACGTCGTCGTCGCCGCCGCGTGCCTCGGCCGCCTGGATGAGCAGGTTGGCGAGACCGCGTACGTCGTCGGGGCCGGCGGCGATGAGCGCCGTGAGGGCCCGCATGCCGTCGGAGAGGTCGGCGCCGGGCTGCTCGACGAGCCCGTCGGTGCACAGCAGCAGGGTCTGGCCCGGGTCGAGTTCGAGGGTGGTGACGGGGTACTCCAGCCGCCCGAACTCCGCCGACAGCCCGAGCGGCAGTCCGCCCTCGACGGGTACCCGGCGACAGCTGCCGTCCGTGCGGCGCACCAGGGGGTCTATGTGCCCGGCCCGGACCACCTGGACCACCCCGGTGGACAGGTCGGCCTCCGCATACAGACAGGTGGCGAAGCGGTCGGTGTCGAGTTCGTGCAGGAAGACGGAGGCGCGGGCCATGACCGTGGCCGGGGTGTGGCCCTCGGCGGCGTAGGCGCGCAGCACGATCCGCAGCTGGCCCATGACGGCCGCCGCATGTGTGTCGTGTCCCTGTACGTCGCCGATCACGGCGCCGACCCGGCCGCCGGGCAGCGGGATGACGTCGTACCAGTCGCCGCCGATGTCCCGGCCGAGCGCGCCGCCTGCGGAGGCCGAGCGGTAGCGGACGGCGACGTCGGCACCGGGCACGCTGGGTATGGTGCGCGGCAGCATCGCCTGCTGGAGGCCCTGCGCGAGGTCCTTCTCCTGCTCGTAGAGCATGGCCCGTTGCATGCTCTGCGCGATGCTGCTGCCGAGGGCGACCAGGACGGTGCGCTCCTCGTCGGAGAAGCCGTGGCGGTCGCTGTAGAGCAGGCCCATGGCTCCGATCGGGCGGGCCTGTGCGATCAGTGGCAGATAGGCGGCCGAGGTGATGTTCAGGCCGGTGAGGTGCGGCCAGAGGAGGGGGTACCCCCGGGCGAACTCCTCCGGGGACTCGATGAAGCGCGGGGTCAGGGTCCTCACCACGTCGCTCATCGGGTAGGGCTCGTCGATCCGGGTGACCCTGGTGCCGGGCACGAAACTGCCCGCGGGCCCCTCCGCCACCAGCCGGATCCGCCCGGCCTCCACCAGGCCCATGACCAGGCTGGCCGCGCCGAGGTGCCGTACGCCGTGGGTGTCCTTGAGGACGTCGATGACGTCCTGGACGCTGCGGGCGTGGGCGAGGGCCGCGGTGATGACCTGCACGACGTTCGTCTGTCTGCGCACCGCCTCGTCCTGGGCCGCGCGCAGACTGCTCGCCTCCAGGTCGGCCAGCTCCTGTGTGGCGTCCCGGACGATGCCGATGACCCGGCGGGGGCGGCCCGTCCGGTCGCGCCGTATGTAGCCCTGGGTGTGTGTCCAGCGCAGCGTGCCGTCGCGGCAGCGGACGCGGAAGTAGGCGCCGTAGTTCTCGCTGCCGTCCTTGATCGCCCTGGACACCACGGAGTCGAGTCGGCCGGCCTCGGGAGGGGGAACCCGGCTCGACAGGGTCTCGGGGCGCCCGTCGTAGTCCTCGGGGAGGATGTCGAACACCTCGTGGGCGCGGGCGTCCATGTGGACGAGTCCGGTGTCCAGGTCCCAGTCGAACGAGCCCATGCGGTTGAGCGCCAGGATCGGGTCCGGGTGAGCGGTCCAGTCCTCCGGGACCGACAGGGCGCTCGCTCCCCGCTCAGCCATGGAGCCCATGGAGCAACCTTGCCAGGATTCGCCGGATTCTTCGAGTGCTGTGCCGCGAGTGGTTCCGGGGCGGCAGGCGCACTCAGCCGCCGAGGACATCGGCGTCGACGGGGGTGTCGAGGGTGGTGTCGGTCTCGGGGGCTGTTTCGGGGACGGTCCCGTCCGTGGGCCGCGGGAGAAGGCCGGGATCGGTGACGGCGAGGTCGGTGAGGGCGGGATCCGTGACGGTGGGGTCGGTGACGGCCGGGTCGGTGACGGCGGGATCCGTGACGGCCGGGTCGTCGGGTGGCGGGTCCTGGGCGGGCGGCAAGTCCTCCGCGGGTGTCGGCTCCTGGGCGGGTGTCGGCTCCTCGGCGGGACTCGCCGGTGTCGGCTCCTCGGCGGGCGGCAGGTCCTCGGCGGGTTCCGGTTCCTGGCCGGGAGGCAGCTCCTCGGCGGGCACCGACTCCTGGCCGGACGGCCACTGCTGGTCGGGGGCCCATGACAGGTCGGGGGTCGGCTGCCCCGTCGGTGACTGGCTCCACGGGTCCGGCGTGCCGGTCGCGGTGCCCGGGGTGGGCGTGGTCGGGGCGACGGTGGGGCGGGGCGTCTGCGTGTGGGGCGTCTGTGGACGGGGTTGCTGGGCCTGTGGGGTCTGGGGCTGCCGCGCGGGCGGGGACACGACGTGATCGTGCCGGACGTCGTGCCCGATCCGGCGTTCGATCCAGGAGTGACTGGTGGTGTCGACGAGCGAGATGCTCGTGATGGCCTGCGGCGCGGGCCGCACCTCGATCACGTCGGTGGGCCGGTAGCCGGACCAGGGCTGTCCGGCGGTGCCCGGGACGCCGTGGGACGTCTGGGGCGGCTTCAGTGGATTGCCGCAGGCACAGCGGACCCGGGGCACGCCGCGGTCGTCGACGAGCACGGCGGTGCCGGCCTGCAGCACGGACTGGAAGGCGGTCGCCCGGCCGTCCCGGAACCCGTGGTTGGTGACCCCGGTGTCGGCCCGCAGCACGACGGGAGTGAGGCCGCGCAGGAACTCGGGAACCGCCTTGCGGGCGACGCCCTCGGCCCCCGCGAAGGCGAGGCCACGGGCCGGGTCGGCGGCGAGGTAGCGGATCTGCCGCTCGACATCGCAGCTCCCGACCCACGCGGTGCCGCCGTACAGCCCGGGCGTGCCGCCGGACAGGGTGCGCATCCCGGTGCGGGGCACCGAGGCCTGCCGCACGGGGGCGGACGGGCGGGCCAGTGGGGTGGCGGCGGCCGCGTTCGCGGGGCTGGTCACGGTGGAGTCGGTGAAGGGGTCGGGGCCCCGCTCCGCCAGCGGTTGCAGGACGACGCCCTTGCCCGCTCCGGTGGCCTCGGCGCCGCCCCGGGCGCATCCGGCGGCCAGGAGCGCCGTCGCGAGCACACAGGCCGCACCGGTGGTTCCGCTGGGTAGGCGCACTGTGTTCTCCGGCATCGAGGGGACATTCGATTGATCATGTTGAGCGCGTTCTCTGGCGATTCGGTCCTTATTGTCGGCACCGTGTGTGCCGGTTACGCAAGCGGAGCGCTGCGGCGCGCAGAGTGACGCACGGGACGAAGGAGCGCACGGCCGTGGACTGGTTCACCGCACCTGGTTACTGGTGGAGCCGGCTGGTCTTCCAGCGGGCTCTGGCCGGTGTGTATCTCGTCGCGTTCCTGACGGCTGCCTCGCAGTTCCGCGCGCTGCTGGGCGAGAGGGGCATGCTGCCGATCCCCCGGTTCCTGCGCCGCGTGTCCTTCCGCAGCACGCCGAGCCTGTTCCACCTTCACTACTCGGACCGCTTCTTCGCGGTCTGCGCCTGGGCGGGCTGCGCGGTGTCGGCGGCACTGCTCGCCGGTCTGGACTCACTGCTGCCGCTGTGGGGCGCGATGCTGCTGTGGCTGGTCCCCTGGGCGTTGTATCTGTCGGTCGTCAACGTCGGCCAGACCTGGTACGCGTTCGGCTGGGAGTCGCTGCTGCTGGAGGTCGGGTTCCTCGCCGCGTTCCTGGGCAACGACGAGGTCGCGCCGCCCGTCGTCGTCCTCTTCCTGCTCCGCTGGATCCTGTTCCGGGTCGAGTTCGGCGCCGGGCTGATCAAGATGCGCGGTGACGCCTGCTGGCGGAAGCTGACCTGTCTGTACCACCATCACGAGACCCAGCCGATGCCGGGCCCGCTGAGCTGGTTCTTCCACCGTCTGCCGAAGCCGCTGCACCGGGCGGAGGCGGCGGCGAACCACTTCACCCAACTCGTGGTGCCGTTCCTGCTGTTCACCCCGCAGCCGATCGCGACGGCGGCCGCGGCCCTGATGATCGTCACCCAGCTGTGGCTGATCCTGTCCGGCAACTTCTCCTGGCTGAACTGGATCACCGTCGTGCTGGCCGTGTCGGCGCTGCGGATCCCCGGCTCCGCGCCGTCGGCGGCCCCGGCGCCGCTCTGGTACGAGGTCGTCGTGTCCGCCGTCGGCGCGCTGCTCCTCTTCCTGAGCTACCACCCGGTGCTGAACATGATCTCCCGCCGCCAGGTGATGAACCGCTCCTTCGACCCGCTGCACCTGGTGAACACCTACGGCGCGTTCGGCAGCGTGAGCCGGGTGCGGTACGAGGTGGTGGTCGAGGGCACGCTGGACGACGTCCCGCGCGAGGACTCGCCGTGGCGGGAGTACGAGTTCAAGGGCAAGCCGGGCGACCCACGGCGCTGGCCACGCCAGTTCGCGCCCTATCATCTGCGGCTGGACTGGCTGATGTGGTTCGCCGCGCTCTCCCCCGCCTACGCCGAATCCTGGTTCGGCGGGCTGGTGGAACGCCTGCTGGAGAACGATCCCGACACCCTGAGACTGCTCCGCGCCTCCCCGTTCCCGCCCGGCGAGCCCCCGCGCTACGTACGCGCCCGCCTCTTCCGGTACCGGTTCACCACCTGGCGGGAGCTGCGGGAGACCGGTGCCTGCTGGGAGCGGTCCTATGTGCGGGAGTACCTGCCGCCGACCCGGCTGGACTCGGCGGCCGGACGGCCGTAGCCCGCGGGCAGCCGGGCGGGCGAGGGTTGGAGTGCGTCACTGCCTGCGCAGCCGAAGTGTCATCAGCTCGAACGGGCGCAGTCGTACGGCGATGCGATCGCCGTCGTGCGCGGGCGGTGTCGCCTCGGGCCATGGGCGTTCCAGCAGGTCCGTCGAGGTCACGTCGGCGACCGGGAAGCCGCAGGTCAGAGTGGCCCTGGCGCGCGCTCCATGGGCCTCGTGGAAGCGCACGACCACGTCGCCGCTGCCGTCGTCGGCCAGTTTCACCGCCGTGATGACGACGGCGTCGTCATCCACGGTGACCAGCGGTTCGACCGCGTGGCCGCCGGTCAGTTCGCGTTCGGGCAGGTTGATCCGCCAGCCCTCGCGGACCGCGTCCGCGATCCCCGCGCCGGGCACCAGGGCGTGCCGGAAGCGGTGCGTGCCCTGGTCGGTCTCCGGGTCCGGGAAGCGCGGGGCGCGCAGCAGCGACACCCGCACGGTGGTGGTCGTACCGCGGTCGCCGTCGGTGCGGACGGTACGGGTCACGTCGTGGCCGTACGTCGAGTCGTTGACGACCGCGACGCCCCATCCGGGCTCCTCCAAGTGGACGAAGCGGTGGTTGCAGGCCTCGAACCTGGCGACGTCCCACGAGGTGTTGGTGTGGGTGGGGCGGTGGAAGTGCCCGAACTGGGTCTCGGACGCGTACCGTTCGGTGTGCAGGTCCAGCGGGAAGGCGAGTTTGAGGAACTTCTCCGTCTCGTGCCAGTCGACCTCGGTGTCCAGGACGAGGCGCCGTTCGCCCGGTGGCAGGGACAGCACCTGGGCGGCCCGGGAGGCGCCGAAGGACCGCACGACGCGCACCGAGCGGCCGTCCGGCAGGGGGGTCACCTCGTCGGCGTCCGTGAGGTCGGTGACCGTGTTGCGGTAGAAGGCGTCGACGTCCCAGGCGTCCCACATGTTGGGGAGGTCCGGGTGGAGCTGGAGCAGGTTCGCGGCACGGCCGGGGGCGATCGTCTCGCGGTCGGCGTCGACGTCGTACACGGACACCACCAGTCCGCGGGAGTCGATCCCGATCCTCAGCAGGCCGTTGTCCAGGACGTGCCCGCCGTCGGCGCGAGGTGACAGGGTCGTCTCGCCCTCGGCCACCGGTGTGCCCGCGCCGCCCGCCGGGATGCCGCTGCGGGTGTGCGGGGCCGCGTTGAAGGCGAGCGGCAGGGGGCCCGGGCCGGCCAGGGACCGCTGGGCCGCGTCGATGACCGCGTCGAGTTCGGCGGCGAGGCGGTCGTAGGTGGCGCGGGCCTCCCGGTGCACCCAGGCGATGGAGGAGCCGGGCAGGATGTCGTGGAACTGGTGCAGCAGGACCGTCTTCCAGATCCGGTCCAACTCCTCGTAGGGGTAGGCAAATCCGTTGCGCACTGCGGCGGTCGCGGCCCACAGTTCGGCCTCGCGCAGGAGGTGTTCGCTCCGGCGGTTGCCCTGTTTGGTCCTGGCCTGGCTGGTGAGGGTGGCGCGGTGCAGTTCGAGGTAGAGTTCGCCGGTCCAGACGGGCGGATGGGCGTATTCGGCCTCGGCCTTGGCGAAGAACTCGGCCGGGGTCTCCCAGACGACGGTGGCGGAGCCCTCCAGGTCGCGCAGGCGGGCCGCCTTGGCGACCATCTCGCGGGTGGTGCCGCCGCCCCCGTCGCCCCAGCCGGTTGGCGCGAGGGAGTGCCGGGCGGCTCCCTTCTCCCTGAAGTTGCGTGCCGCGTGGGCGATTTCGGAGCCGCGCATGGAGCAGTTGTAGGTGTCGACCGGCGGGAAGTGCGTGAAGATCCGCGTGCCGTCGATGCCCTCCCACAGGAAGCTGTGGTGCGGGAACGCGTTCGTACGGGACCAGGAGATCTTCTGGGTGAGCAGCCATTTGGAGCCCGCCGCCCGGATGATCTGGGGCAGCCCGGCGGCGAACCCGAAGGTGTCCGGCAGCCATGCCTCGTGGTTCTCGATGCCGAACTCGTCGATGAAGAACCTTTTGCCGTACACGAACTGACGGGCCATCGCCTCCGATCCGGGCATGTTGGTGTCCGACTCCACCCACATGCCGCCGGCCGGTACGAAGCGCCCGTCCGACACCGCCTTCGTCACCCGCGCCCACACCTCGGGGCGGTGCTCCTTGACCCATGCCCACTGCTGGGCCTGGGACATGGCGAAGACGAAATCGGGTTCGTCGTCCAGCAGGGCGGTCATGTTGGCGGTCGTGCGGGCCACCTTGCGGACCGTCTCGCGCAGTGGCCACAGCCACGCCGAGTCGATGTGCGCGTGACCGACGGCGCTGACGCGGTGCGCGGAGGCGACGGCGGGGGCGGCGAGGGCGGCGGTCAGATGGGAACGGGCCTGCTCAGCGGTGCTGTTGACGTCCTGAAGGTCGATGGCGTCGAGCGCCCGCTCCAGCGCGCGCAGCAGTTCCCAGCGACGGGCCGACTCCACCGGCAGCTCGGCCATCAGCTCGCCGAGCACCTCCAGGTCGATCACGAGCTGCCACACGGTCTCGTCGAAGACGGCGAGATCCATGCGGGTGAGCGTGTACTGGGGTTCGCCGCCCGCAGTTTCCGGGTCACCGAGCGAGGTGGGCCGGAAGGGGTGGGAACCGAAGACGATCGGGTTGGCGGCGGCCTCGATGTGCAGCCGCACCTCCTCGCCGCCCTTGACGGGCGCGCCGACTCGCACCCACTGGTTTCGCGGGTTGAGGCCCTTCACCGGGCTGCCGTCGGGCCGGTAGACCAGGCCCTCGCACTGGAAGCCGGGCATGTTCCGGTCGAAGCCGAGGTCGAGCAGGGCCTCCACGGTCTTCCCGGCCCACGCCTCGGGCACGGTTCCGGTGACCCGGAACCAGCTGGTGCCCCAGGGGGCGCCCCAGCGGGCTCCCACCTCGACGGGCCGGGGCTGGGCGGCGAGTCCCTCGGCGACCGGCACGGGCTCGCCGGGAGCGTGCCAGACCGCGACCTGGAGGGGTACGGACTCGGGGTACACGGCGGGGCGGACACGCTCGTCGAGGACGCGCCGCAGACGCGCTTCGACCAGGCCGCGGTCGTCATGCATGCGGGGTGCTCCGATGCTGGGTCGAGGGGGTAACCAGGTTTGCGGAGGGGGTAACCAGGTTTACTGCTCCCCCGCGACCGGCCGTTCGAACCGTGGCGGCGCTGCTCTCGACGCAGCGGGGCCGGAGCGTGCACAGTTCTGCCTGCACACCACACCGTCCCCTTCCGAGGAGCATCCGTGACCAGCTGGGCCGGCCGCACCGCCGCCGAGATCGCCGCCGCCGTTCGGGAGAAGCGGGCCACGCCCCGTGAGGTGGTGGCGGACCATCTCGACCGCGTCGAGCGGCTGGACGGCCGGATCGGCGCGTTCCGCAAGGTGCTGGCCGGGCCGGCGCTCGCGGCGGCCGACGAGCTGGCCGAGCGCTCCGATCTGGCCCGGCTGCCGCTCGCGGGTGTGCCGGTGGCGGTGAAGGACAATCTGGCGGTGCGTGGGGAGGCCACCCGGGTCGGGTCGGCCGCGACACCCGACACTCCGGCCGGTGCGGACCATGTGACCGTGGCCCGGCTGCGGGCGGCGGGCGCGCTGGTGCTGGGGCTGACGAACGTGCCCGAGCTGTGCGTCTTCGGCACCACGGAGGGCGTCCACGGCACCTCCCGCAACCCCTGGGACACCGCGCGCACGGCGGGCGGCTCCTCGGGCGGCAGCGCGGCCGCGGTCGCCGGCGGGATGGTGCCCGTGGCCCTCGGCAACGACGGCATGGGGTCGCTGCGCATCCCGGCGGCCAACTGCGGTCTGGTCACACTGAAGCCGGGCCAGGGGGTGGTCCCGGCGGGGATCGGCGAGGGCGACTGGTTCGGCATGTCGGAGAACGGGCCGCTGGCCACGACGGTCGATGACCTGCGCCTGGTCCTCTCGGTGATCGCGGACGCCGAGTTCCGCCACCCCCGGGAGTCCGCCGCACTCGAAATCGCGGTGTCGCTGCGCAGCCCCCTGCCAGGTGTGGTGATCTCCGGGCCGTATACGACCGCCGTCCGCGAGGCGGCCGCCGTGCTGGCCGGCGGCGGGCACCGGCTGCGGCGGGCGGACCCGCCCTATCCGCTGTCCCTGGGGGTCACCGCGCTCCGGCACTGGACCGCGGGCACCGCGGTCGACGCCGAGGGTCTGGATCCGGCGCGGCTGAACCGGCGGACCCGGGTCCACGCGGCCGTGGGACGCCGTTTCGTCCGGGCGGTCGGCACCGGCGAGGCCCGGGACCGTCTGCGTCGTCGGCTGGCCCCCTTCTTCGCCGAGCACGACGTCCTGCTCGCGCCGGCGCTGGCCCGCCGGTCCCCGAAGGCCGGGCCGTGGCACGAGCGGGGCTGGCTGGCGAACGTCCTGGCCAACAGCAACTACTCCCCGATGACCCCGCCGTGGAACCTCACCGGCTGGCCCGCCATGGCCGTCCCGTTCGGCACCCTGCCCTCGGGCGCCCCCTGCGCCGTACAGCTGGTGGGCCGCCCGGGGACGGAGGCGGACCTGCTGGACCTGGCCGGGCAGCTGGAGAAGCTGCGCCCATGGCAGCGCGTGGCACCGCTCGACTGAGCCGCGGCGGCTGTGGCTGGGCTACGGCTACGGCTACGGCTACGTGCCCGTGATTCGGTCCGGACCGCGGGACTCCTCCGCGATCCGGACCGCTGGTCTGCGTTGGTCTGCGCGGCTTCCGGGTCAGTCGACGCTCGGCAGGATGTGGGGTTCGGCGAGGTCGTCCTCGTAGCCCGCGAGGCGG
Organism: Streptomyces sp. NPDC086787; assembly: GCF_044745865.1. Taxonomy (NCBI): domain Bacteria; kingdom Bacillati; phylum Actinomycetota; class Actinomycetes; order Kitasatosporales; family Streptomycetaceae; genus Streptomyces; species Streptomyces sp. NPDC086787. The sequence goes on along the minus strand of NZ_JBIVBC010000002.1, from coordinate 193,229 downwards.
ATCGGGGCGGAGCGGGCCCACACGTCGAGGCTGCCGAGCTCTCCGGGCCTGCGGCCCGCGCGCTCCGCGTGTTCCTTGGGGCGCTGATCGCGTTTCGTCGTCTCCGGTGTCACCGCGCACTCCTTATGTGTCGGATCACCCTCGGGCTTGCCGGACAGTCTTCGTTCCGGCACCTGACGCCCGCTCGGGTCTGGATGGAAGGCCAGTTCGGACGCGGTGGCGCCGGTAACTCGGTTGAGCCGGCCGTGGTGAACCAGCTCGTCCCGGGACGGACCGTGGGTGTGGGTGGGACCCAGTGCTGCTGCCCGTCGGCTTACAGGGTAACCAAATGAGCGGGGGTCCGCTCGATAGGGAGTGCAAACAATGTGTAACTATCGCGAGTCACTGCGTGGTCACCCCACCCATTATGCGGCCGCTTGTCACCACTTGCCCGGTGCGTAGTCCTTCATGAAGACCCCGTACAGGTCGTCGCCCGCCTCGCCGCGCACGATCGGGTCGTAGACCCGGGCCGCGCCGTCCACCAGGTCGAGCGGGGCGTGGAATCCGGCCTCGGCCAGCCGCAGCTTGTCGAAGTGCGGGCGCTCGTCGGTGATCCAGCCGGTGTCGACGGACGTCATGAGGATGCCGTCGGTCTGGAACATCTCCTGGGCGCTGGTCCGCGTGACCATGTTCATCGCCGCCTTGGCGGCGTTGGTGTTCGGGTGCCCGGCGCCCTTGTAGCCACGGCCGAAGACGCCCTCCATCGCCGAGACGTTGACGACGTACGCGCGTCCGCTGGCCGCCTGCCGCGCGGCCGCGGCCATCGCCGGGCGCAGCGCGCTGATGAGGATGAACGGCGCCGTGTAGTTGCACAGCTGCGTTTCGAGCAGCTCCACCGGAGAGATCTGCTCGATGGTCTGCACCCAGGTGTTGCTCTCCACGACGTCGGGGACGAGACCGCCCGCGTCGATGGCCGTGCCGTCGAGGTGCCGGGCGACGCTGGCGTTGCCCGCGACCAGCGCGAGATCGGCGACCTGCTGAGCGTCCAGGTTGCTGGTCCCGACGGGCAGCGCGGCGATGCCGTCGACCGCGCCGGAGTTGAACGCGCCGATGACGTGGTGGGCGGGGAGTTCACCGGCGGGCAGCGGGGCGCTCTCGCCCTCGACCAGGGCGGCGTACGCGGCGGGCAGGCGGCGCACGGTCTGTGTCGCGTTGTTGATCAGGATGTCGAGCTGACCCGCCGCCGAGACCTGCTCGGCGAGGGCCACGGCCTGCGCCGGGTCGCGCAGGTCGATGCCGACGACCTCGAGCCGGTGCAGCCAGTCCGCCGAGTCCTCCATCGCCTTGAAGCGGCGGATGGCGTCCTTCGGGAAGCGGGTGGTGACGGTGGTGTGCGCACCGTCGCGCAGCAGCCGCAGCGCGATGTACATGCCGATCTTGGCGCGGCCACCGGTGAGCAGGGCGCGCTTGCCGGTGAGGTCGGCGCGGGCGTCGCGCTTGGCCCGGTTGGTGCGGGCGCAGTCCGGGCAGAGCTGGTGGTAGAAGTAGTCGACCTCGACGTAGCGGCTCTTGCAGGTGTAGCAGGAGCGGGGGCGCTGGAGTATCCCCGCGACCCGCCCGGCCTCGGTCACGGAGGAGGGCAGGATGCCCTCGGTCTCGTCGTCGATGCGCTGGGCGGAGCCGGTGGCGGTGGCCTCGGTGACCGCCTTGTCGTGGGCGGTCTTGGCGGCCCGGCGGTCCTGGCGGCGGCGCTGCTTGACCGTGCGGTAGATGCCCGCCGTGGCCCGGCGCACCGCGATGGCGTCGGGGTGGTCGACATCCAGCTTGTCGAGCTCCTCAAGCACGCTCAGGCACACGGCCAGGCGCTCGGGGTCGATGCCGGGGCCGTAGACCATTTCCTCGGTGGCCGCCGGGCCGTCCTCTGTCACCGTCATCGCGCTGCCGTTCCTGATCACCCGCGCAGCGCTCCGACTCGCGCCCGCTTTCGAAGGCGGAATTTTACGGAGCGGTGGGGCAGAGCGCCAAACTCGTTCATGAACGGGTCAAAAAGCGGACCGGCGCCCTGCGCCCGGCGGGGCGGCCCCGGCCGCCCACGCACCCGGCTCTCAGGGGTCGCAGGCAGTGATCAGCGTCCCGATCTCCTCGGTCACCGCGCGGGCCAGCGCGTCCAGGTCCGGTACCGCGCGGGCGTCGGCGACCAGGCCGTAGTGCACTCGGCCCCGGTAGGTGGAGATCGCGACCGCGAGGGACTGGCCCGGGGCCAGCGGGGCGAACGGGAAGACCTCGGTGAGGGGGTGACCGCCGAGGCGCAGGCCGATGCCGGGCAGGGGCACGCTGGTGACCAGGATGTCGAACCAGAGCCGGGCCGCCTGGCCGACCAGCGGGCCGCCGAGGCGGTGGCCGAGCGCGGGCACGTGGTCGGCGAGCAGGGCGACGGCGCCCGCGCCCCGGTTCGGGCCGGCGTCCTTGTTGCGGTCCATCGCCGTGCGCACCGCGCCGAGACGGCTGACCGGGTCCGGGTCGTCCACCGGAAGCCGTATCAGGTACCCGGAGAGCCGGTTGCCCTGTGGCTGCGCGCCGCGCGGGCGGCGCCGGGAGACGGGGATGAGGGCGCGCGGCGCCACTCCCTCGCTGCCGTCGCCGCGCTCGTCCAGCCAGCTGCGCAGGGCCCCGGCGACGACGGCGATGAGGACGTCGTTGACGGTGCCGCCGACTGCCTTGCGCACCCGGTGCACGTCGTCGATGTCCAGGACCACTCCGGCGGTGCACCGGGTTCCGCTCGGCTCGGCGGTCAGTGCGGCGGAGGTGCGGATGCCCAGGGTGGACAGGGCGACGGAGGCGCCGATGTCCAGCGCCCTGCCCACGTCGGACAGCGCGCCGCGCAGCAGGCCGGGCAGCTTGCGGACGTCGGGCAGCAGCCCGCGCGGCGGCTCGACGGGGCGGGGGCCTCGCTCCGGCATGTCGATCGGGTCGAGGATGCCGGCGGCGAGCCTGAGCGCGCGCAGTCCGTCGGCGAGGGCGTGATGGAACTTGAAGAGCACGGCGAAGGAGACCCCGTCCTGGCCGGGCAGGACATGTGCCTCCCAGGGCGGGCGGTCGCGCTCCAGCGGGCGCTCCATGAGACGGCCGGCGACGGCCTGGAAGTCGTCGGTCGGGGCGTGCAGCCGTACGTGGTCGAGCGGGTCGAAGGCGGGGTCGGGCTCGCGGGTGGCGCCGCCGAAGGTGAGCGGCCGGCGCAGGTCCGGCGGCTGCCAGACGTCGCGGATGCGCATCCGCAGGCCGGGCACGGCGGCGGCGCGGGAGGCGAGCAGGTCGGCCGCGTGGGCGCCGGCGGTGGGCGAGTGCGCGGTGAAGACGCCGAGCGCGCCCAGGTGCATCGGGTGCCGGCCGGACTCGATGTTCCAGAAGGCGAGATCGAGGGGGGCGAGCAGATCAGCAGTCAATGGCTTGCCTCGCATCGACGGTGTATCGGCAGTGGATGGACAAGCAGTCAACCTCCGTCAGCCAATTACAGTCAAGTACGATCAGGCTACGCTCAGTTAACGGCAGGTTAATACCGTCGGCCTCCATGCCGTCAGTTCAGCACCGGCGGTGCCGAACCCGGGGCCGTACCCCACGCGGAGGGTCGCGAGCCCACCCTGAAGTCCAGGGAGCGCGTCCTGCGCAGCTCGCCGGTGGTCACGAACGTCCGGCCGTACGGCGCTCCGTCGGTGCGGACCGACTGGACGTACCGGTCGGCCGCCGAGGTGCCGGGCGCGGTCACGGTCAGCCGTCCGCCGGGCCAGTAGCGGCGGTCCAGGGTGAGGTCGACCCGGTCGAAGACGGGAGTCGTCAGGCCCCAGGTGCCGAATCCGGGCTGGACGGGGAAGAGCCCGATCGACGACAGCACGTTCCATGCGGACATCGTCCCCAGATCGTCGTTGCCGGTCATGCCGGTGGGCCCGTCGGTGAACAGCGTCAGCGCCGCGTGCACCACGTCGGTGGTCTTCCAGGGCTGACCGGTCGACAGATAGGTGTAGGGAGCGATGAGGTCGGGCTCGTTCTGCGGGTTGTAGGTGGCCGCGTTGTAGTAGTCGTACGCGCCCCCGTGCACCCACGCCTCGCGTGCCGTGCCCGCCGGGTCCGCCGTCAGCCGGTCGTAGGCGAAGAACGCGTCCAGCCGGTCGTTGGCCGCCCCCTTGCCGCCGATCAGGTCGATCAGGCCGGGCAGGTCCTGCGGAACCAGCCACTGGTACTGCCAGGCGGTGCCCTCGTGGAAGCCGACGCTCGCGGCCGGGTCGGCCGGTCCGGCGAACGCCCCGGCGGCGTCCCGGGCCCGGAAGAAGCCGGTGGACGGGTCGAAGACGTTGCGATAGTTGCGGGAGCGGGCCGCGTACCGGTCGGCGTCCTCCGGGTGGCCCAGGGAGCGTGCCATCTGCGCCAGCATCGCGTCGGACAGGGCGTACTCCAGGGTGACCGAGGCGCCCTGGTGGTAGTCCGAGTCGCCCATCTTGGACTGCGGGCGGTCCTTGACGTAGGGCGCGAAGCCGTTCGCGATGTACTCCGCGTTGGACTCCCGGCCCGCGATCGGCAGATCGGCCGGCGGCACCCCGTCGGCGTTCCGCCGCAGCAGGCGGTACGCCCGCTCCTCGTGCCCGGCGAGCAGGCCCTGGTGGTAGGCAGTGGTGAGGAACGGGGTGACCGGGTCGCCGGTCATGATGTTCGTCTCGACCGTGCCGTAGCCCCACTTGGGCAGCCAACGACCCTGCTCACCCACCGTCAGCACGGACAGCGCCATGTCCCGGGCCTCGCGCGGCGCGAGCAGCGCGAGCAGCTGGCACTGGGTGCGGTAGGTGTCCCACAGCGACCAGTTCTGGTAGTACGTGAACCCCTGGGCGCGGTGCACGCGCAGGTCCCAGCCCCGGTAGCGGCCGTCCGCGTCGCTTCCGGTGTTCGGCGCCAGGAAGGACCGGTACAGGGCCGAGTAGAAGGTGCGCCGCAGTGCTTGTGGACCTCCCCGGACGCGGACGGCGCGCAGCCGGTCCTCCCAGGCCCGGTGGGCCGCGTCCCGTACGGCGCCGAAGGAACGGCCGCCCTCCTCGCGCAGGTTGACGGCGGCGCCCGCCGCGTCCACGTAGGACAGGGCGGTGGTCGCCGTGACGGTACGGTCCCGGGTGGTGTCGAAACGGAGATAGGCACCGTCGCGTCCCTTGCGCGCGCCCGGTGCCACGGTCTTCCCGTCCCAGGTGCCGTAGGAGGTGAACGGCCGGTCGAAGCGGGTGATCGTGTAGACGGTGTACGGCAGGGTGTTCCGGCAGAAGCCCCGCCCGGTGATCACGGTGCGCACGGTGCGGTCGTCGAGCACCTCCACCTCGCTGCCGACCTTCTTGTGCAGCGACTGGCCCGCGTTGAGCAGGACATTGGCCTTGTCGGTGGCCGGGAAGGTGTAGCGCTGCACGCCGGTGCGGGTGGTCGCCGTGAGTTCGGCGCGGATCCCGGAGGCCAGGCCCACCCGGTAGTAGCCGGGGCTCGCCTGCTCGTCCTCGTGCCGGAACTCGGCCGCGTAGGCGGCGGCGTCGGTCGTCTCGACGTCCCCGGTGGTCGGCAGGGCAGGCAGGTCGCCGCCGATGCGGCAGCCGACACCGGAGAGATGGACCAGGGAGAAGCCGCGGATGCGGCTCTGGGTGTAGTCGTAACCGGTGCTGTGCCCGGTGTCGGGCGAGAGCTGCACCATGCCGAAGGGCATGGCCGCGCCGGGGAAGGTGTTGCCCTCGTTCTGGGTCCCGATGAACGGGTTGACCAGGTCGGTGAGGGCTCCGTCGGTCGGCGCGGCGGCCCGCGCGGCGGGGGTGGTGAACAGCGCGGACGCCGCCATCACCCCGGCCAGGCACAGCCGGGGGCGCCTGGTCCGTCTCATGTCGGATGACCTCCGATGGTTGACATCGCTGTCTGCATCGTGAGGGCCGTACGGCCGAAATACCCGCATCCCGGGCGAATCGCATGAACGCGTCGCACCCGGACCCACGTCAGCCAAACAGACGTACGATAGCCGACGGTTCGACGCTTGTGCTCTCAACTCCCCTGCAGGGAAAGGCCTGGTGGCCGGTCGAAGCAGCAGTCCCCGCAGACTCCGCCGCCGGGCACACGGTAGTAGAGGCAGCAGCTGCGGCGCCGGAAGGCGGTCCCGGTACGGGTACCGGTGGCGTTCAGCAGGGGGTGGGTGAACAGTTCGGCGGTGAGTGCGCGGGCCCGGTCCGCCACGTCGGTACGGCCGCTGCCGCGCGCCCAGCGGCTCAGTTCGCGGGCCGCCGCCGCCAGCGCCGATCCCGCGTTGCCCCACAGCAGCCCGGCCGCGACGCCGTATCGCGTCCGCAGGGCATCCGTCAGGGGTTCGAGGTGACCGCCGAGTACGGTGGCGGCGAGGGTGGCCGGGTCCCCGGGGAGCGGGCGCAGCTCGGTCAGCCAGAGGTCGTCGGGGCAGCCGGCGGCGGTGTCCCAGCGCAGCAGACGCGGATCCAGGTCGGGCAGGCCGCCGTAGAGAACGGAGCAGCCGAGGGCCGCGGACCAGAGGCGGGCCGCGAGCCCCTGCTGGGCGATGGAGGCCGCGACCCGCGTCTCCCGGGTGCCGAGCCGCGACCCGACCGTCTCGACCCGGCGGGCCAGCGCCTCGTCGTACGCCTCCTGGAGGGTGGGCAGCCGCCGCACCGGGGCGGCGCCGTCGTCCGCGCCGTCGTCCATGCGCAGCACGAAGAAGCCGCCGAGGAGGCGCAGCCCGGCGAGATCGGGGTCGAGGTCCACGGACAGCAGTAGTACCAGGGCCACCGGGGCCCGTTGGCCACGGGTCTCCACCCTGTGTCGCCCACCCTGGGGATGATCGGGCCCCGGGTGTACTCCATCGGCAGTAGGAGTCATCGCCTGCTCAGGGACGACGACGGGAACAGCTGGAGCGGGCAGAGTGTTGTGCGTGAAAACCGACCGTTCGCGCTACCGGGTCCAGGGCCCCGGGCTCACGCAGAGGAGCAGCGGCTTATGAGTGCCCTCGCGTTGTCCGTTCTGCTGTCGTTCGTGTCCGCCGTCGCGTACGCGGGCGGAGCGATCGTGCAGGAACAGGTCGCGGTGTCGTCCCCCGGCGAGCAGTACGCGCCGCTGCGCCGGCCGATCTGGTGGGCGGCGGTGGCGCTGAACGGACTCGGCGGGCTGCTGCACGTGGTGGCGCTCGCCTACGGTCCGCTCAGCCTGGTGCAGCCGCTGGGCGCCCTGACGATCGTGTTCGCGCTGCCGATGGCGGCCCTGTTCGTCGGCCGCAGGGCCGGAAAGACCGCCTGGCGGGGCGCGATCATGGCGACCGTGGGCCTCGCGGGTCTGCTGTCCCTGGTCGGCGCGTCCGACGGCCATGCGCTCGACGCCGCCCAGCGCGTGGCCCTGGCTCTCGTCACCGGCGGGGCGATCGTGGCGCTGATGATCGCGGGCCGGGCCGCGCACCGGCATCCGGCGGTGCGCAGTGTGGTGCTGGCCACGGCGGCCGGCACGGCGTTCGGCATGTCGTCCGTGTTCACCAAGACCGTGGCGGTCGACTGGAGCACCGGGGTGCTGCTGAGCGACCTGCCGTCCCTGGCCGTGATCGGCGTGTTCGCCGTCGCGGGCGTGCTGCTGTCGCAGGCGTCGTACCGCGGCGCGGGTCTCGCGGCGCCGCTCGCCACGCTGACCGTGGTCAACCCGGTGCTGGCCGCCGGGGTCGGCATCACCATGTTCGGCGAGACCTTCCGTCACGGCGCCACGGGCACGGCGCTCGCGCTGGGCTGCGGTGCGGTGGCCGCGGGTGGTCTGGTCCTGCTCACCACGGAACGGCTGCGGCAGGCTCCGGTCCCGGCCGGGGCGTCGAGCAGCCGCGGGGCGACGCTCGTCGTCGTACCGCGTCAGCGCGGGGCGTCGATGCTCGACGACTATGTGCCGCACACGGTTCCGGACGACGCGGAGCCCGTCGTGGACGAGGTCCTGGGCCACGGGAACCGTCACCGGCTCCGTGTTCGGGTCAGATCCTGACGCCACCGGCCCGGAGGTAACCGACCGGGTCGATGTCCGTGCCGAAGCCGGGTCCGGTCCGCACCTCGAAGTGCAGATGCGGGCCCGTGGTGTTTCCGGTGGATCCCGAGCGCCCGACCCGCTGTCCTGCGGAGACCGACTGCCCGGCCTTCACGGCGATGGCCGAGAGGTGCGCGTACTGGGTGTAGTGGCCGTCGGAGTGGCGGATGACGACCTGGTAGCCGAACGAGCCGCCCCAGCCCGCCTCGACCACGTGCCCCGCGGCGACCGCCCGCACGGAGGTGCCGGTGGGCACCGGGAAGTCGACACCGGTGTGGTAGCCCTTCGACCAGTGGCCGCCCGCCTGGTGGTAGGGGGTGCCCATGTCCGCGCTCACGGGAGCGACGAGCAGGTGGGCGTCGGGGTGCGTGGAGTGGGCCGGGTGCGAGGTCGTACGGGTCTTCTTCGGGTGGGTTCCTTCGGCCGGCTTCGCCTTCTCCGGGGTCCTCCCGGGCGGGGTCGCCTTGGGCGGGGTCGTCCGCTGCGGGGCGCCGCGCAGGTTCAGCCGCTGTCCCGGAAGGATGAGGTCGGGGTCGGCCCCGACCGTCGTGCGGTTGGCGGCGTAGAGCTGGTGCCAGCCGCCCGGCACATGGTGGTCCTCGGCAATGCCGGAGAGCGTGTCGCCGTGCACGACGGTGTACATCTGCGCCCGGCCCGCGCGTGACTGGGGTGTGGTGTGCGCCTGCACGTCGCGCACCGAGATCCCGGCGGCGTCCGGGGCGGCGCCGCTCCGGGTCAGTCCGGCCCGCACCGAGCACACCGGCCAGGCGCCGGGGCCCTGCCCGTCCAGCACCTTCTCGGCCACCGCGATCTGCTGCTGTCTGGTGGCCAGGTCGGCGCGCGGGGCGTAGGCGGTTCCGCCGTAGGCGGCCCAGGTCGAGCGGGTGAACTGGAGCCCGCCGTAGTAGCCGTTGCCGGTGTTGATGTCCCAGTCGCCGCTGGACTCGCAGGCGGCCACCTTGTTCCAGGTGGCGGCGTCGGCCGCGTCGGCGGTCCCGGCGGCCACGAGCGGGATCGCCATGCCGGCGCCGCCTGCCGTGACGGCGAGAGAGGTGCGGTTGATCCTGCTCGGCTGGTACCGGCGGTGCCGGCCGCGTACGGCCATGGAGAGCCCCCTCCACATGCGTCAGGAGGGGCAAAAGTAAGCGCGGCGAACAGGCCATGACAAGACGGGTATCAGCCGCACTGTCCTGGTAAGTGGCCAGGAATCGCCCCTTGTTGGCCGGATCGATCGACCGGGTACGCGATGAGGCACTGGGCGCCTTCCGTGCGTAATCAAGCCTGGCGGGTCGGATGTGCGGTCGCGGTAGCGGCACGTCAGGATGGTCGAAAGGCAGTGAAGAGCAATACTGACGAGCACAGCCGAGCACGGACGAGCACGACCGGCACCACCTTTCTTTCTGGATTCACGCAATGACCTTCGAGGAGCAGGCGGTATGAGCACTTCAGCGCAGATCGGCGTCACAGGTCTCGCGGTCATGGGCCGCAACCTTGCCCGGAACTTCGCGCGCAACGGCTACACGGTCGCGGTCCACAACCGGACGGCGGCCAAGACGCACGCGCTGGTGGAGGAGTTCGGGAACGAGGGCGACTTCATCGCGGCCGAGACCGCCAAGGACTTCGTGGCGGCGCTGGAGCGACCGCGCCGGCTGGTCATCATGGTCAAGGCCGGTGATCCGACGGACGCGGTGATCGAGGAGTTCGCACCGCTGCTCGAACCCGGTGACATGATCATCGACGGCGGCAACGCGCACTTCGCGGACACCCGGCGCCGCGAGAAGGCACTGCGCGAGCAGGGCATCCACTTCGTCGGCATGGGCGTCTCCGGTGGCGAGGAGGGCGCGCTGCACGGCCCGAGCATCATGCCGGGCGGCCCGAGGGAGTCGTACGACTCGCTGGGCCCGATGCTGGAGAAGATCTCCGCGAAGGCGGCGGACGGCGCGCCGTGTGTGACGCACGTCGGCCCGGACGGCGCCGGTCACTTCGTGAAGATGGTGCACAACGGCATCGAGTACGCGGACATGCAGCTGATCGGCGAGGCGTACCAGCTGCTGCGTGACGTCGCCGGGTACTCCCCCGCGCAGATCGCGGACATCTTCCGCACCTGGAACACCGGCCGTCTCGACTCGTACCTGATCGAGATCACCGCCGAGGTGCTGTCCCACGTGGACGCGGCGACGGGCAAGCCCTTCGTCGACGTGGTGACGGACCAGGCCGAGCAGAAGGGCACCGGACGCTGGACGGTCCAGATCGCCCTCGACCTCGGTGTGCCGGTCTCCGGCATCGCGGAGGCGGTGTTCGCCCGTTCCCTCTCCGGCCACGCGGCGCTCCGCGAGGCCTCCCGGGACCTGGCCGGCCCGAAGCCGACGGCGCTGTCCGATGCCGAGGCGGCGGCCTTCGCCGACCGGGTGGAGCAGGCGCTGTACGCGTCGAAGATCGTGTCGTACACGCAGGGCTTCCACGAGATCACGGCGGGCAGCGACGAGTACGCCTGGAACATCGACCTCGGCGCGGTCGCTTCCATCTGGCGTGGCGGCTGCATCATCCGGGCGGCTTTCCTCGACCGTATCCGGTCCGCGTACGACGCCCGGCGGGACCTGCCGAGCCTGCTGTCCGACAAGACGTTCGCGCAGGAGATCGCGGCGGCCCAGGACGACTGGCGCGAGGTCCTGATCGCCGCCACCCGCGAGGGCGTACCCACGCCGGGCTTCGCCGCGGCCCTCGCCTACTACGACGCGCTGCGGGCGGAGCGGCTGCCGGCGGCCCTCACCCAGGGCCAGCGTGACTTCTTCGGGGCGCACACCTACCGCCGGGTGGACCGGGACGGTTCCTTCCACACGCTGTGGGGCGGGGACCGGTCGGAAGTCTCGGCGTGATCGGCCGGTAGTTCCGTGCGTCAATAGACCGTTCGGTACTGCGGCACGGCCCCGCGCCCCGTTGTCGGGGGCGCGGGGCCGTGCCGCTTGTCACGTCGTCACGCGTCGCGCGCGTCAGGTGAGGGGCGGGCCGGGCTCGGGGTCCGGCACCGGCTCCGGGCCGGGCGGGATCGGCGAGGGCGACGGCGGAGGGGGCGGGCCCGGCCGGGGGCCGGGCGGCGGCTCCGGAGGAGGCGGCTGCGGAGCCGGGGGCGGCTCGGGAGGCGGGACCGGGTTGGGGGGTGGCTGCGGAGGCACGGGGCCCGGGCCGGTGGGACCGGGGCCTGCGGGATCCGGATACGGGTTGGTCATGACGTCCTCCGGCCGGTCGCTCGACGTCGCCTGACTTCTCCCCGCGTACCCCGGCCTCGCGGATTGGAACCAGGGCCTGTCGCCTGCGGCCCGATCCGAACGACAGGCCCCGGGGACCCTGGGATCAGAACCGGCCCGGGTGGGCCACCAGCCACTCCTTCGCGACCCGGCGCAGCTCAGGGTCGACGGCCGGGGCCTCGTCGGGGTGGCGTTCGGCCCAGTTGGTGACGTACGGGCACAGCGGGGCCACCGGCACTGCCTCGCGGGCGGCTGCGGCGTACAGCTCGCGGGCGAGGGAGCCGGCGATGCCCTTGCCCTCATGGGCCGGTTCGACGATCGTATGGACGGGGACCAGGGCGCGCTCGGGAGATTCGAGGACGAAGTACTCGATGTGGCCGACCACTTGACCGCCCGCCACGGCCTCCAGGCGGCCCGCCGCCCGATCGTCACGGATCTCGATGTCACTCATGGCCACGCACGCTCCTGGTCCTGGGGCTGCCGGTCAGGCCCGCACGGCCTGTGGGCTGCGCTCCTGCTCCGAGCCGGGCACCGGCTCGGAGGGATCGGCGCCGAGGGCCACGATCCGGTTGTCGCGGTCCACATGCACCACCCGCGGCCGCAGCGCCCGCGCCTCGGCGTCGGTCACCTGAGCGTAGCTGATGATGATCACCAGATCGCCCGGGTGGACGAGGTGGGCGGCGGCCCCGTTGATCCCGATCACCCCGGAACCGCGCTCACCCTCGATGACGTACGTCTCCAGGCGGGCGCCGTTGGTGATGTCGACGATGTGCACCAGCTCGCCCGGCAGCAGGTCGGCGGCGTCGAGCAGGTCGGCGTCGATGGTCACGGACCCCACGTAGTGCAGGTCGGCCTGGGTGACCGTGGCTCTGTGAATCTTGGACTTGAACATGGTGCGCAGCATCGGTGTACTCCCGGGACTAGGCTCCCTGCCCGCGTTTTTGCAGGTCAAGGGCTAATTCGACACCTTACAGCAGGTGCGGAACGGCCGAGCGGTGCACATGCCGGCGCCCCGGACCACCCAGTGGTCCGGGGCGGGACCCGGCTTCAGTCCAGACGACGGGCACGGACCCACGTCACCAGAGTCATGATCGCGGTGAAGTACGCCGTGCCGGCCAGATAACCCACGTCCTGGACGTACTGCTCGTAGCCTTCCGCCTGCAACTGGAGCGCGAAGGCGACGAGTGCGGTCCCGATCACCGCGAGTCCGGCGGACAGCGTGACGAAAAGTGGGGTTTGTTTCATCCCACAACCTCCCAACGGTTGAACGACCCGGTCACCACCGACTCTACGTGTGATGCCGTCAACGCCCCTAAGGGGCATTGGCGTTGCGCCTCGGGGCATGCCAGGGCCGCCACCGTCAGGAGGCGTGGTGCGGCGGCGCGGGCTCGTCCGGGTTCCACGCGATGGACAACGAGGCCCCGAGCAGCGCCGTGAACAGGCCGATCAGCAGGCCACCGAGATTGCACATCGGGATCGAGAAGAGCGCGAGCGCGATTGTCGCGCTGCCCGCGAACACCCGGACCGTGGGATGAAACCACATGGTGAAGCCGAGCATCACGAGGAGGGTGGTGATGATGAGCGAGCTGGATCCCGCGGTGGTGGTGGGCCGCATGGAGAACTGGCCGACCGTGACGTTCGCATAGGGCACACAGGTGATGGGAATTCCAGCCGGCATGGTCAGCAGTCCCGCAAAGAAGGGGCGGCCGACGCGCCACTCACCGAAACGTCGCCCCCATTCAGAAACACTCATGGATCTCGAATTACTGACGTCCGCGGTCTCCGCCACCACGATTTCCTTGGAATTTGTCGCCGCCGTGCAATCGGCGACCTCCGCCGCATCGCCGGGGTTCATCATGTCTCCCTTCTTGATGCCCGGACTCTTCCCAACGGCCCCGACCGGGATACCGTAGATCTCATTCGTGGTGACCGGCTTGCCCGAAGTACCGTCGATCGAGGTGGTGTACGAGTTGCGCGACGTGATGCTTTTTGCGGTCACCTGTCATGTGTTTACCATCCGAATCCGGTGCGGCCGCAGTTGACGGGTCGGATGATTTGAGCAACAAACCGAACTTTAATCTCAAGTCGTGTGCTGTGGAGGATGCGACTCAGTGATATCTCCGGCCAATCGACGGCCAGGGTATGGAAAGGAGGCAGATTACACGGTTTCTGCGCTTGCCCTGGGCCCGTTCATCCATGTAGTGACCGGTTTTGTTGACACCTTTGCCAGTCTTCTTCTGCTGCACTTCAACCGGGCTTTTCAGCTTGTCCTGCCTGCCCATTTCGCACTCCTCAGCAGCCTCACCCCCTGCCAAGGATCGCCCACCGTGCCGCGACCTGCATCCGCTGCGCCCCGGCGTACTGCGGCGGGACGACATCACCGGCGGCGAGGCGGATGAGGCAGGCTCCGGCCCCTCCATGTGCCGTGCAGAACGATCCCACCCGTGATCATGATCCAGAACAGGTCGGGCCACATGGCGATGCGCTCCAGAGCGCCCACGGCATGCGGAGCCAGTGCGATCAGCGGCAACGCGGCAAGGTTCAGGACTGCGAAGACGACACCCAGCGCGCCCCAACATCTGTAGCGGTCGGCACGGTGGAAGGCCAGGCCCAGAAATGACACGGCCAGGGCCCCTCCCAGAACGGCGACGCCCGCCGACAGCATATGCGCGATCATTCGTTCATTGATTGGATTCAGCCCGACCGACATGGTTCCCGCACTGCCGACGCCGACGCCGAACAGACCGACGTTCCGGAAACGACTGGAAGACCAGAACACGATGTTGCACCACGCGCCCAGGAGTCCGGCGCCGCCGGCCGCCACCCACGCGGCATCGCTGGCCTCGTGCCAGGGGGAACACACCCACTGGCCGTAGAACCGGCCGCATGTGGTGATGCCCAGGTAGGAGATGGGATCGTGCCACAATTTGTAGGGGGAAGCCCACTGCAGTCGCACGATCAGGTCGACCACGAACATCTGGATGATGGAGAGCCAAGCCAGCCCTCCCACCGTCAGTCGTCCGAGCACGTCCGCTGCCGTCGGGCAAAGTAGATCAGAGCCGGAGGTGAATTCATCCAGACCGTCCGGCTGATCACGACCTCTTCGAATGTGTCCCGCAGATCGGACAGCCGGCGCTTTGACGGTGGAGTCCAGTGCGTCCAGGCGTATGCGATCTGGGTGAACACTCCGGTACATTTCAGCGATTGTCCGACGGCAGAAAGCAACGGCCCTTCATAGGCGGTCCAGGGCAGCGAACTCACGATCACGTCGGCGGTAAGATTTCGCGCGGCGAGCTGGTGGGGCAGTGAGGTGGCGTCCCCCAGAATCACATCCACTTCCGGGAACCGGCCCGCGACGGTCTCGGCGAAACGTGGATTCCTCTCGATGGCCAGGTGTTTTCCCCGACCGGCCAATCGACGCTGGATGGCGCTGGTGATTGCGCCGGTGCCCGGCCCGAGCTCAACGACGACTGGATCGCCTCGCTCGGGGACGGAAACAGTCACCTGTCTGGCAAGTCCCAGGGAACTGGGCAGCACCGCTCCTGTCACCAGCGGCGACCTGATGAACTCGCGAAGAAGTAGAAAAGGAGCGGCCATGCGAGCACGTTAACACCCCATGCAGAAAACAACGGGTCAGCCTCGGTCGGCCGTTTCGGTTGTTCATACGGCCGAAAGAGGCCGTCCGGGTGGTCGTGTCGAAGTTCGCGGCGTGCCCGGAACACAGGGCGGTAACGGCGGGTTCCCATACTTCCTCGCCCCAGCACGTCGTCGTTCGTCTGCCCGGATGGCATACGTCCGAGGCGCTGCTCACGTCCCTGAGGAATGGCCTGTGAAAGTGAATCTCGCCCCGCTGGGCACCACCGTCGCCGTGCTCCTGGCCAGTGCCGCCACTCCCGCCGTAGCCCTGGGGGACGGCGGCGGCAACGGGAACGGCACGAGTGTCACCTGCAGTACGCCCGCTCTGATCACCGCGCTCGAGACCGTCAACGCCAACGGCGGCGGAACCCTGCACCTGGCCCGCAACTGCGACTACCAGCTGAACGGCCCCTACGGCGGCGGCAGCAACGGGCTTCCGGTGATCGCGCAGCGGATCACCATCAAGGGCAACGGCGCCACCATCGAACGCACGGGCGGCGGCGACTTCCGGATCTTCGAGGTGAGTGCTCCCCACGGGGACCTCACGGCGCAGGACCTCAAGATCTCGGGAGGCCGCCTCACCACCGCCGGGCAGTTCGGTGCCGGCGTGTATGTGCAGCGCGGCGCAGGGCTGTCGCTGACCGACTCCCTCGTCTCCGGAAACACCAACACGGCGTACTACGGCGGAGCGATCGGCAGCCTGGGCAGCACGACCCTCACCCGCACCGCCGTGACGGACAACTCGGCCGTGCGTGGGGGTGGCCTCTACAGCTCCGGCAGCCTCCGCATCGGCAAGGACTCCCGTCTGAACACCAACCACACGTCTCAGAACGGGGGCGGGCTGTACCTGGACGGCGGGACCGCGTCGATCGCCGACAGCACCCTGAACGGGAACACCGGCGCTTTCGGCGGCGCGGTGGACAACGAGTTCGCGGATGCCGAATTCGACAACTGCGTCATCACGAACAACGGCGCCGCCAACAACGGTGGCGGCCTGTACAACGACGCCGCCGTGGTCCTGCGGAACACCAGGTTCGAGGGCAACAACGCGCTCCGTGGCGGTGCCATCGCCAACGAGGCGTGGGTGAAGGGCTACAGCGTCAAGGTCAAGTCCAACGAAGCCGCCATGGTCGGAGGCGGCATCTACACCAACTTCCCCCTCGAATTCCATGACAGTCAGATCTCGGGGAACACGGCCCGCTTCCAGGGCGGCGGCATCTACAACATCTGGAACGCCACCCTGCACCGCACCACGGTCAGCGGCAACACCGTGACGGACGCGTCGGGTCAGGGCGCCGGGATCTTCAACAGGACCTCGATCGTCCTCGACGACGTCCGCGTCACGGGCAACACCGCCACCGGCGCCTCTTCTCAGGGCGGCGGGATCTACAACTTCAGCGACGCGAACAGCAACACGGGCAACCTCTTCCTGACGAAGACCAAGGTCACCGACAACCAGGCCGGCAGCGCGGGCGGAGTCTGGACCGGCAAGCAGTTCAACGTCTTCAGCAACTCGGCCATCACCGGCAACGCGCCGACCAACTGCATCGGCAGCAGCATCGCACCCGTCTACCACTGCACCAACTGACCCCGGCCGAAGGGTCTCCCGCTGTCGGGGTGCGGCCGGGCAGCCGCGCCCCGACAGCGGAGCCGGGTTCCTAGAAGGTCAGGTTCCAGGCGTCGATCTTGCCGGTGTCCTGGGTCGCTCCGTCACGTACGCGCAGCTTCCAGGTGCCGTTCGCGGTCTCCGACGAGGCATCGACCGTGTACGTCTTGGCGACGTTGTCGGTGCCGTCGTTGTCGGCGAAGTCCTCCAGGGTGTAGACGGTGCCGTCGGGGGCCACGAGCGAGAGCACGAGGTCGCCACGGTAGGTGTGCTTGATGTCCACGCCCACCTTGAGGGCCGCCGGGGCGTTGCCGCTCACACCGGTCACCGTGACCGGGGACTCGACGGTGCTGTTGTCGGCGATCGCGACATCGGTGGTGTTCTCGAAGTACTTGCCGGCCGGCGGGGTACTGCCTACGGCCTTGAGCGCGTCGACCTGTCCCTCGCCGAAGAAGGCGTTCTTGGCGGTCGTGCCCGTGCACCGGCTGTCGGACGGGCAGGCGGTGTCGTTGGCCTGGGAGGCCAGCTTGGCGCGCAGGTCCGCCGGGGTGGCGCCGGGGTTGGTGCTCGCGAGCAGCGCCGCGACACCTGCCACGTGCGGGGACGCCATCGACGTGCCGCTCAGGTTGCCGTACTTGCCGCCCGGGAGCGTCGAGTAGACACCGGACGCCCCGTCACCGCCCGGTGCCGCCACGTCGATGACGTCACGGCCGAAGTTGGAGTACGAGGCCTTGACGTTGCCGTTGCCCATCGCCGAGACGGTTACCACGCCGGGGAGTTCGGTGGGGATGTCGAGGCAGGCGTTGGTGATGGTGCGGGTCACCGGGGTCGAGTCGTTGGGGCTCTCGGTGTCGGTGCGCTTGTTGGCCAGGTCGACGTTGGAGTTGCCCGCCGCCGCGACCTGGAGCGAGCCCTTGTTCTCCGCGTACTCCTGGGCACGCCTGACGCCCTCGATGATCGCTGCCTGGTCCACGTTGTCGGGGCAGTTGAACTGCCACGGGTCCGTGTAGTAGCTGTTGTTGGTGACCTTGAAGCCGTGGTCACCGGCCCACATGAAGCCGCAGACGGTGTTCTCGGCGAAGAACAGGGTGGAGTTCGGCTCGGCGATCCGGACGGAGGCGATCTTCACGCCCGGGGCCACGCCGATGACGCCCTTGCCGTTCTTGGCCGCCGCGATGGTGCCCGCCACGTGCGTGCCGTGCTCGTCGACGTCGCGCCAGGCTCCGGTACGGGTGTCGGCCTTGCCGTAGGCGCAGGACGCGGAGTCGGCCGCGTCGAAGTTGGGCGCGATGTCCTGGTGCAGGTCGTCGACGCCGGTGTCGAGGACTCCGACCTTGACGGCGGAGGAGCCCGTGGTGACGGCCCAGGCCTTGTCCGCCTTGATCTGGGTCATGTCCCAGCGGTTGGACTCGGTGAGGGTGGTGGCGGCCTGCGTGGGCGTGGCCGGCAGGGCGGGGTTGTACGCGTCGGCGGGTACGTCGGAGGTGCGGGTGGCGCCGACCTGCTGGACGCCGCTGACACCGCGCATGGTGGCGGCGAAGGTCGTCGACGTCGAGTGGGCCACGATCACGCCGATGGCGTCGTAGGAGGCGAAGACCGTGCCGCCGTTGGTCGTGATGGCCGCGCGCACGGCGGAGGTGTCACCGGGGGTGGTGATGACCAGGTAGGCCCTGGTGCCGGCGGCCCAGGACGCGGTGGCCGTGGCGGGCGTTGCGGGAGCCGTCGGCGCCGCGGAGGCGGGGGTCACGAACACCGCTGCCGCACCGAGGGCGGCGACCGCCACGACCGAGCGTCTGAGGTGGCGGGATATGAGGGTAGGCAAAGCATCCTCCGAAGGCCCGTGGTGCGATGACACCGACCGGGCCGTGATGTGGGAAGTGGTGGAGGCAAGATGCCAGATCACCGGCCCACATGGGAAGAGAGTTCGATCACACAAGTCACCTGGTTTCAGGGGCGGTTGCACATGACAGCCCGCTTCTTCCGTGACGTTCGGCACACTGCGGCGCCAACCGGAACAACCAATACCGCCGAACGACCGTCTTGAGCATCGACGAACCCCGCTCTGCCCCGCCCCTCGCTGTTCCCGCCCCGCCTGAGAGACTCCGCGCCATGCACACGGTCAGACCCGGTTTCAGCATCCTGTCCGAGGCCTTCGCCGACGACCCCTACCCCTACTTCGCCTGGCTGAGGGAAGAGGCGCCGGTGCACTACGAGCCGGCCATCGACAGCTACTTCCTCTCCCGCTTCCAGGACGTGAAGAGGGTGCTGACCGACCACGAGGCGTTCACGACCGAGACGCTTCAGGTGCGCGCCGAGCCGGTGATGCGCGGGCCGGTGCTCGCCCAGATGACCGGGGCCGAGCACACGGCGAAGCGGAAGATCGTCGTCCGCGGCTTCACCGGACAGGCCCTGCAGCAGCAGACGCGTGCCATCCACAGCAACGCCGCGGAGCTCCTCGCGCCCTTCCTCCCCCGGGGCCGGATGGACCTCGTCAACGACTTCGGCAAGACCTTCGCCGTGTACGTGACGCTCGACGTGCTCGGCCTGGACAAACGGGACTGGCAGCGGGTGGCCGCCTGGCACAGCGGGGTCGCCGAGTTCATCACCAGCATCGTCCTCACTCCCGAACGGCGCCGGCACTGCCTGGACTGTGCCGAGCAGCTGGAGGCCTACCTCGCCCCGGTCATCGCACAGCGGCGCCGCGACCCGGGCGACGACCTCATATCGCGGCTGTGCACGGCCGAGTTCGACGGTATGGCCATGACCGACCGCGAGATCACCGCCCTGATCATCAACGTCCTGGCCGCCTCCACCGAGCCCGCGGACAAAACGCTCGGTCTTCTCTTCAAGCACCTGATCGACCACCCCGAGCAGCTGGCCCAGGTCCGCCAGGACCCGGACCTGCTGCCCGCCGCGATCGCCGAGACCCTGCGCTGCACCCCGCCCGTCCAGCTCATCCCCCGCCAGGCCGAAGGCGACTCGGTGTTCGCGGGCACCACGGTTCCGGCCGGTGCCACCGTCTTCTGCATGATCGGCGCCGCCAACCGCGACCCCGACGCCTTCACCGCCCCGGACACCTTCGACATCCACCGCCAGGACCTGGGCACCGCCCGCTCCTTCACCGCCGCCGCGCAACACCTGGCATTCGGGACCGGACTGCACCAGTGCGTCGGCATGGCCTTCGCACGCGCCGAGATCGAGACCGTCGCCGCGATGCTGCTCCCGCTGCTCGACCGGGTCCGCTACAGCCCCGGCTTCCGCTACCGCGAGACCGGCCTGTACACCCGAGGCCCCGCCGCACTGTCCGTTGACTTCACACCCGTCCGCATTGATTAGGATTCCTGACCTGCAAGACCCGTACCAGGAGTAACAGCAAGGAGAGTGGAAGCCGCCATGGCGTCCGTGGGAGAAAGACTCAGCAGCGCGCGGGTTCGGGCCTTCATAGGCCGGGAAGAGCAACTCGCGTGCTTCGACACCGCTTTGGCCGGCGATCCGCAGGCACCCTTCGCCTTCTATGTGTTCGGGCCGGGCGGTATCGGAAAGTCGACCCTGCTGCGCCGACTGGCGGACGGCGCCCGCACGGCGGGCCGGCTGCTCGTCGAACTCGACGGCCGGTTCGTCAGCCGGGACCCCGCCGACTTCGAGCGCGCGGCCGGTCCCTTCCTGGACGTTCCCGGCACGGTTCTGATCGTGGACTCCTTCGAGCACTGCCAGTGGCTGGAGAGCTGGCTGTGGCACAACTTCCTGCCGCGCGCCGCGGAGAGCACCCTGGTCGTACTGGCCGGCCGGATCGCCCCCCAGCCACAGTGGACCGCGGACCCGGCCTGGACCGGACTCCTGCACGTGACCGAGCTGGAGCCGTTCTCCGAGGACCAGGCCCTGAGCCTGCTGGCCACGGCGCAGATCCGCCCCGAACTGCGCGACCGGGTGCTCCGCTTCGCCGGCGGCAACCCCCTCGCGCTGTCCCTCGCGGCGGCCGCGGGAACGGCGGGCTGCGGCCGGGAGGAGATCTGGGCCCCCTCCGCGGACGTGCTGCGCACCCTTCTGACGGGGCTGATCGGCGAGGTACCCACGGCCGCGCACCGCCGCGCCCTGGAGGTGGCGGCCCAGGCCTACTCGACGTCCGAGGAACTCCTCTCCTCGGTGCTGCCCGAGGAGGACGCCCACCTGCTCTTCTCCTGGCTGCGGGACCTGCCTTTCATGGAGTCCACGCACCGGGGAGTCCACCCCCACGACGCGGCACGCGAGACACTCGCCGCCGACCTGCGCTGGCGGGCGCCCAACGCCTTCGTGAACGTGCGCCGGCGGCTGGCGGACGAATACCTGCGCATACTGCGCGAGGCACCCGAGGAGCGGGTGTGGACCGTCACCGACGAGCTGTTCTTCCTCTTCCGGGACGCGAAGATCCTGGCGCGGCTGCGCACCTGGTCCCGGGAGGACGAGGTGCACGACCGCCCGCTGCACCCGGAGGACATGGATGTCGTCCTGCGCATGGCCGAGGAGACCGAGGGAGCGGAATCCGCCGAGCTGGTCCGCTACTGGGCGGAGCGCCAGCCGGGGGCCTTCAGCGTCTACCGTCTCGTGAACACCGGCCGCGTCGTGGCGTTCACGGCCCGGCTCGCCCTGTCGTTCCCTCCCGACCCCCAGGACCTGGCCACCGATCCCGTCGTGGCCGCAGCCTGGGAGTACGCCGATGCCACGGCGCCGGTACGCGAAGGTGAGCACATCGGCATCAGCCGCTTCACGGTCTACCCGGAGCGCTACCAGGTCCCCTCGCGCGTCATCGACCTCAGCAGTTCCCGTGCCCAGGCGGAGTCCGCCCGTGCGCGTGGCCGTGCCTTCGGGTTCGCCGTGTGGCGGGACGCCG
This sequence comes from Streptomyces sp. NPDC086787, assembly GCF_044745865.1. Taxonomy (NCBI): domain Bacteria; kingdom Bacillati; phylum Actinomycetota; class Actinomycetes; order Kitasatosporales; family Streptomycetaceae; genus Streptomyces; species Streptomyces sp. NPDC086787. The sequence continues at coordinate 171,835 of NZ_JBIVBC010000002.1, read as the reverse complement.
AGGCGTGGGCCGAGCGCGTCAAAGGCACTCTGAGCGACACCGGGGCGCGACCGCGCGTCGGCGACCACACCTACGGACTGTTCAGCGTCGACTGGCGCGAGGTGGGCGTGGAGACCTGGATCCGCAGCTTCATATCCGCCGCCGAGCAGCCGGTCAGCTCAGGGCCGTCCCCTGTCTCCCGCACCACGTTCGACCAGGCCGTACGCGAAGCGCTGACGCACTGGCGCGACACCGACGCCTTCTCCGCCTGCGCACTGCTGCGCACCCGTCTCGCCGCCGACTTCACCGATCCCGTCGCCGAGCTGCGCACCCTGCTGCGCGAGGCCGTCGACGAGCTCGCCCAGGACCCGCGTGGGGTGCGGGCCCGCGACGCCCTCGCGGCGGGCTACTTCTCCGGCGCCCCCACCCAGGAAGCGGCCGCCCGCCGCATCGGCCTCCCCTTCGGCACCTACCGGCGCCATGTGCGCCAGGGCCTGGACCTGCTCTGCGGGAACCTGTGGCAACGGGAGCTGCACGGCCCACGAGAGGCTCTCCAGTGCTCGACCACGTAGGTCCGAGGAGTTGGCGGGCCCGCGCACCTTCGTGAAGCATCGGGTTGCGTGCCGCGTCCTCCTGATGCGCGGCCCGTGCCAGGCGGGTGCTGTGCGAGGGAGAGCAGGGGACGGATGACGGGTGAGACGATCGGTATCGGGCTGGCCGTATTGGTGGGCCTGGCGGGTCTGTGGGCCAGTGCGCGGGAGGCACGGCTGCAGATGCGGCTGAGCCGCCACGGGCTGCACGCTGAGGGCGTGGTGGTGGACCAGGCGCATGAGCCCGGGGACGATTCTTCGACGCCCGTCATCGAGTTCATCGACCGGCAGGGCCGGCGTGTCAGGTTCCGGCCACCCACGACGGCGACGGGGCTGGACCTCGGAACCCGTGCACCGGTCGCCTACCTGCCCGAAAAGCCGAAAAGCGCCCGGGTGTTCACCCGGAAGTACCGCCTGCATGAGATCGTCGCCCTGTTCTTCGGATCCATGATCTTCCTCGGCGTCGCGGCCGGGTGCCTGCTCACGCGCTGAGCCGGTACCGAAGGTGGTGACCCAGTAGATGCTGCCGCCGCCCTCCGTGCGCTGATTCGGCGCCGTCTATGATCCGAGCACCGACTCCTCCCGCCGCCCTCTCTGGCGCGGACCGCATTCGAAACGCAGGTGTTCCCGTCGTGACCGCTACCGCTTCCCTCCCCACCGGCAAGAGACCTTGGCTGCTGGCCCGTTGCACTCAGGTGGGGATAGCCCTGGCGGCCATCGCCGACGTGCCGCGTGCCATCGCGCTGCGCGACGACCAACTGCACCCCACCGCCGCCTCGATGCACCGGTCAGGCCTCACGTCCATGGTGTACCTCGACGTGATGTTGGTGACGGTCGTCCTCTTCCTGATCTGGTTCGTCCGCGGCCGGCGCACCGCGCGCCGGTTCTCCGTCGACGCGTTTCACACCTCCGACGCCGCGGCGGTCGGCAGCTGGCTGATGCCGCTGTTCAACCTGTGGCTGCCGCGCCGGTTGCTGCTGGAAATGTGGCAGGCGACCAGCCGCGACGAGGCGGAGCGGTTCCGCGGCAATGTCGTGGTGAATGCCTGGTGGGTGGCATGGGCGGGGCACGTGGTGTGCCTGGTCGGGAACCAGCTCACCCAGGACAACTCGCTGGTGCTCCTCGTGCTGGCGGAGGTGCTCCTCGCCGTCGCCGCCGTACTCGTCATCTGGCTGATCCAGCACGTCACCGCGCTGCAGAACGCCGCGCTGCGCAAGCTGCCGGCCGCCGGGCCTCTCCTGCCCGCCTGACACGGCTCGTCTCTCGCCGTGAGCCGTGCCGTAGCCAGTAGCCAGTAGCCAGTAGCCAGTAGCCAGTAGCCAGTAGCCAGGGTGTCCAGGGACGGCGACAGCCCGGCAACCAGGCGGCTGACGGGACAGGCCGGTTCCACCCGGTCGTCCGCCAGCGGGTCACGGCGTGGGTGCCTGGGCGGGCTGGGTGTGGTGGAGCTGGGTGTAGCGGCCGCCTGCCGCGAGGAGTTCGTCGTGTGTGCCGCGTTCGACGATGCGGCCGGACTCCACGACGAGGATCTGGTCCGCCGTGCGGATGGTGGAGAGGCGGTGGGCGATGACCACGGCCGTACGGCCCGCCAGAGCCTCGGTCAGCGCCTCCTGGACAGCCGCCTCGGAGGTGTTGTCGAGGTGGGCGGTGGCCTCGTCGAGGATGACCACCCGTTGCCGGGCCAGCAGCAGACGGGCGATGGTCATGCGCTGGCGTTCACCACCGGAGAGGCGGTAGCCGCGTTCGCCGACCACGGTGTCCAGGCCGTCGGGCAGGGATCGTACGACGTCGGCGAGCCGGGCGCGGGTCAGGGCGTCCCACAGTTCGGCGTCTGTCGCGGTGGGGCGGGCGAGCAGGAGGTTGGCGCGCACGGAGTCGTGGAAGAGGTGGCCGTCCTGGGTGACCATGCCCAGGGTGGCGCGCAGTGAGGCGGCGCTCAGGTCGCGTACGTCGGTGCCGCCGAGGCGTACCGCGCCCTCGTCGACGTCGTACAGGCGCGGGAGCAGCGCGGCGATCGTGGACTTCCCGGCGCCGGAGGAGCCGACCAGGGCGACGGTCTGGCCGGGTTCGGCGCGGAACGAGATGCCGCGCAGGACTTCGGCGCCCTCACGGGTGTCCAGGGTCGCGACCTCCTCCAGGGAGGCCAGGGAGACCCGGTCGGCGGACGGGTAGCCGAAGCGGACGTTCTCGAACTCCACGGCCACCGGACCCTCCGGTACCGCGCGGGCGTCCGGCTTCTCCTCGATCAGCGGTTCCAGGTCCAGGACTTCGAAGACCCGCTCGAAGCTGACCAGTGCGCTCATGACCTCGACGCGCGCCCCGGCCAGCGCGGTGAGCGGCGCGTAGAGCCGGGTCAGCAGCAGGGCGAGCGACACCACGGCGCCCGGTTCCAGGGTGCCGCGCAGCGCGAACCAGCCGCCGAGTCCGTACACCAGGGCCAGCGCGAGGGAGGACACCAGGGTCAGCGCGGTCATGAAGACCGTCTGGGCGGTGGCCGTACGGACCCCGATGTCCCGGACGCGGGCGGCTCGCGCCGCGAACTCCGCCGACTCCTCCTCCGGACGGCCGAACAGCTTGACCAGGGTGGCGCCGGGGGCCGAGAAGCGCTCGGTCATCCGGGTGCCCATCTCCGCGTTCAGCGCCGCCGCCTCCCGCTGCATGCGCGCCATCCGGCCGCCCATGCGCCGGGCGGGCACCACGAACACCGGCAGCAGCGCCAGGGCGAGCAGTGTGATCTGCCAGGACAGGGTGAACATGACGGCCAGGGTGAGCAGCAGCGTGACCACGTTGCTGACGATCCCGGAGAAGGTGTTGCTGAACGCCCGCTGCGCGCCGATCACGTCGTTGTTGAGCCGGCTGACCAGTGCCCCCGTGCGCGTGCGGGTGAAGAACGCGACGGGCATGCGCTGCACATGGTCGAACACCGCGGTCCGCAGGTCGAGGATGAGTCCCTCGCCGAGCGTGGCCGAGAGCCGTCGGCCGAGGATGCCGAGCGCCGCCTCGGCGACCGCGATCAACGCGATGAGCAGGGCCAGACGCACGACCGCGCCCCGGTCGCCGTGCGACACGATCGCGTCCACCACCCGTCCGGCCAGCACGGGTGTCGCCACGGCCAGCAGGGCGGTCGCCACCCCGAGCAGCACGAACCAGGCGATACGGCGGCGGTGCGGGCGGGCGAACGCGGCGATACGGCGCAGCGTCGCGCGGTCGAAGGGGCGGCGTTCCTGCTGCGCGGTCATCACGTTGTGCAGCTGCGTCCAGGCCGTGGTCTCCATGCTCATGCGGTCAACCTAGGACCTCAAGCTCCGTTGAGGTCAATGACCCGCTTTCCGTCCGTAAGTCGCCGTCCGCGCTCCTGCCACCCGGTGTTGGTGCGGTGCGGAAACCCTCTGTGGGTGTGACGGCGCTACAACTCCCCCAGCTCCCACCGGGTCGGCTCGCCCGGCGCCTCCCGGTGCGCCAGGTGCTGTGCCTGGTCCCGCTCGTGCTGGTCACGGTGGCCGCGGTGCGGCACCGGTCCGTGCTCGCCGAGGGCTTCGGGCAGCTGCGGACCGCGTCCTGGCCGTGGCTGCTGGTGGCGTGCGCCACCACCTGTCTGACCTGGGTGGCGGCCGCGTTCACCCGGCAGGGTTCGGTGGTGCAGCCGCTGCCCAGGCGTCGGCTGCTGGCCACCCAGTTCGCGGCGGGCGCCGCCAACCATCTGCTGCCGACGGGGCTGGGCGCGAGCGCGGTGAACCTGCGGTTCATGACTGTGTGCGGGGTACCGCCGGCCCGCTCCTCGGCCGCGCTCGCGCTGTACCTGCTCGCGGAGTCCGTCGGCCGGCTGGCTCTGCTGGCGGCGCTGTTGATCGCCTTCCCGGACGCGCTGCGGATCGGCACCCTGCTTCCCCACGGCGCACCGGCGCCGCTGCTGCTGGGGGCGGGTGCCCTGCTCCTGGCCGCGGTGACCGCGCTCATGTGCCTGCGGCGGCCGCGCACGGCCGTGGTCTCCTTCCTGCGCAGCGCGCTGGGCGAGGCGCGGGCGGTGCACACCCGAGCCGCCAGGGCGCCGGCTCTGTGGGGCGGGGCGCTGGCGTTCCCGGCGTTGCAGGCCGCCGGGCTCGCGGCGGTGGGCCGGGCACTCGGACTTCCGGTGCCGCCCGCCCACATGGCACTGGCCTATCTGGCGGCGACCACCGCCGTGGCGCTGGTGCCCACGCCCGGCGGGCTGGGTTCCGTGGAGGCCGCGCTGATCGTGACGCTGGTGGCGGCGGGCGGCCCGGTGACGGTGGCCACCGCGGTCGTCCTCGCGTACCGGATCATCACGGTCTGGGCGCCGCTGGTGCCGGGCGCGCTGACGCTGGGCGTGCTGATCCGGATGAAGGTCATCTGAACCCGGGTGGCACAGTGTCCTTCCTAGCGGTGCGCGTCACGGGCGCGCAGGAAGGGGTTTCGCCCATGCCGGTCCGGCTGGAGCAACAGGGTCACGTCACCACGGTCGTCCTCTCCCGTCCCGAGGTCCGCAACGCGGTGGACGGCCCCACGGCGGCCGAACTCGTCGCCGCGTTCCGGTCGTTCGAGGCCGATGGCAACGCCCGGGTGGCGGTGCTGTGGGGCGAGGGCGGCACGTTCTGCTCCGGGGCGGACCTGAAGGCGGTCGGCACGGAGCAGGGCAACCGGGTGGCCGAGGGCGGCGACGGTCCCATGGGGCCGACCCGGCTGCGTCTGTCCAAGCCGGTGATCGCGGCGGTCGCGGGCCATGCCGTGGCCGGTGGCCTGGAACTCGCCCTGTGGTGCGATCTGAGGGTCGCGGAGGAGGACGCCGTCTTCGGTGTGTTCTGCCGCCGTTGGGGTGTTCCGCTCATCGACGGCGGCACGGTCCGACTGCCCCGGCTGATCGGCACCAGCCGGGCCATGGACATGATCCTCACCGGCCGCCCGGTGCCGGCCCGTGAGGCCCACGACATCGGGCTGGCCAACCGTCTGGTCCCCACCGGCCGTGCCCGCGAGGAGGCCGAGGCGCTGGCCGCCGCCCTCGCCCGCTTCCCCCAGTCGTGCCTGCGCGGCGACCGGGCCTCGGTCCTGGACCAGGACGGGCTCGACGAGACGGAGGCCATGCGTGGTGAACTCCGTTACGGCATGGCGGTGCTGGCGCAGGGCCTGGAGGGCGCGGCACGGTTCGCCGGGGGTTCGGGACGGCACGGGTCCTTCACGGATCTGTGAGCGCCGCGGCCCGGGTCGTCGGCGCGGTCGGCTCATTCCCGGGCCCATGAGCTCCCGTCCGCCGCGAGCCAGCGCAGTACGGCGTCCCCCGCGGCCGACCCGGCGCGGGCCGCCTGCCGGGCGGTGCGGCCTGGGTGCAGCAGGCCGCCGGTGGCGAAGATGCCCGGGTGCGAGGTGGGCGGCCCCGCGCCGAGGGTGAGGCCGCCGCGCCGGGCGAGTTCGTCCTCGGCGACGAACTCGCCGGTGAAGACGACCGTGTCGCAGGGCAGCACCGCCGTACGGCCGTCGCGGTGGCGGACCCGGACCCCCGACAGGCGTCCGTGGCCGAGGAGTTCGGCGACCGCGGTCCCGGTGAGCAGGGGGACCCGACAGCGGAGGCGGGCGTCCAGGGCTCGGGCGGGTGCCGCGCCGGGCCGGGGCGACTCGGTCACCATGGCGACCACGTCGACGCCTGCGGCCCGCAGGGTTCCGGCCGCCCGGTAGGAGACCTCTTCCGCACCGGCCACCACCGCCCGGGTGCCGACCCGCTGGCCGTACAGGTGCACCGCCTGCTGGAGTTCTCCGGTCGTGTACACCCCGGCCGGGCGGGTGCCGGGCACCAGGCGCGCGGCGCGCGGTCGTTCGCGGGCGCCGGTGGCCAGCACGACCGCCCGCGCGGCGATCCTCTCCTGGCCCGAGGGACCGACGGTGGCGAGGGTCAGCGGGCCCACCCGGTCGAGTGCGGTGATCCCGGTCCGGAGCAGCGCACCCGCCCGGACGGCGGCACCGGCCAGCAGCCGCGCGTACGCCGGTCCGGTCAGCGGACGCGTCCAGGTGCCGAAGCCGCCGTGTGCGCAGTGGCGTGGGACTCCGCCCGCGCGCTGTTCCCGGTCGAGGACCTCCACCCGGCCCGCCCCCGCGGCGGCCAGGCGTGCGGCGGCCGCGAGTCCGGCGGGCCCGGCGCCGACGACCAGGACGTCCACCCGTCGTACGTCGGTCACGCGCCCGCCTCCTCGAACATCGCCCGGACCGCCGCACCGCAGTGGAAGCCCTGGCAGCGGCCCGACCTGGCCCGGGTGCGGCGGCGCAGGCCGTCCAGGCCGGCCGGCGGGACCGTACTGGCGAGGGCGTCGCGGATCTCGCCGCGGGTGACGCGTTCGCAGTGGCAGACGAGGGTGCCGTAGGCCGGGTCGGCGGCGATCAGCTCGGGTTGCTGGTAGGGGCGGGGGAACGCCTCGCCGAGGTTGGGCATGCGGACCGGCGCCAGGTCCCGGGCGGGTCCGGGGTCCAGGCCGCAGTCGGTGAGCAGGGCGCTGACATGCGCGGCGATGGCGAGGGACGCGGTCAGTCCGGTGGAGCGGATGCCGCCGACGGTGACGCTGCTCTGCTCGGGGTGGGCGCGGACGCGGTAGTCGTCGTGTTCGGTGGCGGCCCGCAGACCGGCGTAGACCGTGGTGACCTCCTCGTCGAGCAGTGCGGGCAGGATGCGGCGGCCCTTGTCGCGGAGCAGGGCCAGGCCTTCGGCGGTGGACTGGGTCGCGCGTCTGGCGTCGGTGTCGTCCAGGTCCTCGGCCGTGGGGCCGAGCAGCACGTTCCCGTAGACGGTGGGGGCGATCAGTACGCCCTTGCCCAGAGCGGTGGGCACCGGCAGCAGGATGTGGCGGACCACGTCACGGGCGAACTTGTCGAAGACGATGAGCTGGCCCCGGCGCGGGGTGACGGTGAAGCTGTGGTGGCCGAGCTCGCGGTCGAGCGTGTCGGCGTGCAGTCCGGCCGCGTTGACCAGGTACCGGGTGCGCAGGACGCCCCGGGAGGTCGCCAGCCGGTGCGTGCCGTCCGGCTGCCGGCTCACCTTGTCCACACGGGAGTTGAGGTGCAGGTGCACGCCGTGGTGGACGGCCTGGGTGGCGTAGGCGAGTGTAGTCGTCCAGGGGCAGATGATGCTCTCCCCGGGTACGTGCAGGGCGCCGAGCGCGCCCGGGCCGAGGCGGGGCTCCAGCGTGTAGAGCTCCGCGGGGGTCAGTGGCCGGGTGGAGTGGTGGCCGTTGCGTGCGGACTTCTCGGCGAGGCGCGGCAGTTCGGCGAGTTGTTCCTCGTCCCAGGCGACCAGCAGCGCGCCGACCGGTTCGACGGGGATGCCGGACTCGGCGGCGTATTCGGCCAGGAGCCGGGAGCCCTCACGTACCAGCCCGGCTTCGAGGGTGCCGGGGCGGGCGTCGAATCCGGTGTGCAGGATGGCCGTGTTGGCCTTCGACGTGCCGTCGCCGACGTCGTCGCGGGCCTCGACGAGGGCGACCTTCAGGCGGGGGTGGTGGGCGAGTTGGCGGGCGATGGCGCAGCCGACGACTCCGGCGCCGACGACTGTCACGTCGTACGGCCGGGCCGGCAGCGGTCCGTCGGTGGTGACGGTCACGCGGGTGCCCGGTCGAGCAGGGCCGCGACGGCCGTGCGGAAGGTTCCGAGGCGGTCTGCGGCTTCGTCGGCGGTCATTCGGGGCTCGTACACGGCGGCGGGCTTCCAGTCCGGCAGGGCGTCGTGGACGGTCAGGCCCGGCTCGGCGCCGAGGCGGGCCAGGACACCCACCCCGAGGGCGGTGGCGTCGGGCAGCGCGGACACCTCGACCGGGCGTTGCAGCAGATCGGCCTGGGTCTGCATGAGCAGGGCCGAGCGGGTCAGACCGCCGTCCACCCGCAGCACGTCCAGGGGGGTGCCGAGGTCGGTCGCGACGGCTTCGGCCAGTTCGGCGACCTGTGCGGCGAGGCCCTCGCACAGGGCGCGCACCAGGTGTCCGGCGGTGGTGTCGAGTCCGAGGCCGGTCAGCGAGCCGCGCAGGTCGCCACGCCACCAGGGTGCGGCGAGCCCGGCCAGGGCCGGGACGAAGGTCACACCGCCGCTGTCCGGTACCGCGGCGCCCACCCGGTCGAGGTCGGCGGCGCCGGTGATGACGCCGAGGTCGGTGAGCCAGCGCACCGCGGAGGCGGCGGTGTAGACCTGGCCGTCCAGGCAGTGGCTCGTGCGTCCGGCGAGCCGCCAGGCAACGCAGCTGACCAGTCCGGAGGTACCGCGTCTGGGGGTGTCGCCGGTGTGGGCGAGCAGGAACGCGCCCGTGCCATAGGTGCACTTGGCGCCGCCGGGGGCGGTGACGCGCTGGGCGAGCAGGGCGGCCTGCTGGTCCACGGCCAGGCCGGTGAGCGGGATTTCCGGACCGAACGCCGTCGTGGTGCCCACCGGTTGGTCGTTGGCGACGACCTCGGGGAGGTTCTCACCGGTGAGTTGGTAGAGATCGAGGGCGCGGTCCGACCACTCGACGCGGTCCAGGTCGAGGAGCTGGGTGCGGCCCGCGGTGGCGGCGTCGGTGACGTAGGCGCCGGTGAGGCGGTGCACCAGCCAGGCGTCGGTCGTGGTGACGACGCCCTCGCGGGTGAGATGGCGGCGGATCCAGGCCATCTTGGGCGCGGCGAAGTAGGGGTCCAGCGGGAGTCCGGTGAGCTCTCGCAACTCTTCGGCGTGGGGGGCCAGTTCGGTGCAGACGTGCTCGGCGCGGCGGTCCTGCCAGACCAGTGCGTCGGTCAGCGGCCGACCGGTGTCGCGGTCCCAGGCGAGGACCGTCTCGCCCTGGTTGGCCAGGCCCAGTGCCGTCACCGGCTCGCCCGCCTCGGCCAGTGCCCGGTGTCCGGCGGCGAGCACCGACTCGTACAGTTCGGCCGGGTCGGCCTCCACCAGGCCGCCGGGCAGGTGGCGGGGCCGCACTGCGGCGAACCCGGTGCCGAGCACGCCCCGTTCGGGGCAGATCACCAGGGCCTTGGTGCCGGATGTGCCCTGGTCGACGGCGAGCACGGGACCTGTCATCGGACCTCTTTCCTGGGTGGCCGGACAGGCGGCTCCGGATACACAACTGATGATCAGTCCATGTCAGCCTGCCGCCCACCCACGCGAGCCGTCAAGCGAAGACGATGAACGCTCAACTTGTTTACACAGGAAGGGAGTTCGATTCCACTCAGAACAGTGCGTGACACTCAGGCCACACCTCTATAGTGGCGGCCGACTGGATCACCCCGCCCCGACCGCCGCCTCTGTGAGGAGAGCTGTTGCTGCTCCAATCCGCCGTCCCGTCCCGCCCCCACCGCGGAACCGGAAGCTGATGGCCAGAGCGGACACCCGTCCCGTCTTCGACCCCGCCGGTCACGACGACGCCCTGCGCGCCGCGCTGCAGGAACTGCGCACCGGCCGCTGGATGGCGATGCGCGCCCTGCTCGCGGACACCGCCTCCTGGTCGCAGTGGACACGGCGCACCCAGGTCCTGGCGGCCATGGCGGCCGGAACGGACGTGGTGCGGGCCTGGCTCGCCGAGGAGCCGTCCAGCATCCCGGCGCAGGTGATGCACGTGCGGGTGACCGTGGAGCGGGCGCTGCGGGCGCACCGGGACCACAACCGCCGTTCCCACGCGCTGTGGGTGGAGGCCTGGGACGTGAGCGAAACGGCCACCCGGACCGCGCCGCACGACCCGGTGCCCTGGGTGTGCCTGATCGCCCTCGCCCGGATGGACCGGGAACAGAGCTGGGCCGAACACCGCGTGGCGCCACCCGACCCCACCCTGCCGCCCGGCCCGTGGGGACTGCTCGCCGAGGCCGACCGGCGCGACCCGTACAACCGCGAGGCCCATCACCGGATACTCCAGTTCCTGTACGCGCGTACTCCGTCGGGGCGGCCGTCGGAGGCGGTCGCCTACGCCCGCCGTGCGGCCGAGTCCGCCCCGCCGGGGTCCGCGCTGCACGCCCTGCCGCTGTACGTACGGGCCGAGCACTACCGTCGCGGCAAGGGGCAGGACACCGCCCTCGACCTGCACTGGGTGGCGGAGGACGCCACCCGGGAAGCACGGCACGCGCTGCACGCCTGGTTCAACCACTGCCCCGCCGAGGAGCGCTCCCCGCTCGACCTCAACCACCTCGCGCACGCCCTGTGGGGCGCCCTCCAATTCCCCGAGGCGGCAAGGGTGTTCGACGCACTCGGCCCGTACTGCACACCAGCCCCCTGGACGTACCGCACCCCCGACCCGGACCGGGCCCTGCGCCTGTTCCGCCAGGCCCGCACCCGCAGCCAGTCGGCGGCGGACACCTGACCCCACAGAGCTGCATCCCCCATCCCATCCGCTCGACCTTCCCGGAGGATTCCGCATGTCCCCCACCACGGAGCCGACCGCCTCCCCCCATGACGAGGAACGGCGCCTGCGCGAACTCGGCTACCGGCCCGTACTGGCCCGCCGCATGGGCGGGTTCGGCAACTTCGCGATCAGCTTCTCGGTGATCTCGATCCTGTCCGGCTGCATGACGCTGTACGGCTTCGGCATGGGCGCCGGCGGCCCCGCGGTGATGCTGTGGGGCTGGGCGGGGGTCGGACTGTTCGTGCTGTGCGTGGGTCTCGCGCTGGCCGAGGTCACCAGCGCGTACCCGACGTCCGGCGCCCTCTACTACATGGCCGACCGGCTCGGCGGCCGGCGCTGGGGCTGGTACACAGGGTGGCTGAACCTGCTCGGCCTGCTCGGCGCGATCGCCGGCATCGACTACGGCGCCGCCCTGTTCATCGGCGCGTTCGCCAACCTGCGGTGGGGCTTCGAGCCGACACCGGAGAAGACGATGCTCATCTTCGTCGCGATCCTGCTGCTGCACGCCGTGCTGAACCTGTTCGGCGTCCGCCTGGTCAGCCTCCTCAACTCCATCAGCGTGTGGTGGCACCTGGCCGGCGTCGCGCTGATCGTGGGCGCGCTGGCGATCGTCCCCGACCACCACCAGTCGCCGTCCTTCGTCTTCACCCACTTCAGCAACGAGACCGGCTGGTCCAACCCGATCTATGTGGCCGCGATCGGCCTGCTGCTGGCGCAGTACACCTTCTCCGGCTACGACGCCTCGGCGCACCTGTCCGAGGAGACCTCCAACGCCTCCGTGTCCGCGGCGCGCGGCATCGTGCGCGCCATCTGGGTGTCCTGGATCGCGGGCTTCGCCCTGCTCGCGGGCCTCACCTTCGCGATCCAGGACTACGCCGCCACACGGAACAGCGCCACGGGCGTGCCGCCCGCGCAGATCCTGCTCGACGGGCTGGGCACCAATGGGGCGAGCGTGCTGCTGCTGGTCGTGATCACCGCCCAGCTGTTCTGCGGCAACGCCGAGGTGGCCGCGGCCAGTCGTATGGTGTTCGCGTTCAGCCGCGACAAGGCGCTGCCGGGCTCGTCGCTCTGGCGCCGGGTCAGCGACCGCACGCAGACGCCGGTCGCGGCCGTCTGGTTCTCGGTGGGCGTCGCCTGCGTCCTCGCCCTGCCGTCCCTGTACTCGGCGACCGCGTACAACGCGGTGACCGCCATCAACGTCATCGGGATCACCCCCGCGTACGCCATCCCCGTCTTCCTGCGGCTGCGCGCGGGGGACCGGTTCCAGCCGGGCCCGTGGAGCCTGGGCCGGTGGAGCAGGCCGATCGGTTGGATCGCCGTGGTGTGGGTGGCCGTGGTCACCGTGCTGTTCTGCCTGCCGCAGGCGTCGCCCGTGACGGTCGACTCGATGAACTACGCGTCCGTCGCGCTGGCCGTCGTACTGGTACTGGCCAGCGTGTGGTGGTACGTCGCCCGCCGTTCGTACGGGACGCCCACCGCGGCCGCCTACGGTTCCGACCGGGAGCAGGTCGAACTGGCCGAAGGCATCGTCTGACCGGCCCGCTCGTGAGTCCGGTCCGGGTGCGAACCGCCGCCCCGGATACGGCAGGATGAGCGGTCGCGCCGGCCTTCGACGCCGTACCGGCCGGTGCGACCGCACACCCCGGAAGCGAACAGGTGACAACGTGACGAGACTTCACATCCGGCCGTCGGCGGCCCGGTCCGCCGCAGGCTCCAGGCCCGGAGGTGGCCAGTGGACCGCGCGCTGACCCTGAACGACCTGATGCTCGCCGGAATCGCCCTGGCGGCAGGTCTGCTGACGGCCTTCATGTCGCGCACGCTGCTGCGCTGGCTGGCCGGGCACGCCAAGCGGACCCGCTGGAGCGGCGACGACGTCCTGGTGGACGCGCTGCGAACCGTCGTACCGTGGGCGGCGATCGCGGCCGGGGCGTCCGCCGCGGCGGCGGTGCTGCCGCTGACCCGGACGGTCCAGCACCACACCAACCAGTGCCTCCAGGTGCTGCTCATCATCGCCGTGACCGTGTCGTCCGCGCGCGTGATCGCCGGTCTGGTGCAGTCGGTCACCCAGTCCCGCTCCGGTGTCGCCGGATCGGCCACGATCTTCGTCAACATCACCCGGGTGCTGGTGCTGGCGATCGGGTTCCTCGTGGTGCTGCAGACGCTGGGCGTCTCCATCGCACCCCTGCTCACCGCCCTGGGCGTCGGCGGTCTGGCCGTCGCGCTCGCCCTCCAGGACACCCTCGCGAACCTCTTCGCGGGCATCCACATCCTCGCCTCGAAGACCGTCCAGCCCGGTGACTACATCCGGCTGACCAGCGGGGAGGAGGGGTACGTGGTCGACATCAACTGGCGTCAGACGACCGTCCGCCAGCTGTCCAACAACCTGGTGGTCATCCCCAACGGGCAGCTCGCCAAGACGAACATGACCAACTACACGCGTCCCGAGCAGCAGCTGACCATCCTGGTGCAGGTCGGTGTGAGCTACGACAGCGATCTCGACCACGTCGAGCGGGTGACCACCGAGGTCATCGCCGAGGTCATGCGCGACACCACCGGGGCGGTCCCGGACCACGAGCCCGCGATCCGCTTCCACACCTTCGGCGACTCCCGGATCGGCTTCACGGTGATCCTCGGCGTCGGAGAGTTCAGCGACCAGTACCGGATCAAGCACGAGTTCATCAAGCGTCTGCACCGCCGCTACCGCGAGGAGGGGATCCGCATCCCCTCCCCCACCCGCACGGTGGCGCTCCAGCAGGGCGCGGTGGTCATACCGCAGCAGCGCGGCGGCGACGATCTTCCGTCGGACACGGCGATCACCAACTGATCACCGACCGGGGCGGACACGACCCGGGGCGACGGAACCCCGGGCGACCGGACCCGGCCGCCCGGGGACTTCGCAGGCAGGCAGCCGGTTCCGTGCCCGCGACCGTATGCTCGTAGGTGCACCACGTCACCTCCGGAGTCCCCGATGCGTGAGCCGACGACACCCTCGCTCGACCAGCGGCTGGACACGATCGCGCGTCAGCCGTTCCGGGCGAGGTTCCACCTGCGGGGGCGGGACCGGGTCATCGCCGAGTTGAGCGGGCCGACCGCGCTGCGCCGGCACGCCTACGACCTGGTCGCCAAGCGGCTCGCACCGGCCGAGCCGTACAAGGACGGCAGGCAGACCCCGTACCGGGGGCACCCGGTCTTCGTCGCCCAGCACGCGACCGCCACGTGCTGCCGCTCCTGCCTCCAGCGCTGGCACCGGATTCCGAAGGGGCGGCAGCTGACCCGCGCGGAGCGCGCCTACGTGGTGGACGTCATCTGCCGGTGGATCGAGCGCGAGGTGGCGGACGAGGGGACCCCGGTCCGCCACCTGTGACGGGCTCACCGCGTCAGAGCGTGGCCGAGTTGTCGTGGTGACGGGGTACGGCGCGCAGACCGCGCGGTGCCGCCGGGGCGGCGGGGGGCACCGGGGTCACCGTCCAGTCGGGGTGGCCGGGCATGCGCGGCGTCGTCGTCCCGTACAGCCAGTCGCCGAGGAAGCCGGACTGGTCCTGGCCGGAGACCTTCGAGGCGACGTCGATGTAGTCCCGGGTGCTCGCCGCGCGGCCCCGGAAACAGTCCAGGAAGGTTCGTTCCACGGCGTGGAAGACGTCCTCGCCGACGAGTTGACGGAACGCGTAGAGGGTCAGCACGCCGCCCAGGTAGCGCTGGCTGTCGAAGAGATTGGCCGCGTTCGGCGAGGCGACCGGGCCGGAGTCGTGGCGCCACTGGTCGCCGCGGGCGTAGGTGTCCTTCATCCGGGCTTCCATCGTGGTCAGGCCCAGCGAGTCGGCCCAACCGCGCTCGTAGCGGTAGAGCAGCCCGTAGAAGTCGGCGTGTCCCTCGTTCAGCCAGAGGTCGGCCCAGGTGGCGGGGCTGACCATGTTGCCGAAGTAGGAGTGGACCAGCTCGTGCATCATGTGCGAGCCGATCTTCTTCTCCTCCTGGAGCAGGAAGCCCGGCTTGTAGAGCGTGAGCGTCTGCGTCTCCAGGCCGGTGAAGTCGAAGGCCTGCGGGTCGTCGGAGTTGCAGGGCAGCAGGCCGTACGTCTCGAACGGGAAGGCGCCGAGGCGGGCCTCCAGCCATTCGACCAGGCCGGGGGTGAGCGCGAGCGCCGGTTCCAGGGCCTCGGCCCGCGCGGTGGGGACGACATCGCGCAGCGGCAGTCCGTGCGGGCCCTGCCGGTCCTTGACCACGTAGTCGCCGACGGTGATCTGGGCGAGCTCGGTGGCCATCGGGGACCGGGAGCGGTACGTGTAGGCGGTGCGGTCGCCGGCGAGCTTCTCGGTGCGGGTGAGAAGGCCGTTGGCGACCCCGCGCAGCCCGTTCGGGACGGTGACCCGGAAGGTGAAGTGCGCCTTGTCCGAGGGGTGGTCGTTGCACGGGAAGACGGTGTGCGCGGAGTTGGGCTGCGGGCAGATAGCGAACCCGTCCGGGGTGGGCACCCAGGCGGTGTGCGCGAGAGCGCGGCGCGGGTCGGCGGAGTACTCCACGTGCACGGTGGTCCGGGTCCTGGCCCGCAGCTCCCGGCGCGGCGTGACACGCAGCTTCTCGTCCGCCTGCTCGAAGGTGGCGGGGTGGCCGCCGACCCGTATGGAGCGTATGTCGAGGCCGAGCGCGTCCAGGGAGAAGCGGGCCAGGGCCTGGGTGGTGCGGATGTGCAGGGTCGCGGTGGCCTCGACCAGCTTGGTGGTGGCGTCGTAGGCGAGGTCGAGGTGGTACGACGACACGCGGTAGCCGGCGTTCCCGAGGGCCGGGTAGACGGGGTCGCCGAGGGTCTCCGGCCCCGGGGTCCCCTTGTCCCCCGTGGTGGGCAGGGCGTGGGCGGCGGTGCCCGTGGTCAGTGCCGCCGCCGTGCCGATCAGGACGGCCGCCGGGGCCGTCACTCTGCTGCGATATCTCATGGTCCGCTTTCGCTCGGGCGGCCGGGTGGTCACTCCGGCCGTCGATCGGGTCGATAAGTGGGCGATCTCTTGTCATGACCGCCTTCGGACCGTTCCGGTTGCAGTCGAACCGGGGCGATCGCGCGGATTTGTGATCTTCCGAGGCGCGGACCCCTGTCGAGCCCGGGTCGCCCACGAGATATCTTGATGTCGAGCAATGTTGCAGTCGTGGAGACGTGGAGCGGAGTACCCGGTGACTGACTCGACCATCATCTACACCTACACAGACGAGGCCCCCGCCCTGGCGACGCATTCGTTCCTGCCGGTGATCCAGGCGTACGCCGGTCAGGCGGGCGTCGCGGTGGACACCCGGGACATCTCGCTGGCCGGGCGTATCATCGCGGTCTTCCCGGAGTACCTGAACGAGGACCAGCGCATTCCCGACGCGCTGTCCGAGCTGGGCGAGCTGGCCAAGACCGCCGAGGCCAACATCATCAAGCTGCCGAACATCTCGGCGTCCATCCCACAGCTCAGGGCCGCCGTGGCGGAGCTCCAGGGCAAGGGCTACGCGCTGCCGGACTACCCGGACGACCCGAAGTCCGACGAGGAGCGCGAGATCCGCGCCCGCTACGACAAGATCAAGGGCTCCGCCGTCAACCCGGTGCTGCGCGAGGGCAACTCCGACCGCCGCGCCCCGGCCTCGGTGAAGAACTACGCGAAGACCCACCCGCACCGCATGGGCGCCTGGTCCGCGGAGTCCAAGACCAACGTGGCGACCATGGGTGTGGACGACTTCCGTTCCACCGAGAAGTCCGCGGTGATCTCCAAGGCCGGTGCGCTGCGCATCGAGCTGAAGGGCGACGACGGCTCCACCACCGTGCTGCGCGAGTCGGTGCCGGTGCTCGAGGGCGAGGTCGTGGACGCCTCCGTGATGCGTGTCGCCGCGCTGCGCGAGTTCCTCGCCGCGCAGGTCGCCCGCGCCAAGGAGGAGGGCGTCCTGTTCTCCGTGCACCTCAAGGCCACGATGATGAAGGTCTCCGACCCGATCGTCTTCGGTCACGTCGTGCGCACCTTCTTCCCCAAGACGTTCGCGGCGTACGGCGAGACGTTCGCCGCGGCCGGTCTGACCCCGAACGACGGTCTGGGCGGCATCTTCAAGGGCGTCGAGGCCCTGCCGCAGGCTGCCGAGATCAAGGCGTCGTTCGAGGCCGAACTGGCCGAGGGCCCGGCGCTGGCGATGGTGGACTCCGACAAGGGCATCACCAACCTGCACGTGCCGTCCGACGTCATCGTGGACGCCTCGATGCCGGCCATGATCCGCACCTCCGGCCACATGTGGGGTCCCGACGGCCAGGAGGACGACACCCTGGCCGTGCTGCCCGACTCCTCCTACGCGGGCGTCTACCAGGTCGTCATCGACGACTGCCGGGCCAACGGCGCCTACGACCCCGCCGCCATGGGCTCCGTCCCGAACGTGGGCCTGATGGCGCAGAAGGCCGAGGAGTACGGCAGCCACGACAAGACCTTCGAGATCCCGGTCACCGGCACCGTCCGCCTGGTCGACGAGGCGGGCGACGTCGTCCTGGAGCAGACCGTCTCCGCCGGCGACATCTTCCGCGCCTGCCAGACCAAGGACGCCCCCATCAAGGACTGGGTGAAGCTCGCCGTCACCCGCGCCCGCGCCACCGGCGACCCGGCCGTGTTCTGGCTGGACGAGACCCGCGCGCACGACGCCAACCTGATCGCCAAGGTCAACGCCTACCTGCCGGAGCACGACACCGAGGGCCTGGACATCCGCATCCTCGCCCCCGTCGACGCGACCAAGCTGTCCGTCGAGCGCATCCGCCGCGGCGAGAACACCATCTCGGTGACCGGCAACGTGCTGCGTGACTACCTGACCGACCTCTTCCCGATCCTGGAGCTGGGCACCAGCGCCAAGATGCTGTCGGTCGTCCCGCTGATGGCGGGCGGCGGCCTGTTCGAGACGGGCGCCGGCGGTTCCGCGCCGAAGCACGTCCAGCAGCTGGTCAAGGAGGACTACCTGCGCTGGGACTCGCTGGGCGAGTTCTTCGCCCTGGTGCCGTCCTTCGAGCAGTACGCCAAGACCACCGGCAACGCCCGCGCCCAGGTCCTCGCCGACACCCTCGACCGCGCCACGGCGACCTTCCTCAACGAGGACAAGTCCCCGACCCGTCGCGTCGGCGGCATCGACAACCGCGGCAGCCACTTCTACCTGTCCCTGTACTGGGCGCAGGAGCTGGCCCGGCAGACCGACGACGCGGACCTCGCCAAGGCGTTCGCCCCCTTCGCCGAGACGCTCGCCGCGCAGGAGCAGCAGATCGTCGCCGAGCTGATCGCCGTCCAGGGCAACCCGGCCGACATCGGCGGCTACTTCCAGCCCGAGAAGGCCAAGGCGGACGCGGTCATGCGCCCGTCGGCCACCTGGAACGAGACGCTCGCCTCCCTGAGCTGACAACGGCGGCCCCCGGGCCGTCCTCGTGAGTGAACTCCCGCCCCGGCCGGCATCCCCGGCCGGGGCGGCGGCGTTGCGGCCGGACGCGGTTCCGGCTCACCAGTCCCGGGTGGCGATCAGCTCCTCCGCGTCCGCGTCGGTGAAACCGTAGACACCGGCGACGAACCAGAAGTCCTCGGCCATCTCCTCGCGGGCCACGGTCTCGATCTCGCTGCCCGCCGCCTCGAACTCGTCCTGGAGGTCGTTGAACTCCTCCGTGGCCGCGTGGGTCAGGACGTAGAGCGCGGCCAGGTCGGCGGGCCGCTCGGCCTCGATGCGCTCGCACAGGCGCAGCAGGATTCCCCTGCCGAGGTCCACGACCCGGACGGGGTAGTAGTCGTCCCGGTACAGGCCACGCAGAAACGGATGCGCGGTCACCTGCTCGTTGCTGATGGGCATGCGGTCCCCCGGTCCTTGGCTGGTCGTCCGGTTGCTGGTCGTGCTGGTTTGCCGGTCGCGCCGGTCGCACGATGGGGCACCTTCGATCATGCACCGTGCCACTGACAACGCCGCCGACCACACCCCTGCCGATGCCCCGGGAGCAGCCCGTGACCCCGCCCACGCCGTCCTTCGAACTCCTCCCCGGCGCCGCCGACTCCCCGGTGATCCTTCATGTGCCGCACTCCGCGAGGGAGGTGCCGGACGCCGTCCGCGCGGGCATCGTGCTGGACGACACGGCGCTGGAGCGGGAGCTCGACCACATCGTGGACGCGCACACGGCCCAGCTCGCGGCAGCCGCGGCGGAGTCGGCCGGGGTGACCCCCTGGCGGTTCGTGAACCGGCTGTCGCGGCTGGTCGTCGACCCGGAGCGGTTCCCGGACGAACGGGAGGAGATGCTCGCCGTCGGCATGGGCGCCGTGTACACCCGGACCACGCACCGCGCTCCCCTGCGCCCGGCGGACACCGACCCGGAGCCGCTGCTCGAACGCTACTTCCGCCCCTATGCGCGGGCGATGACCGAGGCGGTGCGTGACCGGCTGGCCGCCACCGGACGGGCCGTGGTGATCGACGTGCACTCCTATCCCACCGAGCCGCTGCCCTACGAGCTGCACGGCGACGGCCCGCGGCCGCCGGTCTGCCTGGGCACCGACTCCTTCCACACCCCGGAACCGCTGGTACGGATCGCCCGGGAGGCGTTCGCCCGATGCGGGGAGACCGGCCTCGACCGACCCTTCGGCGGCGCCTATGTGCCCCTGGAGTACTACGGGAAGGACGCCCGGGTGAGCGCCCTGATGGTGGAGATCCGCCGGGACACCTACATGACCGAGCCGGGCGGACCGGCGGGACCCGGCCTGTGCCACCTGGCATCGGCGCTGGCGGCCCTGGTCGACGGCGCCGGGCGCTGACACCACCGGGCGGCCCACTCCCGCAGGACAGGGGCGCGGCCGGGGTACCAGGGTGGAGGGCATGACGGAGGAGACGGACGCGCTCGGCGGCCCGGTGCGGCCGCCCGTGCGGGACTGGCCCGCCCTCGACCTGGCGGGGACCGAGTTCGACCCGGTCCTCGCGGACCTCATGCGGGAGGGGCCGCTGACCCGGATCCGCCTCCCCCACGGCGACGGCTGGGCGTGGCTGGCCACCCGGCACGAGGACGTCAGATCGATCACCACCGATCCCCGGTTCAGCCGGGCGGCACTGATGCGACGTCAGGTGACGCGGCTGGCCCCGCACTTCTCGCCGCGTCCGGGGTCGCTGGCGTTCGCGGACCAGCCCGACCACAACCGGCTGCGCAGACCGGTCGCGGAGGTGTTCACCCCGGCGGCCGCGCAGCGGCTGCGGCCTCGCGCACAGGAGATCCTCGACGCGTTGCTGGACTCGCTCGTCCGGGACGGGCCGCCCGCCGATCTGGTCGGGCGGGTGCTGGAGCCGTTCCCGGTCGCGGTGGTGAGTGAGGTCATGGGGGTGCCGGTGGCCGAACGCGACCGGGTGCACGCCTGGACGCGGCGGATCGTGTCCACCTCGGGCGGTGCGGAGGCCGCCGGCCGGGCGAAGGACGGCCTGTACGGCTGGATCACCGGGACGGTCCGTGCCCGCGCGGGCCGCGCCGGGCGCCCCGACGGCTCGGTGTACTCCCTGCTCGGCGCCGAGGTGACCCGGGGCGGGATCAGCGAGGAGGAGGCGGTGGGGCTCGCCGGGCCGTTGCAGATCGGCGGGGAGGCGGTGACCCACAACTGCGGCCAGCTGCTGTTCCTGGTGCTCACCCGGCCGGACCTGCTCGACCGACTGCGCGAACGGCCCGAGGAACGCGACACCGTCCTTGAGGAGTTGCTGCGCTACGTCCCCCACCGCAGCAGCGTGGGTCTCGCCCGGATCGCGCTCGAGGACGTGACACTGCGGGGCGCCCGGATCAGGGCGGGCGAGGCGGTCTACGTCTCCTATCTGGCCGCCAACCGTGACCCCGAGGTCTTCCCCGACCCGGACCGCATCACCCCCGGACGCGACCCGAATCCCCACCTCGCCTTCGGCAACGGCCCCCACCACTGCACGGCCGCCGTGCTCGGCCGGCTGCTGACCGGCCTGGTGGTCGGCACCCTGCTGGACCGCCTGCCGGAACTGCGTCTGGCGGTACCGTCCGAGGAGGTGCCCTGGCGCCGGAAGACGATGATCCGGGGCCCGCAAGCCTTGCCCGTCACCTGGTGAGGGACGCTTCCCGGCGGACCGGGCGCACGAGGCTCAGGCCCGCAGCCACTCCGTCACGATCACGTCCCCGCCCATCCGCAGCCGCAGCGCGAACGGGCCCGTCAAGGGTGCCTCGCTCACGAAGCGGCCCATCGGGTCAGCCGGGACCTGGTCGGTGGGCCGGGGGCCGGCGAGGATCTCGATGCGGGCCGGTTGCGGTGGCAGAAGCTGGCCCATGAGGCCCTCGCCCGTGACTTCCACGTCCACGGTCAGGTCGCCCGCGCGGAAGGTCAGCATCCTGGGCGCTGCCGTGGCGCCGCGCACCGGGATGGCGTCGACCAGGGAGTCGAAGGTCAGTTCGGCGATCCGGGCGTCAAGGTCGTGCAACGCGTAGGCCTCGATGGCCAGTTGTCGCAGGTCCGCGGGGACGGGGTCCAGGATGGCGGCCGCCTGGCGCAGTTCCTCCTCCAGGACCGCGATGCCGTCGTGGTTCCCGTCCGTGCCGTTCATCTCGTTCACAGTGCCCCCCGTGCGTCCAGTCGTGCCCTCAGCCTGCGCAGACAGCGCTGGCGCAGCGGTCCGATGCTGCCCACGGCGATGCCGAGGGCGGCCGACACCTCCACATAGCTCGGCGGCGGGGAAGCCATCAGGACCCGCAGCAACTGCCGGCAGCGCTCGCCGAGCTCCTCGAACTCCTGCCACAGCCAACGGATCCGCTCGGCCTCGGCGGCCGCCTCCTCCGAGTCGATCAGCGACTGCTCGGGCGTGCGGTCGTCGCTGACGCGGTCCAGGACCTGTGGATCGTCGGTCGGCACCAGACGTGTCAGACTCTTGATCACTTTCAGGCACTCGTGCCGTGCCGTGCTGGCCAGCCAGGCGCCCGCCTTCTCCGGTTCCCGGATCCGGCCCAGGTGCTGGGCGAAGCGGAACCACACCGTCTGGTAGACCTCGTGGCCGTCGGCGTCGGAGAGCCGGTGTGCGCGCACCACGGACCACACCAGCGGGCTCAGCCCTTCCACCAGCGCCTTCCAGGCCGCCGCGTCGCCCTCGACGGCGGACTGGACCAACGCGCCGACTTCTGTTCGGTCCACGTCGTCACCCCTCGTGTACGGCCTGTCATGGTACGCCGTAGAGGGGATGGTTCCGGTACTCATACCGTAGGCGCCGGCCGTGCGACGGAGACCGGCTGCCAGGTCGCCGGGCGGAGCGCCGGTACGTGCGCCCCGCGCACTTCCGCGAACCCGGTTTTGGACGACAGGAGTTGTTCGCGTGCGGCGCGCGGGTCGCGCTCCTTGTGCGCCGTCATGTGATCGGCGACGAGTCCGGCGACGACAGGCGTGGCGAAGGACGTCCCGCTCCACTGCGCGTACCCCTCGAACATCACCTGGTCCGGCTTGCCCGTCGCAGCGTCCCGCCCCTCGCTCAACATGCCGGTGTGGCGCGGGTACTGGCAGGTGCAGGCGTAGGTGAAGCCGTACCGGCAGGCGTCGTAGGTGGAGTGCTGGTACACGTAGGGCACGGGCGTCCCGAAGCCGGTGAGGACACCGGTGAGGCGCTCGCCGGGGGCGTAGACCTTCACCCAGGGGCCGTGGTTGCTGAAGCAGGCGCCGAACTCGCCGTCACCGCGGAGCGCGCCGACCGAGAGCACCGCCTCCGCGTACTCGGGAAGAGCCGCGTAGGCGGCGGGCCAGAACGGTGTGGCGCTGGCGTTGTTGCCGGCGGCCGCGATCAACAGCGTCCCCTGGGCGCGGAGTTCGCGCATGAACGCGTCGATGCCGAGCAGACCGTCGGTGCGGCCGTTTGAGGTGCCCGCGGAAAGGCTGATGATGTCGGGCCAGCCGTCGCGGTCGACGGCCTCGAACAGCTTGGTGCCGAGGTCGGACTCCAGGATGGCGCCGGCGTCGTTCAGGGTGTTGCGCACGGTGACGTCGGTGTTGGGGGCGACGGCGGCGACGAGCCCGGCGATGAACGTGCCGTGTCCGACGTACTGCTGGAGGACTCCCGCGTCGTCGGTCTCGCTGATCTGGGCGTCGCCCTCGGTGTGGGCGAGCAGCGGGCAGGACCGGTGGTCGCGCATGAGACCGGTGTCGATGACCAGGACGCCGACGGCGGTGTCGTGGTCATAAGGTGTCGCGGCGGGCGCCGGGTTCGGTGGCTGGGCCAGCGGGACGGGGACGGGTTCGTCGCCGGGGCAGGCGTTGACCGCGATGGAGACCACGTGGTTGCGGCTGACCAGCCGGTGTCCCCGGCGTCCCTCGGCCTCGCGCATGGCCCGCATCGCGTGCGCCACGGCGTGGTCGCCGCCGCGGTCGCCGTGGCTCGGGTCGCCCACCTGGATACGGGTGACGCCGGTCCGGTTGGTGTCGGGGCCCGCGCGGCGCACATGGTCCTCGACCAGGCCGTCCGTCCGGGTGAAGTGGGCGCGCACGGTGTCCTCGACGGCCCGTGCCTCCTCACCGTCGCGGGCCAGCACGACGCCCTTCTCGTAGAAGAACTCGGCGGAGTCGTCCGGTCCCATCGCGAGGGGTACGTCGGGCATCGAGCGTTGGATCTGGTGGAACTGCTCGTGAAATCGCTGAGGTGCCATGACGTGTTCCTCCCACTGCGACGGCGTTCGTCAGACAGAGCGGCTCAATCCACGATTGATACAGGAGGGCGGGGTGACGTCCAGCCCGGGGTGACGTCCAGTCCGCGGGGCACTAGCGGGGCACTATGTGTAGGACGCTGATCCGCAGGCCAGTACCATCCGTGGGGTGACAGCGGGAAGCGACTCGGTTCTCGAACTGCTGCCGATGGTGTTCGCCGCGCCCAACGAGGCGCTGGCCCGGGCCGAATCGGTGCTGCACGCCGACGCGTCGCCGTCGCACGCCTCCGTCGCCCACCAGGTGATCGGCATCTGGCAGCGGGACTTCGGCGATCTGCGGATCGCCCTGCGCCATCTGCGGCGGGCCCGCGATCTGGCGGCGCGCGCGCAGTCGCCCGACCGGGAGGCCGACGTGCTCGCCACCCTGGGGGTCGCACTGGTGCATGCGGGGCGCACTCGGCAGGGGCTGGCGGCATTCGAGCGCGGGGTCGCGCGCGGCAGCGGGCACACCCGGGCACGGGTCCTGTACCGCCGCGCATATGTGTGGTGGGTGCTGGGCCATCACCGGGAGGCCCTGGAGGACGTGCGCCGGGCGATACCGGTCCTGCGGCAGGCCGGCGACGTGATCTGGACGGCGCGGGCGCTGACGCTGCGGGCGACGGTTCATCTGGCGCTGGGCGCGGTGGACCGTGCCCACGCGGACTTCACGTCGGCCGAGCGGTTGTGGGACACCACCGGCCAGGAGCACGACAAGGCCGACGCGGTGGAGAGCCGGGGCCTGACCGCGTTCCGGTCGGGTGACATCCCGGCGGCGCTGCGGCTGCTCGACGAGGCCGAGGAGCGGTACGCGAAGCTCGGCACGCCGATGTTCATGCTCTACATCCGGCGCTGTGAGGTACTGATGGCGGCCGGCCTGGCACCGGAGGCACTGGCCGAGGCCGACGCGGCCATCGCGGAGCTGGACGAGATCGGCGGGCAGCCGACCCGTAAGGCCGAACTGCTGCTCGTCGCGGCGCGGGCGGCCCGGTCGGCGGGGGACCCGCACACCGCCATCGCCCGTGCCGCCGTGGCCGTACGGCTGTTCGCGGGGCAGCGGCGCACCTGGTGGGAGACGCACGCGCGGCTGGTGATGATCGAGGCGCGGGTGGCTGCCGGGCGCCGGTCGGGGCGGCTGGTGGCGGACGCGGCCGCGGTCGCCGAGCGGCTGGCCTCGTTCGGTTCGCCGACCGCGCCGGAGGCGTCACTGCTGGCGGGCCGGATCGCGCTGGCACTCGGCTGGACGGCCGACGCGGAGCGGCATCTGGCGGTGGCCGCGCGCAGCAGGCACGCCGGGCCGCCGCTGGCCCGGATCACGGGGTGGGCCGCCCAGGCGCTGCGGGCGCGGGCGGCCGGTTCCGGGCGGGGGGTGCTGGAGGCCTGCCGGCGTGGACTGGACGTACTGGACGACCACCGGATGACGCTGGGCGCCTCGGAGTTGCGGGCCAGGGCCACCGCGCAGGGCGCGGAGCTGGCCGCGCTGGCACAGCAGGCCAGTCTCACGCAGGGCGGCCCGCGGCGGCTCCTGGTGTGGAGCGAGCGCTGGCGGGCCACGGTGCTGTCGGCGCCGCCCGCACGGCCGCCCGCCGACCCGGCGCTGCTCAGCGGGCTGACCGCGTTCCGGGAGATCGCGGCCCGGGCGGAGGCCGCGCGCATGGACGGCCGTCCGGTGCCCGCGCTGGAGCGTGAACAGCGGCGTCTGGAACGGGAGATCCGCTCGCGCACCCTGCGCATGCGCGGTGACGTCCCCGGCTACGGCGACCGCTTCGACCCGGCCCGGCTGCTGGACCGGCTCGGCGAGGCACGGCTGGTGGAGCTGGTGGTGCTCGACGGCCGCGTTCAGGTGCTGCTGTGCGGGCAGGGACGGGTACGGCGGTTCGAGGGCGGCGCGCTGGCCGAGGCGGTGGCCGAGGCCGAGCATGTGCAGGCCGGGCTGCGGCGGCTGGCCCACCCCGGCGCCGAGGCCAGGCTGCCGCTGGTGGAGGCGGCGGGGCGGCGGCTGGAGGAGTTGCTGCTGGGCGGTGCCGTACCGCACCTGGGTTCCGGACCGGTGGTGGTGGTGCCGCCGGGCGCGCTGCACCGCGTGCCCTGGGCACTGCTGCCCTCGCTGCGGGACCGGGTGCTCAGCGTGTCGCCGTCGGCGGGCAGTTGGCTGCGCGCCCGGGAGACCGAGCCGCCACGGGACGGGGCGCATGTGCTGGTGCGCGGCCCCGGGCTCGCGACCTGCGGCGCCGAAGTGCCCGAGCTGGCCGACCGGTACGGCACGGCGAAGGTGCTGGAGTACGACGGCGCCCAAGTCCCGAAAGTGCTGGAGGAGTTGGACGGTGCGGCGTTGGCGCACATCGCGGCGCACGGCACGTTCCGGGCGGACAGCCCGCTGTTCTCCGCACTGCGGATGGCCGACGGTCCGCTGATCGTCCACGACTTCGAACGGCTCGCCCGCAGCCCGTACCGGATCATCCTGTCCAGCTGCGACACCGCGCGGCTCGCCACGGTCGGCGCCGACGAGTTGCTCGGCCTCGTCACCGCACTGCTGCCGCTGGGCACAGCGGGCGTGGTGGCGAGCAGCGCGCCCGTCAACGACGAGGCCGTGGTACCGCTCATGCTGGCCCTGCACAAGGGCCTCGAAGCCGGTCTCTCCCTGGCCGAGGCGCTGCGCGACGCACGGGCCACACTGCCCGGGGACGCGGTGCACCGGGCGACGGGCTGGGCGTTCGCGGCATTCGGGGCGGCGTGACGGCCGGGGTCACGACGGTGCGATCCGGCCTCCGAGTTCGTCACCCCATGGAGAGCGTCTGCGCCCGCCCCTGATACAGGCGCGGGCCGGTGTGCCGGTGCTCGAGTTGCCGTACGGCGGCCGTGGCGGTGGGCTGGAAGTCGGACGAGGTGTGCGGAAGGAGCCGGATTCGATGGTGGACCACCCTGACTCCGGGGCCGGTGAGGTGCCCGGCGCCGTGCCCGAGACGTTCGTGTTCGTCTGCGCGCGCTGCGGATACATGTGGCAGGAGGAGTTCCAGGTGGTGTTCTTCACCGACCCGGTCTCACTGGACACCCAGGAGTACGTCGACGAGGCGGGCCGGGCCATGCGGTCGCCGCTGTCCGACGCGGTCTGTGAGCGCTGCGGCGGGCGCAACGTCCGCGTCACGACGCCCGAGCTCGCCGCCCGTCCCGTCCGGGGCGCCGCCCCCCGGCACGAGCACCGCTTCCACCTGCACCGTCACTCGGCGGACGGGCCCGGCGAAGGGCACGGCTCCGGGCACGGTTCCGGCTGAGGGCGCGTACCGCGCGTCACCCGGACAGTCCGGTGCGGTGGCCGACGGGCGTGAGCGGTGATGGCGTGAGGGCACTTACCGCGTTCCCCAGGAGGCCGCCGCGATGAACCGTACGTCCCGTCCCACCCGCGTCCTCGCCCCGGTTCTGGTGGCCGGGGCGCTGCTGGCCACGGCCTCCTGCTCCGCCGGCACGGAGTCCCGGGCGAGCGCGCCCGCCTCGCCCGCGGCAAAGCAGTCCGCGTACCCGTCCGCCACCCCGGCCCTGACCGGATCCGGTGCGCGGGCGGCGCTGATCACCGAGGCGGATCTCGAAGGCGACTGGACGCAGGTGAACAACGCGGCGCGCTGGCGTGACCAGCTGCTCGTCGGCAAGGTCGATGTGGCGGCGTTCCTCAACGCGAAGTCCACCGCCGCCGAGTGCCAGCAGCTGCTCGACAGCCTGTACTCCGACACGCTGCTGGGTCGGCCGCCGGGCGCGTCCGCGCTCACCGGGTTCAGCTGGGGCGACTACCGGCTGCTCTACCAGGTGGGCGACTACGGCCGGGCCTCGCTGGACAAGTCCCTGGACTGGATCAAGAGCCTGCCGCAGAAGTGCGACCAGTTCACCGCGACCGCCGCGGACGGCAGTGAGCGGACGGTGCAGGTCGTCGAGCTCCCGCTGCCCCAGGCCGGCGACGCGCGGCAGGGCGTGACGGTGACCGTGCAGGGCACCGCTGCGGGTGATCCGGTCACGATCAACCTGGACGTCGCCGCGGTCCGGGTCGGCGCCTCCGCCGCCACCGTCACCAACGGCGGCCCCTCGGGCACCGATCACCCCAGCACCGAGGACGCGGTGGAGGCGGGCGCGCACCGTCTGAAGGACGTGCTCGCCGGGAAGACCCCGACCGCGAACCCGAGCCTGTTCGACTGACTCCGTCCGGTACGCCCTCTCCCCATGCACAGAACCATGTGACATATTACTGGCGTGGGGAAACGACTGACCTGCGATGTCGTGGTCGTCGGAGCCGGGATGGTGGGTGCGGCCTGCGCGCTGTACGCCGCTCAGGCCGGGCTCGACGTCCTGGTGGTGGACCGCGGCCCGGTCACCGGCGGCACCACCGGCGCCGGGGAGGGCAATCTCCTCGTCTCCGACAAGGGACCGGGGCCGGAACTCGAACTCGCCCTGCTGTCGGGCAGGTTGTGGGCCGAACTGGCACAGGAGACCGGAGCCGCGATCGAGTACGAGCCCAAGGGCGGCCTGGTGGTCGCCGAGACACCGGAGGACCTGGGCGCGCTGGAACGGTTCGCGGCCGGTCAGCGGGCGGCCGGGGTCACCGCACGGTCCGTGGGCGCCGACCGGCTCCGCGAGCTCGAACCGCGCCTGACGCCCGGGCTCGTGGGCGCGGTGCACTACCCGCAGGACGCCCAGGTCATGCCCGCCCTCGCGGCCGCCCACCTGATCCGCGCCTCGCGCGCCCGCCTCCTGACCGGCCATACCGTGACCGCCGTACCGCGCGACCGGGACGGGGCGGTACGCGGTGTCCGCACGGACCACGGTGACATCCAGGCGCCGGCCGTGGTCAACGCCGCCGGCCCCTGGGGCGGCGAACTGGCCGCTCTGGCCGGGGTACGCCTGCCGGTGCTCCCCCGGCGCGGCTTCGTCCTGGTCACCGAGCCGCTGCCCCGGCTGGTCCGGCACAAGGTCTACGCGGCGGACTACGTGTCCGACGTGGCCAGTGACTCCGCCGCGCTCCGCACCTCACCGGTCGTCGAGGGCACGGCCGCCGGGCCCGTGCTCATCGGCGCCAGCCGGGAACGGGTCGGCTTCGACCGGTCGCTCTCCCTGCCCGCGGTGCGCGCGCTGGCGGCCGGCGCGGTACGGCTGTTCCCGTTCCTGGCGCAGGTACGCGCGCTGCGCACCTACGCCGGATTCCGGCCGTATCTGCCCGACCACCTGCCGGCCATCGGCCCGGACCCGCGTGCGCCGGGCCTGTTTCACGCGTGTGGACACGAGGGTGCGGGTATCGGACTGGCCGCCGCCACCGGCCACTTGACCGCACAGGTGCTCAGCGGGGAGAAACCGGATCTGGACCTGACTCCGTTCCGGCCGGACCGCTTCACCGATACCGCTTCACCGACGAAGAGGTGAACACTCCTTGAATCCTCATGAGTTGACCCGGGCACGACCGGGCCCCGGCTTCACGGTCACCTTCGACGGCCGTTCGGTCGCTGCGCTGCCCGGCCAGACCGTCGCCGCCGCACTGTGGACGGCCGGGGTGACGGCCTGGCGCCACACACGGCGCGAGGGCCGCCCGCGAGGCGTCTTCTGCGGGATCGGGGTGTGCTTCGACTGTCTGGTGACCGTCAACGGCCGTCCGAACCAACGCGCTTGCCTGGTCCCGGTACGGCCCGGAGACGCGATTTGCACACAGGGCGGGACGGGCCACGATGAGGACTGAGCGACCCGAGCGACCGCACCTCGCGGTGATCGGGGCGGGTCCGGCGGGTCTGGCCGCCGCGCTGACCGCCGCCGCGGGAGGGGTACGGGTCACCCTCGTGGACGCCGCCGAGGCGGTGGGCGGCCAGTTCTACCGACAGCCCGCCGAAGGCTTCGGGGCGGGCAGGCCGCGAGCCCTCCACGGGTGGCGGACCTGGCAGCGGCTGCGCGCGGGGCTGGCCGAGCAACTCGCGGCCGGACGGCTCGGGCATCTGGCAGACCATCATGTCTGGTGTGTGGAACGGGAGTCGGAGACACCACGGTTCGTGGTGCACGCACTGCGCGGGCCCGGCCAGGAGGACGGCGTCGCGGTGCGCGCCGACGCCGTACTGCTGGCCACCGGAGGGTACGAGAAGGTGCTGCCCTTCCCCGGCTGGACCCTTCCCGGGGTGGTCACCGCGGGCGGGGCACAGGCGATGCTCAAGGGCGGACTGGTGCTGCCGGGCCGCACGGTCGTGGTCGCCGGTACCGGGCCGCTGCTGCTGCCCGTGGCGACGGGGCTCGCCGCGGCGGGTGCGCACGTGGCCGCACTCGTCGAATCCACCGGCCCCAGGTCGGTGGGGCGCCTGTCGTCCGCGCTGGCGGCCCGGCCGGCGAAGCTCGCCGAGGGCGCGGGGTACGCGCTGCGGCTGCTGCGCCACCGGGTGCCCGTCCTCCCGGGTCACGTCGTGACCGAGGCGCACGGTACCGACCGGCTGGAGGCGGTGACCGTCGCCGCACTCGACGCGCGTGGGGGCATCGGGCGCGGCGGGCGCCGCGTTCCGTGCGACGCCCTCGCCGTGGGGCACGGCATGCTGCCGCACACCGACCTGGCGCAGACACTGGGCTGCCGTCCGACCGACAACGGTGTGCGGGTGGACGGCGAGCAGCGCACCGACGTGCCGGGAGTCTGGGCGGCCGGTGAGGCCACCGGGGTCGGCGGCGCGGACCTCGCCCTCGCCGAAGGCCGTGTCGCCGGGTACTCGGTCGCGGCCCGGCTGCGCGGCAGCCCGCCCGACCCGTCCGCCCGGGCGGCGGCCGCCCGGACCCGGACGCGGCTCCGCTCGTTCGCCGCGGCGGTCGAGTCCGCCTACCGGCCGCCCGCCGGATGGGCCGAGCGGGTCACCGACGACACGGTGGTGTGCCGCTGCGAGGAGGTGACCGCCGGGGAGGTCCGGGCGGCCGTCACCGAGCTGGGCGCGGGCGATCCGCGCACCGTGAAACTGCTCAGCCGGGCCGGGATGGGCTGGTGCCAGGGCCGGATGTGCGAGCCGGCGGTGGCCGGACTCGCCGGGTGCCCGCTCACTCCGGCACGGCGGCCGTTCGCCCGGCCGGTGCCGCTCGGGGTGCTCGCCGGGACGGAGGAGGAACCGCCGCAGTGAGCGGCGCGGGTCTCCCCGCGCCGTGGAACAAACCCAGTCAGTACCATGTCACACGTCACCGGATTGGGGACATCGCTCATGACCATCGCGGAGAACCGCCCCTGGCACGGCGTCCTGGTAGCCACCGCTCTCCCGCTGCGCACCGACCTCACCATCGACCACGACCGGTACGCCGAGCACTGCGCGTGGCTGGTGGACAGCGGCTGCGACGGCGTCGTACCGAACGGCTCGCTGGGCGAGTACCAGGTGCTCACCCCCGGGGAGCGCGCCAGGGTCGTCGAGACGGCAGTGGCCGCGGTGGGCGGCGCGCGGGTGATGCCCGGCGTCGCCGCCTACGGTTCCGGCGAGGCCCGCCGCTGGGCGGAGCACGCGGCCGAGGCGGGCTGCGCCTCCGTGATGCTGCTGCCACCCAACGGCTACCGCGCCGACGAGCGGTCCGTAGTCGCCCACTACGCCGAGGTCGCCCGGGCGGGCCTGCCGTTGGTCGCGTACAACAACCCGGTCGACACCAGGGTCGACCTCGTCCCCGAACTCCTCGCGAGACTCCACGGCGAGGGCCTCGTCCACGCCGTCAAGGAGTTCTCCGGCGATGTCCGACGCGCCTACCGGATCGCCGAACTCGCCCCGGATCTCGATCTTTTGGCCGGTGCGGACGACGTACTACTGGAGCTGGCGCTGGCGGGCGCGAAGGGCTGGGTGGCGGGCTTCCCCAACGCCCTGCCCGCCGCCTCGGCCGAGTTGTACCGGGCGGCCACGGCGACGGACCCGGCCACCGCGCTGCCCCTGTACCGTCGGCTGCATCCGCTGCTGCGCTGGGACTCGCGGGTCGAGTTCGTGCAGGCCGTCAAGTTGTCCATGGACGTCGCCGGCCGGTACGGCGGCCCGGTGCGGCCACCGCGGGTCCCGCTGCTGCCCGAGCAGGAGGCCACGGTCCGCGCGGCCACCGAGAAGGCCCTCGCCGACGGGCTCCGCTGACGCCGCCGGTTCCGTTTCGAGAAGTCCGAGGAGGAAGGTCCGAGCATGCGCAGCAGACTCGTCCTGCACGCCGTCGACTCGCACACCGAGGGCATGCCCACCCGCGTGATCACCGGCGGGGTCGGCGTGCTGCCCGGCGCGACGATGAACGAGCGGCGGCTGTACTTCCGTGAACACCGCGACCACATCCGGCGCCTGCTCGTCCGGGAGCCGCGCGGCCACTCGGCGATGAGCGGCGCGATCCTCCAGCCGCCGACCCGGCCCGACTGCGACTGGGGAGTGCTGTACATCGAGGTGTCCGGGTGTCTGCCGATGTGCGGGCACGGCACCATCGGTGTGGCGACCGTACTCGTGGAGACCGGCATGGTGGAGGTCGTCGAGCCGGTCACCACGGTCCGGCTCGACACCCCGGCCGGAGTCGTCGTCGCCGAGGTCGCGGTGGCGGACGGCGCCGCGCGGAGTGTCACGCTCCGGAACGTGCCGTCCTTCAGCGCGGGCCTCGACCGCAAGGCCGTACTTCCCGACGGACGGCATGTGACATATGACCTCGCCTACGGCGGCAACTTCTACGCGATCCTGCCGCTGGCGGAGTTCGGGCTGCCTTTCGACCGCGCCCGAAAGGACGACATCCTCGCCTCCGGGCTGGCGTTGATGGAGGCGATCAACACCGTCGCGGAACCGGTGCACCCGGAAGACCCGTCGATCCGTGGCTGCCACCACGTCCATCTGTACGCGCCCGGCGCAACCGCCCGCCACTCCCGGCACGCGATGGCCATCCACCCCGGCTGGTTCGACCGTTCGCCCTGCGGCACCGGGACGAGTGCGCGCATGGCACAGCTGCACGCGCGGGGCGAACTGCCCCTGCACACCGAGTTCGTGAACGAGTCCTTCATCGGGACCCGGTTCACCGGAAGACTGCTCGGCACGACCGAGGTGGCGGGCCTGCCCGCCGTCCTGCCGAGCTTCACCGGCCGCGCCTGGATCACCGGCACGGCCCAGTATCTGCTCGACCCGGACGATCCGTTCCCGGAGGGCTTCGTCCTCTAGTGCCCCGGCAGGCAGCGTTTCGGCTCCAGGGCTCCGAACTTCTATGATGCGTGACATGGCACAGAAATCGCAGCAGGCGGACGCTCCCGAGCTGCCCCGCCTCGGTGGTCGGCGCAGTAGTTACCGCGAGCGGGTCGCCGAGGCGCTGCGGGCCGCGCTGATAGCGGGTGAGCTGCGGCCCGGCGAGGTCTACTCGGCTCCCTCGCTCGCCGCGCGCTTCGGTGTCTCGGCCACGCCGGTGCGCGAGGCGATGCTGGACCTGGCCAAGGAGGGGCTGGTCGACACGGTCCCCAACAAGGGCTTCCGGGTGACCGCGGTCTCCGACAGACAGCTCGACGAGTACACGCATGTCCGCTCGCTCATCGAGATCCCCACCGTGGTGGGGCTGGCCTCTACGGCCGACCGGGTGTCCCTGGAGGCGTTGCGCCCGGCCGCCCGCGAGATCGTGGCCGCCGCGGTGGCCGGCGACCTCGTCGCCTACGTCGAGGCGGACACCCGATTCCATCTCGGTCTGCTCGCTCTGGCGGGCAACGCCCACCTGGTGGAGGTGGTCGCCGACCTGCGCGGCCGTGCCCGGCTCTACGGGCTCACCCCGCTGGTGCGGGAGGGACGCCTGCTGGCCTCGGCCGAGGAACATCTGGAGCTGCTCGACGCGCTGCTGGACGGCGACGCCCCCGCGGTGCAGGCGGTCATGACCCGGCATCTGGGCCATGTGCGCGGTCTGTGGGCCGCGCCGCCCGGGCCGGAGCCGAGCTGACCACTCGGCAGTGGTCAGCTCACCTCGGCCCGCGCGGGCCGGTCGTCCAGGAAGCCGCCCGACTGGTGCTGCCACAGCTTCGCGTAGGCGCCGTCGGTCGCCAACAGCTGCTCGTGCGTGCCCTGTTCGACGATCCGGCCGTGGTCGAGGACCACGAGTCGGTCCATCCCGGCGACCGTGCTGAGCCGGTGGGCCACGACGAGCGCGGTCCGTCCTGCCATGAGCCGCCACAGCGCCTCCTGCACGAGGATCTCGCTCTCCGAGTCGAGGGCGCTGGTCGCCTCGTCCAGGAGCAGGATCGGCGCGTCCCGCAGGATCGCCCTGGCGAGCGCGACCCGTTGGCGCTGTCCGCCGGACAGCTTGACCCCGCGTTCGCCCACCATGGTGTCGAAGCCGTCCGGCAGCGCGTCGGCGAACTCCGTGACATGGGCGGCCTCGGCCGCGCGGCGGATCTCCGCCTCGGTGGCGTCCGGCCGGGCGAACGCGATGTTCTCCCGCAGGGTGCGGTGGAACATCGCCGGGTCCTGGGGTACGTAGGAGATCAGGCCGCGCAGATCGGACTGGCGCAGCCGACTGATGTCCTGGCCGCCGATCAGGATCCGGCCCCTGTCGATGTCCGTCATCCGCAGCAGCAGCCGGGTGAGCGTGGTCTTCCCTCCGCCCGACCGTCCGACCAGACCGATCTTCGTCCCGCTGGGCACCGTGAGGTCGAGGCCGTCGAACAGGGGGTCCCCTCCCCCGTGGGCGAAGGTCACCCGCTCGAAGCAGACGTCGGCGGGACGGGACAGCAGCGGCTCCGCTGACTCGGGGTCGAGTACGGTGGGCGGATCCAGCAGCAGTTCGGTGAACTGGGCGGCCTCCGTCATCGAGCTCTCCAGACGACGGTAGATCTGGTTGAACTCGAACATGATCCGGGTCGCGTTGGAGTAGTACGTGAAGGCGACCACGACCGCCTCGACACCGTGCCCTCCGGTGCCGACGGCGACCGCGATCAGCAGCCCGAGGACGTTGGTCAGTACGGACATGGGCGCGACCAGCGTGTCGATGCGCAGATTGGCGTAGTCCCAGGAGCCCAGCGTCAGTCGACGTGAGGCGGCGACACGGGAGCGGTGCTCGGCGGCCTCCCGCTCCTCCGCGGCGAACGCCCGGACGGTCTCCATGTTCATCAGGCTGTCGGCGACATGGCCGGACACCCGGGCGGTGGCCTCCTCCCGCCGGTTGACCAGCGACTGCCGACGGCGGATGAGGGGGGCCACGCACACCCCGGTGAGAACGATCATCACCAACAGGGCGACGACGAGCAGCGGTTCGTAGCGCCACAGCACCACGGACCCGAACAGCAGCGGCACCAGGCTGCCGACGATGTTGAAGGTCAGGGTGTCGGCGAACTCCTCGAAGCGCGAGGCGAAGCTCAGCACCCGCTTGGTGAGGGATCCGGCGAAGTTGTCGTGGAAGAACTTGGCGTCCTTGGCGAACAGTTCGTCCATGCCGATGATGTACAGGCGCTCGATGCCGAGGGCGTCGAGCCGGTTGAGGCAGTGGATTCCGCCGCGCCACAGCGCCTCGGAGACCAGCAGGACGACAGCGAAGCCGACGACGTACGGCAGCGCGGTGCCGAGCGAGATGTCGCTCTGCCCGGCGATGCGGGCGACGAGCTTGGCCACGGCCAGCGGTGCCAGGTAGTTGATGCCGATGTTGCCCAGCGCGGGCAGCAGCATCGCGGGCACCGTCAGCCACCGCAGCCGGGCCAACTCCCGTCCGTAGTAGCGAAGCGCGAGGAGAGCCGGGCCCTTGCCCGGCAGTACCCGGCACGAATCAGGAAGGTCCATTTCAACCCTGAGTGATCGAGTGCGTACGGAAAGTGAAGGCTCGTAGTCTCCCGTCGCTCTCCCCGTGACGTCCAAGGGTTTTTCCGGGACCGGCCACCGGCTGCCGGGCGTGATCGGGGCGCCCACCCCCGCGCCACCACCCCCGCGCCACCACCGCCCGACAGTGTTGCCGCACACAAAAAAGGACGTTCCCTCACGGATGAGAGAACGTCCTCCGACCTGCGAAACGCAGAGTCGGGACGACAGGATTTGAACCTGCGACCCCTTGACCCCCAGTCAAGTGCGCTACCAAGCTGCGCCACGTCCCGGTGCGTTCCCACCCGTTTCCGGATGATCGCGCAGGTCAACCCTACCGCACGCGTACGGGTACTGCTGCCGGACGTCGGGTGACGGGACCGGTGGGTCGGTCGGTGTGGCGGACCGGGACGAGCAGGGCGGCAGCGGCGGCCGCCAGGCAGAGCAGTGCCAGCAGGGTGAAGCCGTGGGTGTAGCCGGAGGCGTAGGGCAGTCCGCCCGGCTGGAGCCGCCCGGTGACCAGGACGCTGGTGAGCGCGGCGCCGATGGAGCCGCCGATGGTACGGATGTTGGCGTTCATGCCGGTGGCGGCGCCGGTCTGCTCGGGCGGGACACTGCCCACGATGAGGTTGGCCATGGAGGCGAAGGCGAGTCCGATGCCGAGGCCGAACACACCGGAGACGACAGCGATGTGCCAGCGTTCGTCGTGCCACAGCACGAGGAAGCCGAGGGCGAGCGCGCCGAACGCGGCGCCACTGGCCAGCTGGACCTTGGCGTTGACGACCGCCGCCAGACGGCCGCCGAGCACTCCGGACAGGAACATCGCGACGAGCATGGGCAGCATCAGCAGTCCGGACTCGGTGACGCTCGCGCCGAAGCCGTAGCCGGCGGCGCCGGGCGTCTGCACGAAGCCGGGGAGGAAGGACCAGATCGCGTACATGCCCGCACCGAAGAGCAGGGCGGCGAGGTTGGTGGTCCACACCGCGGGCAGCCGCATGACCCGCAGGTCGATGAGCGGGCTGCTGGAGCGGGCCTCGGCCGTGAGCCATACGGCGAACAGCACGGCGGCGGCCACGAACAGACCGAGCACCCCGGCCGAGCCCCAGCCCCACCGTCCGGCCTGGCTGAGCGGCAGGAGCAGGGCGACGAGCCAGGCCGACAGCAGTACGGCGCCGCGCCAGCTGACGCTGCCCCGGGCCCGGTTGGGCGAGTCGGGCACATAGCGGAGGGCGATCAGCACGGTCACGGCGACGATGCCGACCGGGATCCAGAAGAGCCAGCGGTAGTCGAGCGCGGAGACGATGGGCCCGGCGGCCACCATGCCGACGCCGCCGCCGGCCGCGATCACGGCGGACAGGTTGCTGATGCTGCGGCTCACGTCGGCCGGGGCGAACTCGTCGCGGATGACGCCGAAGGACAGCGGGAACAGGGCGCCACCTGTGCCCTGGACGACCCGGGCGACGATCAGGACGCCGATGTTCGGAGCGAGCGCGGCGATCAGGCAGCCGGCCAGTACGGCCAGGAGGACCGCGACCAGGGTGCGCTTGCGGCCGTGGAGGTCGCCGATCCGGCCGAGGATCGGGGTGAAGACCGAGGCGGACAGCAGATAGGCAGTCATCACCCAGGTCGCGGTGGACTGGGAGGTGTGCATGGCGTGCTGGACGGTCGGCAGGGCCGGCGCGATCAGCGACTGAAGCATGGAGAACACGCCCGCACCGGTCGCGAGGACCGCGAAGGTGAGACGGGTGGAGCTGCGGGGCATGGCTGAGCCTCTCCGGATCGGAGCGGAAGGTACTGCGGGAATCACTGCGGGAAGTACTGCGGGAGGCGGGCACGCCACGGGCTGCCCGAAGGGATCGCACCCCACACTGCTAAAGTGGAGGCACTCCTCCACCATAGCGGAGGCCACCCTCCGGTTCAACCGGTTCCCGTCCCGGGAGGCACCAGTGACGGCCCAGCGACTCCCCGTCGGCGAGATCGTCGCGGCCCGGCGACCGCTCCGCAGGGACGCCGCACGCAACTACGACGCCCTGCTCACGGCCGCCCGCGAGGTGTTCGCGGAGCACGGAGCTGAGGCCTCCCTGGAGGAGGTCGCGCGCCGCGCGGGCGTCGGCATCGCCACCCTGTACCGGAACTTCCCCACCCGCCGCGACCTCTTCGAGAGCCTCTACGCCGACGAGGTGAACGCCCTGGTCCGGGTCGCCGCCGAGGTCGGCGGACTGCCGCCGTGGGAGGCGCTGACCTCCTGGCTGGACCGGTTCGCGAGCTACATGGTCACCAAGCGGGCGGTGCGGGAGGCCCTCAACGACGAGTCGGAGATCTTCCAGGCCTGCCGGGAGTCGATGTACGGCGCCGGGGAGCCGCTGCTGGAGCGGGCGCAGCGGGCGGGTGCGGCACGCACCGACATGAACTTCACCGACCTGCTGCGGATGGTCGCCGGCATCACCGCGACCTCGTTCGACGACGACGCCCAGCGTGACCGTGTGCTGGCGATCGCCCTGGACGGGGTGCGCACCGGCCGCTGACGTCGTCTACTTGATGAGCGCGTTCGCCACGACCACCACGAGGCCGAGCAGCGCGTCCACCAGGCCGATCAGCAGTGCGGCGGGCCAGTTCCGGGCCGCCGAGCGGGCCGTGATCACCCCCAGGACGAACAGGATGGCCATGTTCAGCCCGAAGGCCGGATATTCGACGCCGTTCGCGGGCAGCCATCCCCAGCCGGCCGCGGCGAGCAGCGCGACCGACGGCAGCACGGCGGCGACCAGCGGCCATTCGTCGGCCAGGTCACGCAGCACGTCCCAGCGGCGGTGCTGCCCGCGTTCGGCGATGTAGTGGGCGTAGCCGTGCGCGAGGGCGGAGGCGAACCCGGTGAACAGCACCCACAGGGCGTCGTAGCGGCGGGCGGCCGGCGTGGAGTGGCCGAACTCGGTGAGGGCGGCGACCATCGAGCTGGCCAGGACGGCGCCGTACACCCCGCCGAAGAGGATGACCTCACGGGAGTCGTGCCGGTGCGGCGCGCGGGCGGGAGCGGCAACCGTCGAGTCAGCCATGCTCACCACGATCGGCCGGGCGGGGCCGTGCCGCCACCCGGCCTGAGCCACCTGGTGCGGGCGACGAAGTGTCCTCTCACCGGCCCGGATGCCGCACACCCTGTCGACGGCGCGGCGGCGGATGATCTCGCTAGGGTCGGCCCATGACGCACAGCTTCGCTCTCCACATCCCCGACGCCGAACTCGAACCCGAGCCGCTCGACCCGGCGCAGATCGTCTCCGGAACACCCGAGGTGACCGGAAAGGTGGTCTGGGAGTCGGCGGACGGCAAGCAGATCCGCGGCATCTGGCAGATCACCCCGGGCGTGGTCACCGACACCGAGGCGGACGAGATGTTCGTCGTGATCAGTGGTACGGCGACGATCGAGGTCGAGGGCGGGCCGACGCTGGAGGTGGGGCCGGGGGATCTGGCCGTGCTGCGGGAGGGCGACCGTACGACGTGGACGGTGCGCGAGACGCTGCGCAAGGTGTACGCGATCAATCTGTGAGGCCGGGGGGCGCCGCGCTGGTGCCCCTGACCTCCAGTGTCGGTACGGCGAGGTGGACCCGGCCGGCTTCCCGGGGCCGGTGCGCTCCCCCGGGTGCTTCGAGACGGTCGAGGAGACAGCGGGCGGCGCGGCGGCCCACCTCGTACGGCGCCGTGTCGACCGTCGTCAGCCAGACGTGCCGCAGCCGGGCGATGCTGGTGTTGTCGTAACCGGTCACCGACACGTCCCGGGGCACCCGCAGCCCGAGTTCCTCGGCCGCCGACAGCGCGCCGACGGAGGCGATGTCGTTGACGGCGAGCAGCGCGGTGGGCCGGTCCGGGCGGCTGAGCAGCCGCACGGTGGCGCGGTAGCCGCCCTCCTCGGTCATGTCGCTGGGCTCGACCAGCGCCTCGGCCGCCCCGGCGGCGAGTCCGTGCTCCCGCAGCGCCGACTCGAAGCCGCGTCTGCGCAGTTCACCCACCGCACCGTACCCCGCGATGTGCGCGATACGGCGGTGGCCGAGCCCGATGAGGTGCTCGGTGACGAGGCGTGCGCCGGTCTCGTCGTCCGCCGCGACGATGTCCACGCCCGGCAGTTCCGGCTCGCGTGTGCCCGCGACGACGACCGGGATCCGCTCGGCGACCGGGCCGAGGACGCCCGGGTCGGGCAGCGTGCCGACCGCCACCAGCCCGTCGACGCCCAGGTCCAGGAAGGGCCCGGCGAGGTCGTCGCCGGTACGGCGGTTGAGGCGGGCG
Source organism: Streptomyces sp. NPDC086787 (assembly GCF_044745865.1). Taxonomy (NCBI): domain Bacteria; kingdom Bacillati; phylum Actinomycetota; class Actinomycetes; order Kitasatosporales; family Streptomycetaceae; genus Streptomyces; species Streptomyces sp. NPDC086787. The sequence continues at coordinate 132,259 of NZ_JBIVBC010000002.1, read as the reverse complement.
TCGGCGAGCAGCATGTGCAGGCCGTTGTCGCGCAGCAGTGAGTTGAGGCCGTCGAGGAGGTCGACGTACCAGGGGTTGCGCAGGTCGTTGAGGAGGACGCCGACGGTGCGGGTTCGCTGCTCGCTCAGGCTGCGCGCGGCCGCGTTGGTCCGGTAGCCGAGCTCGCGCACGGCCCGCAGCACGGCGTCCCGCTTCTCGGGGCGCACCTGGCCGGAGCCGCGCAGCACCAGCGACACCAGCGACTTGGACACCCCTGCCTGTTCGGCCACGTCGCGGATCGTCGGCTGTCTCATGACATGGACCGTTCCATGCCAGGAGAAGGTTGTCAAAGGCTCCGGGAACACCTGCCGAGGGTCTTGACAGGCGGGTTCAAGCCTTCCAGTGTGGCGTGGACAGGAAATGGACCGGTCCAAAGAGGGGCTGTCATGGCTGTCATGGTGGACGCGTTGGACGCGCCGGACGCGTACGGTGTGGCCGTCGTCGGTTTCGGCTGGATGGGCCGGGTGCACGCCGAGGCGTACGCCCGGGTCACGCACCACTATCCGGGACTGGCGCTGCGGCCCCGCCTGGTGACAGTCGCCGACCCGGTGCCCGGCCGGGCGGAGGAGGCGGCGGCACGGTTCGGGTTCGCCGGGGCGACCCGTGACTGGCGTGAGGTCGCCGCGGATCCGGCGGTGCGGGCGGTCAGCATCACCGTGCCGAACTTCCTGCACCGGGAGGTCGGCGTCGCGATGGCCGAGGCCGGTAAGCACATCTGGATCGAGAAGCCGGTGGGGCTGACGTCGGAGGACGCCCGCACGGTGGCCGACGCGGTCGACGCGGCCGGGGTACGGGGTGCGGTCGGCTTCAACTACCGCAACGCGCCGGCCGTGGAGGCCGCCCGCGACCTGATCGCCGCCGGTGACATCGGCGCGGTGACCCATGTGCGCGTCCGGCTGTTCAGCGACTACGCCGCGCATCCCGACGCCGCCCTCACCTGGCGGTACGAGCGCGGGCGGGGCGGCAGCGGGGTGCTGGGCGATCTGGCGTCGCACGGCGTGGACCTGGCGTGGTTCCTGCTGGGCGACATCGCCTCGCTGAGCGCCGACACGGCGGTCTTCGTGCCCGAGCGGGCCCGTCCCTCCGGCGCGACCGAGGGGCACACACGCGCGCCGGGCGGCGAACGCGGCCCCGTCGAGAACGACGACTACGTCAGCTGTCTGCTGCGCTTCGCCTCCGGTGCCCGGGGCGTGCTGGAGGCCTGCCGGGTGTCGGTCGGCGAGCAGAACAACTACGGCTTCGAGGTGCACGGCTCCCGCGGCGCGGTGTCCTGGGACTTCCGCCGGATGAACGAGCTGGCCGTCAGCCGCGGCGGCGTCTACCAGGACCAGCCCGTCAGCACGGTGTACGTCGGCCCCGCCGACGGCGAGTTCGCGGCGTTCCAGCCGGGCGCCGCCAACGCGATGGGCTACGACGACCTGAAGGTGATCGAGGCGTACCGCTTCCTGCGCTCGATCGCCGAGGACCGCCCGTACGGCACGACCCTCACGGACGCCGTGCGCAGCGCCGTGGCACTCGACGCCATGGCGTTGTCGGCGCGGTCCGGTACCTGGGTCGACGTACCGACGCCGTGACCCTCGAGCCGAAGGAGCCGGCAGACGTGGGACTTCTCGACGACAAGGTCGTCCTGGTCAACGGTGGCACCCAGGGGGTGGGCGCCGCCGTCGCGCGGGCCGCGGTCCGTGAGGGCGCCACGGTGGCCGTCACCGGGCGGCGCCCCGAGCCGGGTGAGGCGCTGGTCGCCCAGAACGTCCTGGGCGGTCTCGACTGACCGACCACCCCCAGCCCATCCGCCACCCACCCTCGCCCACCCTCGCTCACCCTTCCAGGAGTTGCGGTCCTCATGCGTATCGGAATCCTCGGCCTCGGCCGTATCGGCGCCTTCCACGCCGAGACCCTGTCCAAGCTGGACGCCGTCGAGTCCCTCGTCGTCGCCGACCCCGTCGCGGACGCCGCCAGGTCCGCGGCGCAGCGGTACGGCGCGCAGGTGGCGGACTCGCCGGAGGCGGTGCTGGCCGCCGGCGTGGACGGTCTGGTGGTGGCGGCGGCCACCGACGCCCACCCGGCGCTGATCCGCGCCGGGGTCGCGGCCGGTGTGCCCGTCTTCTGCGAGAAGCCCGTCGCCCGCACCATGGCCGAGGGTGTCGAGGTGCTCCATGCGGTCCGGGGCAGTGGGGTGCCGATCCAGATCGGCTACAACCGCCGCTTCGACGCGGGGTTCGCCGCCGCGCGCGCCGTGGTGCGGGGCGGCGAGCTGGGCGCGCTGCACACGGTCCGCTCGACGACCCTGGACCCGGCGCCGCCGCCCGCCGCGTATGTCGCCGCCTCCGGCGGCATCTTCCGGGACTGCTCCGTGCACGACTTCGACATCATCCGCTGGGTGACCGGCCGCGAGGTGACCGAGGTGTACGCGGTGGGCGGCAACCGGGGCGCCGCCCACATCAGGGAGGCGGGCGACGCCGACACCACCGGCGCGCTGCTCACCCTGGACGACGGCACCCTCGCCGTGGTGTCCAACAGCCGCCACAACGGCCGGGGGTACGACGTCCGCATGGAGCTGCACGGCTTCGGGGACTCCATCGCCGTCGGCCTGGAGGACCGGCTCCCGCTGCGCTCGGTCGAGCCGGGCGTGACCTTCCCGTCCGGTACCCCGCACGACTTCTTCATGGACCGCTTCGCCGACGCCTATCGCGCCGAACTGACCGCGTTCACCGAGGTCGTCGCCGGTACCCGGCCGTCCCCCTGCACGGTGGAGGACGCCCTGGAGGCGGGCTGGATCGCGGAGGCCTGCACCCTGTCGCTGCGTGAGCACCGGCCGGTGACGATCGCGGAGGTGCGCGGCGCCTGAACCGCGGGGCGGCGGCCCGCCCGGGTATCACAGGCCGTAGCGGATCGCCACCTCGTCCGGGTCGTACGCGTCCCGCGCGGGGTCCCTCGGCACGGCGGGCTGCTCCTCCACCATGTCCGCCGCCCGCACCCGCTCCGGCAGCACACCGAACCGGGCCCGCCGCAGCGTCGACTCGGCGGCGGCCCCCGCCGTCTCCTCGTGAGCTGCGGGCTCCGCCCGCCTCCCCGACTCCTCGTGCGCCATCCCGGCCTCACCCTCCCGGCGCTCACCGTCCCGGTGCTCACGCCCGTCGTCCTTCACATCCCCGTCCCGTCACTGTTCTGAACGTCCTCACCGCGCCGCCGGTTCCGCCGGGAGGTCGAAGACGTGGCCCGGGGAGACGATGCGCGTGATCGCGTCGCCGAGGAGGGTGCTGGGCTCCTGGCCGTCGTGGCCGATGTCGGTGTTGAGAAGCACGACGAGAGTCGCCTTCGCCGACGGGAGGTAGACGGTCAGGGACTCGTAGCCGGGCAGGGAGCCGTTGTGTCCGATCCAGCCCTGCACGTCGAAGATGCCGAGGCCGTAGCCGGCGCCCGGAATGGACGTCGGCGGTGCGGTGAGCCGCTGTTTCTGGGTGGCGGGGCTGATCAGGACGCCGCCGTACGGGAGCCGGCCGGTGGCCACCGTGGACGCCCATACGCGCAGGTCCTCCAGGTCGGAGATCATCGCGCCGGCCGCCCAGCCCCAGGAGGGGTTCCAGTCGGCCGCGTCCTCCACCTTGCCGGTGGCCGTCTGGTCGGTGTAGCCCTGCGCGTGCGGCTCGGGGAACTCGTTGCCCGCCGGGAAGAGGGTGTGGTCGAGGCCGACCGGGTCGAGGATGTTGTCCTTGACGTAGTCCGCGAGCGGTTTGCCGCCGGCCTTCTCGACGACCAGGCCGAGCAGGACGAGGTTGGTGTTGGAGTAGTCGAACCGCTGCCCGGGCGGGAACAGCACGGGGTGCCGGAAGGCGTAGCCGAGCAGTTGGCGCGGGGTGAACGGGCGCTGCGGGTCGGACGTCAGCGCCTTGAAGAAGCCGTCGTCCTCGGAGTAGTTGAAGAGCCCGCTGCGCATCCCGGCGAGCTGGCGCAGCGTGATCCGGTCGCCGTTCGGTACTCCGCCGACGTATCTGTCGATGGTGTCGTCCAGGCCCAGCCTGCCCTGGTCGGCGAGTTGGAGCAGCGCCGTCACCGTGAACGTCTTGGTCTCGCTGCCGATCCGCATGCGGAGGTCCGGGGACATCCGCTGCCCGGTGGCCTTGTCGGCGACGCCGAAGGAGCGCACGTACTGCCCCTTGCCCGGGGCCCACAGCCCGACGGTCACGCCGGGGATGCCGGCCTGCCGCATGACCCGCCGCACGGCCGAGTCGAGCTGCCGGGTCACGGCGGGGGTGAGCGCGCGGACGTCGTCGCCGGAGGCGGGGGGTGACGGTGCGGGCGGGTCGGCGGTCACGGTGGCGGCAGGCGGGTGGGCCACGGCGGCGGCACCGGTGACCGGCGGCGCGACCAGTGTTCCCACCGCGGTGAGGACGACGGCGCATCCGCGCAGTCGTGCCGGGGAGTACGACATGGCTCAACTCCCGGAGGACACTTGCCCCGCCAGTGCCGGGACACTAGGTCAGGATAGGAGTGCTCGCGCGCCGTCGCCCGTCGGGACGGTGACGTGCGGGAGCCCGGCTTCCTTCCGTAACGCGGGTGAAACTGTCCGTGACCGCCGCCGGTTCAGGCTCCGCACGACCTCAGGAACTGCCGGGTGCGTACCGCGATGGGCAGTGGCCGGTCCGGTTCGCACGGGTACATGTCCTGCTCGACGATGGCGAACAGGTCCACGCCGAGCCGCTGGGCGGCTTCCAGCACCGGCTCCAGCTCCGGTACGCCGGACGGGGGTTCGCACATCACGCCACGGGCGACGGCCGGACCGAACGGCACCTCGCCGGCCACGACTTCGGCGAGGATCTCCGGGTCGACCTGCTTCAGGTGCAGATAGCCGATGCGCTCGCCGTAGGTCTCGATGAGCTTGACGCTGTCGCCGCCGCAGTACGCGTAGTGACCGGTGTCGAGGCAGAGCCCGACCAGGTCGGCGTCCGTCGCGTCGAGGAAGCGCTCGACGTGTTCCTCGGTGTCGATGTGGGTGTCGGCGTGCGGGTGGACGACGATGTCGAGGCCGTATGTCTCCCGCACCTCGCGGCCGAGGCGTTCCATGCCCCGGGTGAGGTGGGTCCACTGCTCGGTGGTCAGCTCCGGCGGTTCGAGGATCTCGGCGGTCTTGTCGTCGCGCCAGAAGGAGGGGATCACCACCAGGTGCTTCGCCCCCGTCGCCCGGGTCAGCGCGGCGACCTGGCCGACGTGTTCCCAGGTGGACTCCCAGACGGCGGGGCCACGGTGGAGGCCGGTGAAGACGGTTCCCGCCGACACCCTGAGGTCACGCCTGGCGATCTCGTCGGTGAGGCGGGCGGGGTCGGTGGGGAGATAGCCGTAGGGGCCCAGTTCGATCCAGGAGTAGCCGGCCTCGGCCACCTCGTCCAGGAAGCGTTCCCACGGCACCTGCCCGGGGTCGTCGGGGAACCAGACCCCCCAGGAGTCGGGGGCGGAGCCCACCCGGATGCGGTCGAGGGCGTTCGCCATGGTCAGGAGGTCCCTTCGGAGTGGGTCGCCACGGGCGCGGTGAGGTCGTCCGCCTCCGGGAGTTCGTCCACGTCGACGCCGCGGACCTGCGCCAGTTCGTGCTTGAGGGCCGCGAGTTCGACACCGCCGGCCATGTGGTTGGTCAGCTCCTCCAGGCTCACCTCGCTGCGGTCGGCGGACAGTTCGAGGGTGCCGAGGCGCAGCACGCTGAAGTGGTCGCCGACCATGTAGGCGTGGTGCGGGTTGTGGGTGATGAAGATGACGCCGAGGCCGCGTTCGCGGGCGGCGGCGATGTACTTCAGCACGACACCGGACTGCTTGACCCCGAGCGCGGCGGTCGGCTCGTCCAGGATCAGTACGCGGGCGCCGAAGTGGACGGCGCGGGCGATGGCCACGCACTGGCGCTGGCCGCCGGACAGGGTGCCGATGGGCTGTTCCATGTCGTCCAGGACGATGCCCATCTCGCGGAGTTCCTCGTCCGCGGTCCGCTTCATGCGGGCGATGTCGAGTCGGCGCACCGGCCAGGGGCCCTTGGTCAGCTCGGAGCCGAGGAAGAAGTTGCGCCACACCGGCATCAGGGGGACGGTGGCCAGGTCCTGGTAGACGGTGGCGATGCCCTTGTCGAGAGCCTGGCGCGGGCTGGAGAACCGCACCGGTTCGCCGTCGACCAGGAAGACTCCCTCGGTGTGCTGGTGCAGCCCGGAGACGATTTTGATCAGGGTGGACTTGCCGGCGCCGTTGTCGCCGAGGACGCAGGTCACCTTGCCCGCGTGGACCGCGAGGTCGACGCCGTGCAGGGCGCGGATGTTGCCGTAGGACTTGCCCGCGCCGCGCAGTTCCACGAGGGGGCGCTCGGGGCGGTCGGTCTGGTGGGCGCCGGTTCCGTTGGTGGTCATGCGGTCACCTCCGGGTCGCCGTGCGGCTGACCCACAGATTGATGAGGACGGCGCCGAGCAGCATCACGCCGAGGAATGCCTTGAACCAGTCGGGGTTCCAGCCCGCGTAGACGATGCCCTGGTTCACCATGCCGAACATGAAGGCGCCGAAGACCGGGCCGATCGCGGAGCCGTAGCCGCCGGTGAGCAGACAACCTCCGATGACGGCCGCGGCGATGTAGATCAGCTCCTGGCCGACGCCTTCCCCGGACTGCACGGTGTTGAAGGAGAACAGGTTGTGCATGCCGATGAACCAGGCGCCGAAGCCGACGGTCATGAACAGGGTGATCTTGGTGAACTTCACCGGGACACCGACGGCACGGGCGCTGTCCTTGTTGCCGCCGACGGCGAAGATCCAGTTGCCGTACTTGGTGCGCAGCAGGACCCAGGTGGCGATGGCGGCGAAGACGAGCCACCACACGACGGTGATCTTCACCTCGACGCCGCCGACGTCGAAGGAGGAGGCGAAGATCTGCCGGGCCTGGTCGAAGCCGTCCATGTCGCTGATGTCGTCGGTCGCCACGTTGCCGGTGATCAGCTTGGTGACGGCCAGGTTCACGCCTTGCAGGATCAGGAAGGTGCCGAGGGTGACCAGAAAGCTCGGCAGGCCGGTCTTCACCACCATCCAGCCGTTGAACGCGCCGATCGCCAGGGAGAGGACCAGGGCGGCGATGACGCCCACCCACACGTTCATGGTCAGCTGGTAGCTGAGCATGCTCGCGGTGAGCGCCGAGGTGATCACGGCGACGCCCGCGGACAGGTCGAACTCGCCGCCGATCATCAGCAGGGCCACCGGCAGGGCCATGATGCCGATGGTCGAGGACTGGTAGAGCACCGTCGCCATCGAGCTGCCCTGGCGGACCGTCGGCGCGGCGATGAGGAAGAAGACGAGAACGGCCAGGGCGCCGAGGAAGACGCCGACCTCGGGCCGGGCCAGCAGCCGCAGCACCAGGGGGCGCCGGGTGGTGCGGCCGTCGGCCTTCCGGTGGCCGGGGGCCGGGGGTGCGGTCACCGAAGGCCCGCCCTGCTGGGTCATGCTCATCACCGGGTGCCCTTCGCGGCGAACTCGGCGACCTTGTCGACGTTGGACTTGTCGACGAAGGCCGGGCCGGTCAGCACGGGCTGCTCGCCGCCGCCGCTGTAGTTGCCGTTGTACTTGTAGAGCCACAGGGAGTCGACCGCCAGGTAGCCCTGGAGGTACGGCTGCTGGTCCACCGCGAACTGGATCGTGCCCTTGGAGATGGCGCTGGTCAGTGCCTTGTTGAGGTCGAAGGTGGCGACCTTGGCCTTGCTGCCCGCGTCGTCCACCGACTGGACCGCCGTCAGCGCGTAGGGGGCGCCGAGGGTGACGACGTAGTCGATGTCCTTGTCCTGCTTCAGCTTGGCGGTGATGGTCGACTTCACCGACGGCATGTCGGTGCCGTTCACGTACAGGGTCTCAGTCGTGCCGGAGAACGTCTTCTTCACTCCGTCGCAGCGCTGGGTGAGGCCGACGTTGCCCTGCTCCTGGATCACACAGGCGACCTTCTTGGCGCCGCTCTGGTTCAGCCGCTTGCCGAGTGCCTCGCCCGCCACGGTCTCGTCCTGGCCGAAGAACTCCCGCAGGCCCAGCTTCTGCCAGTCGCTCACACCGGAGTTGAGGCCGACGACCGGTATGTTCGCCGCGTTCGCCTTGGCGACGACGTCCTTCATGGCGTCGGGCTTGGCGAGGGTGATGGCGATGCCGTCCACTTTCTGGTCGATCGCGTTCTGCACCAGGTTGGCCTGGTTGCCCGCGTTCGGGTCGGCGGAGTAGATGAGCTTGATGTTGTCCTTGGCGGCGGCTGCCTCGGCACCCTTGCGGACGATGTCCCAGAAGGTGTCGCCGGGTGACTGGTGGGTGATCAGCGCGACGGTCATGCGCGGGGTGGTGGCCTTGCCCGCGGCGGCGTTCGCCCCGCCCTCCTCGGCCTTCTTTCCGCCGGAGCTGCTGGAACAGCCGGCGAGTACGAGCGCGGCAGCCGCGGCGGCGGCCACCACGGAGGCCGACATGCGGGAGCGGGAGTGCGAAGTGCGGTCCATCTTTCCGGCACCTCCGGGTCGTGTGCAGTGTGCTGGGACGGGATCCAAGTCCTCGCCACGCCCTCTGTCAATACTTTGTTAAGACATCATTTCACGAACAGGTCCGAATGTAAGCACAAATGAGCGCCGACGCAGCTCGACCCCGGCCGCCGGAGTCGATCTCTACCCGATCGGCGCGGACGTACCCCAAACCCGATCGATGTTGATTTCTGAGCGAAGGTATTGACGCCCCATAGGAGATAGAGCTGTTATTACGCCAACCTGTTCGGTCGAGTTGGTTTCTGATCGGTTTCGAGACCGAACCCGCCCGAACCCTGCCTGACTGGAGCTGCCATGCGCCACATGCCTTCCGTCCCGGGTCCCAGCCGTCGCTCCCTGCTACGCGGAGCCGGCGGAGCAGCCGTGCTCGCCGGCGCCGGGATACCCCTGCTGTCCGCCTGCGGCGGCGGCGCCTCGTCCGACCCGAAGACCGTCACGCTCGGCTCCAACGCGTCCGACGCGGTGCCGAAGAAGGCCCTGGCGGACGTCTACGCGGCGTTCAAGAAGCAGTCCGGCCTCACGGTCGACGTGAACACCAAGGACCACAACACGTTCCAGGAGCAGATCAACTCCTATCTGCAGGGCACGCCGGACGACGTGTTCAACTGGTTCGCCGGGTACCGCATGCAGTTCTTCGCGGCCAAGAAGCTGGCCACCCCGGTGGACGACGTGTGGAAGAAGATCGGCGACAACTTCCCCGACGCCATGAAGAAGCTCAGCAAGGGCGCCGACGGCAAGTACTACTTCGTGCCGCTGACCACGTACCCGTGGGCGGTCTTCTACCGCAGGAGCGTGTTCCGGCAGTACGGCTACCAGGTGCCCGCCACCTGGGACCAACTGGTCGCCCTGTGCAAGCGGATGAAGAAGGACGGCCTGGTGCCGATCGCCTTCGGCGACAAGGACGCCTGGCCCGCGATGGGCACCTTCGACCAGATCGACTTCCGCTTGAACGGGTACGACTTCCACGTCGAGCTGATGGCGGGCAAGGCGTCCTGGACCGACGCCAAGGTGAGGGCCGTGTTCGACCACTGGGCCGAGATCCTCCCCTACCACCAGGACGGCTTCATGGGCCGCACCTGGCAGGACGCGGCGCAGTCCCTGGTGTCCAAGAAGGCGGGCATGTATCTGCTGGGCTCCTTCGTGGCCCAGCAGTTCACCGACAAGGCCGCCCTGGACGACCTCGACTTCTTCCCCTTCCCGGAGATCAACTCCGTGTACGGCCAGGAAACCGTGGAGGCGCCCACCGACGGCTTCATGCTCAGCAAGGCGCCCAGGAACCACGAGGGCGCGACGAAGCTGATGACATATCTGGGCACGCCGCAGGCCGAGGAGACCTACCTCAAGGCCGACCCCAGCGTCGTCGCCGCCTCCACCGAGGCCGGCACCTCCGGGTACTCGGCGCTCCAGAAGAAGGCGTTCGACATGATCAGCGGTGCCAAGAGCCTCACCCAGTTCATGGACCGCGACTCCCGGCCGGACTTCACCTCGACGGTGATGCAGCCAGGACTCCAGAAGTTCCTCCAGAACCCCAAGGGCGTGGACGGCCTGCTGTCTTCGATAGAGCGCCAGAAGACGCAGATCTTCGCGTCCTCGTGAGCCGCCGCGTGACCACCGAGAGGACCACGAAGTCCCCGCGCGCCGCACGGAGCCACCGGCGCCTGCTCACCCGCCGCGACCGGTTCACGCTCGCCCTGATGGCAGGTGTGCCCACCGTCCTGCACGTGCTACTGGTCTGGGTCGCCGCCCTGGCCTCCGTCGCACTCGCCTTCACCACCTGGGACGGCATCGGGTTCGACTCCATCAAGTGGGTGGGCCTCGACAACTTCCGGCAGCTCTTCGCGGACAACCCGCAGTTCTGGCCTGCGGTCCAGCACAACCTCATCTGGTTCGTCGTGCTCATCCTGATCCCGACCCCGCTCGGGCTGTTCCTCGCCGTCCAGTTGGACAAGGGGATCCGCTTCAGCCGCGTCTACCAGACGGCGTTCTTCCTGCCCGTCGTCATCTCGATGGCCTGCATCGGCTTCGTCTGGCAACTCGTCTACAACCCCGACACGGGCCTGATCAACAGCCTCATCGGGGCCAACAGGCCCGGCCACTACGTCGACTGGATCGGCGACCCGGACCTGAACCTCTGGGCCGTCCTCGTCGCCGCCTCATGGCGGCACACCGGGTACATGATGATCCTCTATCTGGCCGGTCTGAAGAGCGTGGACCCGTCGCTGCGCGAGGCGGCGGCACTGGACGGCGCGAACGAGTGGCAGACGTTCAGGAGCGTCATCTTCCCGACGCTGCGCCCCACCAACACGATCGTCCTGGTCGTCACCATCATCGAGGCGCTGCGCGCCTTCGACCTGGTCTTCGTCTTCAACAAGGGTTCCCAGGGCACCGAGTTGCTGTCGATCCTGGTCACCAACAACATCATCGGCGAGTCCAGCCGCATCGGCTACGGCTCAGCGATCGCGGTGGTCCTGCTGGTCATCTCGCTCGTCGTGATCATCCCGTACCTGGTGACCACCTTCCGGAAGGAGCGGCGACCGTGAGCGCGCCCGTCCGTCCCGCCCGTGTCGTACTGCACGTCTTCCTGTCCGCGACGGCGCTGGCCTGGCTCGCCCCGCTGCTGTGGGCGGTCTTCTCCGCGCTGCGCCCGTACGGCGAGACCAGCGACAGGGGCTACGTGTCCTGGCCGGACACCCTGAACCTCGACAACTTCACGAACGCGTTCGAGCAGTCGGACATGGCCCACTACTTCGGCACCACGCTGCTGATCGCGGTGCCCGCCGTGCTGCTCACGCTGTTCCTGTCGTCGCTGGTCGCCTTCTACGTCAGCCGTTTCGACTTCCGTCTCAACCTGGCGCTGCTCCTGGTCTTCACGGCGGGCAACCTGCTCCCCCAGCAGGTGATCATCACACCGCTCTACCGGATGTACCTGCTCACCGACCTGCCCGGGATCACGGAGAGCGGCAAGCTGTACGACTCCGCGCTCGGCCTCGTCCTGATCCATGTGGCGTTCCAGTCCGGGTTCTGCGCCTTCGTGCTGAGCAACTACATGCGCTCCCTGCCGCACGAGCTGACCGAGGCGGCCCTGGTGGACGGTGCCTCGGTGTGGCGGCTGTACTGGCAGATCACGCTGCCGCTGTGCAAGCCGGCGATGGCGGCGCTGGCCACCCTGCTGTCGATCTGGATCTACAACGACTTCTTCTGGGCCCTGGTGCTGATCTCGACCGGCGAGAAGATGCCGATCACCTCGGCCCTGAACAACCTCTCCGGCCAGTACTTCACGGACCCCAACCTGGTCGCCGCCGGAGCACTGCTCACCGCGATCCCCACGCTGATCGTGTACTTCGTGCTCCAGCGGCAGTTCGTCAGCGGTCTGACCCTGGGGGCCGCCAAGGGTTGATGGTCATGGTGGCGGACGGCTCGGGTTACTCTTGCCGCCGTACCGGACACGGGGTGCCCCGCGAGGGCTGAGATCACACCCGTTGAACCTGAACCAGTTCGTACTGGCGGAGGGATGTCACCATGCCATTCGGGCGTGTTTCCAGCGGGCTGCCCACGGGCGGCGGCAGAGCCGTCTTCGACGGACGGATGCCCACGGCTCCCGGTGACCTGAGAGTCGAGGGACACGGCATCGAGCCCGTCCCGCAGGACAACCGCTACGGCGGCGCGGGTCGGCTGTTCACCGTGTGGTTCGCGCCGAACCTGACGATGACCGGCGTGTTCACCGGAACCCTCGGCATCGTGTTCGGCCTCGACTTCGCCACCGCTCTCGCCGCGGTGGTGCTCGGCACCGTGATCGGCGCGGTGCCCACCGCCTACCTCGGCACCTGGGGCAGCCGCACCGGCGCCGGGCAGCTGCCGCTCGCCCGGCTCGCCTTCGGACGCGCGGTGGCACTGCCCGGGGTGCTCCAGTGGGCGTCTTCGGTGGCCTGGGACGCGCTCATCGGCCTGTTCGGCGGGGATGCGCTCGCCCAGCTGTGCGGCTGGCCGTTCTGGCTCGGGGTAATGGTCATGATGCTGGGGCAGGGCGCCCTCGGGGTCCTCGGCTACGAGGCGATCCACCGGCTCCAGATCCTCATGACGTTCGTACTGGCCGCCGCCTTCGCGCTGATCGCGATACGGATGGCGGGCGACGTCCACGTCGTCACTTCGGGCAGCGCGCACGGCGCCGATCGGGCGGGCGCGTTCGTGCTGACCAGCACCGTCGCGTTGAGCCTGACCCTGTCCTGGGCGCCGTACGCAAGCGACTTCAGCCGCTATCTGCCCCGCACCACCTCCCGCTCCCGGATGTTCTGGTACACACTGCTCGGTCTCGTGGCGTCCTTCCTGGCCGTCCAGATCCTGGGCCTGTGGGGTGCCTCGGTGCTCACCGACCAGACGGCCGCGGGCGTGGACCAGCTGCTGGGCGGGGGTGTCCCGGGCTCGCTCGGACTGCTCGCCGTGGCGCTGGCCGCGCTGTGCAGCAACGCCATGAACGACTACAGCGGCTCCCTGGCCCTCCAGACCATCGGGGTGCGTCTGCCCCGCCCCGCGGCCGCCGCCCTCGCCGCGGCGCTCGGTTTCCCGCTGGTGCTGTGGATGCACGCGGCCGACACCACCGCCCGCTTCCAGAACGTCCTCCTGTTCGTCGGGTACTGGATCCCCGGGTTCGTGGCGATCGTGGTGGTCGACTGGCTGGTACGGCGCGAACCGGTGACGGACCTCGCGGCCGCGACGGCCGGCCCGCGGCGGGCCTGGCCCCCGCTGCTGGCGTTCGTCGGCGCATTCGCCGCCGCGGTGCCCTTCATGGACACGGGTCTGTACGTCGGACCCGTCGCCGACGCGCTGCACGGCGCCGATCTCTCGTACTACGTCGCGTTCCTGGTGGCTCTCGCCGTGTACGCCCCGCTGCGCCTCCAGGAGGAGAAGAACGCATGACTCCGCCCCCTTGCGTCCTCACGATCGCAGGGTCGGACTCCGGCGGTGGCGCCGGAATCCAGGCCGACCTGAAGACCATGCTGGCGCTCGGCGCGCACGGGATGAGCGTGGTCACCGCGGTCACCGCGCAGAACTCCGTGGGTGTGCAGGGTGCCTGGGAGCTGCCCGTGGAGGCGGTGCGCGCCCAGTACCGCAGCGTCGTCGACGACATCGGCGTCCAGGCCGTGAAGACCGGCATGCTCGCCTCCCCCGCGCTGGTCACCGCCGTGGCCGAACTGCTCGCGGACGCCGGGGTACCGGTCGTCGTGGACCCGGTGAGCGTGTCCAAGCACGGGGACCGACTGCTCGCCGACGACGCCCTGGACGCCGTGCGCACCCGGCTGCTCCCCCGTGCGACCGTCACCACGCCGAACCTGGACGAGGTGGCCGAGCTGACCGGCATCACGGTGACCGGCGAACAGGGCATGCGGGACGCCGCCGACCGGCTGCTGTCGTACGGCCCCGCGTGGGTGCTGGTGAAGGGCGGGCATCTGCCCGGCGACGCCGTGGACCTGCTGACCGACGGCCGCGAGGAGCACTGGCTGCGCGCCGAGCGCCAGGACAACCGCCACACCCACGGCACGGGCTGCACCCTGGCCTCGGCCGTGGCGGTCGGACTGGCCCGGGGACTCACGGTGCCGGAGGCGGTCCGCCGGGCCAAGGACTACGTCACGGGAGCCATCGCGGCGGGCTTCGCACTGGGCGCCGGGATCGGTCCGGTGGACCACGGGTGGCAGCTGCGGTCACGCGACTGAGCCTGTGCTAGAACCGGCTCCGGGTGAATGACCAGCTTCTCGAACTCCACCAGCCGCGCCCGGTCACGGAGTTGCGGCGACGCCGTCGGCTCGAAGTACTGTTCGGCGCAGACGTTCCAGTGCCGGGCGACGCTGAACGCGGCGAGCCACACCTTGGAGGCGCATCGCTTCGGGGCGTGTTGCGCGAAAACGGCGAGGGGCCGCTTCGGATGGTTCCGAAGCGGCCCCTCGCCTGCGTTCCCGCAAGTCGGGACGACAGGATTTGAACCTGCGACCCCTTGACCCCCAGTCAAGTGCGCTACCAAGCTGCGCCACGTCCCGATGCGTTCACACACGGTGACCCGGGTGATCGCGCGCACCACTTTACCCCACTCGCCGGGGTGGACCGAAGCAGGGCACCGGGGCGGCGATGGACAATCGGGAGCATGGGCAGCACAGACGCGGAGTCGCGGGACCGGGACAGTGCGGGGCGGGCGCGGAACGCGCGCCCGCGGGACGGGCTCGGCAGGCCGCTGCCGTACGGCGCCGAGGGGGTGGCCCGGCAGCCCGAGGGGGTCGTGCGCACCCCGGAGGAGACGGTCCGCGAGGCACAGGAGCTGCTGGACTCCGGCAGGCCCTTCCACGCGCACGAGGTGTTCGAGGACGCCTGGAAGTCACGGCCCGGCGAGGAGCGCACGCTGTGGCGGGGGCTGGCCCAGCTGGCTGTCGGGCTCACCCACGCGGCCCGGGGCAACGTGACCGGAGGCGCGCGGCTGCTGCGGCGGGGCGCGGGGGCCGTGGAGGAGTGGGCGGCGGAGTGCGGCGACAGCCTGCCGCACGGAATGGACCTCGCCGGGCTGGCGGACTGGGCGCGCGTCCTGGCGGACGACGTGGAGCGGGACGGCGCCGGTGCCGTCGAGGCCCGGGAGCGGGCACCGCGGCTGCGCGGACACGGGGCGTCGTAGCCCGGAGCACCCGCTGTCAGTGGCATGGGGCAGACTCGGGACGTGCGAAAGATTCATGTCATCGGCATCGGGGCGGGCGACCCCGACCAGCTGACGCTTCAGGCGGTCAGGGCGCTGCGCGCCACCGACGTGTTCTTCATTCTCGAAAAGGGCGAGGCGAAGAGCGATCTGACCAGGCTGCGCCGGGACATGCTGGACACACACATACCGGACGGGTCGTACCGGCTGGTGGAGGCCCGCGACCCGGAGCGGGACCGGGCCGCGGGCGGCGCGGCCTACTCCCCCGCCGTCGACGACTGGCGCAACGCCCGGGCCGGCATCTACGAGCGGCTGATCGCCGAGGAGCTCGGGGCGGACGAGAGCGGGGCGTTCCTGGTGTGGGGGGACCCGTCGCTGTACGACAGCACCCTCGGGATCCTGGAGGAGGTGCTCGCGCGGGGCGCGGTGACCTTCGAGTACGACGTGGTGCCGGGCGTCAGCAGTGTCTCGGCGCTCGTCGCCCGGCACCGCACGGGGCTGAACCGGGTGGCCCGGCCGGTACAGATCACCACGGGGCGGCGGCTGGCCGAGGGGTTCCCGGCGGGCGTGGACGACGTCGTGGTGATGCTCGACGCGCACCAGGCCTTCCGGCGGTACGCCGACCAGGACATCGACATCTACTGGGGCGCGTACATCGGCACTCCGGACGAGATCCTGGTCTCCGGTCCGATCGCCGAGGCCGGTCCGGAGATCGAGCGGGTGCGGGCCGAGGCGCGCGAGCGCAAGGGCTGGATCATGGACACGTATCTACTGCGCAGACACCCGAAGGACGACTGACCGGCGCTCCCTCGGTCACGCCGGGGCGAGGCCCAGCCGCGTCAGCCGCTCCAGTACGTCCACCACACCCGGCAGCGCGGTCAGGCCGTCCGGCAACGGGGGGCGGCGTACGACGACCACGGACAGCCCGAGCCCGCGTGCGGCCGTCAACTTGGCGGCCGTCGCCTCTCCCCCGCTGTCCTTGGTGACCAGTACGTCCACGCGGTGTTCGCGCAGCAGCGCCAGTTCGCCGTCCTCCGTGAAGGGGCCGCGGGCCAGGATCACCTCGGTGTGCGGCGGCATCGGCGGCTCGGGCGGGTCCACCGACCGTACGACGAAGTGCAGGTCCGTCAGGTGGGCGAAGGCGGCGAGGCCCAGGCGGCCGGTGGTCAGGAACACCCGGCGGCCGAGGCCGGGCAGCGCCGCCGCGGCGGCGTCCAGTGAAGGGACCGGGTGCCAGCGGTCGCCGGGGGCGGGCCGCCAGCCCGGCCTGCGCAGGACGACCAGGGGGATGCCTGTGGCTTCGGCAGCCGTGGCCGCGTTTGCCGTGATCGACTCGGCGAAGGGGTGGGTGGCGTCCACGACCGCGTCCACCCGGTGCTCGCGCAGCCAGTCCGCCAGCCCCTGCGCGCCGCCGAAGCCGCCGACGCGCAGGTTTCCGTCCACCGTACCGGGACGGGCCACCCGTCCCGCCAGTGAGGTGGTGACCCGGACAACCGGCCGCGCCGCCAGCGCGGCGGCGAGGGTCCGCGCCTCAGCGGTGCCGCCGAGGATCAGGACGTGCGGGGACGGTGGGGACATGAGGTGAGGGTACGGCCCCCGACCGCTCCGGGGCTCCAGCGCCTGTCGTTCGGATCAGGCCCTACCCCAGGAGCAGTTGCACACCGCCCACGACGGTCGCCGCGATCACCAGTTGCTCGAAAAGCCGCTGGTTGATCCTGCTCACAGCCCATTTGCCGATCAGCGCACCGGGCACGACGAACACCACGAGTGCGGCATCGAGGAGCAGGGACCGGCCGTCGATCAGGCCGAGCCCCGCGCTGAAGGGCAGCTTGGCCACGTTCACGATCAGGAAGAAGAAGGCCGACGTGCCGAGGAAACCGAGTTTCCGGAAGCCGGCGGACAGCAGATACATGGACATCACGGGGCCGCCCGCGTTGGCGACCATGGTGGTGAACCCGCCGAGTACGCCGTAGGAGCGGGCCTTGATCCGGCCCGCGCGGGTGAGCACCGAGTCCGGTTCCTCGTCCGCGTCGGCCGTGCGCCGCCGCCACACCGTGACGGCGGCCATCAGCAGCAGGATCGCGCCGATCGAGATCCGTACCACCGTGTCGTCGGCCCACACCAGGAACAGCGTGCCGAGCACCACACCGGCCGCCACCGCCGGGAACAGCCGCCACAGCGTGGGCCAGTGGGCGTGCCGACGGTAGGTGGCGACGGCGAGCAGGTCGCCCGCGATCAGCGCGGGCAGCAGTATTCCGGTGGAGGCGCGGGCGGGCAGGACGGCCGCGAAGACGGCGAGGCTGACCGTGTTGGCGCCGCTCACCGCGGTCTTCGAGAAGCCGACCAGGAGTGCCGCGGCGGCCAGGGCGGCGAACTCCCAGCCGGAAACGTGCCAGAGCGTCATCGTGTTCATGCGGGTACCGATGCTATGGGCACGTATCGGCCGGGGACCGGCGGCCCCTGGTCACCGCCGCACGGAGCTGATCAGTGCCGTTCCACCAGCACCGCGCTCCCCTGCCCGACGCCCACGCACATCGTCGCCAGACCACGCTGCGCTCCCGTGCGGCGCATGCGGTGGAGCAGGGTGGTGAGGATGCGGGCGCCCGAGCAGCCGAGGGGGTGGCCGAGGGCGATCGCCCCGCCGCTCGGGTTCACCAGTTCCGGGTCCAGGCCGAGCTGGTCCACGCAGGCGAGGGCCTGGGCGGCGAACGCCTCGTTGAACTCGGCTTCCTGGAGGTCCTCGATCCGCCATCCCATGCGGTCCAGCACCTTGCGGGTGGCGGGCACCGGGCCGATGCCCATCACATCGGGGTGGACGCCCGCCGACGCCCCGGCGGCGTACCGGCCGAGCGACTCCAGGCCGAGTTCGTTCAGGGCCTCCTCGCTGACCAGCAGCAGCCCGGCAGCGCCGTCGTTCATCGGCGAGGCGTTGCCCGCGGTGACCGTGCCACCGTCCTGGAAGACCGGCCTGAGGCGGGCGAGCTTCTCGTAGGAGGTGTCCTCGCGGACACACTCGTCGCTGTCGACGACGGTGCCGTCCGGGCGCTCCACGGGAAGGAGTTCGTCGTCGAAGTGGCCCATCTTGCGGGCCACGGCGGCGCGTTGGTGGCTGCGCAGCGCGAACTCGTCCTGGCGCCGGCGCGAGATGCCGTACCGCTTGGCGACCTCCTCGGCGGTCTCGCCCATGGAGAGCAGGCCGTGGAGGTCCTTCATGGCGGGGTTCACCAGGCGCCAGCCGAGTCGGGTGTCCACCGTCTCGATGCGGTGCGGCAGGGCCTCGTCGGGGCGGGGCAGCACGAAGGGGGCGCGGCTCATGGATTCGGAACCGCCGGCGATCACGATGTCGGCCTCGCCCGCGGCGATGGTGCGGGCGGCGGTGGTGACCGCTTCGAGACCGGAGGCACAGAGCCGGTTGACGGTGGCGCCGGGCACGGTCTCGGGGAGTCCGGCGAGCAGGGCTGCCATCCGGGCGACATTGCGGTTGTCCTCGCCCGCCTGGTTGGCGGCTCCCCAGTAGACGTCGTCGACGCGGGCCGGATCGAGGGCGGGTACGTCGGCGACCAGATGGCGGATGACGGTGGCCGCGAGGTCGTCGGGCCGTACCGGGGAGAGGGCGCCGCGCAGTTTTCCGATGGGGGTGCGGCGGGCGGCCGCGAAGTGGACGGGACGCACGACAGGGCTCCTGACGGACGACATGGCCGGCCGGCACCGGGTCGCGGGCCTGCCGGGCCAAGTTAATTAGCAGTGCTAGTTTTGGACTATAGACCTACCGCCGGGCCCCTGGGAAGATCCTCCGGCACCTTCACCGAGGAGTCGGAGGCCAGGATGAGCGACGCACGGGAACACGTACTCGACGGGACCCACGGCACGATCACCGCACACGAGTGGTCCCCTCCGCAACCCCGGTACATCGCGCTCGTGGTGCACGGGTACGGCGAACACGCCGGGCGTTACGCGGAACTCGCCGGTGTGCTGACCGGACACGGCGCGGCGGTGTACGGCCCCGACCACCTGGGTCACGGCATGTCGGCGGGCGAGCGCGTGCTGATCGAGGACTTCGAGGACGTGGTCACCGACGTGCACACCGTGGCGGGTCTGGCCCGTTCCGCCCACCCCGGTCTGCCGGTGGTGGTGATCGGCCATTCCATGGGCGGCCTGATCGCGGCCCGCCTTGCCCAGCGGTACGGCGGGGAACTCGCCGCGCTCGTGCTGTCCGGCCCGGTGATCGGAGTCTGGGAGCTGCCGGGGCGGCTGCTGGCCCTGGACGAGATCCCGGACGTCCCGGTCAGCCCGGCCGCACTCTCCCGCGACCCGGCGGTGGGCGCGGCGTACGCCGCCGATCCGCTGGTGTGGCACGGGCCGATGAAACGCCCGACGCTCGAGGCGTTCGTACGGACGCTGGGGACCGTCGCCGAGAGCGGCGGCACCGGCCCGCTCCCGGTGCTGTGGCTGCACGGCGACGACGACCGGCTGGTGCCGCTGCCCGGCAGCCGCGTCGGCGTGGCACGGCTCGGCGCCGGCCGCGCGGTCGAGCGGATCTACGCCGGGGCCCGCCACGAGGTGTTCAACGAGACGAACCGGGCGGAGGTCTTCGCGGACGTGACCCGCTTCCTCGACGGCGTACTGCCCGGCTGACCATACGGCGCCCACGACAACGGCTCGCACGCCGTTCGGGGCGGCGCGCCTGCCGACGCCCCTCGGTCACGACCGGCTCCGGCCGCGGGTGGCCGAGAAACAGGTGGCCGAAGTCCGTCTCTGCCGCGGTCCATGATCGTGCCAGACTGCTCGCACGCCCCGTACCGGGGCGGCGTCCGTCGAGCGGAGGAGCGTCTGTGACCGGGAGCGAGCCGGCCGTCCACGGGATCGACACGACGAAGCCGCACCCGGCCCGGGTGTACGACTGGTTCCTCGGCGGCAAGGACAACTACCCGGTGGACGAGGAACTCGCCCGCCGGATCACGGCGATCGACGGCGGGGCCCCGCGCGCGGCCCGCGCCAACCGCGCGTTCATGCGGCGCGCGACGCACCGGCTGGCCAAGGAGACGGGGATCCGCCAGTTCCTGGACATAGGCACCGGCATTCCGACCGAGCCCAACCTGCACCAGATAGCCCAGTCCACCGCGCCGGACGCCCGGGTCGTCTACGTCGACAACGATCCGATCGTCCTGGCCCACGCGGGCGCCCTGCTGCGGGGCACCCCGGAGGGCGTCACCGAGTACCTCCAGGCGGACGCCCGCGAACCCCGTACGATCCTCGAACAAGCTTCCCGGGTACTGGACTTCGGCCGGCCCGTCGCCCTGTCCCTGATCGCTCTCCTGCACTTCGTCGCGGACGACGACGGCGCCCACGACCTGGTCGCGACCCTGGTCGACGCGCTCGCCCCGGGCAGTTGCCTCGTGCTGTCCGCGCTGACCGCCGACTTCGACCCGGGGAACGTCCAGCGGGGCGTCCGTGACTACCGGGCCGGAGGCGTGACGCTGGTGGCCCGCTCGCACGCCGAGTTCTCCGCCTTCTTCAAGGGCCTCGACCTGCTGCCCCCGGGTGTCGTCCCGGTGACGGACTGGCACCCCGAGGAGGCTCCCGACGGCACGGATCCGGTCTCGCTGTACGGCGCGGTGGGCCGCAAGGCCGCCGCCTGAGCGCGTCCGAGTCGGTGTCGATTCCCGGGACATGACGATCGACGGACGGCACAATGGCGGCGGACGGCGCACGTGAGGAAGGGCAGTGACGTGAGCGAGAGCGACCCCGCGACGGGCGGACCCGCGCGACTCAACACCGCCGTGGCGCACAACGCACGGGTCTGGAACTACTGGATCGGCGGCAAGGACCACTACGAGGTCGACCAGCGGGTCGGCGAGCACATCGCCGGCATGTTCCCGGTGATCAGGGCCGTGGCGCGGGCGGACCGCGCCTTCCTGGGACGCGCGGTCCACCACCTGGCGGCGGAGCAGGGGGTACGGCAGTTCCTGGACATCGGTACCGGGCTGCCGACCGTCGACAACACCCATGAGATCGCGCAGCGGATCGCGCCCGAGTCACGGATCGTGTACGTCGACAACGACCCGATCGTGCTGCTGCACGCCCGCGCCCTGCTCACCAGCACACCCGAGGGCGTCACGGACTACATCGACGCCGATGTGCACGACCCGGACGCCATCGTCCGGCGGGCCGCCGAGACCCTCGATCCCGGCAGACCAGTCGCGGTGATCATGCTGGGCATCCTCAACTTCGTGCTCGACACCGGAAAGGCACGGGACGTCGTGCGCCGGGTCATGGCGGCGGTGCCCTCCGGCAGCTTCCTGGTCCTGACACACCCCACCTTCGACGCCGAGCTGGGCGGCGAGGGCAACGTCGCCGCGATGGACTTCTGGAACGAGAACGCCACTCCGGCGATCACCGCCCGCGGCCGCGCCGAGATCGCCACCTTCTTCGAGGGCCTGGAACTGCTGGAGCCGGGCCTGGTGCCGTGCTCGCAGTGGCGCGCCGAAGCAGGTGTTCCGGCCGTGGTACCGCAGTTCGGCGCGGTGGCCGTGAAACCCTGACCCCGAACGGCCGTACCGAGCCCGTCAAGGAGGACGTATGACCACCCTTGCCGACCCCGTGCCCGGCGGACGTCCGGGTGACGTTCCACGGGCCGACGCGTTCGTCACCGAGCTGTCGGCGCGAGGCGTGCGTGGCATCGTCCTGGCCCATGTCGACACGGCGGGTATCGGCCGGGTGAAGACGATCCCGGCGGAACGGCTGCCCGTCGCGGTCGCCTGGGGCGTGGGCATGTCCCCCGTCTTCGACACGTTCCTGGCGGACGACTCCATCGTCACCACCGACGTCCTCGGCTCCCCGGACGGCGATCTGCGCATGTACCCGGACCTGGACCGGCTGGTGGACCTGGCGGGACAGCCGGGCTGGGCCTGGGCTCCCGTCGACCGGATCACCCAGGAGGGCGCGCCGCACCCGGGGTGCGGCCGCACCTTCCTGCGCCGGGTCGTCAGCGACGCCCGGGAGCGGCTCGGGATCACCTTCCGGGCGGGCATCGAGATCGAGTGGTCCGTGGGACTCGACTCGGCGCCCGCCGGCGAGTTCGTCCCGGCGGCGGTCGGTCCGGCGTACGGCGCGATCCGGCAGGTGGAGCTGAGCGACTACGCCGCCGACCTGCTCGCGGCCTGCGCGGCACAGCGTGTGGAGGTCGAGCAGTTCCACCCCGAGTACGCGCCGGGACAGTTCGAGCTGTCGGCGGCCGCGCTGGACCCGGTGGCGGCGGCCGACCGGAGCGTGCTGCTGCGGCAGACGATCCGCGCGGTGGCCCAGCGGCACGGCCTGCGGGTGTCCTTCTCACCCGCGGTGACCGCCGAGGGGGTCGGAAACGGCGGCCATATCCACCTCTCCTGCCACCGCGACGGCACCAACCTGCACGCCGAGGGCAGCGGGCGGTACGGCATGACGCCGGACGCCGAGTCGTTCGCGGCCGGAGTTCTCGCGCACCTGCCCGCGCTGACCGCCGTGACCGCGCCCAGCCCGGCCAGCTATCTGCGGCTGAAGCCCTCCCAGTGGGCCGGGGTGTTCACCGCCTGGGGCCGGGAGACCCGGGAGGCCGCGGTGCGGGTGGTCACCGGCATGGCCGGGAACCGGGAAGCGTCGGCGAACCTGGAGGTGAAGCCGGTCGACCTGGCCGCCAACCCGTATCTGGCGCTCGGCTGTGTCATCGCCGCGGGACTCGACGGGCTGGAGTCGGCCATGCCGCTGCCCGAGGAAATCACCGGGGATCCGGCACGGTTCGCCGCCGAGGAGGCGGCGGCGCGGGGTGTGCACCCGCTGCCGACGTCGCTGCTGGAGGCCGTCGAGTGGTTCCGCGCGGACGAGGTGCTGCGCGCCGCGCTCGGCCCGGTACTCGCCGACGCGGTCATCGCCGTACGCCTCGGGGAGGACACGGCGGCTCACGGTCTGGACGACGCCCGGG
Source organism: Streptomyces sp. NPDC086787 (assembly GCF_044745865.1). Taxonomy (NCBI): domain Bacteria; kingdom Bacillati; phylum Actinomycetota; class Actinomycetes; order Kitasatosporales; family Streptomycetaceae; genus Streptomyces; species Streptomyces sp. NPDC086787. The sequence continues at coordinate 109,074 of NZ_JBIVBC010000002.1, read as the reverse complement.
TGGCGGCGGCCTACCGCTGGAAGTACTGACGATGGCGGGAGCGCTGCGCGCGGAACTGGACGGGCTGGCGCTGATCGACCACCACTGCCACGGTGCCGTCACCGCCGACCTCACACCCGGCGAGTTCGAGTCACTGATCACCGAGGGCGACGCCTGGCCCGGCGTGTCGTCGTTCGACAGTCCCGTCGGCGTGGCCGTACGGCGGCACTGCGCCCCCGTACTGGATCTGCCCCGGCACGCGCCCGCCGACCGGTATCTGGCCCGGCGTACCGAGCTGGGCTGGCGGGAGGTCAACCGGCGTTTCCTGGCCGCCGCCGGAGCCGAGGCGTTCTGTGTGGACACCGGCTACGCCCCGCACCGGCTGACCGGCCCGGCGGAACTGGCCGAGGCTGCGGGCGCGCGGGCCTACGAGGTCGTCCGGCTGGAGAGCGTGGCCGAGGCCGTGCTGGCCGGGGGCGTCGAACCGGGCGAGTACGCGGGTGTGTTCCGGTCGGCGGCACAGGCCGCGGTACGGCGGCCCAGCGTGGTGGGGGTCAAGTCGGTGGCCGCCTACCGCACCGGATTCGCGCTGGACCCGGCGCGGCCCACGGACGCCGAGGTGACGGCGGCGGTACGACGCCTGCTCGCGTCCGGCGGCGGCCGGCTGGCGGACCCGGTCCTGGTACGGCACCTGCTGTGGACCGCCGTGGACCTCGGGCTCCCGCTGCAACTGCACGTCGGGCTCGGCGACAACGACCTGCGGCTGCACCGCTCCGACCCCGCCCTGCTGACGGACTGGCTGCACGCGACGAGCGGCACCGTCCCGGTGCTGCTGCTGCACTGCTGGCCGTACCAGCGTCAGGCCGGCTATCTGGCCGCCGTGTTCGAGCAGGTGTACCTCGACGTGGGACTGGCCCTGCACTACACGGGTCCGGCCCGGTCCCGGGCGATTCTGGAGGAGGCCCTGGAGATCACACCGTTCCGAAAACTCCTGTACAGCTCCGACGCCTACGGTGTGGCCGAATTCCACCACCTCGGCGCGCTGTCCTTCCGGCAGGGGCTGGCCGCCCTGCTCCAGGAACGGGTGGACGCGGACGAGTTGAGCCTGCCCGACGCCCTGCGGATCGCCGCCTGGACGGGACGTGACAACGCCCGTCGGCTGTACGGGCTGCCCGTATCCGACCACGGCCGCGACTGAGCGCGCGCCCCGCCCGGAAAGTATGATCAAGCAATGTCAGACATGACCGAAACCACGCCCGGCTGGCTGTCCACGGACGAGCTGGAAATGGCCCGTGCCCGTATGCCGATTCTGTACGTCGAGGCGGTTCCCGTGCGGGTCGACGACAGCGGTGAGGTCACCAGCATCGGGCTGCTGCTGCGCATCGGGCCGGACGGAACGGTCAACCGGACCCTGGTCTCCGGCCGCGTCCTGCATCACGAGCGGGTGCGTGACGCGCTGCTGCGCCATCTGGAGAAGGATCTCGGCCCGGTGGCCCTGCCCAGGGTCCCGTCCTCGCTCCAGCCCTTCACGGTGGCCGAGTACTTCCCGACCCTCGGGGTCACGCCGTATCACGACCCGCGGCAGCACGCGGTGTCCCTCGCCTACATCGTCCCGGTGACCGGCGACTGCCGCCCCCGCCAGGATGCCCTGGACCTGGTGTGGTTCACCCCGCAGGAAGCCGTGTCCGAGGCGTTGCAGAACGAGATGCCGGGCGGCCACGGGGTGCTGCTGAAGCAGGCCCTCGCACACGTGGGGTACGTGGGCTGAGCAGGACACGACGGAGAGGCCCGGCCCGGTGGTCGGGTCTCCGTCGGCGCTGCCGCTACCCGGCTTTCGGAAAGCTGAAGGCGTACCCCTCCTCGGTCAGCCAGGGGAGCAGACCCCGGAGGGCCTCCAGCGTCTGGGAACGGTCTCCTCCGCCGTCGTGCAGCAGCACGGTCGGGCCCTGGCCTCTGGAGAGCTGGCTCTTCACCGCGGTCATGATGGTGTCCGCGCCCGGTTTCGCGTAGTCGCCGGGGTCGACGTTCCAGCCCAGGTTCCGCATGCCGTGGCTTGCGGCTATCCGGCGGCTCTCCGGGGTGAAGGCGCCGCCCGGTGCCCGGTAGTAGTGCACGCGGGCGTTGCCGGCCGCCCGCTCGATCAGGCGTTTCGCCTCGTCTATCTCCTTCTTCTGATACTCGACAGGCTTCTTGTCCATGGCGGTGTCATGGCTCATCGAGTGGTTGCACAGCCGGTGTCCGTCACTGACGATCTTCTTCACCAGGTCGGGGTGGGCGGCGGCGTTCGGTCCGGTCAGACAGAAGACGGCCTTGGCATGGAACCGCTTCAGCGTCTTCAACGCCTCCGGTGTCCAGCGAGGGTGCGGGCCGTCGTCCAGGGTGATGTTCACGGTCTTTCCCTCGTCCTCCGACGCCCTGACGATTCCCATGTCGACCCGAGGTGACTGCAGGGCGGGATCCGCGGGCGGATTCGAGGCCGCCCGACCGCTGCCGGTCGATTCGCGGCTGTCCGTGCTCCAGGGCACGGTGAGAGCCCAGACCGCACAGAGGGAGAGAGCCGTCGCCGGCCACAACCACCGGACCCTGCCCACCCGGACGCCACGCGGCCTTCTCTCGTCACGCATGGCTCGCACCTCCACTGGCTCAGGAAACCGGACTCCTGTCAAGCCTCCGGTACAGGTGCAAGAGGGAAACGAGAGCCGCATGTGATTTCCACAAGAAGCGCCGTCGGCCGCGTCGCTCACTACGGAACGAGCGACTGCTCCGTCCAGATGACCTTGCCCTCTCCTCCGTACCGGGTCCCCCAGCGATCGACGAGTTGAGAGACGAGGAACAGTCCTCGGCCGCCCTCCTCGCTGGACCGCGCGTAGCGAAGATGAGGCGACGTGGGACTGGCGTCCGCGACCTCACAGATGAGCGAGTCCCCGTTGCGGATCAGCTTCACCGAGATCGGATCGCGTCCGTAGCGGACCGCGTTCGTGGCCAGCTCGCTGACCACCAGCTCCGACACGGTGACCGTCTCCTCCAGCCCCCAGGACGTCAACTGCTCCCGCACCGCCGCTCTCAGCCCGCTGAGGGCGGCGGGCTCCGACGGAAGGTCCCAGGAGGACACCCGGTCCGCGCCCAGGGCGCTCGTGCGTGCGACAAGCACCGCGATGTCGTCCGTCGGGCTCTCGGACACGAGAGCGCTTCTGACCGACTCGCATATCTCCGCCGGGGAGGGCCGCGAACCGGCGAGCACGGCGGCGAGTCTGTCGAGCCCCGCTTCGATCGGCTCCTCACGGCTCTCGACCAGACCGTCCGTGTAGAGCACGATGTGGCTGCCCTCCGCCACGGTGAAGTCCACGGTGTCCATGGGAGCGGCGCCCATCCACATGCCCAGCGGTGGGTTCACGGGCACGTCGAGGAAGCGCACGTCTCCTGCGGGGTCCATCAGGGCGGGAGGCAGATGCCCGGCACTCGCCATCGCGCACTGCCGGGTGAGCGGGTCATAGACCGCGTACACGCAGGTCGCTCCCACCACCGCACGGTTGGATGCCGGGTCCATCTCGGAATCGATCCGTGAGACGAGATCGTCCAACCGCAGCAGCAGTTCGTCCGGCGGAAGATCGAGGCTGGCGAAGTTGTGGACGGCGGTGCGCAGGCGGCCCATGGTGACGGCGGCGTGGAGGCCGTGGCCCGTCACGTCTCCGACCACCAACCCGACCCGTGCGCCGGAGATCGGGATCACGTCGAACCAGTCTCCGCCCACTCCGCTGTGGGCGGGCAGATAGAGGCTCGCCCCCTCGACCGCCTGCTGTCTCGGCAGTGACTGCGGAAGGAGACTCCGTTGCAGGGCAAGCGAGGTCGCCTGTTCACGAGCGTACTGAGCGGCGTTGTTGAGGCACACCGCGGCCCTGCGGCAGATGTGCTCCAGCAGGGTGACGTCCTCCGGCTTGAAGCGTTCCGCCCTCGTGAAGGTCGCCGTTCCGATGAGGGTTTCCTGTGAGACCAGAGGGATCACCAGCAGGAAGTACCGGTCGCTTCGCCTGCCGAGGTCACGGGAAAGCCATGGATCAGCGGCCAGGTCCACATCCGTGCTTGCCGCGAGGAAGGGCTTCCTCGTCTCCCCGACATGGGCGAGGACCCTCGAATCGCCGCGATCGACCGATTCACCCGAAGCGACGGGGTGTTCCCACTCATGGTCGAACGCCACGGTTCGGCGCATCTCCCCCAGGGCCGCGTCATCACCGGAGACGAGGGAGCTGCGGACCTCGATGTCGATGAAGTCGGCCAGATCGGGCACCGTCGCACACGCCAGTTCCTTCGCGGTCTGTGTCAGGTCGAGCGAGTTCCCGACGGTGTGGCTCGCCTCGTGCAGGAGACTCAGGTTCCGCTGCGCCGCCTCCGACCGGTTCACCAGATGCAGCAGATCGGTCGAGTCGCGCAACGTGGCCACGGTCCCCAGGACGCGGTCTTCGCTGACCGCGACCTGTTGGTTGATCACGAGGAGCCGGTCCCCCGCGATGGCGACCTGGTCGCGTACGCATCGGCCGGAGCCCACGAGTTCGGCGATCGTCGCGGGCAGTCCGAGGCTTCGCAGCTCCTGACCTTCGCCGTGGCCGCTCAAGCCCAGCAGCCGCTGTCCCTCGTCGTTGATCAGAACCACCTTCCCCTGGCGGTCCACGATGACGATTCCCTCCCGGACCGCGTGAAGCATGGCGTCGTGATGCTCGTACAGCTTGGTTATCTCTATGGGCCCCAGGCCATGCGTTCTGGCTCTCAGCCGGCACTGGACGAGCTTCGCGCCGCCCGTGCCCAGGAGAAGCGCCCCTGCGGTCAGGCCGGTGAGTTCGGGAAGATCGTGCCGAAACGCCCGAGCGGCTTCCTCCGTCGTCACCGCCACCGAGACGAGCCCGGCGATCTCGCCCTCGACCTCGATGGGCGCCACTGTGCGCACCACCGGTCCATAGGCGCCGACACCGGTCTCCGTGAACGTCTCACCGGCGAGAGCCGGCTCCACCGCCCCCGAATATCTGGTGCCGACAAGGGACTTGTCGGGGTGGGTGAAGCGTGTGCCCTCGGCATCCATCACGGTGACCGAGGTGACGCTGTTCCGCCTGCTGACTTCCTCCGCTATGGGTTGCAGCGACTCACTCGGGTCCGCCGAGAGCAGCGCTCTTCTGACCGCGGGTGTACTGGCGATGGTCTCCGCGATGGCGAGGGTCCTGGCACGTGAACGCTCCGTGTTGAGTTCTCTGTTCTGCAGCATCAGCACGCAGGCGACGGCCACTACGAGAAGCGTGATGACGACCATCGTCATGAGCAGTACTTCCCCGGCGATGCTGCGGGGAACAAACCGCGCCGAGGCCACCCGCAACCGTGCGGTGAGGGAGGTGGTGACTGCGACGACTCTTGTGGTGACGGCTCTCGATATGGTGCCCATTACTTCACACAAGCACAGCCGTATTGATCACTTGGGGAATCTCGCGGGGGACTGCGAGGAGAGTCTTACGTTACCCGGCCGCATGTCCCGTGCTGCCCGGCGGATACCGACGGATGCCGAAGACAGGCTCTTGGACGTTTCTTGCAGAGCCCGCATCTCACAGCGCCTCGGCCGGATTCCTCAGGGTGTATCCGACGCCGCGCACCGTATGGATGAGCGGCAGCATGTGATCGGCTTCCAGTTTCCGACGGAGGTAGCCGATGTAGACGGCCAGGTTCCTCGACCCGTCACCGAAATCGAAGCCCCAGATTTCCGAGTAGATTATCGAGTGGGTGAGTACCACCCCTTGCCTGCTGGCCAGGAGGTAGAGGAGATCGAATTCGGTTCGGGTCAGCGTGATTTCCCGGCCGGCCCGCCAGCAGCGCCGACCGGCCGGATCGAGAACGAGGTCGGCAACCTGGACGACGTCTCCCTGGGCACGTACCGCCGCCCCCGTGGCGTCCGTTCGGCGAAGGAGCGCCCGAAGCCGGGCCAGTACTTCTTCCATTCCGAACGGCTTTGTGACGTAGTCATCGGCTCCCGCATCCAGTCCCGCCACTCTGTCGTCTATCTCGACATGTGCGGAGATAATCAGGATGGGAACCCTGTCCTCTTTGGCCCGGAGCACTTCGCACACCTGAAGACCGGTGAGCCGGGGCATTGCGACATCCAAAAGGATCGCATGGGGGCGTTCACGCTCGGCAAGCGTAAGTGCGGTCACTCCGTCGGCGGCCTCCGAAACCTGGTAGCCCTCCAATGACAGTGCGATGGATACGGATTCTCGGACGGCACGATCGTCCTCAGCGAGCAGCACTCGATAGGAACCCATATCATCGAGTATGCCACACAGGCCATTCGGCGGTCTGACCCGGTGCACCGCTTACATGATTCTCATGCAGTTCTTGCATGTCTCTTGCATATCAGAGGAACCTGCGCCATGCCCACGCTTCCCGTACCGCGCAGACTGAGGCGCTTCAGTCTGCGCACGACTCTTATTATTTCTTTCGTCGTGATGGCGGTATTCGTGTCCGTGGCGACCGATCGACTGGCCAACGATGCCGCGGCCGCGGCGATGCGCGACCATCAGCGAAGAGCCTTCGGTTCCATGGTGCAAAGCCTGCGCTCGCACGTCATGAAGCAGAAATGGTCGGCTGCGGACTATATTTCCGAGGGAAAGATGAGGGCCGGTTCTCCGGGTCTGGCCGATTCCACCCTCCAGGTGCTCTCACCCGACGGCACTACCACCGTCCTGCCGATTACCGGACTCAGCCCTCAATTGGATCCGGCCGACTGGCGGCTGGTGGCCGAAGAGAAGGCCGGAGAGACCCGGACGAAAGAAGCGGTTGTCCTCGGACAGACTCATCGAGTCGCCACCATCTCACTCGGCCGGCACCAAGGCGCCCTGCGGGTGATTCAGCAGTCCAGTGAATCCGAGAGAATGCTGAACGACTTGCAGCGCAGAAGTATGATCTCGGCGGCAGCCGTCGCCGTTCTGGCCGCCGCGATCGGTATTCTTCTGGCACGCTGGGCCACGCGCCAGCTGATCCTGTTGACGCGTACCGTGGAAACTGTTCCGTCCGAAGAGGCACTGGCCGCCCGCATTCCCGCCGACGGTCCCGACGAAGTATTTCGCCTGGGCCGGGCCTTCGACGGTCTGCTCGGCCGGCTCGCGCTCTCGCTGGAGGAACAGCGGCGACTCGTACAGGACGCCGGACACGATCTGCGAACGCCTATCACTTCGCTCCGGGTGAGCGTCTTCCTGGCGCGGCGCATTTCCGAGCTCTCACCCGAGAAACGTGCGATTCTGCTGCGCAACCTCGAGGCGGAGACCACTGAACTCGGGAACCTGGTCGACGAACTGGTCGACCTGGCCGCCGGCCAGCCGACGGGATACTTCCGGACGGACATCCGTCTCGGAAAGCTCGTTGAGAGTGCGGCCAGAACAGTGGAACGCCGCAGCGGGCATCCCGTGCGGGTGACAAGCGATCAGGCCATGGTGAGCGCGAACCCTGCGGCGCTCCAGCGGGCGGTGCAGAACATCCTGGAGAACGCGGTCAAATATGACGACGGCGGCCAACCCATCGAGGTCACGGTGGCCGACGGGCGGGTCGCGATCCGTGATCACGGCCCGGGAGTCCAGGACGACGACCTGCCGCACATCTTCGAGCGTTCCTACAGAGCCGACGCGACGGCCCATGTCCCGGGGTCCGGCCTGGGACTGGCCATCGTGGGACAGATCGTCAGGGACCACGGCGGCTCGGTCTTCGCCAGTCGGCATCCCGGTGGCGGGCTGATCGTGGGATTCGTGCTGTCACCGCTCCCGGAGACAGGGTGACGCCCTGCGGCTTCGGCCCAGGTCCTGATCCACAACTCTGTTGGCTCAGGCGTAGCCGCTCTGCGACCATCCAGGCATGCTCACGCTCAAAGACGACTTTGGATGTCTCGCCTACGACACGGCCGGTGAAGGGTCGCCCGTCGTGCTCGTGCACGCCGGTGTCGCCGACCACCGCATGTGGGACGCGATCGTGCCCGCCCTCGCGGAACGGCACACCGTGATCCGCTACGACCTGCGCGGTTTTGGCGAGTCCGCACCCCCCGGTGGCCCGTTCCGCGAGACCGACGACCTGCGCCGGCTCCTGGACCACCTCGGCTGCGAACGTGTCCGGCTCGTGGGCGCGTCCTGGGGTGGCCGGGTGGCCCTGGACTTCACGCTGACCCACCCGGACCGGGTGCACTCCTTGGCCATGCTCGCCGCGCCGTGGCCGCGCTACCACTGGTCCGCGGACATGATCGCGTACGACGAGGCCGAGACCGCGGCCCTGGAGGCGGGCGACCTGGACGCCGCCGTACGGATCAACCTGGACATGTGGCTGCGCGGACCCTCCCGCGGCTGGGACGAGGTGGCCGACGGACCGGCCGACCGGCTCCGTGGCGCGGTGCGGACATCGCTGGTGAACCAGGACATCGTCGGTCGGCACTCCCAAGGTCCCGCGACCGGCGACCTGGCTGACATCGCCGTTCCCACGCTGGTGGGCGTCGGCAAGCTGGACGTCACCGACTTCCAGGACATCGCCCGCCGCTATGTCGCCGAGATCCCCGGCTCCACCCTTGTCGAGTTCGCAGCCGCCGCGCATCTCATCGCCATGGACTCACCCGCCGAACTCAGCGCCGTACTGGGTCCGTTCCTCGCCCGTTAGGGCGTGTACCGAATCCGGTCGACCGTTTCGAAGCGCTTCCGCACTCACGGACGCCGTCGCCGGGGACAAGGCGTACTCGTCCCGCGGCAACCGCGCCCACCTGAGTGTCTCGCCCTAGAAGAGGGGTAGTGCCCGTCCTCGCTGAACCCACGTCACCGGGCTGGTGTTCTTCTCCGACTTGAAGAACACCTTGGCGGGCATGACCTGCCAGCCGCCGTCCGGGTCGGAGTTGTAGGTCACGCCATCGGAGTAGGCGATCCAGCCCACGTAGTAGCCGCCGTTCGGATAGCCCTCCATCCAGCCCGACGCCTTCTCGGGAATCTTCTGCACCTTCGCGTCCTGCGAGGAGGTCTGCACGGCCGTGGAGTCGGAGGACATCGTGCTGAAGGAGTAGGAGGCTTCGACCGAGGAACCCAGCCCCAGATCAGGAATTCCAAGACTCACCGACACCTTGGCTCCCGCGGTGTGGGTCGTCGACGACGTTGTCGTGTCCGTCACCTGATGGCCTGTGCTGTACGTGCGTTCCGCCTCCCCCGTATAGCCGTCGGAGGCCGCGATCGGCTTGAACTTCTTGTCCCAGACGCCGAAGAACTTCACTTCTCCCCGGTCCGCGGTGTTCGAGATCGCGCCCGCGTTGTGCCTTCGGGTGTCCTCACTGTTCATGAAGTGCTGGTCGCGGTACTTCTCGGCGTTGGGCGCATAGATCTGCTTCTTGAGCTCTTCCGCCGGATACAGACTCTCCAACTCCTCCTTGGTGAGGGAGAAGTCGATGGACTGGACGTTCACCATCTTCTCTTCACGCAGCTCGGCCGGCAGGTCCATCGCGGCGCCCAGGACGATCGGCACCTCGTCGTCCTCGTAGAGATTGCCTATCTTGGCCGAAGCCGGATTGGCGGTCAGGAGCAGAGAAGCGGTCACCACCGACACGGACGTGGCGACCAGCACCCCCCTGCGCATCACTTTACGAACTCCCACTGGGAAACCTCTTTCCGGTACGACCCGCGTTGCGGTTTCACTTGCGTGACCACCATGCATGGCCCCGGTTTGGATCCTCCACGGGAAGAGCACGAGGACTCGGCAAGATTCCCTTGCGGCAATCCAAGGTCTCTTGCACACGGTGGCCGTAGGGGAGGAACGACCGCGAGCCGCGCCCAGGTTGTGCTGGGACACCGCTGCATGTGCTGTTGGCATGAGGCACGACGAGCAGGCCGTGCAAGGGTTTCTGACCGACAGTGAGCCGGGCGCCATCGCTTGGCCGGAACCGGACGACGTGCGGAGCCACGTGGAGCAGACCGCGACGGGGCGCTTCCCCGGCTTGAGCGGACCAGTCATGGGGCGTGGTGGTGGACACCAGGTCCGGACACTGGTCCGCGGCCGGTGCCCGAAAATGATCGAGGGCCGGTTCCGGATTTCTCCGGAACCGGCCCTGATCTCCGACTTCCACAAGTCGGGACGACAGGATTTGAACCTGCGACCCCTTGACCCCCAGTCAAGTGCGCTACCAAGCTGCGCCACGTCCCGATGCCGTTTGACCTGGGATTTCCCCGGTCGAAACGCGCAGGGAAACAATACCGCACTCGGGTCCATGGTCGCGCACGCCTTTTCCGCCTCGGCTCGTGCTTGACCTCAACTTTGGTTGAGGTCGCAGGATCATCGGCATGACGATCACCGAGGAACACGGACGCGTCTCCGCGTACGGCTTCGCGGACCTGCCCGCGCTGATGGGCCGGATGACCGGCGACGAGAAGCACGGTCCGGCCGCCACTTCCACCCTCGACGTGCTGTGGGTGCTCTACGACCGGGTGCTCCGCGTGCGGCCCGAGACGCTGGACACCCCGGACCGGGACCGGTTCCTGCTCAGCAAGGGCCACGGGCCGATGGCCTACTACGCGGTACTGGCCGCGAAGGGTTTCGTACCGGTGGACTGGCTGCCCGGCTTCGGTTCGTACGACTCCCCGCTCGGCCACCATCCCGACCGGGTGCTGGTGCCGGGGGCCGAGATCGGCAGCGGGTCGCTCGGACACGGGCTGCCGATCGCGGTGGGCACCGCGCTGGGCCTGCGCGCCCAGGGGCTCACCGAACCGGCGGTCTGGGTGCTGATCGGGGACGCCGAACTGGACGAGGGCAGCAACCACGAGGCGATCGCCTTCGCGGGTCCCGCCGGACTGGAGCGACTGCACACCGTCGTCATCGACAACTCGTCCGCGAGCCATGCCCGTCCCGGTGGGATCGCCGCGCGGTTCGAGGCCGCGGGCTGGTCCGCGGTGAGCGTCGACGGCCGCGACCACGAGGCGCTGTACGCGGCCTTCACGGCCCCGCATCCGGGCCGGCCGCACGTGGTCGTGGCCCGCGTCGAGCCCAAGTACGCCTGACCCCGTTCACCGAACCCACCGAACCCCCGAACCCACCGAGGACGTGACCTCCATGGACACCATGCGTGACCGCTTCGCCCCCGTCGTCTCCCGGCTCCTGGACGAGGACCCACGGGTCGCGGTCGTCCTCGCCGAGATCGGCACCGACGGCTTCGCCGGAGCCCTGCGCCGGCATCCGGACCGGGTGATCAACGTCGGCATCCGCGAGCAGCTGCTGATCGGGGCGGCGGCGGGGCTGGCACTCACCGGGCTGCGGCCGGTCGTGCACACCTTCGCCAGCTTTCTGGTCGAGCGGCCCTTCGAGCAGGTCAAGCTGGATCTGGGGCACCAGGACGCGGGGGCCGTGCTGGTCAGCGCGGCCGCCTCCTTCGACTGGCCCGCCGGCGGCTACACGCACATGGCGCCCGGTGATGTGGCGCTGCTCGACACCCTGGACGGCTGGACCGTGCATGTGCCGGGCCACCCCGACGAGGCCGAGACACTGCTGCGGCATGCCGTGGCGGCGGGCGACGACAAGGTGTACGTACGCCTGTCGGCCCAGGCCAACCGGCAGGGGCTCGCGGTTGACGGGGCGCGCTTCCGTACCGCCCACGAGGGCCGCTCCGGGGTGGTCGTCGCGGTCGGCCCCGTGCTGGACGCGGTGCTCGCCGCCACCGAGGGCCTGGATGTGACCGTGCTGTACGCGACGACGGTACGGCCCTTCGACGGGGCCGCGCTGCGCCGGGCCACCGAGGCGGCGGGCACGGACGTGGTTCTCGTCGAGCCGTATCTCGCCGGAACGTCGACGCGTGCCGTGAGCGAGGCGCTCGCCGATGTGCCGCATCGGGTGCTCGGGCTGGGCGTGGGACGGCGCGAACTGCGGCGGTACGGAACCCCGGAGGAGCATGTCGCCGCCCACGGGCTCGACGCGCCGAGCCTGCGGGAGCGGATCGCGGCCTTCACCGGGGCCGGCGTCCGCGGGTGACCGCGGCGGTTCACGCGCCGCCCGGCAGCCCCAGCCGGGGGTGGGCCTCCAGCAGCCGGGTCGGGGCGGCCTGCCGCCAGGAGTCGGCGAGGATGTCATGCAGTTCGGCCTCGCCCTCCAGCGCCGAGAGCCTCACCCGCACCCAGGCGAACTGCGCCTCGTGACCGGCGGTCCAGAACTTCTCCGGCTCCGCGAGCACCAGTTCGTCGCGCTCCTCCTTGGGGCAGCGCACGGCGATGGAGGTCTCCTCCTCCGGCAGCGTGGCGAACATCTTGCCCGCCACCCGGAAGGTGGGCATGCTCCAGGCGATCTTCTCGGTGGTGTCCGGCAGGGACAGGGCGATACGGCGTACGTCTTCGGCATCCGGCATGCCACGCACGCTAGCCCGTGCCACTGACACTCAGCCGGCCGCCCGTGCGGCCTCCCCCAGCGCGGTCAGTACCGGGCGGATCAGGGGGTGGTCCTCGGCTCCCCGGCGCACCGCCGCGAAGACCCGCCGGGTGGGTGCCACGCCGTCCACGGGGCGGACGACCACACCGGTCAGGTCCATGCCGCGCAGGGCGGAGCGGGGGACGAGCGCGACGCCCGCCTCGGCCGAGGCGAGGGCCACTACGGCGCGGAAGTCGTCGGAGGAGTGCTCGAAGCGGGGCTGGAATCCGGCGTTCTCACAGGCCAGGACGACGACATCGTGGCAGGGATTGCCGGGATAGGGGCTGATCCAGGCGTCCTTGGCCAGCTCGGCCAGGGGCACCTCCGTGGCGTCGGCCAGCCGGTGGGTGACGGGCACGACGGCGTCGAAGGGCTCCGCGTACAGCGGCACATGGGTCAGGCGCGGGTCGTCGGCCGACGGGCCGCCCCGGTACTCCACGGCGACCGCGACATCGACCTGCCGGTCCAGGACCATGGGGAGGCTGGCGTCGCCCTCGGCGTCCTGGACCCGGATCCGGATCCCCGGCGCGGAGGCCGCGAGGCGGGCCACGGCGGGCGCGACGACCTGGGCGATCCCGGTCGCGAAGGCCGCGACCGTGACCGTTCCGGCCTCACCGGAACCGTAGGCGGCGAGTTCCGCCTCGGCCCGCTCCAGCTGGGCGAGGACCGCGTTGGTGTGCCCGAGGAGGATCTCGCCGGCCGGCGTGAGCCGTACACCCTTCGCGCTGCGCTCGACCAGCCGGTGCCCGGTCTCCTGCTCCAGCGCCGCCAGCTGCTGCGAGACGGCCGACGGGGTGAGATACAGCGCGGCGGCCGCCGCCGTCACCGTCCGGTGGTCCGCCACCGCGCGGAGAATGTGCAGCCGCCGTGCCTCGATCATGCGATTGATTATCGCAATATGTCGGGGACCCGCGGGCCCTCCCCCCCGGAAGGCCCGCCCCGGCCGTCAGCCGTCCAGCTCGGCCCGCGCCGCGACGAACGCGTCGACCGCGCGGTTCACGTCCTCCGTGGAGTGGGCGGCGGAGAGCTGGACGCGGATCCGGGCCTGCCCCTGGGGGACGACGGGGTAGGAGAAGCCGATCACATAGACGCCGCGTTCCAGAAGGAGCTCGGCCATACGGCCGGCGCGGGCCGCGTCGCCGATCATGACCGGGGCGATGGCGTGGTCGCCGGGGAGGATGTCGAAGCCCTCCTCGGTCATCCGGCGGCGGAACAGGGCGGTGTTCTCGGTGAGCCGGACCCGCAGTTCGTCGGCGGATTCCAGCAGGTCGAGGACCTTGAGGGAGGCCGCGGCGATGACCGGGGCGAGGGTGTTGGAGAAGAGGTACGGGCGGGAGCGCTGGCGCAGCAGGGCGACGATCTCGGCGCGGGCGGCGACATAGCCGCCGGAGGCGCCGCCGAGGGCCTTGCCGAGGGTGCCGGTGATGATGTCGACGCGGTCCATGACGCCGTGCAGCTCGGGGGTGCCGCGGCCGGTCGGTCCGACGAAGCCGACGGCGTGCGAGTCGTCGACCATGACCATCGCGTCGTAGCGGTCGGCGAGGTCGCAGATCTCGCGGAGCGGGGCCAGGTAGCCGTCCATGGAGAAGACGCCGTCGGTGACGATCAGGCGGCGGCGCGCCGACTGCGCCTCCTTGAGCTGCCGCTCCAGGTCGTCCAGGTCGCGGTTGGCGTAGCGGAAGCGGCGGGCCTTGGACAGGCGGATGCCGTCGATGATCGAGGCGTGGTTCAGCGCGTCGGAGATGACCGCGTCCTCCTCGCCGAGGAGTGTCTCGAAGACACCGCCGTTGGCGTCGAAGCACGAGGAGTAGAGGATCGTGTCCTCCTGGCCGAGGAACGCGGACAGCCGTGCCTCGAGCTCCTTGTGCACCTCCTGGGTTCCGCAGATGAAGCGCACGGATGCCATGCCGTAGCCCCAGCGGTCCAGGGCCGCGTGGGCCGCGGTGATCACCTCGGGGTGGTCGGCGAGGCCGAGGTAGTTGTTGGCGCAGAAGTTGAGCACCTCGCCGGCGCGGGCGCCCGCGCTGACGTTGACGGTCGCGGACTGCGGGGTGTCGATGACGCGCTCGGGCTTGTGCAGCCCGGCGGCACGGATCTCGTCGAGGGTGGCGCGCAGGTCGTCGCGCACGGAGTCGAACATCGGAAAGCTCCTAGAAACGTCCTGGAAGAGCGGGTGGCAGGGACCCCTGAGGTGGCCCTACGCGGTCCAGTCGAGGATGACCTTGCCGCCGCGGCCGCCGGCCGCGTCGGCGAACGCCGCCTCGTGGTCGCGGTAGTCGTACCGCCCGGTGATCACGGGGTTGAGGTCGAGGCCGCCCTCCAGCAGCACCGACATCGCGTACCAGGTCTCGAACATCTCACGGCCGTAGATGCCCTTGATGGTGATCATGGAGGTGACGATCCGGGCCCAGTCGACCGGGAACTCCTGGGTCGGCAGGCCGAGCATGGCGATACGGCCGCCGTGCGTCATGTTGCCGATCATGTCGCGCATGGCCTCGGGGCGGCCGGACATCTCCAGGCCGACGTCGAAGCCCTCACGCAGGCCGAGTTCGCGCTGTCCGTCGGCGATCGTCGCCTGGGACACGTCGAGCGCGAGGCTCACGCCGATCTTGCGCGCCAGCTGGAGGCGCTCCTCGCTGACGTCGGTGATCATGACGTGGCGGGCGCCCGCGTGCCGGGCCACCGCGGCGGCCATCAGGCCGATCGGCCCGGCGCCGGTGATCAGGACGTCCTCGCCGACCAGCGGGAAGGACAGCGCGGTGTGCACGGCGTTGCCGAACGGGTCGAAGATCGCGGCGATGTCGAGGTCGACGGGGATCCGGTGCACCCACACGTTGGCGGCGGGCAGCGCCACGTACTCGGCGAACGCCCCGTCGCGGCCCACGCCGAGCCCGACCGTGGCCCGGCACAGGTGGCGGCGGCCGGCCAGACAGTTGCGGCACCTGCCGCACACCAGGTGGCCCTCGCCACTGACCCGGTCGCCCACGTTGATGTCGGTGACGTCCCGGCCGGTCTCGACGACCTCGCCGACGAACTCGTGGCCGAGCACGAGCGGGGTGCGGATCGTCTGCTGCGCCCAGCCGTCCCACGACCGGATGTGCAGGTCGGTGCCGCAGATGCCGGTCCGCTGCACCTTGATCAGTACGTCACCGGGGCCGATGGCGGGCTCGGGGACGTCCAGGAGCCACAGTCCGGGCTCCGCCTTCTCCTTGACCAGCGCCTTCAACGGTACGGCTCCTGTGGGTGAGGTCCCGGGTCCTGGGACCCCGAAGGAGCCCTGCACCGGGGAAGCGGGGTGGAAAGAGGGGAAATCTGATCTGCAATCTGCCGCATTCGCGGGGCCCGGTCCATCGAGCTTTTCTTAACCGCCGCCTCAGCTTTCCTTCACGCCCCACGGATCCCTGCCGTCACGGGCGTGCGTTCACCCGCTCGCCCGTCACCCGGTTGCCCGTCACCCGAACGCCGCTTCCACGGGTCTCAGAGGGGCAGTCCGTCGTCCGTCCGCCGCTCCAGCCGTGCGGCGAGCTCCGCGGCCGTCGACTTGATCGTCTCCAGGCCGGCCCTCCCCCAGGGCCGCGGCGCGACGTCGGCGACACACACCGTGCCCAGGGCCATCCCCGTACTGTCGATCAGCGGGGCGCCGAGGTAGGAGCGGATGCCGTGCTCGTCGACGACCGGGTTGCCCGCGAACCTCGGGTAGTCGCACACGTCCTCCAGCACCAGCGCCTTGTGCCGGACCACCACATGGGGGCAGAAGCCGTGTTCGCGCGGCAGGGTACGGCCGAGTTCCGTCCGCCGTGTGCCGTCGGCCCGCGCCGGTGGTCCTTCGGCCGGGACGCGCAGGCCCGCGAAGAACTGCCGCTCCTCACCCACGAAGTTGACCATGGCGTACGGCGCGCCGGTGAGCCGGGCGAGGTGGTCCGCGAAGGCGTCCAGGGCGGGTTCCGCCCGTTCCCCCAGGCCCAGTGAGCACAGTCTGCGGGCGCGGGCGGGGGCCTCTCTGTCCTCGGGTGTGAGCAGCAGGCCCCTGATCGGCCTCGGCGGCTCGTAGCTCATGGCCGGGCTCCGGCGCTCTGGACCGGGGCGTGGGCGATGAGGTGGCGTACGAGGGTGAGCAGGGTCTGCACGCTCGAACTGGAGATACGGGCGTCGCAGCGGACGACCGGGATCTCGGGCGCGAGGTCGATGGCGGCGCGCACCTCCTCGGGGTCGTAGCGGTAGGACCCGTCGAACTCGTTGATGGCGACGATGAAGCCGAGTCCGCGCTCCTCGAAGAAGTCGACGGCGGCGAAGCACTCCTCCAGGCGGCGGGTGTCGGCGAGGATGACCGCGCCGAGCGCGCCCTCGGACAGTTCGTCCCACATGAACCAGAACCGCTCCTGTCCGGGGGTGCCGAACAAGTAGAGGACGTGTTCCGCGTCGAGCGTTATCCGGCCGAAGTCCATCGCCACCGTGGTCTCGACCTTGTTCTCGATGCCGTCGAGGTTGTCGGTGGCGGCGCTGACCGTGGTCAGCAGTTCCTCCGTGCTGAGCGGCGCGATCTCGCTGACCGCGCCCACGAAGGTGGTCTTGCCGACCCCGAAACCGCCCGCCACGAGGATCTTGAGCGCGGTGGGGAACGGGTCAGAGCTGTCGTCGTAGTCCATCGAGCACTGCCTCCAGAAGGGACCGGTCTGTCGGAATGTGGCGGTAGGCGGGGGGCTTGGCGGCCAGCGCCCCGCAGTCGACGAGGTCCGAGAGCAGTACCTTCGTGACCACCGCGGGCAGCTTCAGGTGCGCGGCGACCTCGGCGACCGGGACGGGCCCGGGGCACAGGTCGAGTGCCTGGGTGTGCTCGGGACCGAGATAGCCGAGCGGGGTGACCCCGGTGGCCATCACCTGTGACATCAGGTCGAGGGCGATGGTGGGCCGGGTGCGACCGTTGCTGACGGTGAAGGGGCGCACCAGCCGTCCGGCCGCGTCGTCGAGCCAGGGCTCGTCGCCGGCCGTCGGCATGCTCAAGGCCTCATCGCCGGGGGTTCGATGCCGTGCTGCCGGGGCGCGGTGGCCAGGTAGGGGCGCACGCTCTTGACCAGCATGGCCATCTCGTAGCCGAGGACGGCCGCGTCGGCCTCGCGGCCCGCGAGCACGGCGAGGCAGGTGCCGGAGCCTGCGGTGGTGACGAACAGCAGGGTCGAGTCGAGTTCGACGACGACCTGGCGGACGTCCCCGCCGTCGCCGAACCGGATGCCCGCGCTGCGGCCGAGGGAGTACAGGCCGGAGGCCAGGGCCGCCATGTGGTCGGCGCTGTCCGGGTCGAGGCCGTGGACGGACTTCACCAGTCCGTCGCAGGACAGGAGCACCGCGCTGGTGGTGTGCGGTACGCGCTGTACGAGGCCGCTCATCAGCCAGTCGAGGTCGGAGGCCTGGGCGGTCGGGACATCGCTCGCCATGGTGGATCGACTCCTTGGGGTAAGAAGGTCCGCTGGAGCGCGGGGCGTTGGGGTGGGCGGGAGGGTGCGGCTGGTGGTGGGGGTGGGGCCGGGGGTGGGGGTGGTCATCCGGCGGTTGCGCTCCCGTCGGGCCGGGCGGCGCCGGGTCCGTGCGGAGGGGTCCTGCGGGCGGGCGGCGTCGGCCCGGGGTGCTCCGGTTCGAGGTGCTGCTGCGCCTCGGCCAGGCCGACTCCGCGCTGGAAGGCGGCCATCAGGCCGGGGTCGTGGGCGGCGGGGGGCCCGTTGTCCGGGCGGGGCGCCGGGCCGCCCCGGAGCTGGGGCACGATGTGCTCCTGGGCACGGCGCCTCGGCAGTCCGGGCTTGTTCATGGTGCCGCGTACGGGGCCGGTGCGGGGGGTCGGCGGGGCGGTCGTGTTCCGCGCGACCGTCGGCCGCTCGTCGGGCCGGATCCCGGGCATGGCGGAGGCGGGGTTGGGCCGCGCCCCACGGGCCCCGCGCACTGGCAGCGGAGCGGGCGGCCCGCCGTGCGCCGCACCGGGAATCGCGGACTCGGCCCGTTCGTGACCGCCCGTCGGCTCCCCGGCACCGGTCCATTCTTCTCCCGCCGGAAACCCGACGCGGGGCATGGCACCGGTGTCCCCGAAGGGTGCCGCTCCTCGGTCCTCGCCGGGGGCCGGGCGCTGGGCGGCGGGTTCGGGCCGTTGGTGTCGTCCGGGTCGGGGCCCCGCTGCCGTCGGCGCCCCGGCGCGGGCCGCCGCGTCCCCGGGGGATGCGACCGGGCTGGCACCGGTAGGGTGCGCGTCGCCCGGCAGCGCTACGGCTCCGGGGACGGCCGGTGCGCTGCCGAGGAGTTCCTGCGGTACGACGAGTACGGCCTGCACGCCGCCGTAGATGTTGCCCTGGAGGCGGACGTCGATGCCGTGCCGTTTGGCGAGCTGGGAGACGACGAACAGACCGATCCGGCCGTCGGCCAGCAGGCTGGCGACGTTGACCTGGTCGGGGTCGGCGAGCAGGGCGTTCATCCGGGTCTGCTCGATGACGGGCATGCCGAGTCCGCGGTCCTCCACCTCGACGGCGAGCCCCGAGGTGACGAGGTTGGCGCGGAGCAGGACCTGGGTGTGCGGGGCGGAGAACACGGTGGCGTTCTCGACGAGTTCGGCCAGCAGGTGGATGACGTCGGCCACGGCGTGTCCGCGCAGTTCCCCGTCGACCGGGGGCACGAGCCTGACCCGGGAGTACTGCTCGACCTCGGCGATGGCCGACCGCAGCACTTCGGTCATGGGCACGGGGTTGCTCCACTGCCGCCGGGAGACGGCCCCGCCGAGCACGGCGAGGTTCTCGGCGTGCCGTCGGATACGGGTGGCGAGGTGGTCCACGTTGAAGAGGCCCTTGAGCAGGTCGGGGTCCTCGATCTCGTGCTCCAGCTCGTCCAGGATCGAGATCTCCCGGTGCACGAGGGACTGAAGCCGGCGGGCCAGGTTGAGGAAGACTTCGAGTTTCTGTTCGCTGCCCGTCTGGCTGGAGAGCTGTGCGGCCTGGACGACGGCGGCGGCGGCGCCGTCGTGGGCGCGGGCCAGGTCGGCGGCGAGCAGTTCGAACTCGTCGGCGTCCTCGGGCGGCCCGCCGCGCGGCTTGCGCTGCGGGGCCGACTCCCCGCGGCGCAGCGCCTCCACGAGGGAGCGCAGGTCGGCTTCGCCGCGCGCGGTGTTGCGCCGCAGGGCGCCGACGCGGTCGCGCACCGAGCGGGCGGCGCGGCCGGCGGCCACGGCGGCGATCACGATGCCGGCGGCCGTCACGCAGAACGCCCCGGCGATCACGGCCCACAGGGTGATGCCGGGCCGTGCTCCGGTGGAGCGGACGGTGAACAGGACGACCGCGCAGGCGCTGAGCGCGACCGCGGTGGGCGGCAGCACGGCGAGGCGCATCAGCTGAGGCCGTATGTGGGTCTCGGGCAGCGCGGGAACGGGGCGGGCGACCGGCCGGCCGTGCCGGCCGCCCTCGCGGCGGTCGGCGCGTGGGGCCGGTGCGCGGAGGTGAGACATCGGTGTCCTCGTACTGGTCCGTCGGGTCCGTCGGGCCTGGTTCCGCGCGCGTGGAGGCGCGTGGAGCGCGATGTGGCGGACACTCACCGTAGTCGTCCGTGCCACATGTGCGGTGGGCACTTGACGAACTCCCCCGGGCAGCGTCCCGCTCTGGTATGAGCGCTCGTACGACAGACCGATACTCGTCCCGGATCCACGCATCAGAATCGAAGCGAATCAATCCGACCTGCTCAGAAGCGGTCACGAACAAAAGGCGAGGGCCGGGGAGCCTCAGCTCCCCGGCCCTCGCCTCGCGTCGGACGCCCGGTCTCCGGTCAGCCCGCGGGGACGCTCTCGGCGTCTCCCTCGTCCTCGGTCACGGCGACACCGGCGTCACCGGCCGTGTGGGGCGGGGTGGTGACGGCCGGCCGCAACGCCGGCCAGCCGGCCGCGGGGGCGAGGGCCACACCGCGCCACCACGGCTCGGCCGGAACGGTCTCGCCGGTCGGTTCGAAGGGCTCCCCGGGCCGGGGCAGCGCGACCGGCGCACCGGCCGCGGCGGCGGCCTCCAACGTCCCCTCGCCGGGGTCGGACCAGGCGTGGGTGGCCAGGTTGAAGGTGGCCCAGTGGATGGGGAGCAGCACACCGTGCGGGCGGCCGCCCTGGAGGTCGAGGTGGGCGCGCACGCCCTCCTCGGGGGTCATGTGGATGTCCGGCCAGAACTCGCTGTAGGCGCCGATCTGGATCATCGTGGCGTCGAAGGGGCCGTGGTCGGCGCCTATGCGCTTGAATCCCTCGAAGTACCCGGTGTCGCCGCTGTGGTAGATCCGGTGCCGCTCCCCGGCGACGACCCAGGAGGCCCAGAGCGTGTGCTGGGTGTTGCGCAGGCCGCGGCCGCAGAAGTGGCGGGCCGGGGTGGCGGTCAGGGTGAGGCCGCCGACCTCGGTCGACTCGTTCCAGTCCAGTTCGCGCAGCCGGCTCTCGGCCACGCCCCAGTGCTCCAGGTGGGCACCGACGCCCAGCGGGACGGCGAAGAGGGTGTCCGTGCCGGCCAGCGCCTTGATCGTGGGCATGTCGAGGTGGTCGTAGTGGTCGTGCGAGATGACGACGACGTCGACCGGGCCGAGCGCCGCCAGCGGTACCGGGGCCGGGTGCAGCCGCTTGGGCCCGGCGAACGGGAACGGGGAACAGCGCTCGCCCCAGACCGGGTCGAAGAGCACGCGCTTTCCGTCGATCTCGGCGAGCACGCTGGAGTGTCCCATCCAGGTCAGCCGCAGCCCGGTGGCCGGCGGCCGGGCGATGTCGGCGAGCGTGGTGGCGTGTACCGGAACGGTGCCCCGCGGGGCACGCCTGGGGCGCTCCTCACGGTCGAAGAAGACCTTCGCGAAGTCCAGCGTGGAGCCGGACGGGCGGGTGCGCGCGAGGCCCCCCGGGTTCTGGAAGACACCGTCCTTGAAGTGCGGTGACCTGCGGATGCGCGCCATGCGCTCACCGCTCGGGTCCACGCCGAAGGCAGCGGGCTGCAGCGCGCGGAGCCCGGAGCTCAGGGAACGCAAACCGGTCACGGTACCTCCAGATGGACTCGCCGGGGGCATCCATTATGGTCGGCCCCTCCGGCAACCCTTCCGGCAGCCCCCACGACAGTCCGCCCCGCACACTTCGGACCGCCGCCGGGAGCCCGCGCACCGAGGAGAACCAACCCCATGACCGCCCCCCTCGTCTCGCTCGTGTGGACCGACCACGTCACCGGCCGCCAGGGCTTCCTGGTCGTCGACCGGCTGGTGCGCGGGGTGGCCAGCGGCGGTCTGCGCATGCGTCCCGGATGCACCCTCGACGAGGTGGCCGGACTCGCCCGCGGCATGACCATGAAGGAGGCCCTCCACTACGACCCCGAGAGCCGCTATGTGCCCCTGGGCGGTGCCAAGGGCGGCATCGACTGCGACCCCCGGGCGCCCGAGGCGTACGGGCTGCTGGTGCGCTACCTGCGCGCGATGCGGCCGTACGTCGAGAGTTGCTGGACCACGGGCGAGGATCTCGGCCTGACCCAGGACCTGGTCGACCGCGCCGCCGCCGAGGCGGGTCTGGTGTCGTCGATCCAGGCGGTGTATCCGCTGCTCGACGACGAGACCGCGGCGCGGCGCAGGCTCGCGGACGCCTTCGCGGTCGAGGTGGACGGCATCGGTCTGGGCGAGCTGGCCGGCGGCTGCGGGGTCGCCGAGTCGGTGCTCACCGCCCTGGACCGGGCCGGGGTGCCGCACGCCGGGACGCGGGTCTGTGTGCAGGGGCTCGGCACCATGGGCGGGGCGACCGCCCGCTTCCTGGCGCGGGCGGGCCTGACCGTCGTGGCCGTCGCCGATGTCAGGGGCACCATCGCCAACCCGGCGGGTCTCGACGTCGAGGCGCTGCTCACCGCGCGGGACGCGTACGGCGCCGTCGACCGGGCCGTGCTGCGTCCCGGCGACCGCGAACTGCCGGGTGACGCCTGGCTGTCCGCCGAGGCCGACGTGCTGGTGCCGGCGGCCGTGTCGTACGTGGTCGACGCCGCCGCCCAGCATCGGATCCGGGCACGCTGGGTCGTGGAGGCGGCCAATATGCCGGTGCTGCCCGAGGCGGAGGAGCTGCTGTCCGCGCGCGGGGTGACCGTGCTGCCGGACGTGGTGGTCAACTCCGGGACGAACGCCTGGTGGTGGTGGACGCTGTTCGGTGACATCGGCCCCGACGCGGACGAGGCGTTCACCCACATACGGCGCTCGATGCGGGCCCTGGTCGAACTGATGCTGGCGCGCGCCGAGGCCGACGCCACGACCCCGCGCGCGGCCGCCCACGCCATCGTGGCGGACCGGCTGCCGGTGATCGCCGAGCGGTTCGGGTGGTACCGGTAGGTCCACGGATCCGGGTGGTGGGCGGACGTTTGGACCAGGTCCTGTCACAAGGCATACGGGAGTTCGCATAGGGGAGTTCGACGACAAGCCCTAGGGTGACCGCGTGACGAGACGGCGGCTGAGTGTGGCGGAGCGGCGGGAGGAGCTGTTGCGGGCCGCCGTGGAGCAGATCGAGGCGCGGGGTGTGGCGGCGGTCAGGATCTCCGACGTGGCCTCGTCCCTCGGGGTGAGCAACGCGCTTGTGCTGTACCACTTCTCGACCAAGGAGAAGCTGGTCGCCGCCGCGTTCGCGTTCGCGGCCGAGGACGATCTGACGCGGCTGCGGGCACTGCTGGGCCGCCGTACGACCGCGCTGCGCCGACTGCGGGCCGCGATGCGGTGGTACGCGCCGACCGGGCCGGCCAAGGGGTGGCGGCTGTGGATCGAGGGCTGGGCGGTGGCACTGCGCGAACCGGCGCTGCGCGAGGTCGCCCGGGGCCTGGACAGGCAGTGGAAGGCGGCCATCGCCGGAGTCATCGCGGAAGGCGTGGCGGCGGGCGAGTTCGAGTGCCCGGACCCGGAGGGGGCGGCGCTCAGGCTGACGGCCCTGCTGGACGGGCTCGCCGTGCAGCTGACGTCGTACGCGGGCGCGGTTCCCCGATCCCGGGCGCGCCAGTGGGTGGACGAGGCTCTCGCCCGTGAACTGGGGCCCGTCCGGCAACGGTGAGCGGCGGCGCCCGGTCGAAGCGCCGCCGTTCGGTCACCGGTCGTCGTCGGGCCGTCAGGCCACCGAGGCGATCCGCGTTCTGATGTCATCGGGGGACAACGCCCCCTTGGCCGTCACATGGTCGCCCGACGACTCCCCGCGCAGCCGTCGTCCGATCCACGGCACCAGGTACTCGCGGGCCCAGTGGACGTCGTCGCGGCGCACGTCGAGCGTGCTGCGCGGCGGCAGCGGTGGCCAGGGCTGGTCCGGGTCGGCCGGGACCTCGAGGCCCAGGACCTGCCCGGCGCGCAGCGCCACCCGGGTGTGTCCCTCGGGTGAGAGGTGGAGCCGGTCGCCGTCCCAGGCCCGGCGGTCCTGCACGGTCTTCAGGGACCACAGGTCCAGCACCGGGCAGCCGTACCGGTCGGCGATGGCCCGGACATGCCCGTTGTACGTGGCGATCTTGCCACGCAGACGCTTCATCACGGGCACGTCGCGGGTGTCGAACCCGGTCGTCACCAGCACCGTGCCCGCCGCCTCGGTGAGCTGGGCCACCGCACGCTCGAAGCGTTCGGCCACCTCGTCCGGGTCGGTGCCGGGGCGGATGATGTCGTTGCCGCCCGCGCAGAAGGACACGAGGTCGGGCGCGAGCGCCACGGCCTGCGGGAGCTGGTCCGCCACGATCTGGTCGAGCAGTTTGCCGCGCACTGCGAGGTTGTTGTAGTCGAAGTCGCCCTCCGGGCGACGGTCCGCGAGCAGCACCGCGAACCGGTCGGCCCATCCGACGTATGCCCCGTCGGGGCCGGGGTCGCCGACGCCCTCGGTGAAGCTGTCCCCCACCGCCACGTACGACCCGATCACTGATCTGTTGTCACTCTTCGAATCGTCTGTCACATCGCCCCATGATTCACCTTCGCATGTGACTTACGCGATCGTAGGAAGGGGTTGACGAACGGTGAGATAAGCCACGCTTAAAGAATTTGTCAATGCCGGAATAGGGTGCACCCGGGGGGTGTTGACGGGCCCGGACACACCGAAGGCCGGACCCGGGGATCACAGGGATCGCGGGTCCGGCCTTTCGGTCCGTGACGGGTGGTGCCGGTCAGCCGACGGAGACGCCGTGGCCGCGGAGGTAGGCGACCGGGTCCACGTCGGAGCCGTAGTTCGGGGTGGTACGGATCTCGAAGTGGAGGTGCGGGCCGGTCACGTTGCCGGTCGCGCCGGAGAGTCCGAGCTGCTGACCCGCGGTCACGCTCTGGCCCGCCGACACGGAGAGCTGGGACAGGTGGGCGTACTGCGCGTAGTAGCCGTCGCTCAGCTTGATGACGACCTGGTTGCCGTACGCACCGCCCCACCCGGCGGAGACGACGGTGCCCGCGCCGACGGCCTTGACCGGGGTGCCGGTCGGGACGACGAAGTCGACACCGGTGTGGTAGCCGCTGGACCAGTGACTGCCCGCCACGTGGTAGGCGGTACCGATGCCGCCGCCCGACACGGGGCGGGTGTAACCGGTCGAGGCGGTGGCGGTCTGCTCCGGGGCGGCCTTGGCGGCGGGCGCCGGGGCCTCCTTGGCCTGCGGGGCGGCGGACGGCTTCGCGGCCGGGGCGGAGAAGGACGACTGCCGCGGCTGGGCCGGGGCCTCGTGGGCCGCCGTGGCCTTCTTGCCCAGGGTGAGCTTCAGACCGGGGTGGATCAGCGAGGGGTCGCCGCCGATGGCCTCGCGGTTGTCGTGGTAGATCCGCTGCCAGCCGCCGCGCACCTGCTGCTTGGCGGCGATCTTGGACAGGTAGTCACCGGACCGCACCGTGTACGTGCGTGCGTGCGAGTGGGCCGAGGCCGGGCGCTCGGGCTTCGTCTGCTTCGCGACGGCGGGAAGCGACTGGACGGCCTTCTCGGGAGCGGCCGCGGGGGCCGCGTGGGCGCCGGCGGCTCCCATCAGCGGCAGGGCCAGCGCGGCACCGCCGGTACCGGCGACCGCTATGGAGCGGGAGAAGCGGCGGGTCTTGGGACGGCGGTGCTTACCCTTCGCGGGCATGGCGAATTCCTCTCCGGCGCCTGCGAGGTGAGCTGTCGGGTTCGGACTGGAGATGCCCGGCCGCAGTGGAGACGCGGCTTCACCCCTAGCCTGTTCCGGAGACCGGAACAGGCGGTGTTGCCTGTGGGTCCCCCGCTTCCTGCCGTACACGGGTGAGTGTGTGGGGACTCCGGGCGGCGGCAGGATTCGGCGTTCCGTCCGGATTGATGGTGAACGTAAGCGAGCGCGCCGCGAACGGACAAGAAGAAAATTCCTTGTGTCCGGCTTTCGCTTGATCCGTTACCGGAATTCCCGGTCACCCTCCGTGAATTCCCCGCTCGATTCCCTCCTCAATTCCCGGGAACGGCACCGCGATTACGTGAACATGACGCACGACGGACGGTCACCATATGACCCTCCTCACGCACGCCCCCCCAATTCGGACATTCAACTCAGATGCGACGTAGTCGAAGAACTGTCGCGTCGAGGTCACCCCGGAGCCCAGTGCTCAGCCCGTGGTGCAGCAGCACGGCACCCCGATGGATATCACCGGTTTCGCGGCATTCGTACGATGCTGTCGGGTCGAGCCCGCGCAGCCGCGGCGCCGGGACCGGCTCGCCGTAGTGCTGTGCCTGGAGCCAGGCGAGTACGACCGTCTCGCCCCCGAGCGTGTACTGCACCGCGCTCAGTCCGCCCTCCGGGGGCCGCAGCCGGTACAGCTCGCCGTGCTGCACGACCGGGCGGATCTCCTTGTAGAGCCGCACCCACTCCCGGGCCGCGGTAAGTTCCGCCTCGGTCCACTCCGAGAGGTCGCCACCGATGCCGAGGACCCCGGCCATGGCGCTGACGAACCGGAGGCGCAGTGCGCTGACCCTGCCGTTGAGCTGTGTGTTCGGACTGTCGGTGACCCAGGCGGCCATGATCCGCGCGGGGTGGATCTGACTGAACCCGTGCTGGATGGCGAGCCGGTCCAGCGGGTCGGTGTTGTCGGAGGTCCACACCTGGTCCGTGCGGCTCATCACACCGAGGTCGATCCGGCCGCCGCCGCCCGAGCAGGACTCGAACGCCACACCCGGGTGGGCCGCCCGCAGCCGGTCCAGCAGGGCGTAGAAGGCACGCACATGGTCGGTCCAGAGCCGCTGCGGGTAGGGGTCGCCCGGCCAGCCCGGGTCGGTGAAGCAGCGGTTGAAGTCCCACTTCACATAGTCGATGGGCGCCCCGGAGAGCAGGCCGTCGAGCTGCTCCCACAGATACCGCTGGACGTCCTCGCGAGCCAGGTTGAGCACCAGCTGGTTGCGCAGCTCCGTGCGCTCGCGTCCCGGCTGGTACTGCACCCAGTCGGGGTGTGCGCGGTACAGGTCGCTGTCCGGGTTGACCATCTCGGGCTCGACCCAGATGCCGAACCGCATCCCCAGGGCGTGCACCTGGTCGGCCAGTGGTGCGAGGCCGTCCGGGAAGCGGTCGGGGTTGGGTGTCCAGTCGCCGAGTCCGGCCCGGTCGCTGACCCGGGCGCCGAACCAGCCGTCGTCGACCACGAACAGCTCCACTCCGATCGACGCCGCGCGGCGGGCGAGCGCGGTCTGCCGCTCCTCGGAGATGTCGAAGTACGTGGCCTCCCAGGAGTTGAACAGCACGGGCCGGTCCTGCTCGGCGTCCGGGATGACGTGGGCCCGCTGGTAGGCGTGCCAGGCGCGGCTCGCGCCACCGAAGCCGCCGTCGCTCCACAGCCCCGCGAAGACCGGGGTCGTGTACGACTCCCCGGCGCCCAGCATCAGCAGGCCCGAGTCGTCGTGGCCCGCCCCTCCGGTGATCTGCACGCGCGCGTCGGGCAGTTGGGCGACCGCGATCCGCCAGGACCCCGACCAGCCCAGCACGCAGCCGTACACCTCGCCGCGCTCCTCGGTGGCGTCCGTGTCCAGCGCGACCCAGGGCAGGTGCTGGTGGCCGGTGTGGCCGCGGCGGCTGCCGATCACCTTTTCCCCGTAGGTGAGCGGTGCCGCGGTGAGCCGGGACTCGGCGGCCCAGCGGCCGTGCAGCTGGGACAGCCGCCAGCCCTCCCGGTCGGGCAGGGTCCAGGTGGCCGCGTCGGCGCGGAGCAGTTCCACGCGCGCGGGACCCGCGTTGTCGACGGTCACCCAGCGCTCGATCACGTCCGCGCGCATCCGGTAGTGGAGCGTGACGGACAGCCCGTCGTCGTGGAAGCGCAACCGCAGTCCGCCGTCCTCGGTCTCGTACCCCGCGAAGGTCCACTCGGTGCCGCGCCGCTGGTCCGTGCGCACGGACAGGGCCGGGCGGACGAAGCGGGGGCCGCCCTCGACCGGGTACTCCTCGCGACCGTCGAGCGGCGACTCGAAGGGCCGGTAGACCGGCAGCGGGCGTACGGCGAGTGCCTCGGCGTCGGCGAGCGCGATCCTCGGCCCCCAGTGGAGGTGCAGCAGTTCGTCCGCCTCGGTGAGGTGCAGCGCGTAGCCGCTGGCCGGTCCGGACAGCAGCCAGGTGCGGCCGTCCTCCGCGATGTCCACCGTGTTTGCCGTGTCCACCATGTGCACCGTGCTCGCTATTTCCACCCTCTCCACCCTCTCCAGGACTTCCACGACGGAGCGCCCGCACAGGTCCAAACAGATCCGCTCAAGCCCGAACATCATCGAGGGTGGTGGGACTTCGGGGCAATGCCTGTGGACAACTCGTCGCCCGAGGAAACCCATGTCGTATCGTCAACGGAGTGCCCGTGGGCGAGCCGCGCCGACGGGGCAGACCGGGAGGAGCCCCCGTGACCCAGCAGGTCCCGTCGACCGAGCCCGAGCTGGCCGGTGTGCGCAACTTCCGTGACGTGGGCGGTCTGCCGACGACGGACGGGCGGCGGGTGCGGTTCGGTCTGCTGTTCCGCAGCGGTCACCTGGCACACGCGACCGAGGAGGACGCGCGGTTCCTCACCTCCCTGGGCCTGCACACGATCTTCGACTTCCGCAATTCGGCCGACCAGAAGCTGGAAGGCGCCGATGTGGAACTGCCCGGCGTGCGGAACGTGAACCTTCCGCTGAGCGACCCGGCGGACGGCGCCGAGTTCTGGAAGATGGTCCGCGACGGCGAGATCGAGCAGCTGCGCGGAATCCTGGCCGACGGCAAGGCTGCGGACCGGATGATCGCCTCCTACCGGAAGATGATCAAGGAACGGACCGCCGAGCACTCCCGGGTGCTGCACTCGCTCGCCGAGGACAGCGTGCCCGCCCTGATGCACTGCGCCGCGGGCAAGGACCGGGCCGGTCTGTCGATAGCCGTCACGCTGCTCGCCCTCGGCGTGGAGCGCGACGCCGTCCTCGCCGACTATCTGGAGTCGAACGCCAAGCACCGCCGGTACAAGGTGCATCGCAACGGCAGCTCGGCCGGCGCGTACTCCCCCGAGGTCATGGAGTTGCTGAGCCCTCTGTTCGAGGCGCGGGCCGAGTATCTGGCGGCGGCGCTGGAGACCCTTGAGGAGACCTGGGGCGGAGTCGACACCTACCTGGTGGAGGGACTCGGTCTCGCCCCGGCCACCCGGGAGCGGCTGCGCGAGCGTCTGCTCAACTGACGGCGGACGCGGCGGCGACGCGCGTCCGCCCGGCGTCAGCTCTTGGCGCCGACCGTGAACAGCACGTACAGGAACGCGGCGAAGACATGGCCGAGTGCGATGTAGATGATGAGCCGGATCCACAGGGATCGCGGGAACTTGTCCTCGAAGTCGCTCATGGCAGCTCTCCGGTCAGGGGTCCCAGGCACAGCGTGGCCGTGGGGCTCTGCAGCAGAGTGTGGACGAACAGCAGTTCCACGCCGTCGTGGTCCTCGGCGGCGAGGCGGTGCGGGGTCAGCGAGTCGAAGTGGGCGCTGTCACCGGGCCCGAGCAGATGCGCGGTGTCACCGAGGCGCAGCCTGAGCCGCCCGTTCAGGACGTACAGCCACTCCTCGCCGGGATGCACCCGCACGATGTCGCCCTGCGAGCCGTGCGGCACCCGTACCCGCAGTGCCTGCATCCCCCGCCCGGAGGCACCGGCCTGCCAGTAGGTCCAGCCGCCCGCCCGGGTGGGTTCCATGTCGGCGGC
This sequence comes from Streptomyces sp. NPDC086787, assembly GCF_044745865.1. Lineage (NCBI taxonomy): Bacteria > Bacillati > Actinomycetota > Actinomycetes > Kitasatosporales > Streptomycetaceae > Streptomyces > Streptomyces sp. NPDC086787. Next base: position 79,559 of record NZ_JBIVBC010000002.1, on the reverse strand, counting down.
ACGCACGATGGCGTCCCGGTCGGCGACCGTCTCGCCGAGCAGGTCCGATACAGTCGTGGCATAGACACGGGCGAGCGTGAGCAGCATCGGCAACGAGGGCTGGCGCTGCCCGGTCTCCAGGCGGGACAGATGGGCCGGCGACAGCCCGGCGGACCGCGCCGCGGCCTCCAGGGTGAGGCCGGTGCGTCGGCGCAGGGCTCGTAGTTGCGGGGCGACCGCGGGCAGGTCGTCGCCGGGGGCGGGCGACGGTGCCGGATCCGGGGCTTTCATGGTTCCATTGAGCCCGGAAATTGCCTCCACGGCAATTTTCTTGCCTCAGAGGCAAAGCCCCGGCGCCGCTCCCGCTCAGCGGTTGGCCACCGCCTGTTTGATCAGGGTCCTGCCGAAGTCCCACATCAGTCCGCCGCCGCTGTGGGCGTCGTCCATCACGGCCGTGAAGGCGTCGACGAAGCGGTCCACGTCGGCCTCGGTCAGGACCAGGGGCGGGATCAGTTTGATCACCTCCAGGTGGTCGCCGGAGACCTGGGTGAGGATCCGGTGGCGTTGCAGCAGCGGTACGACCACCATCTGCGCGAACAGGCCCTTGCGCGCGGCCTGGAGCATGGTCCACCGGCCGCGCAGCTTCAGCGACGCAGGCTTCCCGAACTCGATGCCGATCATCAGACCCCGGCCGCGGACGTCGGCGAGCAACTCGTACTTGCCGGTCAGCGCGGCGAGCCGGGACCGCAGCAGTTCGCCGGTGGTGCGCACGTTCGCGACCGTCTGCTCGTTCTCCATGACCGACAGCACGGCCAGGCCCGCCGCCATCGCCTGCGCGTTGGAGCCGAAGCTCGCCGAGTGCACCAGCACCCGGTCCATGGACGAGTAGACCTTCCGAAAGATCCAGTCCTTGCCGAGGGTGGCGCCGACCGGCACATAGCCGCCGGAGAGCGCCTTGGCCACGCACACCAGGTCCGGTTCGACGCCGTCCTCGTGCTGGTAGGCGTAGAAGTCCCCGGTCCGGCCGAGTCCGGTCTGCACCTCGTCGGCGATGAGCAGCGCCTTGTGCCGGTGGAGTAGTTCCTGGGCGGCGCGCAGGTAGCCGGTCGGGGCCTCGTGCACGCCCTTGCCCTGGATCGGCTCCACGATCAGCCCGGCCACGTCCCCCTTCTTCAGTTCACGGGCGAGGGCGTCGAGGTCACCGAGCGGTAGCGCGGTGTCGGGCAGCAGCGGGGCGAACCCGTCGCGGAAGCCGTTCTCGCCGTTGACCGACAGCGAGCCGGTGGTCAGGCCGTGGAACGCGTGGTCGCAGTAGAGGATCCTCGGCCGACCGGTGGCGTACCGGGCGAACTTGAGGGCGGTCTCCACGGCCTCCGTGCCGCTGTTGCCGAAGAACACCCGGTCCAGGTGAGGGCTGTGCGCGAGGAGCTTCTCGGCCAGCAGGCCGGGCAGCGGCTGACAGTCGAAGCGGGTGAGGTCGGCGAGGGAGGCGTCGAGGACGTCGTGCAGCGCCTCGCGGACGACGGGGTGGTGGCGGCCCAGGCCCATCACCCCGAACCCGGCGAGCATGTCCAGATAGTCGTTGCCGTCGGCGTCCCAGAAGTGGGCGCCCTCGGCGCGCTCGTAGACCTTGTCGAAGCCGATGGTGTGCAGCATCCGCGGGAGCTGCGGGTTGAGGTACTTGGCGTGCAGCTCGTAGCGTTCGGCTCCGCGCTCGGACAGCAGCGCGCCGAGGTCGAACTCGGTGCTCATTCAGCTCTCTCCTTGGCTGTGCCCCCCGTGTCGTCGGCATCGTGAAACGCGTCCTTGACGGCCAGGCTCGCGCTGATCCGTCCCGCGATCTCGACGGGTGTGAGGCCGATGTCGGCCAGGACCTCGGCGCGCTTGGCGTGCGCGAGGAACTGCTCGGGGATGCCGAACCGGCGCACGGGCACGTCCACGTCGGCGTCGCCGAGGGCAAGTGCCACGGCGGAACCGACCCCGCCGGCACGGCTGTTGTCCTCGACCACGGCCACCAGGCGGTGTCCGGCGGCCAGGCCCGGCAGGGCCGGGTCGACCGGCTTGACCCAGCGGGGGTCGACGACCGTGCAGCCGATGCCGCGCGCCGCCAGCAGTTCGGCGGTGTGGAGGCAGACCGATGCCATCACGCCGACGGCCACCAGCAGCACGTCGGTCCGGTCGGAGCGCTGCAGTACGTCCATGCCGCCGACCCGGTCGACCGCCGGGACGTCGGGACCGGCCGACTCCTTGGGGAAGCGCACCAGCGTCGGCGCGTCGTCCACGGCGACCGCCTCGCGCAGTTGGGCGCGCAGCTGGGCGGCGTCGCGCGGGGCGGCGATCCGCAGCCCGGGGACCACCTGGAGCACCGACATGTCCCACATACCGTTGTGCGAGGGTCCGTCGACACCGGTGACCCCGGCCCGGTCCAGGACGAAGGTCACCCCGCAGCGGTGCAGGGCGACGTCCATGAGGAGCTGGTCGAAGGCCCGGTTGAGGAAGGTGGCGTAGACGGCGACGACCGGGTGCAGTCCGCCGGTCGCGAGCCCCGCCGCCGACACGGCCGCATGCTGCTCGGCGATGCCGACGTCCCAGACCCGGTCCGGGAAGCGCGCCGCGAACCCGCCGAGGCCGACCGGGTGCAGCATGGCCGCCGTGATGGCCACGACGTCGTCGCGCTCCTCCCCGATGCGCACGATCTCGTCGCCGAACACGGAGGTCCAGGAGGGCCCGCCGGACGGTGCGAGCGGCTCGCAGGTCAGCGGGTCCATCACCCCGACGGTGTGGAAGTGGTCCTCCTCGTGGGCCAGGGCCGGCTCGTAGCCGCGGCCCTTCTCCGTGAGGCAGTGCACGAGCACCGGCCCGTGGAAGCGCTTGGCGCGGCGCAGCGCCGACTCCACGGCCATGATGTCGTGGCCGTCGATCGGGCCGACGTACTTGAGGCCCAGGTCCTCGAACATGCCCTGCGGGGCGAAGGCGTCCTTGAAGCCCTTCTTCGCGCCGTGCAGGGACTCGTACAGGGTGCCGCCGACCACCGGGGTGCGCAGGAGCACCTCCTTGCCCCAGGCGAGCACCTTCTCGTAGCCGTCGGTGGTGCGCAGGGTGGCCAGATGGTTGGCGAGCCCGCCGATGGTGGGCGCGTACGACCGCTCGTTGTCGTTGACGACGATGATCAGCGGCCGGTCCCTGGCCGCCGCGATGTTGTTGAGCGCTTCCCAGGCCATGCCGCCGGTCAGCGCGCCGTCGCCGATGACCGCGACGACATGCCCCTTCTCGCCCTGCACCTGCCGGGCCTTGGCGAGTCCGTCGGCCCAGCCGAGGGCCGTGGAGGCGTGGCTGTTCTCGATGACGTCGTGCTCGGACTCCTCGCGCGAGGGGTAGCCGGACAGGCCGCCCTTTCCGCGCAGCTTGGAGAAGTCCTGACGTCCGGTCAGAAGCTTGTGGACATAGCTCTGGTGACCGGTGTCCCAGAGAATGCGGTCGGCCGGTGACTCGAAGACCCGGTGCAGGGCGACGGTCAGTTCCACCACGCCCAGGTTGGGCCCGAGGTGACCGCCGGTCCTGGACACCGCGTGCACCAGGAACTCCCGTATCTCGTCGGACAGTTCACCGAGCTCTGGCTCGGACAGCGCCTTCAGGTCGCGTGGCCCCCGGATGTTGTCCAGAATCGTCATGTTCTGGCCCCCTCTCGGTCGTGCCTTGTCTCAACTCACTTCATCTGCTCGGCGAGCTTCATCGCTTCCTCGATGAGGGTCTCCACGATCTTCGACTCGGGGACGGTCCTGACGACCTCGCCCTTGACGAAGATCTGGCCCTTGCCGTTGCCGGAGGCCACCCCCAGATCCGCCTCGCGCGCCTCGCCGGGACCGTTGACCACGCACCCCATCACGGCCACCCTCAGCGGTACTTCCATGCCCTCCAGGCCCGCGGTCACCTCGTCGGCCAGCTTGTAGACGTCGACCTGCGCCCGGCCGCAGGACGGGCAGGAGACGATCTCCAGGCCGCGCTGCTTGAGGCCCAGGGACTCCAGGATCTGGTTGCCGACCTTGACCTCCTCGACGGGCGGGGCCGACAGGGAGACGCGGATGGTGTCGCCGATGCCCTGGGAGAGCAGGGCGCCGAAGGCCACGGCGGACTTGATGGTGCCCTGGAAGGCCGGTCCCGCCTCGGTGACACCGAGGTGGAGCGGGTAGTCGCACCGGGCGGCGAGCTGACGGTAGGCCTCGACCATGACGACCGGGTCGTTGTGCTTGACGGAGATCTTGATGTCCCGGAAGTCGTGCTCCTCGAAGAGCGACGCCTCCCACAGCGCCGACTCGACGAGGGCCTCCGGCGTGGCCCTGCCGTACTTCTGGAGCAGCCTGCGGTCCAGCGAGCCCGCGTTCACACCGATACGGATCGGTGTGCCGTGATCTCTCGCGGCGCGCGCGATCTCCTTCACCTGGTCGTCGAACTGCTTGATGTTGCCCGGGTTCACCCGGACGGCGGCGCAGCCCGCCTCGATCGCGGCGAACACGTACTTCGGCTGGAAGTGGATGTCCGCGACGACCGGGATCTGCGACTTGCGGGCGATGGTCGCGAGGGCGTCCGCGTCGTCCTGCGTCGGGCAGGCCACCCGCACGATCTGACAGCCCGACGCGGTCAGCTCCGCGACCTGCTGAAGGGTCGCGCCCACGTCGGACGTACGCGTCGTGGTCATCGACTGCACCGACACCGGCGCGCCGCCCCCGACCGCCACCGGCCCGACCTGGATCCGCCGCGACACGCGGCGCTCGGCGACCGGCCGGGCCGGCACCCCGGGGGTGCCCAAGGCGATGGCGGTCATGGTGTCAGTCCTGCTTCCCGCTCGTCATGGTCTCGCGGGCGGCGCGCAGCGACTCCTTGAGCGAGCCCATGGTGGCCAGGACGGCGGTCGGCTCATAGCCGCAGTGCGCCATGCAGTTGGCGCACCGGGGGTCCTTGCCCCGGCCGTACGCGTCCCAGTCGGTCTCCTCCAGGAGCTGCCGGTACGTGGGCACGTAGCCGTCACTCATCAGATAGCAGGGCTTCTGCCAGCCGAACAGGGAGTAGCTCGGGATCGCCCACGCGGTGCACGGGAAGTCGACCTTGCCCTCCAGGAAGTCCAGGAAGAGCGGGCTCTGGTTGAGCCGCCAGCGCCTGCGGTTGCCACCGGAGAACGCCTTCTTGAACAGCTCCCGGGTCTGCTGGACGCCGAGGAAGTGCTCCTGGTCCGGGGCCTTCTCGTAGGCGTAGGCGGGCGAGAGCATCATCTCGTCCACCTCCAGGTCGTCGTTGAGGAAGTTGAGTACCTCCACGATGGTCTGCGGGGTGTCGGTGTTGAAGAAGGTCGAGTTGGTGGTGACCCGGAAGCCGCGCCGCTTGGCCTCCTTGATGGCCGCGACCGCCTCGTCGAAGGTGCCCTCCTTGGCCACCGAGGCGTCGTGGCGCTCCCGAAGTCCGTCGATGTGCACCGCCCAGGCGAAGTAGGGCGAGGGCGTGAACTTCTCCATCTTCTTGCGCATCAGCAGCGCGTTGGTGCACAGGAAGACGAACTTCTTCTTCGCCACCAACTGCCGCACGATCTCGTCGATCTGAGGGTGCATCAGCGGCTCGCCGCCGGCGATGGACACCATGGGGGCACCCGACTCCAGCACCGCGCCCACGGCCTGGGCAACGGGCATGCGCTGCTTGAGCACGCCCGCCGGGTGCTGGATCTTGCCGCAGCCCTCGCACTTGAGATTGCAGGCGAACAGCGGTTCCAGCTCGACCAGCAGCGCGAACTTGTCGCGCTTCCGCAGCTTCTGTTCGAACAGATATGTAGCGACCTTGATGGACTGACGCAGCGGCATGGCCATCTGGCTCACCTCCGGGGGAGCAGCAAGGAACGGTGCCATTCGAAGAAAGCGGGAAGCACGGAACGCAGGACGCGGAAAGCAGATATTCCACCGCGCACGGTGCCGATACGGACGAGTTCGTGTTCCGGGGCGTCCACGACCACCCGTACGGCCGCAACCGGGCGTTCGCCCGCGCGTACGGCGCTCAGGAGGGTGGCCGCGGACTCCATGTCGACGGCGATCGCACCGGTCGCGAGCAGGCCGGAACGCTCCTGGCCGCGGACGACGTGATCGGCGCCGGTGACGGGACCGGTGTGGACGGCGCGGCCGGGCAGGCCGCGCGTGAGTTCCCTGACCAGCAGGTCGGTGCCCACGCACGGGACGGTTCCGCGCGGGTCGCGGGTCTCCTCGGCGACGATCAGGTCTCCGGGGTGCATGCCGGGGGCGAGGCCCGCGCAGAAGCCCGTGGCGAGGACGGCGGCACCGGCGAGGGCGGGGTCGGCCAGCCGTCGGGTGACGGAGCGTTCCGCCGCCCGGGGTCCCATGCCGGTGCGCAGGACGGTGACCGGGCCGCCGGCTCCGCCGTGGTCGCGTGTGCGCAGGGCGAGCCGCTCGATGCCGAGCGCGCAGGCGATCAGCAGCGGGGCCTGGGCGGGCTGTTCGCTCATCAGCCCCCCTTGGCCTCGGCGAGCGGCTTCTCGCCGGGCCGCGCGGCGGGTTTCGCCAGGTGCGATCCGGCGACCGGCTCGCCGTTCACATAGCGGCCGAGCGCGGTGAGCGGGAAGACCTGCCGGTAGAGGTGGTAGTTGATGGAGAAGTCCCAGGGAAAGCCGGTGCCGGTGAAGTACGGCTCGTCCCAGGAGCCGTCCTCCCGCTGGGTGGTGGCGAGCCATGTGATGCCGCGCTCCACCGCCTTGGACTCCCGCTCCCCCGCGGCGAGCAGCGCCATCAGCGCCCACGCGGTCTGCGAGGGGGTGGACGCGCCGCGGCCGCTCCACTCCTTGACGTACTTGTAGGAGCGCAGGTCCTCGCCCCAGCCGCCGTCCTCGTTCTGGGCGTTCTCCAGCCAGGTCACGGCCCGGCGGATCGCCGGGTGCGCGGTGGGCAGTCCGGCGGCGGTCAGCGCGGGCACCACGGAGCCGGTGCCGTAGATGTAGTTGACGCCCCAGCGCCCGAACCACGAGCCGTCCGCCTCCTGTTCGGCCAGCAGCCAGGTGATGCCACGGCGGGTGCGCGGGTCGTGGGCGAGGCCCTCGTAGGCGAGCATCTCGACCGCATGGGCGGTGACGTCGGCGGAGGGCGGGTCGACGACCTCGCCGAAGTCGCAGAACGGCAGCCGGTTGGGGAAGGGGCTGGTGTTGTCGGCGTCGAAGGCGCCCCACGCGCCGTTCCTGGACTGCATGCCGAGTTCCCAGCGGACCCCTCGGGCGATCGCCCGCTCCACCCGCTCCGGATCGTGATGCCTGACCCGGCGCAGCGCGAGGACCACCTCCGCGGTGTCGTCGGTGTCGGGGTAGTTGTCGTTGTGGAACTCGAACGCCCAGCCGCCGGGCGGCAGTCCGGGCCGTCTGACGGACCAGTCGCCGGGCCGTACGATCTCCTCGCCGAGCATCCAGTCGGCGGCCTTGACGAGTTGCGGGTGGTCGGCGGGGAGTCCCGCGTCGGCGAGCGCGATGACCGCCAGGCAGGTGTCCCACACGGGTGACTGGCAGGCCTCGATCATCCGGGCGCCGTCCTCGCGCCAGACGGCGTAACGATCCAGCGACTCGAGTCCGGCCCGCATCACCGGGTGTTCCAGGTCGTAGCCGAGCAGGTACAGCGCGATCACCGAGTACACGGCCGGCGGCTGGATGCCGCCCCAGCAGCCGTCGTTCTCCTGGCGCTCGACGATCCAGCGGGCGGCGGAGTTCATCGCGGCGCGGCGCAACCGGCGCGGCACGAAGGGGCGTACCCGGTGCAGTGCCTTGTCCAGCCGCTGGAAGGCGCCGTCCCAGGTGGTCGCCGGGGCAGCCGGCCGGGGCGGGTTGGGGCGGGCCGGGTCGGTGTGCAGTTCGTCGAGCGGGAACGGCGCGGGCCGCACCGGGCGTTTCGCGGAGACGACGGTGAGCGGCACGATCGTCTGCCGGGCCCAGCATCCGAAGTCGTAGATGTTGAGCGGCATCCACTTGGGGAAGTAGATGAGTTCCGGCGGGAGTTCGGGCAGGTCCTCCCACTTCCACCAGCCGAACAGGGCCAGCCAGATCCGGGTGAAGACCCGGGCCGAGGCGATGCCGCCCCGCTCGCGGACCCAGGCCGCGGCCCTTGCCATGTGGGGTGCGCCGGGCTCGTCACCGGCCAGCCGCAGGGCGACATAGGCTTCGACGGTGGCGGACAGCTCGCCGGGACCGCCGTAGAAGGTGGCCCAGGCGCCGTCCTCGCGCTGCTCGCCGCGGATGAACAGGGCGGCCGCATGGGTCGTCGCCTCGTCGAGGATGCCCAGGAACTGCCGGAGCATCAGGTCCTCGGCGTCCATGGTGACGTTGGTCTCCAGGTCGCCCTTCCACCAGCCCTCGGCGTCCTGGCCGGCGAGCAGGAATTCGGTGGCGCGCCGGACGGCGTGTGCGGCGGCTTCTTGTACCCCGGCCGCCTCGGGCGTGCTGATGTCGGTTTCGCTGGCCGCGGCTGCACGGGGCGGCAAGGGGGCCCCGGTGCTTCCGTCGGTCGTCGCTGTCATGGCTTCCCCTTCGTGCAGTCGTCATACGAGTCGTGCTGCTGTGGGTCCGCCGTCGGCCGGTGTGCGCTGCTCGCTCGCACCGGCCGGCGACTACGCGAGGACTATTCGACCGATAGTGATCATCTCTTTCGTACGACGACGAAGTCGGCGAGCGCCGCGAACCGGGCCCGCACCGGTGCGGGCATGTCGACGGCGTCCAGGGCCTCGATGGCGACGGTGTACTGGCGGCGTGCCTCCTCGGCGGTCCACTCGCGGCCGCCCGCCTCCTCGATGAGGGCGGCGCGGGCTGCGAACTCCGCCTCGGAGAAGTTCGCGAAGTCGGTGCTCTTGGCATCGGCGGCGAGCATCTCGCCGAGCCGCTCGGAGGCGGCGCCGCCCGCGGCGAGCGCGGCCACCACCGGCAGGGACTTCTTGCGCTGGCGCAGATCGCTCCAGGTCTGCTTGCCGGTGGCCTCCGGGTCTCCCCAGATGCCGAGCAGGTCGTCGACCGCCTGGAAGGCGAGGCCGAGGTGGTAGCCGTACTTCTCCAGCGTGTCGGCGGTGCGGTCGTCGGCACCGCCGAGCACCGCGCCGATGGAACTGGCGCAGGCCAGCAGCGCGCCGGTCTTGTTGCCCTCCATCTCCAGGCACTCCTCGACGCCGACCCGGTCGCGGTGCTCGTAGGAGATGTCCTGCGCCTGACCGTCGATCAGGGCGCGGGTCGCGGTGGTCAGCCGGCGGGTGGCGCGGCCCGCCTCGACGGTGCCGAGCTCCAGCAGGACCTCGTTGGCCAGGGCGAACAGGGCGTCGCCGGCCAGGATGGCCTGGGCGGGGCCGTGCACCTTCCAGACGGTGTCGCGGTGGCGGCGCTGCTCGTCGCCGTCCATCAGGTCGTCGTGCAGCAGCGAGAAGTTGTGGACCAGTTCCACGGCGACCGCACCCGGGATGCCGACCTCGGGCCCGGCCCCGGTCACCTCGGCGGAGAGCAGCGCGAGCGCCGGACGCACGGCCTTGCCGCCGTCACCGTCGGCGGGGTTGCCCTCGGCGTCGATCCAGCCGAAGTGGTAGGCGGAAACCGTGTCCATCGGCGAAGCCAGGCGGTCGACGGCCGACTTCAGTACCGGTTGGGCCAGGGTCCGACCACGCTCCAGGAGCGCGGCGACGTCCACCGCGGTCTCGCGAGCGGCCGTCGAGGCCGGGGGCACAGTGGGCACAGTCTCTCCTCTTGTTGCGGTACCGGGGGTGCGGGGGCCTGCCGCGTGCTGGTCGAGCATCAAGCTGCCTCCCCGAAGGCGAAGAGATGGCTCGGGCGGGGCCTGCCCAGAGTGCTCAGGGCGGCGTCGGCGGCGCTCACTCCACTGCGGACCGCGCTCTCCATGGTCGCGGGCCACCCGGTGGCGGTCCATGCTCCGGCCAGGTACAGGCCGGGGGTCCTGGTGCGGGTGCCGGGCCGGAGCCGGCCGACGCCCGGGGCGGGAGCGAACGTAGCCGTCCGCTCCCGGGTGACGAAGAAGTCCTTCACCCGTGCGCCGCGCGCGGCGGGCAGCAGCCGGGCCAGCTCGGGCAGATAGCGCTCGCGCAGCACGGCGACCGGCTCCTCGATCTCGTCCCGCGCGGCCGACTGGGAAAGGGCCAGGTACTGGCCGTCCGCCAGCCCGGACGCCTCGGTACGGTCGAACACCCACTGCACCGGAGTGCCGAGGGCCGCGAAGAACGGCTTGGCCAGCACCTTGCGGTCGTAGACGACGTGCACGTTGAGGATCGGCTCGGTGCCGATCGCGAGAAGGTTCTCCGGGGCGTCGAGGGCGCCGGGCGGCAGCAGGTCGTGGGCCTCGCGCTGGGGCACGGCGAGGACGACGGCGTCGGCCCGGAGCGTCTCGCCGGGAACCTGGACGCTCCAGCCGCCGTTCTCGTGGTGGGAGAGGGAGGTGACGCGGGTACGGAGCTCGGTGCGGACACCCGCCGAGTCGAGCGCCTTGCGGGCCAGGCGGTCGTGCAGGTCGCCCAGCGGGACCCGGGCCCAGCCGATGTCGGCCGCGCCCGGGGCGGACAGCAGACCGGTCTTGAACACCATCGCGGCGAGCGCCAGCGAGGCGTCGCCCGCGACCGCGTTGAGGGTGGCGACCCCGACCAGGTCCCACAGGGCCTCGACAGCGCGCGCCGACTGGCCGTGCCTGGCCAGCCAGCCGCCGAAGTCCTGCGTGTCCAGGGCCGGATCGGTGAGATCGAGCGACTTCAGCGCGAGCGCGGCGCGGCCCACGGCGGCCCGTTCGGCGAGCGACAGATGCGGGTAGGTGGCCAGGCTCCGGCCCAGGTGCAGGGGCACGGGCAGCGGGTCGCGCCGGAGTCTGCCCAGGCGCCGCCCCTCGGGCCCGGCCGCGTCGAGAACGGGCACGTCGAGACGATCCTGCAACGGCGCGAGCGCGCTGCCCTCGATCCGGTCGAGGAACCAGCGGTAGGCGGAGCAGCAGCGCAGATAGACGTGCTGGCCGTTGTCCACGGTCAGCTCGCCGCGCTGGAAGGAGAAGGCGAGCCCGCCGAGCCGCGGCCTGCCTTCGAGCAGGGTGACACGCACGCCCGCGTCGGCGAGCGCGAGCGCCGCCGTGACCCCGGCCAGTCCGCCGCCGACCACGACGGCGCCGTGTCCCTCGCCGCGCGGGGTACCGGCGCGCGGCTCCCCCGTCGGCGTGCCGTCCTTCATCGTGCGTCCTCCCGTGCGCGCCCGTCATGCTCGTTGAACGATGCACGGCAGGCCGTCGCAGTCAGGGACGCCGCACCGCACCGGAGGGTTGCGTGCCGTTTCCCTCCGGTGGAGTCACCGTGCACCGGGTCCATCAGGCGCGCCTCCTGACGGTTCGCCGCGACGCGTGTCTGCGGGTGTCCAGTCCGGACAGACCGCGCACTGCGACATAGGCCTTTTCGTGTCCGGGCAGCGAGACGCGGCCGCGCAGCACGGCCTCCGGGTCGCGTTCGATGCGGTCCAGCAGCCTGCGGTAGATGCCGGCCATGGCGGCGACACAGGCGCCGCTGCGCCGGTCGAGCATGGGCAGCAGCCGGTAGCCCTCGGCGAAGAGGGCGCGAGCCCGTCGCACCTCGAAGTGCACGAGGCCCGCGAAGTCGGAGCCCTGCGGTGGTGTCGGCCCGTTGAATCCGGCCGAGCAGCCGAATTTCGCCAGGTCGTCGGCCGGCAGGTAGGTGCGGCCGCCCGCGGCGTCCTCGCGGACGTCCCTGAGGATGTTGGTGAGCTGAAGGGCCAGGCCGAGCGTGTCGGCGTACTCGGGGGCGCGCTCGGCGCCGCGTGCGCCCGGTTCGGTACCGAACACACCGAGCGAGAGCCGGCCGATGGCGCCGGCCACGCAGCGGCAGTAGACCTTCAGGTCGTCCCAGGTCTCGTAGGTCTCGTCGCGTACGTCCATGAGGACGCCGTCGATCAGTTCGTCCAGGCCGTCCAGTGGGATCGGGAAGGCCTGGGCGGCGTGGGTCAGGGCGACGGCGACCGGGTCGGTGTCGTCCTCGGCGACGCCGCCCTCGCGGACCCGGGCGAGCAGCGCGCGGGTGTCCTCCAGGCGGGTGATCTTGACGTCGACGGCGAGTCCGCCGTCGCCGATGTCGTCGACACGCCGGGAGAACGCGTACAGCGCCGACATCGCCCGGCGCTTGGGCGTGGGCAGCAGCCTGATGCCGTACGCGAAGTTACGGGCCTGCTGCCCGGTGACGGCCTCGCAGTAGCTGTAGGCGGCGAGTACCGGTGCGGACACGTGTGGTGGAGACTCCACGGTCCGGATCACCCCTCTCCTCGCAGAGTCACGCCCACCTCGCGGAGCAACTGCATCTTGCCGGGCTTGGGCGGGCCGGGAAGTACGTCGTATTCGGCGGCGGCGATCGCGTCGATCGCCGCCCTTCCCCCCGCCACGAAGCCCGCCAGCAGCAGTCGCAGTCTGCCGTGGACGCTACCCACCAAGGGGGCGCCTTCATTCAGCAGATCGCGGGCGCGTTGTGCTTCGTACGCGACCAGCGCGCGCACCGGTGCGCCCGCGGTCCGCGTGGCGAGGTCCTCTTCCTGGACCTGAAAGCGCCTCATGTCCTCGGCGGGCAGATAGATCCGGTCGCGGCCGAGGTCCTCGGCGACGTCCTGGAGGTGTTCGACGAGCTGGAGGGCCGTGCAGACCGAGTCGGAGAGGCGGATCCGCTCGGGGGTCGAGGTGCCGGTGATGGCGAGCACGAGGCGGCCCACGGGGTTGGCGGACAGTTCGCAGTAGGCGAGGAGGTCGCCGTAGGTGTCGTACCGCCCGATGAGCTGGTCCTGACGGTTGGCGGCGATCAGGGCGAGGAAGGGACCCGGCGTCAGGGAGTGGCGGCGGACCGTGGGCTGGAGGCGGCGCAGGATCGGGTGGTGCGGGGTGGATTCGAACACCCGGTGCAGGTCCGTCTCGAAGGCGTCGAGCAGGCGCGGTCGGTCGTCGGCCTCCTCGGCCGGCACGCCGAGCAGGCGGGCGTCGGCGCCGCCGGGCGCGAGATCGCCGTCGCCGATGTCGTCGACGAGGCGTGCGAAGCCGTACACGGCCATCAGGTCGTCGCGCCAGGCCCTGGGGAGGAAGAAGGGGGCCACGGGGAAGTTCTCGTCCGCGGCCTTGTCGAGGGTGCCGCGCTCGGGATCCCCGGTGCTCGGCAGTTCGGTTGCCGTCACCGTGCGCTGCCCGTGGCGGGGACGGCACGTGCTGCGTTGAGCTGGGGAGTTTCCGTAGCCATTGCCGTCACATCTCCCGTTCTACACTGCCGACCCGATACTCACTATTTCGGACACGCCGCCTGCCCGCCCGCAGGGCGGCCCGGGCGGGGGGTGTCGCGCATTATCGCCCCACTTGCCGCTTTCGGGGACCCGTACAGCTTACGTTGTACAGCGCAGAGTGGTCCGTCGGGGTGTCCCGCGCATCACAACAACACACCGATCGGCGTCAAGATTCCTTGGCCGGGCTCGAGTTGACGCTTCCTTTGCATACGCGGAGCCCCGCCGGAATGGTTCCGGCGGGGCCCGGACGGACCGGCGGGACGGATCCCTACTTGCCCGTGAACTTCTCGTACTCCCGGAGCACGTCATCGGTCGGCCCGTCCATGCGCAACTCGCCGCGCTCCAGCCACAGGACACGGTTGCAGGTGTCGCGGATCGAGTTGTTGTTGTGGCTGACCAGAAACACCGTGCCGGCCTCCTTGCGCAGTTCCCGGATGCGTTCTTCGGAACGTTTCTGGAATTTGCGGTCACCGGTGGCCAGGGCCTCGTCGATCATGAGGACGTCGTGATCCTTGGCGGCGGCGATGGAGAAACGGAGCCGGGCCGCCATACCGGATGAATAGGTACGCATCGGAAGGGTGATGAAGTCGCCCTTCTCGTTGATACCGGAGAAGTCGACGATGTCCTGATAGCGCTCTTTGATCTGTTCGCGGGACATGCCCATGGCGAGGCCGCCGAGAATGACGTTCCGCTCACCGGTGAGATCGTTCATCAGCGCCGCGTTCACACCGAGCAGGGAGGGCTGGCCGTCGGTGTAGACCCTGCCGCTCTCGGCGGGCAGCAGACCGGCGATGGCGCGCAGCAGGGTGGACTTGCCGGAGCCGTTGGAGCCGATCAGGCCGACGGCCTCGCCGCGGTAGGCGACGAAGGAGACGCCCCGGACGGCGTGCACCTTGCGCACCCCGCGCGCCGCCTCGTCGGAGTCCCGCCGGAGCATGCGGCTCAGGGCGACGGTGGCGCTGCCCTTGCCGGTCTTGGCGCCGCTGACCCGGTAGACGATGTGCAGGTCGTCCGCGATCACGGTGGGACGCGGGTCCGGGTGCTCCCCGGCGCTCCGCCCGATGTTCTGCTCGGCGTTCTGCTCAGCCACGGCCGTACCGCTCCTCCGCCTTCCAGAAGTACACGAACCCGCCGACCGCGAACAGCGCGGCCCAGCCGGCGCCGACCGCCCAGACGTGGTCGGGCAGGTTCTCGGCTCCATAGCCCTCGATCAGCGCGAAGCGCATCAGGTCCATGAAGATCGCGGCCGGGTTCCACTGAAGCGCGTTCGACAGCCACTGGGGCTTGTCCGCCAGGAAGACCGGGATGGAGAACATCACACCGGACATGTACATCCACGTCCGCATCACGAACGGCATCAGCTGCGCCAGGTCCGGGGTCTTGGCGCCCGCCCGCGCCATGATCAGCGCGAGGCCGGTGTTGAAGAGGAACTGGAGCGCCAGGATCGGCGCGATCAGCAGCCAGGACAGGTCGGGATAGCTCCCGAACCCGATGACGACGAGGAAGAGCACCAGCATCGAGTACAACAGCTGCTGGAGCTGCTGGAGCGCGAACGAGACGGGCAGCGCGGCGCGCGGGAAGTGCAGGGCGCGGACCAGGCCGAGGTTGCCGGAGATCGCGCGCACACCGGCCATGACCGAGCTCTGTGTGAAGGTGAACACGAAGACGCCCGTCACCAGGAACGGGATGTACACGTCGTGCGACATGCCCCGGCTGGCGTTGAGGATCAGACCGAAGATGAAGTAGTAGACGGCCGCGTTCAGCAGTGGGGTCGCCACCTGCCACAGCTGGCCGAGCTTGGCCTGGCTGTACTGGGCGGTCAGTTTGGCCTGGGAGAAGGCGAGGATGAAGTGCCGCCGGTCCCAGAGCTGACGGACGTACTCGGTGAGTGAGGGCCGGGCGCCGCTCACGGCGAGTCCGTACCGGGCGGCCAGCTGGGCCGGTGTCAGCCCCGCGTCGGGCGGCTCGGACGCGGGCACCGCGGCTCCGGCGTCATGCGTGGTCTCACTCACGGGCGGAAACTTTCGTCATCGGGTTCGTCTTCCGAGGCCGTCCCGCGCGCCTGGCGACACACGGCGTCCCTCATCGAGCTTGTCAGATGACGGGAGGACGGCCCAGTCGAGTGAGCCGCCACACCGTACGCCACTTCATGGGCCGACGAGGGCCGCACGAGGTGGTCCAGCCCTCACGGAAGCCGCCGAACCAGGCCCGCAGGGCCGGGCCGGAGGGCCGACGCAGCAGGGTGAGCAGCAGCCAGACCCCGAGATAGACGGGGACCAGAAGGGCGGGGAGATTACGGCGGGCCAGCCAGACCCGGTTGCGTGCCACCATCCGGTGGTAGACCGCGTGCCGGGAGGGGGCGGTCGTGGGGTGGTGGAGCACCATGTCGGACCGGTAGTCGATCATCCAGCCCGCGTCGAGGGCCCGCCACGCCAGGTCGGTCTCCTCGTGGGCGTAGAAGAACTCGTCGGGCAGTCCGCCGACTTCGGCGAAGACCCGGGTGCGCACGGCGTTGGCGCCGCCGAGGAACGTGGTGACCCGGGAGGAGCGCATCGGGTCGGAGGCCCGCAGCCTGGGGACGTGCCGGCGCTGGGTGGCACCGGTGTCGGGGTCGGCGATACGGAAGCTGATGATGCCGAGCTTCACGTCGCCGGCGAAGGCCTCGCGGCACAGCTCGACGGTGTCGTGCTGTGCGAGCAGCCCGTCGTCGTCCAGGAAGAGAAGTATGTCGACGTCGCGACCGCCGGGCCCGAAGGCCTCTATCCCCACGTTGCGGCCGCCGGGGATGCCCAGGTTCTCGGGCAGCTCCACCGTCCGTACGCCCTCGGGGACGTCCGGGACGGGTGAACCGTTCCCGACGACGACCACCTCGACCGGGACACCCTCCTGCTTGGCGACCGAGTCCAGCAGGGCACGCAGTTCCTCGGGGCGGTTGCCCATGGTGATGACAACCGCGCCGACCTTCAGGGGGGCGCTCATCGCAGCCTGCTCGACACGAGGATGGACACGAGGTGCAGAACGGTCTGGAGCAGCGCGATGCCGGCCAGCACCGCGACGCCGAGCCGGGAGAAGAACAGGTCGCCGCGGATCTGGTCCACGATCGCGAGGACCAGGATCAGCAGGGACG
Organism: Streptomyces sp. NPDC086787; assembly: GCF_044745865.1. Classification (NCBI taxonomy): domain Bacteria; kingdom Bacillati; phylum Actinomycetota; class Actinomycetes; order Kitasatosporales; family Streptomycetaceae; genus Streptomyces; species Streptomyces sp. NPDC086787. The sequence goes on along the minus strand of NZ_JBIVBC010000002.1, from coordinate 63,141 downwards.
CCTCGATGCCGAGGACGAGCCGGTGGAACTTCAGCGCGGCGGCGGCCCGGCGGGCCAGCGCCATGCCGGAGGAGCGCGGCTCGGCCGCCGACTCCTGGACCGGCGGGAGGCCGCCCTGGTGGCGGGCGACGCCGACGAGGTCGGTCTCGGCCTTGATCAGGATCGCGCCGAGCGCGGCCAGCGTGCCGAGGAACGCCCACAGCCAGTCGATACGGCCGCTGCCCCACAGGTCGGCGGCGCGCAGTCCGAAGCCGACCAATACGGCGGCGTCGGTCAGATAGGCGCCGACCCGGTCCAGGTAGACCCCGCCGAGCGAGTACTGCTTCTTCCAGCGCGCGATCTCGCCGTCGACGCAGTCGAGCAGCAGGTACATCTGGACGCACACCACGCCGAGTACGGCGCCCCAGACCCCCGGCACCAGCAACGCCGGGGCGGCGAGGACGCCGAAGACGGTCATCAGATACGTGAGCTGGTTGGGCGTGACCCTGGTGTTCACCAGGTAGCGGTCCACCCGCAGGGACACCTCTCGCATGTAGAGGCGCCCCATCCAGTGCTCACCGCTGCGCCGGTCCTTCACCCCCGCGGGGTGGACGACCGGGCGGAGTTCAGCTACCGATGGCCTTGACATAGTCCGCGTAGAAATCCTTGATCTGGTGGGTTTTGAGGTCGAGGTGTTCGAGGATCGTGTAGCGGCCGGGACGGGTCTCCGGGGCGAACTCGACGGCCCGGACGAACTCGTCCACGGTGAAGCCGATCTCCTCCGGCAGCACGGGCAGCCCGTGCCGGCGCAGGACCTCGGCCATGTACGCGGCCTCCTCGTGGGCGCCGCGCAGGTACATCGCGAAGGCCGCGCCGAGGCCGCACTGCTCGCCGTGGGCGGCGGCGCGCTTGGGGAACAGCAGGTCGAAGGCGTGGTTGATCTCGTGGCAGGCGCCGGAGGAGGGGCGGGAGTCGCCCGACACCGACATGGCGATGCCGGTCAGGACCAGCGCCTCCGCCAGCACCTGGAGAAACCCGTCGTCGCCGACTCCGCCCGGGTGCCGCAGCACCGCCTCGCCGGCCTGGCGGGCCATGGCCGCGGCGAGACCGTCGATCTTCTCGCCCTTGACGCGGTTGGCCAGCTCCCAGTCCGCGACCGCGGAGATGTTGGAGATGGCGTCGCCGATGCCGGAGCGCACGAAACGCGTGGGCGCCTCGCGGATCACGTTCAGGTCGATGACGACGGCGATCGGGTTCGGCACGCCGTAGGAGCCGCGGCCCGCGTCGTTGTCGAGGGTGGCGACCGGCGAGCACAGGCCGTCGTGGGCGAGGTTGGTGGCGACGGCGACCAGCGGGAGGCCGACGCGGGCGGCCGCGAACTTGGCACAGTCGATGATCTTTCCGCCACCGAGACCCACGACCGCGTCGAAGGTGCCGGCCTTTATGTCGCTCGCCAGCCTGACCGCGTCGTCGATCGTGCCGCCGCCGACCTCGTACCAGGTGGCGCCCGGCAGGCTCGGCGCCAGCCGCTCGCGCAGCTTCGCGCCCGAGCCGCCGCTGACGGCGACGGCGAGCCTGCCCGAGTGCGAGATGCGCTCGTCGGCGAGCACGCCGGCCAGGTCGTCCAGGGCGCCGGGGCGGATGTCGACGACGAGCGGCGAGGGAATGAGCCGGGTCAGTACTGGCACGCGATCTCCCGTCCCCGGGCGAGGTCGTCGTGGTTGTCGATCTCGACCCACCGCACGTCGCCGATCGGCGCCACGTCGATCCGGAAGCCGCGGTTCACCAGTTCCTGGTAGCCGTGCTCGTAGAACTGCTGCGGGTCGGTCTCCCAGACGGTCTTGAGCGCGTCGGCCAGCTCGGGGGCGGCGTCGCCCTCGATGAGGGTGACACCGATGTACTCGCCGGTGGCCTCGGCGGGGTCCATCAGCTTGGTGATCTTCGTCATGCCCCGCTCGGGGTCGACGACGACCTTCATCTCCTCGTCGGCCAGGTTCTTCACCGTGTCCAGCGCGAGGATGATCTTCTTGCCCTCGCCGCGGGCGGCGAGCAGCGTCTTCTCGACGGAGACCGGGTGGACGGTGTCGCCGTTGGCGAGGATCACCCCGTCCTTGAGGGCGTCACGGCCGCACCACAGGGAGTAGGCGTTGTTCCACTCCTCGGCCTTGTCGTTGTCGATCAGGGTGAGCTTGAGGCCGTACGTCGCCTCCAGCGCCGCCTTGCGCGCGTACACGGCCTCCTTGCGGTAGCCGACGATGATCGCGACCTCGGTCAGGCCGATCTCCGCGAAGTTGGCGAGGGTGAGGTCGAGAACCGTGGGCTCGCCCTCTATGCCCGCGGGCCCCACCGGCACCAGAGCCTTGGGAAGGCTGTCGGTGTAGGGGCGCAGACGCCGTCCGGCGCCGGCCGCCAGCACGAGGCCGATCATGCGGGTTCTCCTTCGTCGTGTACAGCGGGTGCGCCACCCTTGTGGGCGGACACCCAGAAGCGGATGCTCTCGGCGAGCACCACCAGGGCGACGGCCACGGCGAGGACCGTGAGCGCGAGCGTGAACTGCGCGGCGGTGAGCAGCGCGGCCAGCACGGTGACGAGCAGCGTCCGCCCTTCCTGTCCCCCGATGGCCCGGACCAGCCAGGCCGGGGGCGCTCCGGCGTCACCGCGGATGCGGTACACCGTGTCGTAGTGATGGTAGGCGACGGCGGCCACCAGACCGAAAGCCGCAGGAAGGGCTCCGTTTACCCCGGCTTTACTCGCCAGGACGAGCACGGTGCCGTATTCGGCGACCCGGAACAGCGGCGGGACCAGCCAGTCGAGGGCGCCCTTGAGGGGTCGGCTCAGGGCCAGTCCCGAGGTCACGGCGTAGACGACGGCACCGGCGACGGGTGCCCAGGTCACCCCGGAGAAGAGGGTGGCGGCGAGAACGGCCGTGCCGGCCAGCGCCACCAGCAGCGGGGCACCGGGGCGGACGCGGGTGAGGCGCGCCGCCAGTGCGGCGGCCGGCCCGTTGTCCGCGAGGTCGGCCAGCGCCCGGGCGGCCCGGTCGGTGCGCTTCGCCCTGCGGGTCAGCGACCGCAGTACACGGCCCGCCGTGGTGTACGTCGCGGCGAAGGCACAGCCGACGAGCAGCGCGTAGAAGGTGATCCGCGGGGTGGTGACCGCGGTCAGGACGGCGATCATCGCCCATCGTTCGCCGATGGGCAGGACTATCATCCGGCGCACCCAGACCGTCCAGCCGACGCTGTCCAGCTTGTCGGAGAGGGCGGCGGTGGGGCTGGAGTTGCCCTCGGCGTCGTGGTTGGCCTCGTTGAAGGAGAAGTCGACCACGTGCCGGCAGGTCTGGAGGATCATCGCGCCGAGGGCGAGGGCCCACACGTCGTCGCCGCCCCGGGCCGCGCCGAGGGCGAGGCCGGCGTAGTAGGCGTACTCCTTGGCCCGGTCGAAGGTGGCGTCCAGCCAGGCGCCGAGCGTCGAGTACTGGAGCGAGTAGCGGGCGAGCTGACCGTCGGTGCAGTCCAGCACGAAGGAGGCGATCAGCAGGACGCCGGCCGCGACGAACCCGGCCCGGGTGCCCGTCGCCGCGCAGCCCGCCGCGATCAGCGCGGTGAGCAGGGACGCGGTGGTGACCTGGTTGGGGGTGAGGCCGTGGCGGGCGCACCAACGGGCGATGTAGCGCGAGTAGGGGCTGATGAAGAAGGTGGTGAAGAAGCCGTCGCGGGCCTTCACGGCCGACTTGAGGCGTACGGCCTCGTCGTCCACGGCGTCGACGGCCTGCCGGGCCTCGTTGCGGGCCTGCGGCTCGGCGGGGACGGCTGCGACCAGGGCGCCCAGCTGGGGTCGGTGCACCGCGGCGCCGTCGGCGTCGAGCGCGTCGGCCAGCCGGTCGGGGAGGCCGTGCGCGGTGGACGCCGTCCCGCTGTCCGGGGTGGGCACCGTGGTCCCGCTGTCCCGGGCGGCCTGGCGTGCGAGGGCCCGGGTGAGGTCCTGGCGGCCGGCCGGCTGCGCGGTCACGGCGCCGGTCACCGCGGCGAGCGGGAAGCGGGGGTCGGTCAGACCGAGGCGCAGCGCGTGCGGGTGGCCGACGAAGCGGGCGTCCACCACGGCCACGCGCTGGTCGGCGGGGACGGCGGCGAGGAGGGTCTCGGCGTCGGTGGGGTCGGCGGCCGTGCGCACCTCGAAGCCGAGGGACCGCAGATCGTGTTCGAGCAGCGATCCGGGCACCGGCTGACCGGTGACAATGGCGGTCGACAACCGAACTCACTCCCTGGGTGTCGGCGTGTTCACGCCGGTCGGTCTGCGTGTGGGTGCGCCGCTGGTCGGTGGCACCCCGGCGACTGTCGGCAGAGGTTATCCGATGAGCGGAAGAACGTGTTCACCGCCCATTTACGGGTCGGTCCACGGGGTCTGGCTCCCAGTTGCCGCGATCATCATCGGTGATCGAGGGGCCGGCCCACAAACCGTGGCCGGGGCCGCCCGGCCACGGACCGCACGAACAAGTAAGGGCATCAAGGTCATAGGGTGGACAACCATGACCTGGCTGATCACCGGCGGAGCCGGATACATCGGGGCCCATGTGACGAGAGCCATGGCCGACGCCGGGGAGCACGTCGTGGCCCTGGACGACCTCTCTTCCGGGGTCCCCGGGCGGCTCCCCCGGCAGGTGCCGCTCGTCACCGGCTCCACCGCGGACGCCGAGCTGCTGAAGCGGGTCCTCGCCGAGCACGAGGTGACGGGTGTGGTGCACCTCGCGGCCCGCAAGCAGGTCGCCGAGTCGGTGGCACGCCCCACGTACTACTACGAGCAGAACGTCGGTGCCCTCGCCGGACTGCTCGACGCGGTCACCGGGGCCGGGATCGAGCGGTTCGTGTTCTCGTCGTCGGCGGCCGTGTACGGCAACCCGGACGTGGACCTCATCACGGAGGACACGCCGTGCGCCCCGGTGAACCCGTACGGCGAGACGAAGCTCGCCGGGGAGTGGCTGGTGCGGGCGGTGGGCCGGGCGCACGGCATGGCGACCGTGTGTCTGCGCTACTTCAACGTGGCGGGCGCGGGCGACCCGCTGCTGGCCGACACGGGCGTGTTCAACATCGTCCCGATGGTCTTCGACCGGCTCACCCGGAACGAGGCCCCACGTGTCTTCGGCGACGACTATCCGACCCCGGACGGCACCTGTGTGCGGGACTACATCCATGTCGCCGACCTCGCGGAGGCCCACCTGGCGGCGGCCCGGCGGCTGGCCGCGGGCGGCGTGGACGGCGACCTGACGGTGAACATCGGACGCGGCGAGGGGGTCTCGGTCCGTGAACTGATCACCGTCATCGGCGAGGTCACCGGCGACCGGCGGGCACCTCTCGTGGAGGGCCGCCGGCCCGGGGACGCGCCGCGCGCGGTCGCCTCGGCCGGACGGGCCGCCGAGGAGCTCGGCTGGCGTGCCCAGCGCGGGGTGCGCGAGATGGTGGAGTCGGCGTGGCAGGGCTGGCGGCTGCTCCACCCGGAGGGGATCCGCACCTCCGGATGAGACCCGCACCCTCCTGACCTGCGGTTGGTTTCCGCAGGTCAGGGCACATGACAACGGTGTTCGGTACCACGTTGCCCGATACCCCCCACCCGTAGTTGACTGTGGCCCCGGACGGAACGCAGGAGGGCGGATTTTCCATGGGCGCCGGTCACGATCACGGGCACGCGCACACCCACGCGCCGCCGACCGGTACGGCGGCGGCCGCGTACCGCGGGAGACTGCGGGTCGCACTGTCGATCACGCTCGCCGTCATGGTCGTCGAGATCGTCGGCGGTGTGCTCTCCGACTCGCTCGCGCTCATCGCCGACGCGGCACACATGGCCACGGACGCACTCGGTCTCGGCATGGCCCTGCTGGCCATCCACTTCGCCAACCTGCCGGCCAGCACCAACCGCACCTTCGGCTTCGCGCGCGCCGAGATCCTGGCCGCCCTCGCCAACTGTCTGCTGCTGCTCGGCGTCGGCGGCTATGTGCTCTACGAGGCGGTCCAGCGGTTCTTCACGCCCGCCGACACCGAGGGCGGGCTGATGATCGTGTTCGGCGCCATCGGCCTGGTCGCGAACATGATCTCGCTCACCCTGCTGGTGCGCGGGCAGAAGGAGAGCCTCAATGTGCGCGGCGCCTTCCTGGAGGTGGCGGCCGACGCCCTGGGCTCCCTCGCGGTGATCATCTCGGCGGTGGTGATCCTTTCCACCGGCTGGCAGGCCGCCGACCCGATCGCCTCGCTGCTCATCGGCCTGATGATCGTGCCGCGCACGGTGAAGCTGCTGCGCGAGACCCTCGACGTACTGCTGGAGGCGGCCCCGAAGGGGGTCGACATGCAGGAGGTGCGAGCCCACATCCTGGCGCTGGACGGTGTGGAGGACATGCACGATCTGCACGCCTGGACGATCACTTCCGGCCTGCCGGTGCTGTCCGCGCATGTGGTCGTGCGCTCGGACGTGCTCAACGCCATAGGGAACGAGAAGATGCTGCACGAGTTGCAGAGCTGTCTGGGCGACCACTTCGACGTGGAGCACTGCACCTTCCAGCTGGAGCCGGTCGGACACGCGGAGCACGAGGCGGGGCTCTGCCACTGACGGCGCCGCGCCTGTGTTCGAGTCCGCTGCGAGGTTCCCCGCCGGGGCCGCCGGGCACGATCATCTACCGGGTCCCCCTTTCGGCGTGGCCCTTGCGGTGAAGCGCCGGGAGTGCCGGGTTCGTACGGCAGACTTGGGACGCCAAGACCGAGGCAGAAGGATGGGTATGCCGATCACACCTGCAACCGCGGCAAACAGCTCGACGAGCGGCACCGCGGACGAGATCCTGCTGGAACTGGTCGACGAGAAGGGCATGACGACCGGTACGGCGGAGAAGCTCGCCGCCCACCAACCGCCCGGGCAGTTGCACCGCGCGTTCTCGGTGTTCCTCTTCGACGAGCGCGGCCGCCTGCTGCTCCAGCAGCGCGCGCTCGGCAAGTACCACTCCCCCGGCGTCTGGTCCAACACCTGCTGCGGCCACCCCTACCCCGGCGAGTCCCCGTTCGCGGCCGCTGCCCGACGGACGTACGAGGAGCTGCGGGTGTCCCCGTCGCTCCTCGCCGAGGCGGGCACGGTCCGCTACAACCACCCGGACCCGGCCTCGGGCCTGGTCGAGCAGGAGTTCAACCACCTGTTCATCGGCCTGGTGCAGGCCGTGCCGGAGCCGGACCCGGAGGAGGTCGCCGTGACCGCCTTCGTGACCTCGGCCGAGCTGGCGGAACGGCACGCCCGGGACATCTTCTCGTCCTGGTTCATGACGGTCCTGGACGCGGCCCGGCCGGCGGTCAGAGAGCTGACCGGCCCGTCCGCGGGCTGGTGAAGGGCCTCAGGCCCGTGCAGGCCTCGGGCTGCTGAAGGGCCTCACGGCAGCCGGGCGGGTTTGAGCGGCAGGGCGACCCAGATCACCTTGCCGCCCGTCGTCGTGTGCTCCACGTCGACCACCCCGCCGGTCTCCCGGGCCACCTCCCGGACCAGGAGCAGCCCACGGCCGCCGGTCTGGCCGTGGTCGGCCTCCAGGGCGGTGGGGCGGTAGGGGTGGTTGTCCTCGACCGACACCCGCACCCACTCGGCTCCGACCGCGACCTCCACGGCGAGCATCGGCGACAGCACCGCCGCGTGCTTGACCGCGTTGGTGACCAGTTCGGAAACGATCAGCAAAAGCCCGTGGACCAGGTCGTCCGAGACCGGGACCCCCTGGCGCAGCAGCAGGTCCCGTACGGCGTGCCGCGCCTGCGGGACCGAGGCGTCGACGGCCGGGGCGGTGAACCGCCACACTCCTTCGTACGGCAGCGGCTCCGGCGGTCGCGGGTCGCCTCCCTGTGGGCGCGGGCCGTACCCGCGCCCGTGGTTCTCCATCGTCCGGTCGCCACCCTCGCGCTCGATTGTCACCACACGTCGAGTGTTGGTAACGACCCGCCCCCCTCCGGATGTCTGACCATAAGTCAGCAGGTATCGAGCGGATCTGACCGCCTGCGTATGACCTGGCCAGTTATGGGACTGGTCCTGCCCTGGTCGGACCGCCTTCGCGAACTATTCGGGTTGTACGGGTAGGGCGGGATCGAGCGGCAGGGGGCGCGAAGGGGCGGAAGACCGGCTCGTCGGCGGGGCGGATAGCATCCGGGCATGGAGCCCCAGCTGCTGCACTCGGTCACCGACGCGGTCGCCACCGTGGTCGTCCACCACCCGGCCAAGCGCAACGCCATGACGGCCGGGATGTGGCGGGCGCTGCCGCCGCTGCTCGACACCCTGGCCGCCGATCCCGCCGTACGGGCTGTGGTGCTCACCGGCGAGGGCGCGACGTTCTGCGCCGGTGCCGACATCTCGACGCTGCGCGGCTCGCCCGAGGAGGCCCAGCGGCTCGCCGTGGCGGCGGAGGAGGCCCTCGCCGCGTTCCCCAAGCCGACGCTGGCGGCGGTGCGCGGTCACTGCGTGGGTGGCGGGTCGCAGCTCGCGGCCGCCTGCGACCTGCGGTTCGCGGAGGAGGGGGCACTCTTCGGGGTGACCCCGGCGAAGCTCGGCATCGTGTATCCGGCGTCCTCCACCCGCCGGCTGGTGTCGCTGGTGGGTCCGGCCGCCGCCAAGTACCTGCTCTTCTCGGGCGAGCTGATCGACTCGGCGCGGGCGCTGCGCACGGGGCTGGTCGACGAGGTGCTGCCGGAGGGCGAACTCGACAAGCGTGTCGCGGAGTTCACCCGGGTCCTGGTCTCCCGCTCGCAGCTGACGCAGGCCGCGGCGAAGGAGTTCGCGAACGGGCGCGCCGACCGGGACGCGCACTGGACCGAGCAGGCGCGCGGCAGCGGCGACACCGCGGAGGGGGTCGCCGCCTTCCTCGAGCGCAGGCAGCCGCGCTTCACCTGGCGCGTGCCTACGCCGGACTGAACCGGCTGTTCGAACGGAGCTCCTCGACCAGGTGGGCGGGCGCCTTGTGCGGTGACCCGGCGTCGTACGGCGGCTGCGGGTCGTACTCGATCAGCAGCTGTACGGCCCGGGCGTGTTCGTCGCCCGCGATCCGGCCGACCAGGGTGAGCCCCATGTCGATGCCGGCGGAGACGCCCGCGGCGGTGACGTACTTCCCGTCGAGCACCACCCGCTCCCCCGTGGGCTCGGCGCCGTAGTCCTTGAGGAGGTCGAGGGCCAGCCAGTGGCCGGCCGCCCGGCGGCCCGTGAGCAGCCCGGCGGCGGCCAGCAGCAGGGAGCCGGTGCACACGGATGTCGTCCAGGTGCTGGTGGCGTCGGCGGTGCGCAGCCAGTCCAGGAGGATCCCGTTCTCCATCTGCGGGGTCTGCCCGGGGCCGCCCGGCACGAGCACGATGTCCGGGCTCGGCACCTCGGCCAGGGTCCGGTCCGCCGTGAGCGCGAGATACCCGGTGTCGGAGCGGACGGGGCCCGCCCGTTCCGCGACGAAGACGATTTCCGCGTCCGGGAGTCTGCCCAGGCTCTCGTACGGGCCCACGGCGTCGAGTGCGGTGAAGCGGTCGTAGAGCACGACGGCGATCTGCATGGTTCCCCTTCGGTTTCGGCCAGCGTTCTCGGTAGCGGTAGCGGTTCAACTCGATTCTTCGCGGGTGGATCAACGGTCGCAGCGACAGGTTTCCCACCCTTTCCGCCACGCCGGTCCGGCGACGTGCGAGCGCCCTGAGCCCCGGTTGCCGATGCCGCCTGACACAATTGCGGCGCAACCTCAGTGAAGAAGGCGGTACGGGATCGTGACGACACCCGGGTCCATCGAAACAGGGTCCATCGAAGGCAGGATCGCCGAGGAACTCGGCGTACGGGAGCGGCAGGTCAAGGCCGCCGTGGAGCTGCTCGACGGCGGTTCGACGGTTCCCTTCATCGCCCGCTACCGCAAGGAAGCGACCGAGATGCTCGACGACGCGCAGCTGCGCACGCTCGAGGAGCGGCTGCGCTATCTGCGGGAGCTGGAGGAGCGTCGGGCGGCGATCCTGGAGTCGGTGCGCGAGCAGGGCAAGCTCACCGCGGAGCTTGAGGCGCGGATCCGGGGAGCCGAGACCAAGGCGCGCCTGGAGGACATCTACCTCCCCTACAAGCCGAAGCGGCGCACCAAGGCGCAGATCGCACGCGAGGCGGGCCTGGAGCCGCTCGCCGAGGGCCTGCTCGGGGACGCCACCGTCGATCCGCTGGCCGCTGCCGCCGCCTTCGTCGACGCGGACAAGGGCGTCGCCGACCCGCAGACCGCCCTGGACGGCGCGCGGGCGATCCTCACCGAGCGGTTCTCGGAGGACGCCGACCTGATCGGTGAGCTGCGTGAGCGCATGTGGGTGCGCGGGCGGCTGGCCGCGAAGGTCCGGGACGGCAAGGAGGAGGCGGGCGCCAAGTTCGCCGACTACTTCGACTTCGCCGAGCCCTTCACCGAGCTGCCCTCGCACCGGATCCTCGCCATGCTGCGCGGTGAGAAGGAGGAGGTCCTGGACCTCGTCCTGGAACCGGAGGAGCCGGCCGACCCGGCCTCGGTGCCCACGGCGACACCGGTGCCCACGGCATACGAGGGGATCGTCGCCGCGCGGTTCGGCATCGCCGACCGCGGCCGCCCGGCGGACAAGTGGCTCGCCGACACGGTCCGCTGGGCCTGGCGCACCCGCATCCTGGTGCACCTGGGCATCGACCTCCGGCTGCGGCTGCGTACGGCCGCCGAGGACGAGGCGGTCGGTGTCTTCGCCGCGAACCTCCGGGACCTGCTGCTCGCCGCCCCGGCGGGCACCCGCGCGACCCTCGGTCTCGACCCCGGCTTCCGTACGGGTGTGAAGGTGGCCGTGGTCGACGCGACCGGCAAGGTCGTCGCCACCGATGTCATCCACCCGCACGTCCCGGCCAACCGCTGGGACGAGGCCCTGGCGAAACTGGCCCGGATCGCCGAGGAGCACGCGGTCGAGCTGGTCGCGATCGGCAACGGCACGGCCTCCCGGGAGACCGACAAGCTGGCCGGTGAGCTGATCACCAGGCATCCCGAGCTGAAGCTCACCAAGGTGATGGTGTCCGAGGCCGGCGCCTCCGTGTACTCGGCGTCCGCGTTCGCCTCGCAGGAGCTGCCGGACATGGACGTGTCGCTGCGCGGCGCGGTGTCCATCGCGCGCCGGCTCCAGGACCCGCTGGCCGAGCTGGTGAAGATCGACCCGAAGTCGATCGGTGTCGGGCAGTACCAGCACGACCTGTCCGAGGTGAAGCTGTCGCGTTCGCTGGACGCGGTGGTGGAGGACTGTGTGAACGGCGTGGGCGTCGACGTGAACACCGCTTCGGCGCCGCTGCTGGCCCGGGTCTCCGGCATCACCTCGGGCCTCGCGGAGAACATCGTGGCCCACCGGGACGCCAACGGCCCGTTCAGTTCGCGGTCACAGCTGAAGAAGGTGCCGCGGCTTGGCCCGAAGGCGTACGAGCAGTGCGCGGGCTTCCTGCGGATCCGCGGCGGCGACGACCCGCTGGACGCCTCCAGTGTGCACCCCGAGGCGTACCCGGTGGTCCGGCGCATGGTGAAGACCTCCGGTCAGGAGGTGGCCTCCCTCATCGGCAACACGTCGGCGCTGCGTTCGCTGCGGCCGGCCGAGTTCGTGGACGACACGTTCGGTCTGCCGACCGTCACCGACATCCTGCGGGAACTGGAGAAGCCGGGCCGCGACCCGCGTCCCGCCTTCAAGACGGCCACCTTCAAGGAGGGCGTGGAGAAGCTCTCCGACCTCGTCTCCGGGATGGTGCTGGAGGGTGTGGTCACCAACGTGGCCGCCTTCGGGGCGTTCGTGGACATCGGTGTTCACCAGGACGGTCTGGTGCACGTCTCCGCGATGTCGAAGACGTTCGTCAAGGACCCGCGTGACGTGGTGAAGCCCGGTGACATCGTCAAGGTGAAGGTCCTCGACGTGGACATCCCGCGCAAGCGGGTCTCGCTCACACTGCGCCTGGACGACGAGGCCACGCCGCAGGAGCGGCCGCAGCGCGGCGGAGGCGGACGGCCGCCGCAGCAGCGCCAGCAGCAGCGTCAGGGACAGGGCCAGGGCCGGCAGGGGCAGGGTCCGGTCCGGCAGGGTCAGGGTGGACAGGGGCAGGGACGCGGTGGTGACCGCGGCGGACGCCAGGCGCCGCCCCCGGCCAACTCCGCCATGGCGGACGCGCTGCGGCGCGCGGGCCTGCTGGACCAGGGGAACGGCCGCCGCTGACCCTGAACACCTGTGGGGTGCCCCCGGCCGGGGGCACCCCACAGGTGGCCCTAGTGCTCGGTGAGTTTGCCGTCCGCGACCTCCAGGCGGCGGGTCACATGGACCGCGTCCAGCATCCGGCGGTCGTGGGTGACCAGGATCAGCGTGCCCTCGTAGGAGTCGAGGGCCGACTCCAGCTGTTCGATCGCGGGCAGGTCGAGATGGTTGGTCGGCTCGTCCAGGACCAGCAGGTTGACGCCGCGGCCCTGGAGCAGGGCCAGCGCGGCCCGGGTGCGCTCGCCCGGGGAAAGGCCGGCCGCCGGGCGCAGCACATGGTCCGACTTGAGGCCGAACTTGGCGAGCAGTGTGCGCACCTCGACCGGTTCGGTGTCCGGGACCGCGGCGCAGAAGGCGTCCAGCAGCGAGTCGGAGCCGAGGAACAGTCCGCGGGCCTGGTCGACCTCGCCGACCAGGACGCCCGAGCCGAGCGCGGCGTGCCCGGCGTCCAGCGGGACACGGCCGAGCAGCGCGCCGAGCAGGGTCGACTTGCCCGAGCCGTTGGCGCCGGTCACCGCGACCCGGTCCGCCCAGTCGAGCTGGAGCGACACCGGTCCGAGGGTGAAGCCCCCGCGCCGTACCTCGGCGTCCCGCAGTGTCGCGACCACCGCGCCCGAGCGCGGCGCTGCCGCGATCTCCATGCGCAGTTCCCACTCCTTGCGGGGCTCGTCGACGACCTCCAGGCGTTCGATCATGCGCTGGGTCTGCCGGGCCTTGGCGGCCTGCTTCTCGCTGGCCTCGCTGCGGAACTTCCGGCCGATCTTGTCGTTGTCGTTGCCCGCCTTGCGCCGGGCGTTCTTGACGCCCTTGTCCATCCAGGAGCGCTGCGTCAGCGCCCGGTCCTGGAGGGCGGACTTCTTGTCGGCGTACTCCTCGTAGTCCTCCCGGGCGTGCCGGCGGGCCACCTCCCGCTCCTCCAGATAGCCCTCGTAGCCGCCGCCGTAGAGATTGATCTGCCCCTGGGCGAGGTCGAGTTCGAGGACCTTGGTGACGGTGCGGGTGAGGAACTCGCGGTCGTGGCTGACGACGACCGTGCCCGCCCGAAGTCCGGTGACGAACCGCTCGAGCCGCTCCAGTCCGTCCAGGTCGAGGTCGTTGGTGGGCTCGTCCAGGAGGAAGACGTCGTAGCGCGAGAGCAGCAGCGAGGCGAGTCCGGCGCGGGCCGCCTGGCCGCCGGAGAGGGAGGTCATCGGTTGGTCAAGGCCGACGGCCAGACCGAGCGAGGCGGCGACCTCCTCCGCCCGCTCGTCCAGGTCGGCGCCGCCCAGGGCGAGCCAGCGCTCCAGGCTCGTGGAGTAGGCGTCGTCGGCGCCGGGCGCGCCGTCGACCAGCGCCTGCGTCGCCCCGTCCATGACGTGCTGTGCCTCGGCGACCCCGGTACGGCGGGCCAGGAACTCCCGCACGCTCTCGCCGGGCCGCCGCTCGGGCTCCTGGGGCAGATGGCCGACGGTCGCGGACGGCGGGGACAGCCGCAGTTCGCCCTGCTCGGGCGTGAGCAGCCCGGCGAGCATCCTGAGCAGCGTGGACTTGCCCGCGCCGTTGGCGCCGACCAGCCCGATCACGTCCCCGGGGGCCACGACGAGGTCGAGCCCGGAGAAGAGCGAGCGGTCACCGTGTCCGGCGGCGAGGTTCTTGGCGACGAGGGTGGCAGTCATCAGGGAGCCGATCCTAATGCGCGCCGGAATGGACGCCGAGGTCCAGGTCACCGTCCCGCCCGACGGCGGGGTACCCGCACTCGGAGCAGCCGTGGATGTGGCATGACACATTCCGCTGGCGTCGTGGTGTGGCGCATGAGTGGGACGACGCAGTGATCGTGGTCGGCGCCGGGATCATCGGGCTGACCACGGCCGTGGTGCTGGCGGAGCGGGGCGTGCGGGTGCGGGTGTGGGCGCGGGAGCCCGCCGAGGACACCACCTCGGCGGTGGCCGGTGCGCTGTGGTGGCCGTACCGCATCGAGCCGCAGCCGCTCGTCGGTGCCTGGGCGCTGGAGTCCCTCGGTGTGTACGAGGAGCTGGCGGCGCGTCCGGCGGAGACCGGGGTACGCCTGCGCGACGGGGTACTCCGGGGGACACGGCTGGACGGGCTCGACGCGTGGGCGGCCCGCGTGCCGGGGCTGCGGCAGGGCGACGAAGGGCTGCTGGCGCGGCTGCCGTTGATCGACATGCCGGTTCATCTGGCTTGGCTGCGGGCGCGGTTGCTGGCCGCGGGCGTGGTGGTCGAGGAGCGGACGGTGACGGACCTGTCCGGGGTACCTGCGCCGGTCGTGGTGAACTGCGCCGGGCTGGGGGCCCGCGAGCTGGTGCCGGACCCGGCCGTGCGGCCCGTGCGCGGCCAGTTGGTCGTGGTGGAGAACCCGGGGGTGACGTCGTGGTTCGTGTCGGCCGATCACTCCTCGGGCACCTCCGCCTACTTCTTTCCGCAGCCGGGCGGACTGATCCTGGGCGGTACGGCGGAGGACGACGCCTGGTCCCTGACGCCGGATCCCGCGGTGGCCGAGGGGATCGTGGCCCGCTGCGCTGCCGTCCGGCCGGAGATCGCCGACGCGCGGGTCCTCGCCCACCGGGTGGGTCTGCGCCCGGCACGACACGCCGTACGCCTGGAGCGCCACCGCCTGCCGGACGGCCGGCTCCTGGTGCACAACTACGGCCACGGCGGAGCCGGGGTGACGGTGGCCTGGGGCTGCGCCCGGGAGGCCGCGGGGCTGGTCCGTCCGGCGGGGTGAGCGCGGGGCGTGCGACGAGCGGGGCGTAGGAGCAGGGCGGCCGGCCGGTGTGGTCGGCCGCCCCAGGTCCTGTCAGGCGGCGGGGAGCCGCGGTGTGTGGTGGGTCCGCGCGACGCCCTTCAGGGGTGTGGCCGCGGGTGCGGCCGGGGTGCCCGCGGTGGCGCGGGCGAACTCCCGTGCTCCGCCGGTGAGCGGGAGGCTCGCCGTGGTGCGGGACAGGTCCACGGTGAGCGTCGGGGTGCTCGACGGCGGGTCGATGAGGTCGCGGTCGGTGCCCGCGAGGATCAGGGCCAGGCGGTGCCCTCTGGGGACGACGTGGTCGGTGGCCGCCAGGTCGAGCGTGATGGAGTAGGCCCTGCCCGGTGTGAGCGGGACGCCGTGGCGTGCCGAGGCGTAGTGGCCGAGGTCGGCCCAGCCGCGGCTGAACACCGTGTAGTCGACGGCCTTCGTCGCCGCCCGCGTGTTCTTGAAGCAGGCGCTGTCCCCGGCCGTGCTCTCGCCCCAGCAGGTGCGGTCGTTGAGCGTGGTGATGCCCTCGTCGTCGGCGGCGTAGTCCCGGATGGTGTCCGGGCCGAGGTCGACGAGGACCGCGGAGAGGTGGGCGCTGGTGGTGGTCGGGGTGACGGTCGTCGTGACCGTGGAGGAGCCGGACAGGCGCAGGTCACGGGTGAGCGGCCGGGTGACGAAGCCTGCCTTCTCGGGTGTGGCGGAGCCGATCCGGGCGGCCCAGTCGGTCTCGCTCAGCGCCGGGTCGTCCGTGAAGGTCTCGGTGCCGCCGGCCGGCCGCAGGCCCAGGGTGCCGACGCCCGACCCGGCTCCGGTGGCCGGGTGCAGCGTGGTGGAGCGGGTGGCGCTCGGCGGCCACACCTTGGAGGTGACCCACTGGTCGGGGTGGCGTTCGATGTCGGCCATCGGCTCGCGGTCCACCCCGTTGTCGTAGCCGAGGAGTTCGTGGTCGAACCAGCGGTGCAGGGTGTCGACCCAGGTGGCGCGCCGGAAGTCGAAGGGGTCGACGTGGCCGGTCTGGGAGAGCCAGATCTTGCGCTCGACGCCGTTCCTGGCGAGCGCGTCCCACCACTGGCCGAAGTGCTTGGTGCGCACGTTGAGGTCCTGCGTGCCGTGCACCAGGAAGACACTGGCCTTCACCCGGGAGGCGTCCTTGACGTAGTCGCGTTCGCTCCACAGGCCGGTCCAGTCGCCGGTGCGCGGTGCCCCGTCGACTAGCTTCCGCTGGACGGCGGCGCACCGGGCACGGGCGCCGTCGCTCTCGACGGCGTCGGACAGCCAGTCGGGGCCGGAGTCGTAGAGCGGGGCGCCCTTCGCGAAGTAGTAGTCGTACCAGGAGGAGATGGCGCTGATGGGGACGATGGTCTTCAGGCCCCTGACGCCGGTGGCGGCGACGCCGTTGGCGATGGTGCCGTCCCAGCTCTTGCCGATCATGCCGGTCCTGCCGTTGGTCCACCCGGCCTTGACCGTGGTGGTGCCGGTGCGGCTGGTGTAGGCCCTGGCGCGGCCGTTCAGCCAGTCGATCACGGCTTTCGCGGACTGGATGTCGGAGCGGCCGCCGATGTCGACACAGCCGTCGGAGCGGTTGGTTCCGGCGAGGTCGACGCCGACGAACGCGTAGCCGCGGGGCACGAAGTAGTTGTCGTAGAACAGCGGCATCTGGACGACGTCGCCGTTCGCGTCGTAGGTCTTCAGCTGGCTCTCGTTGCCGCGCCCGCAGCAGGAGTAGTAGGGGCTGGCGTCCATGATGACCGGGACCTTGCGGCCCTGCCGGGCGGGTTCGGCGGGGCGGACGATGTCGGCGGCGACCCGGTCGGTCTTCCCGTCGCCGTCGCCGTCGAGGCCGGTGTCCACCCAGACGGCCTCGCGGACGGCGTCGGCGTAGGAGTAGACGGGCCGGCTTTCGCGTGGGGCGCCGGGGGCGGCCTGGGCCGCCGTGGGGGCGAGGAACGCGGCCAGGAGGGCCGCGACGGCGAGTGCCGTGAGCGTTCTCCAGCTCGCGAAGCGCGTGCGTTTCGGCATGCGCGGACGGTACCCCGGTCAACTCATGTACAGAAGAGGGCAGCTGACGGCGTGTTGAGTCAGGAGGGAATCATGTCGGCCGGATGGCGATCGTGTGACACGAGGTGCTGTGGACAGGCCCGGGGGCACAGCGACTGAATAGCCTTCGAACAGACTTCGTGGCCCTACGACTTGGAGTTCTCGTGCACCGCAGAATCTTCGCACCGGGCGCACTCGCGGCGGCTTCCCTTCTGTTGGCGGTCCCGGCATCGGCCGCGGGCGTCACGGCCGGAGCACCGGGCATCGGCGATCCCTACTACCCGTCGTACGGCAACGGCGGATACGACGTGTCCCACTACGACCTGCGGCTCACCTACCAGCCGAAGACGGACGAGCTGGAGGGTACGGCGACGATCGAGGCGCGGACCACCCAGGACCTGTCGAGCTTCGACCTGGACTTCCTGCTGGACGTGAGCGAGGTGCGGGTCAACGGCGCCAGGGCGGGTTTCACCACGTCGGACCAGCACGAGCTGGTGATCACCCCGAAGACCCCGCTGGCGAAGGGCGCGCCGGTGACCGTGGTGGTCCGCTACCGCGCAGTGCCCTCGACGAAGAGCGCCTACGGCTTCACCACCTGGCACCGCACCCCGGACGGGGCCGTCGCGGCCGACGAGCCCGAGGCGGCCTGGTGGTGGTTCCCGAGCAACGACCATCCGCTGGACAAGGCCACCTACGACGTGTCGGTGGCGGTCCCGGACGGCACCCAGGTCATCTCCAACGGCACGCTCCAGTCGGCCGCCTCCAAGCTCGGCTGGACCCGCTACAACTGGCGCCAGAACAAACCGCAGGCGACCTATCTGGCCACCCTGGCGATCGGCCGGTTCGACATCACGACCGGCACCTCGGAGGGCGGTGTGCCGATCGTCAACGCGTACAGCAAGGACCTCGGGGACAACGACGGGGCGGCGCGGGCGAGCGTGGAGCGGACCGGAGAACTGGTGGACTGGCTGAGCGGCTACTTCGGGCCGTACCCGTTCAGCTCGGCCGGTGGCTATGTCCCCAACACCACCACGGGCTTCGCGCTGGAGACGCAGACCCGCGTCTACTACAGCCCCCGGCAGTTCGCGAGCGGCTCCAACACCTCGGTGGTCGTGCACGAGCTGGCCCACCAGTGGTACGGCGACGCGGTGTCGCTCAAGGGCTGGAAGGACATCTGGATCAACGAGGGCTTCGCGCGGTACGCGCAGTGGCTCTGGTCGGAGCACGAGGGCGAGGGCACCACGCAGGCACTCGCCGACTACGTGTACGGCTCCCACCCCGCCGACGACGCCTTCTGGACGGTGAAGCCGGGTGACCCGAGCCCGGACGACCAGTTCGACGCCGCCGTCTACGACCGGGGGGCGCTGGCCATCCAGGCGCTGCGCAACGAGATCGGCGACGACGCGTTCTTCGCCATTCTGAAGGGCTGGCCCAAGGAGCACGCGTACGGCAACGCCTCGGTGGCCGACTTCCGGAGGTATGCCGAGCAGGTGTCCGGCAAGCCGCTGTCCGCCCTGTTCGACACCTGGCTGTTCCAGCCGTCGAAGCCGACGGCGTCCGCGGCACGCACGGCGTCCCTCGCACCGAGGGCGAAGGCTTCCGTACAGCCGAAGTCGTGGCGGAAGGTCGAGGCGACGAACGACGTGCACGGGGGCTGAGCCCTCCCGGGAGGGCGGGAGCCGGGCGGATGTCCCGGCTTCCGCCCCTCGCGGCGTCCGGCCCACCAGCCGTTCGCCGGTCAGCGGCCCGGTGGCGTCGCGGTGCCGGCACCGGGGAGGGCCGTCGCGGTCGTCACGCCGTAACGCGTCGGGGCGCTGACACCGGCCCGCTTGAAGGCGACCTGGCGTTCGGCGCACTTGTCGCACACTCAGCAGTGGACGAGGCCATGGGCATCGGAGGTGGGAGCCATGCAGGTGAGGGTGAGATCCAGCGGAAGGTCCCGGAACTCCGCGACGACCTCCGCCTTCGTCCGCTAGCGGTACGGCGTGAGGATCTCGATGCGGTGCGGTGCCAGACCGGCGCCGAGGCACCGTGCGTAGTCCCGGAGGAACTCGGGCGCGGCATCGGGGAAGGGGTTCGCGAGTCGCGGCCGGGGTCGTCGCGCCGCCCAACGGCGCGGTGGCGCCACCCCGGACGTGATCTCCGGCATGACGCCACCGTGGGCGTTGCCACTGACAGTGGCTGTGACCTGCTACTTCGTGAGTTCGCCCAGCTCCTGGTCGGCCGTCTGGGAGACCCGGCGGCGTACGCCGAACCAGCCGGCGACCAGCAGTGCGGCGATGACCGGGATGAGCAGGAGGGTCTTGCGGCCGACCTCGGGGTCCTTCCACATCATGCCGAGGCAGACCAGCAGGAAGACGACGGTGGCGATCTCGGTGACGGGGCTGCCCTTGAGCTGGAAGTGCGGCCGGGTGACCAGGCCCTCGCGGGCCCGCCGGACGAAGACCAGGTGACAGACCATGATGATCACCCAGGTGCTGATGATGCCGAGGGAGGCGACGTTCAGCACGATCTCGAAGGCCTGGCTGGGCACGAGGTAGTTCAGGCCGACACCGAGGACGCACACCGCGCAGGTGAGCAGGATGCCGCCGTAGGGCACCTGGCTGCGGTTCATACGGGCGGTGAACTTCGGCGCGGAGCCCGCCATGGCCATGGAGCGCAGGATGCGGCCGGTGGAGTACAGGCCGGAGTTCAGCGACGACATGGCGGCGGTCAGGACGACCAGGTTCATCACGTCACCGGCACCGGAGACGCCGATCTTCGAGAGCACCGTCACGAAGGGGCTCTGGTCGGCGGAGTACACCGAGCCCGGCAGCAGCAGGGCCAGCAGTACGACGGAGCCGACGTAGAACAGGCCCACCCGCCACATGATCGAGTTCACCGCGCGCGGGACGACCTTCTCCGGCTCGGCGGTCTCGCCGGCCGCGACGCCGACCAGTTCGAGCGCGGCGTACGCGAAGATCACGCCCTGCATGACCAGGACGACCGGCATCATGCCGTGCGGCAGGAATCCGCCGTTGTCGGTGACGGCGCTCAGGCCCGGGGTCTCGCCGCCGACCTTGTGCTGGGTGGCGAGCAGGAAGATGCCGATGAGCATGAAGCCGACCAGGGTCGCGACCTTGATGATCGCGAACCAGAACTCCATCTCGCCGAAGATCTTCACCGAGATCAGGTTCACGGCCAGGACCACCGCGAGGGCGGCCAGGGCGAGCACCCACTGCGGGATGCTGGTGAACATGCTCCAGTAGTGCGTGTAGAGCGCGATGGCGGTGATGTCGGCGATGCCGGTGGTCGACCAGTTCAGGAAGTACATCCAGCCGGCGACGTAGGCGCCCTTCTCGCCGAGGAACTCACGCGCGTACGACACGAAGGAGCCGGAGGACGGGCGGTAGAGGACCAGCTCGCCCAGGGCGCGTACGACGAAGAAGGCGAAGACGCCGCAGACCAGGTAGGCCAGGGCGAGCGCTGGTCCCGCGTTGTGCAGTCGGCCGCCCGCGCCGAGGAAGAGTCCGGTGCCGATGGCGCCGCCGATGGCGATCATGTTGACGTGGCGGGCCTTGAGGTCCTTGCTGTATCCGGCGTCGCCCGCGTCCGCGGGTGTCCCGGTCGCCCGAGTGTGCGCGGCGACCTGTGCCGATTCCACGGCGTCCTTGCTCACGGGTGGTACCACTCTCTGGTGCGCACCGGGCGTCGTGGGCCCGGGTGTCCGTACAGTGCCAGGCCCGCACCACCCTTGTGTCGCGGCACAGACCAAGGCAGCACCTTCCCAGAGGTCGCGCCGGTACGCGGTGGCTCACATCACAGAGCGGCGCTTTTCACACAGGTAATCCACCATTCATATTCTGTTCACTCACGCGTGGGCGCGTCTCGCTCATGTGTGGGCGCGGCATGGTGTGACAGCGATACTGTTAAACATGACGACCGACACCGGAGAGCCGACCCTCACCGTCGACGAACTGGCCGCACGGTCCGGCCTCACGGTCCGGACCATCCGCTTCTACAGCAGCAAGGGCCTGCTGCCGCCACCGGTGATCGGTCCGCGTCGGGTGGGGCACTACGGGCGCGAGCATCTGGCGCGGCTGGCACTCATCGAGGAACTCCAGCGGCAGGGGATGACGCTGGCCGGCATCGAGCGCTATGTGCGGCAGCTGCCGCCGGGCCTGAGCGCGCGCGAACTCGCCGTGCACCGGGCGGTCGTGTCCTCCTGGGCCCCGGAGGCGGTGGAGACGCTGTCCGACGAGGAGCTGCGGCGGCGCGCCGGACGGTCGCTGGACGAGGACGACCTGGAGCGGCTCGCAGCGATGGGGGTCCTGGCCCGGGACGGTGACGGCCACCGGGTCGACCTCGGGCTGCTGCGGCTCGGCGTGGAACTGCTGGACGTGCCCCTTTCCCAGGAGGCCATCGTCACGGCCCGCACCGTCCTGCTGGAGCACTCCCGCGCGGCCGCCCAGGAGCTGTCGGGGCTGCTGCGCGGCGAGGTGGCCGAGCGGGACGCGGCCGACGTGCGGTCGCTGTCGGCCCATATGCGTCCGCTGGTGGTCCAGGCCCTGCTGACGGCCTTCCAGCGGTCGCTGCGGGAGGAGCTGGGCACATGGCTGGGCCCGGCAGGGGCGGATGCCTCCGCCGCCGAGAGCTGACTCGACGCCACGGGGGCGGGGCACCTCCGGGTGCCGAACCCCGGAAGCGCCCCGCCCCGTGACCGTCGGCTCAGCGGCCGTCCGTGAAGGTCTCACCCTTCTCCGCCTTCGCCACGAGCAGCGCGGGCGGCGTGAACCGGTCGCCGTACCGCTCGGCGAGTTCGCGCGAGCGGGCGACGAACCCGGGCAGGCCGCCGTCGTAACCGTTGATGTACTGGAGGATGCCGCCGGTCCAGCCCGGGAAGCCGATGCCGAGGATGGAGCCGATGTTGGCGTCCGCCACGGACGTCAGCACGCCCTCTTCGAGGAGCCTGACGGTGTCGAGCGCCTCCGAGAAGAGCATGCGCTCCTTCAGGTCCTCGAACGGGACCTCGTACCCGGGCTTGGTGAAGTGCTCCCGCAGGCCCGGCCACAGCCCGGCACGCTTGCCGTCCTCGCCGTACTCGTAGAAGCCCGCACCGCCGCTGCGCCCGGGGCGGCCGAACTCGTCGACCATGCGGTCGATGACGGCCTCGGCGGGGTGCCCCTGCCAGGTGCCGCCCGCCTCCTCGACGGCCTTCTTCGACTCGTTGCGGATCTTGCGCGGGAGGGTGAGGGTCAGCTCGTCCATCAGGGAGAGCACCTTGGCCGGGTAGCCGGCCTGGGCGGCCGCCTGCTCGATGGAGGCGGGCTCGATGCCCTCGCCGATCATCGCGACACCCTCGTTGATGAAGTGCCCGATCACCCGCGAGGTGAAGAAGCCGCGCGAGTCGTTGACCACGATCGGGGTCTTGTTGATCTGCCGGACCAGGTCGAAGGCACGGGCGAGTGCCTCGTCCCCGGTGCGCTCGCCCTTGATGATCTCCACCAGCGGCATCTTGTCGACGGGCGAGAAGAAGTGCAGGCCGATGAAGTCGTCCTGGCGCTGCACTCCTTCGGCGAGGGCGGTGATGGGGAGGGTGGACGTGTTGGAGCAGAGCAGCGCGTCGGGCTCGACGACGGCCTCGATCTCCTGGAACACCTTGTGCTTGAGCGACGTGTCCTCGAAGACCGCCTCGATGACCGCGTCGCAGCCCGAGAGGTCGGCCGCGTCGCCGGTGGGCGTGATGCGGGCGAGCAGCGCGTCCGCCTTCTCCTGGCTGGTGCGGCCCCTGGCGACGGCCTTGGCGCACAGCTTCTCGGAGTAGGCCTTGCCCTTCGCGGCCGCCTCGGCCGACACGTCCTTGAGGACGACGTCGATGCCCGCGCGGGCGCACGAGTAGGCGATACCCGCGCCCATCATGCCGGCGCCGAGCACGGCGACCTTGGTGACCTTGCGGGGCTCGATTCCCTTGGGCCGGTTGGCGCCGGAGTTGACGGCCTGGAGGTCGAAGAAGAACGCCTGGATCATGTTCTTCGAGGTCTGCCCCGCGGCCAGCTCCACGAAGTAGCGGGCCTCGATGACCTGGGCGGTCTCGAAGTCGACCTGGGCGCCCTCGACGGCGGCCGCGAGGATGTTGCGCGGGGCCGGGTAGGGGGCGCCGTTGGTCTGCTTGCGCAGGCTCGCCGGGAAGGCGGGCAGGTTGGCGGCGAACTTCGGGTTCGAGGGCGTGCCGCCCGGGATCCGGTAGCCCGGCTTGTCCCAGGGCTGCTGGGACTCGGGGTTGGCGTCGATGAAGGCGCGGGCCTTGGCGAGCAGTTCCTCGGGCGTGGCCGCGACCTCGTGGACGAGGCCGTTCTCCTGGGCGCGCCGCGCGTTGTACTGGGTGCCCTGGAGGAGCACCTTCAGGAGGGCGTCGGTGATGCCCAGCAGTCGTACGGTGCGGACGACTCCGCCGCCGCCGGGGAGCAGGCCGAGGGTGACCTCGGGGCAGCCGATCTTGGTGCCGGAGGTGTCGAGGGCGACCCGGTGGTGGCAGGCGAGCGTGAGTTCGAAGCCGCCGCCGAGGGCCGCGCCGTTGATGGCCGCGACGACCGGCTTGCCGAGGGTCTCGATGCGGCGCAGGTTCCGCTTGATGGCGAGGCCGCCGTCGAACAGGTCCTGGGCGGTCTCGGGGGTGACCCGGATGAGGTCGCGCAGGTCGCCGCCGGCGAAGAAGGTCTTCTTGGCGGAGGTGAAGATGACGCCTCGGATCGAGTCCTTCTCGGCTTCGAGCCGGTCGGCGATGGCGGCGAGGGACTCGCGGAACGCCGCGTTCATGGTGTTCGCGGACTGGTTCGGGTCGTCCAGGACGAGGGTGACGACACCGGTGTCGTCCTGTTCCCAGCGGATGGTGGTGCTCTCGGTCATGTCAGGGGTCTCCGTTGAGGTCTGAAGTCGCTGCTGCCGCTGGGAACTAGAGGCGCTCGATGACGGTGGCGATGCCCATGCCGCCGCCGACGCAGAGCGTGGCGAGGCCGTAGCGCTTGTCCTGGCGCTCCAGTTCGTCCACGAGCGTGCCGAGGATCATGGCGCCGGTGGCGCCGAGCGGGTGGCCGAGCGCGATCGCGCCGCCGTTGACGTTGACCTTGTCGAGGGACAGGCCCATGTCCTTGACGAAGCGCAGCACGACGGCCGCGAACGCCTCGTTGATCTCGACCAGGTCGATGTCGTCGATGGTCAGGCCGGCCTTGGCGAGCGCCTTGCGGGTGGCGGGCGCGGGCCCGGTGAGCATGATGGTCGGCTCGGAGCCGGACACGGCGGCGGAGACGATCCGCGCGCGGGGGGTGAGCCCGTAGCGCTCGCCGACCTCCTGGGAGCCGATCGCGACGAGCGAGGCGCCGTCCACGATGCCGGAGGAGTTGCCCGCGTGGTGGACGTGGTCGATCTTCTCGACCCAGTGGTACTTCTGGAGGGCCACGGCGTCGAAGCCGCCCAGTTCGCCGATGTCGGCGAACGAGGGCTTCAGCTTGGCCAGGGAGTCGGCGGTGGTGCCGGGGCGCGGGAACTCGTCGTGGTCCAGGACCACCAGGCCGCTGCGGTCCGTGACGGGGACGACGGACCGCTCGAAGCGGCCCTCCTTCATGGCGGCGGCCGCGCGCTCCTGCGAGAGGGCCGCGTACTCGTCGACCTCCCGGCGGGAGAAGCCCTCGATGGTGGCGATGAGGTCGGCACTGATGCCCTGCGGCACGAAGTTGGTGGCGA
Organism: Streptomyces sp. NPDC086787; assembly: GCF_044745865.1. Lineage (NCBI taxonomy): Bacteria > Bacillati > Actinomycetota > Actinomycetes > Kitasatosporales > Streptomycetaceae > Streptomyces > Streptomyces sp. NPDC086787. Next base: position 38,439 of record NZ_JBIVBC010000002.1, on the reverse strand, counting down.
GGTTGGTCATCGGGTCGTTGAACCAGGCGCCGCCGTCCGAGGCCATCGGCACCCGGGACATCGACTCGACGCCGCCGGCGAGGACGAGGTCCTCCCAGCCGGAGCGCACCTTGGCGGCGGCCATGTTGATGGCTTCCAGGCCGGAGGCGCAGAAGCGGTTCTCCTGGACGCCCGCCACGGTGTCGGGCAGTCCGGCCGCGACGGCGGCGGTACGGGCGATGACGGACCCCTGGTCGCCGACCGGGCTGACGACGCCGAGCACGATGTCGTCGATGGCGGCCGGGTCGAGGCCCGGGAAGCGGTCGCGGATCTCGTGGATGAGGCCGACGACCAGGTCGATGGGCTTGGTGCCGTGCAGGGCGCCATTCGCCTTGCCGCGGCCGCGCGGGGTGCGGATCGCGTCGTACACGTACGCTTCGGTGCTCACTGACGGGCCTTTCCGGGTGGGTGAGGGTTCACAGCCAGTTCTTTACGGTCTCGATCAGCCGGGCCGGGTCCGGGCCCACGGGAATGACGTTCAGCATCGTCACCCCGGCCTCGCGGAAGGCGGCGACGCGCTCGCGGACATAGCCCTCCGGGCCGCACAGCGACACGAGCTCGACCAGTTCGTCGGGTACGGCCGCCGCGGCTTCCTTCTTGCGGCCGGACAGGTACAGCTCCTGGATGAGGGCGGCTTCCTTCTCGTAGCCGTACGCGACGGCGAGCGAGTTGTAGAAGTTCTTGCCTGGCGCGCCCATGCCGCCGACGTACAGGGCGATCTGGGGGCGGGCGAAGTCGCGTACGGCGGCCGCGTCGTCGCCGATGGCGAGGATGCCGCCCGCGACGACCTGGAGCGGCCCGAGGGACGGGTCACGGCGGGCGGCGCCCTCCGCGAGCGCGCTCCCCCAGACGTCCTTGGCCTTCTCCGGGACGAACAGCGTCGGCAGCCAGCCGTCGGCGATCTCGGCGGTCATGCGGACGTTGGCGGGGCCGAGGGAGGCCACGTACAGCGGAACCTCGGGGCGGACCGGCTGGGTGAGGATCTTCAGGGGCTTGCCGAGGCCGCCGGGCAGGGGCATGTCCGTGATGCCGTGGTGGTCGATGACCTCGCGGCGCAGGATGCGCCGGATCAGCTCGATGGCCTCGCGGGTGCGGCCGAGCGGCTTGTCGTACGGCTTCCCGTGCCAGCCCTCGACCACCTGGGGGCCGGAGGCACCGAGCCCGATGATCGCGCGGCCGCCCGACATGGCGTCGAGACCGGCGGCGGTCTGGGCGATGAGGGCAGGGGTGCGGGAGTAGACGTTGAGGATCGCCGAGCCGATCTTCATCCGCTCGGTGCGGGCGGCGAGGTAGCCCATGATGGAGGGCGCGTCGAAGCCGTAGGCCTCCGCCACCCAGACGGCGTCGAGACCGGCCCGCTCCAGTGCGGCGGCCTGGTCGGCGGCCCCACGCGGGTCGGTCGCGTAGTCGAGTGGGATCGAGAGTTCCATCAGCGGCCGTCCTTGTCGGGGTTCTCGGGGTTCTCGGGGTTCTCGGGGGTCCCCGGATGCGCCGTGTCGCGGTCGCCGCGGTCCCCGAGCAGTGCGGGTGCGTCCCAGTCGCGGGCCACGTCCGTCGTGTCGCCGCCCGGCCGGGCGGGGCCGGTCCGGACGGTGGTGGGGGTCGCGGAGAAGCGTGGCGCGGGTGCGGGCTGGGTGATCCCGGAGTGGTCCGTGAAGGTGCCACGGGCGGCGAGGTGCGGGTGGTGCGGTGCCTCTCCCAGGGACAGCACGGGTGCCACGCAGGCGTCGGAGTCCGCGAAGACGGCCGTCCACTCGTCCCGGGTGCGGGTCCTGAAGCGGTCGGCGACGCGGTCACGCAGCTCGCCCCAGCGTGCCCAGTCCTTGCGGGCGTCGGCCAGGTCGTCGAGGTCCATGAGACGCAGGAACTCCGCGTAGAACTGCGGTTCCAACGCGCCGACGGCCATGTGCCTGCCGTCGGCGGTCTCGTAGGTGCCGTAGTAGGGGCAGCCGCCGTCCAGCAGGTTGACACCGCGCCGGTCCTGCCAGCCGCCCGCTGCGAGCATGCCGTGGATCATCGCGGCGAGGTGTGCGGCGCCGTCCACGATGGCGGCGTCCACGACCTGGCCGGTGCCCGTGGCGCGCGCGTGGTGGAGCGCGGCGAGGACGCCCACGACGAGATAGAGGGAGCCGCCCGCGTAGTCGCCGACCAGGTTGGCGGGGACGGCCGGGGGCTCGTCCGGAGCGCCGATCATGCCGAGGGTGCCGGTGACCGCGATGTACGCGATGTCGTGGCCCGCGCGCTGGGCGAGAGGGCCGTCCTGGCCCCAGCCGGTCATCCGGCCGTAGACGAGCCGCGGGTTGCGGGCGTGGCAGTCGGCGGGACCGACGCCGAGGCGCTCGGCGACGCCGGGGCGGTAGCCCTCTATGAGGATGTCGGCCCGTTCGGCCAGGTCGAGGACGCGCGCGGGGCCGTCCGGCGACTTGAGATCGACGAGCACGGAGCGCTTGTTGCGGTTGGTGATGTCGTACGCCGGGTCGATGGACAGTGCGGCGCCGCCGGGCCGGTCCACCCGGACGACGTCCGCGCCGAGGTCGGCGAGGAGCATCCCGGCGAACGGTCCCGGCCCGATGCCGGCCAGCTCGACCACGCGCACGCCCGCGAGCGGGCCGTGTGCCGGCGCCGGCGTCCCTGCCGTCGTCATGCCGCCCCCAAGTCGTGTGACACAACCGATGTAACACCAGTGATGCTAAGAACGTGTTCCACCGGGCACAAGACCTGGACGAGCAAGCGCTTAGCCAAGTTACCCGGAAGTTAGGTTTGGCGGTGACCACCCGGGGCCCGACGCGGGACTCCCCGCCGACCACGCTAGCCTCGGCCACTGACAACGGCGCGGGTTGTACCACCGAGAGGTGGGAGGAATGTCATGAGCAGGCTGAAACCGTCCGATCGTCCCTACGACATCGTGCTCTTCGGCGCCACGGGCTTCGTCGGGACGCTCACCGCGGAGTACCTCGCCGCGCACGCGCCCGCGGGGCTCCGCTGGGCGATCGCCGGACGCGACCTCGAGCGACTGGAGTCGCTGCGCGAACGCCTGCCCGGCGGCGCCGACATCGGCGTGCTGCACGCGGACGTCCAGTCGCCCGGCACGCTGCGCGCTCTCGCCGAGCACGCGCGCGTGGTGGCCACGACTGTCGGCCCCTATGTGCGCCACGGCGAGGAACTCGTCGCCGCCTGCGCGGACGCCGGCACCGACTACCTGGACATCACCGGCGAGCCCGAGTTCGTGGACCTCATGTACGTCCGCCACGACGCCCGCGCGCGGGAGACCGGCGCACGGCTGCTGCACGCCTGCGGCTTCGACTCGGTGCCGCACGACCTGGGCGCGTACTTCACCGTCCGGCAGCTGCCCGAGGGCGTGCCGCTGACGGTGGACGGATTCGTCACCGCGGACGCCGCCTTCTCGGGCGGCACCTGGGCCTCGGCGCTCGGCCAGTTCGCCCGCGCGCGGCAGATGACGGCCGCCTCGAGGGACCGGCGGCGGCACGAACCGCGGCTGGTCGGGCGGCGAGTCTCGACACCGACGGGCACGCCGCGGTTCGCCGGTGAGGTCGGCTCCTGGGCTCTCCCGCTGCCGACCATCGACCCGCAGATCGTGGGGCGTTCGGCGCGGGCCCTGGAGCGCTACGGCCCCGAGTTCCGCTACCGCCACTACGCGGCCGTGCGGCACCTCCCGGTCGCGCTGGGCGGGATCGCGGCCGTCGGCGGGATCGCGCTGGCCGCCCAGCTCCCGCCCGCCCGGCACTGGCTGTCCGGCCGGCTCAAGCCCGGCGAGGGGCCGAGCGCCGAGAAGCGCGCGCAGAGCTGGTTCCGGGTCCGCTTCGTCGGCGAGGGCGGCGGCCGCCGGGTGTTCACGGAGGTCTCGGGCGGCGACCCCGGCTACGACGAGACAGCGAAGATCCTTGCCGAGGCGGCCCTGTCCCTGGCCTTCGACGACCTGCCACCGACAGCCGGCCAGGTGACACCGGCCCAGGCCATGGGCGACGCACTGACGAACCGGCTACGGACGGCGGGAATCACGTTCCGCGTGGCGACGAGCAGCTGACCGGAGCCAAGGGCCCCGGTCCGGGCGGTCCAGTCGGCGGGGCGCCGTTCAGGGTTGCCACTCGGGAGGCGGCCAGTCCCCCAGTGCCTGGGTTGTGGGCGACCTTGGCGACCAGCTCAGCGAGGCGGTCGAGCGACCGGCGCTCCTCGGTCTGCTGGTCCCAGTCCGTGCAACCGGACGCACGAGCCGGCTCGAACAACTCGCGCCCCCGCTCCCATCGGGCGCGGTCGTCCGCCAGGTCCGGCACGGCCTCGATCTCCGGTGTCCCTGGCCGACCCACACGACGAGAAGGGGCCGGCGTTCGAAAATCGTCCGGCCTCAGCTCCGTTCAGGATCCCCGGCCGCGCGCTCGGCGAGCGGACTGCGTGCCCGTGTCGATGCCCGCAGTGCGCGCCTGCACAGGGCGTCGGCCCGGCGGGTGGTCTCCGGGAGCCGGTAGCGCGGGGTCAGGGCGAGGGTGTGGGCGCAGGCGTTGGCCAGGCTCATCCGGTGGCCGACGGAGACGAACACGGGCTTGACGTCGTCACTGGTGCGCAGGGCGCGGCCGACCTCCTCGTCGTCCGCCAGGAGCGGTGAGGACGCGCCGCGTTCGACGGCCGGGGCGTCGTGGGTGAAGGTGAACGGGTTCTTCGCGACGCCGATGGTGGGCAGGCCGGTGAGCACGCCGAGGTGGCTCGCGAGACCGAAGCGGCGCGGGTGGGCGAGCCCGTAGCCGTCGCAGACCACCAGACCCGGCGGGCAGGGCAGGGCGTCGAGCGCGGCCAGGACCGTGGGGATCTCGCGGAAGGCGAGCAGCCCGGGGACGTACGGGAAGGAGATCTGCCCGACGGCGGTCGCCTCGGCGACCACGTCGAGCGTCGCCGCGTCGAGCACGACGGCCGCGGCCGCCACGACGTCCCGTTCGTCGTCGTAGGCGACGTCGACGCCCGTGACGTACCCGGCCCCGGGCGGCGGGCCCGGCTCGTCGAGCACCACCTGCCCGCGCAGTTCGTCCTGCACGGCGAGAGCCTGCTCCTCGGTCGCGGGCCAGCCCGCCGGAACGCGTACGGTCGTCATGGTGCCGCCGACTGTACGCGTCCGAGGAGCCGCCCGGATCGGCCGCGGGTAATCTCGCGATCATGTTCGTACTGGAAGTGACCTACAACGCCCCGCTGGACACCGTGAAGGCCGTCCTGCCGGCACACAAGGCCTGGCTCGACGAGCACTTCAAGACAGGCACGTTCCTCGCCTCCGGGCGCAAGGAGCCCCGCGACGGCGGGATCATCATCGCCGCGGGCAAGGACCGCGCACGGATCGACGAGATCCTTGCCAAGGACCCGTTCGTCACCGAGGGCGTGGGCACCTACCGCGTCGTCGCGTTCACCGCGACGACGACCGCTCCGGAACTGGAGCGGTACCGGGAGACGCTCGACTGACCGGTGCCCAAGTGGTGGGGAGGATGAGCGCATGGCAGCTGACGGATGACGCACGGGGGGGGGCGCCCTCTCGTCGGGGCCCCCGGATCCGTCCGTCAGCGTTCCAGGCGCGCCACTCGGCCCTTCTCGCCCGCGGCCCAGCAGCCCCGGTCGGGGGCGCAGTCCACGGTGTCGTAGGAGCCGGTGTCGACGGTTCGCCAGGTGCGGCCGGCGTCGGTCGTGAGGTCGGTTCCGGTGGGGCCGACGGCGAGTGCGGTGGTCCGGCTGTGCGGCAGCCAGGTGACGCCGGAGCGGTAGGCGGGCGGGGACGCGGCGGCGGGACGCCAGGTGCGGCCGCCGTCCGGGGTGGCCGCCGCCGCCTGCGGGGAGGGCTGGTCGGCGCGGTAGTCGCCGCCGACGGCGAGGCCGTGGGCGCGGTCCCGGAAGGCGAGCGCGAACACGCCGCGGGCCGGGTCGGCCGCCGGGACCGGCGTGTCGCCGGCCGTCCAGTTCAGGCCACGGTCCGCGGAGTGCAGCACCCGCGCGCGGGCGCCGCCGCCGGTGGCCAGCCAGACGTCCTTGCGGCCGGCGGTGACCAGGCACTGACCGCTCGCCGCGAAGCCCGCCTCGCCGTCGAGCGCGGCGGGCATCCCGTCGGCGGGCAGCACCCGCCAGGTGCGGCCGCCGTCGCCGGTGGACAGGATGCGGAACCTGCCGTCCACCGGATCGCTCATGGCGAGGCCGTGGTGGCGGTCGAAGAACGCGACGCAGTCGTAGAACGCCTTCGGGTCGGTGTTGCGGAACGACTCGGTCCAGGTCGCGCCGCCGTCCTCGGTGCGGTAGACACGGGAGTCCTCGCCCTCGCCGATGGCCAGCACCACGGCGTGCCGGGCGTCGAACGCCTCGACGTCCCGGAACTCCAGACCGGTCGCGCCCGGCGGGGAGACGTTCCGCCAGCGTGTCCCGCCGTCGGTGGTGCGCAGGACGGTGCCCCCGGTTCCGGCCAGCCAGGCCGTCTCGCGGCTCACGGCGGCCAGCCCCCGGAAGCGGACACCGGGGGTTCCGGTGTCGTACGACTGCCAGTGCGGTGCGCGGTGGCCGGGCGGCGGTGCCGCCTCGGCGGATCCGGTGGTCAGGGCGGCGAGCGCGGCCCCGCAGGCCAGTCCCGCGGCCAGGACCCGGCTCGTTCGGCTCGTACGTATCGTGCGTCGCGTGCTTCCCAAGCGCCTCATGGCGGGCGAAGCTAGCCCACGGCCCCGGTGCCGTCCAGGGGGCCTCGTGCCGTTCGCGACCGAGCGGCGCCCGGCTCCGCGCGAGCGGACGCGGTGACCGAGGTCACTCGGAATCGGTGTGCACGCATTGGCTGATTCCGACGTCTCTTCCAGTGCCAGGTCACCGCAACCCGGAAGTTCGTCCAGCCGTCACGAGGGAGCAAGGCGTTGTCCACCGTCATCGAGCAGCCCGTAGAGGCCCGCCTCGTCGCCGCCGCACCGCGCATGCCGAACATTCCCGCCACGCTGCGCTACGACCGGCACGACCCGTTCGCCGTCCAGATGACCTTCCCCGCCCCGGCCACCCTGGAGGGCGTCGAGGTGTGCTGGACCTTCTCCCGCGAGTTGCTCTCGGCGGGCCTCCAGGCCCCGGAGGGCCACGGCGACGTGCGCGTGCGGCCGTACGGGTACGACCGCACCGTGCTGGAGTTCCACGCCCCCGAGGGCACCGCCGTGGTGCACGTCCGCACCGGTGAGGTGCGACGGTTCCTGCAGGCCACGAGCGATCTGGTGCCGGTGGGCCTCGAACACCTCCAGCTGGACCTCGACCACCACCTGGCCGAGCTGATGCGGGACACCCGCTGACTCAACTCCACTGTGTCAACAGGCCGTTGAGCTCCGTGTAGCCGACCGCACCCGTCGGCGCGGTGAACGTGCCCGCTTCCAGCAGCTCCCGCGCGGCGCGGCCGAAGGCCCCGTAGGCGCCCTGGGCCAGGCTGGATCCGGCGCTCACCCGGGCCACGCCGAGATCGGCCAGGGCGGAGACGGACGGCGCCGCCGGGCCCACCAGGATGTTGAGCGGCCCGTCGATTGCGGCGACCAGTTCCCGGACTGTCGCCGGGTCGACGGTCCCGGGGACGAAGATCCCGTCGGCGCCCGCGGCGCGATAGGCCGCCGCCCGCTCCAGAGTGGCGTCCATTCCCCCGGCTCCCGTCGACAGGTGTCGACGCGGGCGTTCACGAACAGCGGCACTCCCTCCGCGTCGGCCGCCTCGCGGGCCGCGGCGATCCGCTCCGCCTGCTGGGCCACCGGCCGCAGCGGCCCGTCGCCGTCCCGGGCGTGCGCCGAGTCCTCGATGTTGACGCCCACCGCGCCCGCCGCGAGCACGGCACGCACGGTGTCGGCGACGCCCGCCGGATCGTCGGCGTATCCGCTCTCGATGTCGGCGCTGACCGGGACCCGGACCGTGGCGGTGACGCGCGCGACGGCGTCCAGCGCGCGGTCGCGACCCAGCCGGTCGCCGTCGGCGACGCCGAGGGACCAGGCGAGCCCCGCGCTGGTGGTCGCCACCGCCGCGGCGCCGGCATCCTCGGCGAGCCTCGCGGTCATCGCGTCCCAGGCGTTCGGCAGGACGAGCGGACGCCCTGGCACGTGCAGGGCGTGGAAGGCGAGGGCTAGGTCGTGCAGGGTGCTCCGGTTCGTCATGGGGCCCACTCAACCAGCGGGAGTGGGCGGGGGCTGGCGGATATCCGCCACAACCGTGCCGGGCCCGAACGTCCCCGGCAGGCGCGGTTAATCGCGTTGACGGCCCACCGCTCCCCCTCCTACCTTGTCGAACGGTCCTGTTGCCGTCGATTGGAGAAGGACGTTGCTCGTCTGAGGTTCTGGGACACCGCGTCACCCGTGTGAGGTGTGCGCACAGTCGACCTCGACGTTCGAGCCGTCCTCCGGCACAGGGCTCTGTCATGCCCGGGCCCCGCCCGGCCCTCCGGCTGCCGCCGCGTCACTTGGTCACTTGGTGTCCCGACACGCACCCGTCCCGACCGCACCAAGCAACCGCGAGGCCTGTATGTCTTCTGCCCTCACCCTTACCTCCCTCTCCTTCACCTGGCCCGACGCCACTCCCGTCCTCGACGGCCTGGACACCGCGTTCGGCCCCGGCAGGACGGGGCTCGTCGGCGTCAACGGGTCCGGCAAGTCGACCCTGTTGAAACTGATCGCCGGTGAGCTGACCCCGACCGGCGGCACCGTCAGGGTGTCCGGCGAGGTGGGCTACCTCCCGCAGAACGTGACCCTCGACACCGCCCTGCGCGTCGACGAGGTGCTCGGCATCGCCGCCCGCCGGGCCGCTCTGCACGCCATCGAGGCGGGCGACGCGTGCGAGGAACACTTCGAGACGCTCGGCGACGACTGGGACGTGGAGGAGCGGGCCCTGGCCGCCCTCGGCGAACTCGGCCTGGGCCGCGTCGGCCTGGACCGCACGGTCGGCGAACTGTCGGGCGGCGAGTCGGTGCTGCTGCGGCTGGCCGCGCTGCTGCTGCGCCGCCCGGACGTGCTGCTGCTGGACGAGCCGACCAACAACCTCGACCTGTACGCGCGCCGCCGGCTCTACGCGGCCGTGGAGTCCTGGCCGGGCGTGCTGATCGTCGTCAGCCACGACCGCGAACTGCTGGAGCTCGTCGACCGGATCGCCGACCTGCGCTCCGGCGCGATCACCTGGTACGGCGGTGGCTTCACGGCGTACGAGGAGGCGCTCACCGTCGAGCAGGAGGCCGCCGAGCGCATGGTTCGGGTCGCCGAGGCGGACTTCCGCAAGCAGAAGCGGGAACTGACCGACGCCCAGGTGAAACTGGCCCGCCGCAAGCGGTACGGCCAGAAGATGTGGGACCAGACCCGCGAACCGAAGATCGTGATGGGGGCTCGCAAACGTGCGGCTCAGGTGTCCGCGGGCAAGCACCGCATCATGCACGAGGAGAAGCTCGCGGAGGCCAGGGAGCGTCTCGACGAGGCGGTGGAGGCCGTACGGGACGACGACGAGATCCGCGTCGAGCTGCCGTACACGGCAGTGCCACCGGGCCGGGAGGTGCTCACCCTGCGGAACCTGGAACTGGCACACGGGGCACGCGTCGACGGCCTGTTCGAGCTGCGCGGCCCGGAGCGGATCGCGCTGGTCGGGCGCAACGGCGCGGGCAAGACGACGCTGCTGCGCACCATCGCCGGTGACCTGGCGCCGGTGGCGGGCGAGGCGCGGGCTCAGGTGCCGCTGCGGTTCCTGCCGCAGCGTCTCGACGTCCTCGACGGCGGGCTGACCGTCGCCGAGAACGTCGCCCGTTTCGCGCCGGACGTCACCGGCAACAGGATCCGGGCCCGGCTGGCCCGGTTCCTGTTCCGGGGCGCACGGGCCGACCAGCCGGTGGCGACCCTGTCCGGCGGCGAGCGCTTCCGGGCGACCCTGGCGGCGCTGATGCTGGCCGAACCCGCGCCTCAGCTGCTCATGCTCGACGAGCCCACCAACAACCTCGACATGGCGAGCGTGCGCCGACTCGTCTCCGCCCTGGAGTCCTACGAGGGCGCGCTCCTCGTGGCCAGTCACGACCTGCCGTTCCTGGACTCGCTCGGCATCACGCGCTGGCTGCTGCTGGAGGAGGGGGTGCTGCGCGAGACCTCACCGGGGGAACTGCACGAGGAGGCCTGACGGCCCGGCGGCGGATCTCGGGAGGAGCACAGACCGGCCGGAGGGGTTTTGTCCGGGCGGACCCGCCCTGCATGATGGCGGACCGGCGTCGCGTCGTGGGCGCCGGTCCCTCCCGCCGATACGGAGTCCGCCGTGCCCAGCCAGAAGGCCCTCGTCCGCCGCCCCAGTCCGCGCCTCGCCGAAGGTCTGGTGACCCACATCGAGCGGGAGAAGGTCGATCTCGAACTCGCCGTCGAGCAGTGGGAGGCGTATGTCGAGGCGCTGCGCGCGCACGGCTGGGAGACGGTCGAGGTGGACCCGGCCGACGACTGCCCGGACTCGGTGTTCGTCGAGGACAGCGTCGTCATGTACAAGAACGTTGCGCTGATCACCCGGCCGGGCGCCGAGTCCCGACGGGGCGAGACCGCCGCCGTCGAGGAGGCCGTGGCCCGTCTCGGCTGCTCCGTCAACTGGGTCTGGGAGCCGGGCACGCTGGACGGCGGCGACGTCCTGAAGGTCGGCGACACGATCTACGTGGGCCGGGGCGGGCGTACCAACGCGGCCGGGGTGCAGCAGGTACGGGCGGCCTTCGAGCCGCTGGGCGCCCGGGTGGTCGCCGTCCCGGTGACCAAGGTGCTGCACCTGAAGTCGGCGGTCACGGCGCTGCCGGACGGCACGGTGATCGGGCACATCCCGCTGGTGGACCGGCCCTCGCTGTTCCCGGGGTTCCTCGCGGTACCCGAGGAGTCGGGCGCGCACGTGGTGCTGCTCGGCGGCGACAAGCTGCTGATGGCCGAGAGCGCGCCCAAGACCAGGGAACTGCTCACCGATCTGGGCCATGAGGTCGTCACCGTGGACATCAGCGAGTTCGAGAAGCTGGAGGGCTGTGTGACCTGCCTCTCGGTCCGGCTGCGGGAGCTGTACGCCTGACCAGGTCAGCGCGACTGGGACACATGGTCTGATCAGCGGCCTTTACGGCACACTTAACCTACGGTCTCGTAACCTACGGCGTCGTAGCCTACGATCTCGTAGGTTCCGGCACCGCTCGCCGGACCACGCACCTCTGTTGTTCGGCGTTCCCTGGAGTTCTTGTGACGATCATTTCCCCCCGTCTCGGCAGCCCGTCCACGTGGACCGACGCCCGGCTGCTCCACGCGCTGGAGGAAGTGGTCGAGACCGAACTCAACCGGCACCTGAAGATCGCCAAGGACTGGATGCCCCACGAGTACGTCCCGTGGAGCGACGGCCGCAACTTCCCCGGCCTCTTCGAGGACGGCGAGGCCTGGGGCAAGGAGCAGTCCAAGGTCACCGAGATCGGCCGTATCGCGCTGGTGGTGAACCTGCTGACCGAGGACAACCTCCCCAGCTACCACCACGAGATCGCGTCGCTCTTCGGCCGGGACGGCGCCTGGGGCACCTGGGTGCACCGCTGGACGGCCGAAGAAGGCCGACACGGCATCGTCATGCGCGACTACCTGCTCACCTCGCGCGCCGTGGACCCGGACAAACTGGAACAGTTCCGTATGTCCCACATGAGCGAGGGCTTCGAGTCCGACAACCGCCACTCGATGCTGCACTCGGTCGCCTACGTCGCCTTCCAGGAACTCGCCACCCGCATCTCGCACCGCAACACCGGCCACCAGTCGGGCGACCCGGTCTGCGACCGCATGCTGGCCCGCATCGCGACCGACGAGAACCTGCACATGGTCTTCTACCGCAACCTCCTGAAGGCCGCGTTCGAGATGGCCCCCGACCTCACCATGCGGGCGGTGCGCGACGTCGTGGTCGACTTCCGCATGCCCGGCCACGGCATCCCCGGCTTCGAGCGCGCCGCGGCCCAGATGGCGATCGGCGAGGTCTACAACCTGCGCATCCACCACGACGACGTCCTCCAGCCGGTGCTGCGCTTCCTGAAGGTCATGCAGATCGACGGCCTCGGCCCCGAGGGGCTCAAGGCACAGGAGGAACTCGGCCTGTTCCTCGACGGACTCGACACCGAGGCCAGCCGCTTCGACGAGAAGCTGGCGGCGCGCAAGGCGCGCATGGCGGCACGCGCCGGAGCCTGACCGGCGCTGACCGCACCGAGGCCGTCCCTCGACACCCGACCCGGCACCTCGACTTCCACGTCGATCCGCCCCAATTCCGGCACGATGGCATTTTCCGGACGGAATTCGTGGAGGGTGCTGCGCAGTGTCGAACGAGAACTCGGGGACGGGCGGGCCACGGTCCGAGGCCTGGAAGACGGCGGTCACGATGCTTCAGGACGCCAGGCCGCCCTTCGTGCCGGACGGCGCGTCCGGCATGACCATCCTGGTGGAGTGGCCGCCCGGCGATCCCGGGACGCCTCCGCACCGGCACTCAGGACCGGCCTTCGGATACGTGCTGGAGGGCGCGGTCCGCTTCGAGCTGGAGGGCGAGCCGGAGCGCGTGGTCGACGCCGGCGGCACGTTCTGGGAGCCGGGCGGTGACGTGATCCACTACCAGGACGGCAACGCCCTGCCGGACGCACGGACCCGGTTCGTCGTGACCATGCTGTGCGCACCGGGCGAGCCGATGCTCACCCTGGTCGACGAGGAGGAACTCGCCCGGCGGGCGCATCTGCGCGCTCCGCGCCCGTGACCGCTCGCGGGCGAGGCCCGAAGGGGGCGGGGCGGCCGGATTCGCACCGGCTGTCCGCCTGCGGAGGCGGGGCGGCTGCCTCCGCGTCGGATCAGGACGAGGCGCGCCGGAGGTGCAGGCGTTCCTTCTCCGACATGCCGCCCCAGACGCCGAAGCGCTCGTCGTTGTCGAGTGCGTACTCCAGGCAGGCGGAGCGCATCGGGCACAGGCCGCAGATCCTCTTCGCCTCGCGTACCGAGCTACCGGGCTCCGGGAAGAAGAAGTCGGCGCCCGTCTGGGCGCACAACGCCTCCTGCTGCCAGGTGAGGTCGGACGAGGTGATCGTGTCGAAGTACATGACTGAGATCGTGCCGGGCGGCGAAAAACGTTCGATCAACGCGAGGTCAACGCCGTTTTCGCGGAGCTCGCGGACATCGTGATGATGCTCCCTCGCGCACGGCGACGCACAGCGGCGCGCCGCGTGCTGTCACGGTGATTGTCAGTGGGCGGTGCGAGACTCGGCAGTGCACGGAGAACGGGTCCCCTGTGGTCCCCTGTGAGGAGGGCGAAGATGCTCACCACCCGTTTCGTCAACGGCGCTCCCAACTGGATCGACCTCGGCACCGCCGACATCGAGGGCGCCACCACCTTCTACGGCGGTCTCTTCGGCTGGCGCTTCCGGTCGGCGGGTCCGGACGCCGGCGGCTACGGCTTCTTCCAGCTGGACGGCAGAACGGTGGCCGGCGGTATGCAGACCGGCCCGGAGCAGGGACCGCCGTCCTGGACGGTGTACTTCCAGAGCGCCGACGCCCAGGCCACGGCCAAGGCCGCCGAGGCGGCGCACGGCAGGGTGCTCGCACAGCCCATGGACGTGATGGGCAAGGGCCACATGGCGATCCTCGCCGACCAGGCGGGCGTGTCCTTCGGGATCTGGCAGCCGGGACAGACCAAGGGCGTGGACCTGGCGGGCGAGCCCGGTTCGCTGTGCTGGGTCGAGCTGTACACGCCGGACGAGGCCGCGGCCGCCGCGTTCTACAACCGGGTGCTCGGCATGGAGACGTCCGCTGTGCCGTTCCCCGGCGGCACCTACACCTGTGTGAACCCGGCGGAGGGTGGTGAGGGCGCCATGTTCGGCGGGGTCGTGCCGCTGGCGTTCGATCCGGCGGAGGCCGAGGCCGGCGCCTACTGGCTGCCGTATTTCGAGGTCGAGGACACGGACGCCGTGGTCGACCGGGCGCAGGGCCTGGGCGGCAGGGTGCGGATGCCGCCCACGACGATGGAGGGAGTCGGCCGCATGGCCAAGCTCAGCGATCCGTACGGCGCCCGCTTCGCGGTGATCAGAAGCGCGCAGCCGGGCTGATCACCGGGTCTGCCCTGACCCGCTCCGCCCTGCCCTGCTGTCAGGCGGAGGCGCGTCGTATCAGTGTGGTCGGCAGGATCATGCCGGACGGCGCGTCCCCCGCGGGCACCGGGTGGTCGGCGGTGGCGGCGTGGCCGGCGGTGGCCGGGTGGTCGGCGGTGCGCAGCAGGAGGCGGGCCATCAGCCGCCCCATCTCCTCTATGTCCTGACGGATCGTCGTCAGGGGCGGGTCGGTCTGTTCGGCGACGGGCAGCATGTCGTCGAAGCCGATCACGGCGATGTCCTCGGGTACCCGCAGCCCACGCTCGCGCAGCACCCGCAAGGCACCGGCGGCGGTGAGGTCGTTGGCGGCGAACACGGCGTCCAGGTCCGGGGACCGGTCGAGGAGTTCGCGCGTGGCGCGTTCGCCGCCGGCCGGGGTGAAGTCGCCCACCGCGATCAGCCGCGGGTCCGGGGTGGCGACGACGTCCCGGTAGCCGTCGAGGCGGTCCACGGCGGAGGTCTGGTCGAGGGGGCCGGTGATGTGCGCGATGCGGCGGCGGCCGAGGCCGACGAGGTGCCGTACGGCCTCGCGGGCTCCGCCCCGGTTGTCGCTGTCCACGTACACCGCGCCGTGCGGCCGGTCGGTCCAGCCGGGCCGCCCCCCGAACACCGTGGGCACACCGGCGCCGTTGATCAGTGCGGGCAGCGGGTCGTCGAGGTGCAGCGAGAAGACCAGCGCGCCGTCGACATGACCCCCGGCGAGATAGCGGGCCACCCGCGTGTGGTCGTCCCGACCCTCGGTGAGCAGCAGCACGAGCTGGTTGTCATGGGCGGTCAGCTCCTTGCTGATCCCACGCAGTTGAAGAGCGAAGAAGGGGTCGGCGAAGACCCTGGTCTCGGGTTCGGCGATGACCACGGCGACGGCGTCGTGACGCTTCGTCACCAGGCTGCGTGCCGCCTGGTTGGGGACGTAGCCGAGTTCCTCGACCGCCTCGCGGACCCGCTGTGCGAGGGGTTCCCTGACTCCGTCGCCGCCGTTGACCACCCGGGACACGGTGGCCCGTGACACCCCCGCCCGAGCGGCCACGGCCTCCAGCGTGGGACGTGACGCTGTCTCGGTCACTTCGGGACTCCTCACCGCGGCTGCGGGTCAGCATAGTCCCGTGCGGACGGAGCGGACGGAGGGGTGAGAGCGCTCTCTGCGGCCGTTGCCCCAGGGCGTGGCCGGTTATTCGGCGCGCCTGGCCCGGCTGGGCTGCACCCGTTTGGGTTCTCCGGGCATCTTCGGGTACTCGGGCGGGTAGGGCAGGTCGCCGAGACCGTGGTCGTGCTCGTCCCGGCGGGCGAGTTCGAGCAGGACGTCCAGGGAGAAGGCCTGGTCGTCCATGTTGGCGTGCACATCACCGAGTTCGGCGAACCGCGCGGGCATGGTCGCGAGGTCGAAGTCCCGGGGGTGGGCGTCGCCGATTTCCGCCCAGCGCAGCGGGGCCGAGACGGGGGCGTGCGGATGGGGGCGTACGGAGTAGGCGGACGCGATGGTGCGGTCCCGGGCGGTCTGGTTGTAGTCGACGAAGATGCGCTCGCCGCGCTCCTCCTTCCACCACTTGATCGTCACCTGGTCCGGCATCCTGCGTGCCAGCTCGCGGCCGACGGCGATGGCGGCCCGGCGCACCTGGGT
This sequence comes from Streptomyces sp. NPDC086787, assembly GCF_044745865.1. Classification (NCBI taxonomy): domain Bacteria; kingdom Bacillati; phylum Actinomycetota; class Actinomycetes; order Kitasatosporales; family Streptomycetaceae; genus Streptomyces; species Streptomyces sp. NPDC086787. The sequence continues at coordinate 22,678 of NZ_JBIVBC010000002.1, read as the reverse complement.
GAAGGTCCAGCGCGGTTCGATGGGCACGAAGACGTGCAGTCCGCGCCCGCCACTCGTCTTGGGCCAGCCGCGCAACCCGCCGAACTCGTCCAGCACCGCGCGCAGTTCGTGGGCCGCGCGCACGGCGTCCGCGTAGTCGGTGCCGGGCTGCGGGTCGAGGTCGATGCGCAGTTCGTCGGGGTGGTCCACGTCCGTGCGCCGCACCGGCCAGGGATGGAAGGTGAGCGTGCCGTACTGCGCGGCCCACAGCACGGCGGCCTGCTCGGTCGGGCACATCTCGTCGGCGGTGCGGCCGCTGGGAAAGGTGATGTGGGAGGTGGGGATCCAGTCGGGCATGTTCTTGGGCGCCCGTTTCTGGAAGAAGGACTCGCCGGTCACGCCGTCCGGGTAGCGCTCCAGGGTGGTGGGCCGGTCGCGCAGGGCACGCAGAATGCCGGGGCCGACCGCGATGTAGTAGCGGGCAAGGTCCAGCTTGGTGAATCCGCGCTCGGGAAAGAACACCTTGTCCGGGCTGGACAACCGCACGGTCCGGCCGCCCGCCTCCAGTTCCACCGCGTCACCCATGCGGCCACGGTAGGCGTCCCGCACGCGGCGCGCACACCGGGCGGCGGCCGCCGGGGGCGCGCAGAATCAAGGCATGGATCTTCCGGTCATGCCGCCCGTGAAGCCGATGCTCGCCAAGTCGGTGGCGAGCATTCCGCCGGGTATGCACTACGAGGCGAAGTGGGACGGGTTCCGCGCGATCGTGTTCCGGGACGGGGCCGAGATCGAGGTCGGCAGTCGCACCGGGAAGCCGCTCACCAGGTACTTTCCCGAGCTGGTGGCGGCCTTCACGGAGCGGCTGCCGGTGCGCTGTGTGATGGACGGCGAGATCGTGATCGCGCGGGAGGGGCGGCTCGACTTCGACGCGCTGACCGAGCGGATCCATCCGGCGGACTCCCGGGTGCGGACGCTGGCGGAGCGGACGCCCGCCTCCTTCGTGGCGTTCGACCTGCTGGCGCTGGGCGACGAGTCGCTGTTGGAGATGCCGCTCGCGGACCGGCGCACGCTGCTCGCCGAGGCGTTGTCCGGGGTGACGGCACCGGTTCATCTGGCGCCGGCGACCACCGATGTCGGGGTGGCCCGGCGGTGGTTCGAGCAGTACGAGGGCGCGGGGCTGGACGGAGTGGTCGCCAAGCCGCTGGACCTGCGCTATCTGCGGGACGAGCGCGCCATGTTCAAGATCAAGCACGAGCGCACGGCGGACGTGGTGGTGGCGGGCTACCGCTTCCACAAGAGCGGCCCGGTGGTGGGTTCGCTGCTGCTCGGCCTGTACGACGACAGCGGCGCCCTGCAGCACGTCGGGGTGTCGGCGGCCTTCACGATGAAACGGCGGGCCGAACTGGTCGAGGAACTGGAGCCGCTGCGCATGGCGGAGGTGGCCGGGCATCCGTGGGCCGCCTGGTCGGACGAGGCGGCCCACGAGTCGGCGCGGCTGCCCGGCGCGCCGAGCCGCTGGTCGGGCAAGAAGGACCTGTCCTGGGTGCCGCTGCGGCCCGAGCGGGTGGCCGAGGTGGCTTACGACCACATGGAGAACGGGGCCCGCTTCCGCCACACGGCCCGCTTCCGCCGCTGGCGCCCGGACCGCACCCCCGAGAGCTGCACCTACGCCCAGCTTGAGGAGCCGGTCCGCTACGACCTCGGGGAGATCCTGGGCACGCCCGGCTGAGTGGCGCCGGCCACGCCGGTGCCGGTGTGTCAGCGCGGCTCGTGCAGGGCGTCCAGCGCCTCCCTCGCCTGGGTCACCAGGCCGTCCGCGCCGCAGGAGCGGGCGAGGGCCAGGCCGCGGTTGAGTTCGGTGACGGATCGGGACACGATGCCGTACTCGACGCGGGCGGCCGCGTGTTCGTACTGGCAGGGTGAGGCTTCCAGGTAGGCGGCCGCCTGCCCGGCGAGCCGTACCGCGCGCTGTCCGGTCTCGAGGGCCGCCGCGCAACGCAGGGCCTCGCCGATGGCGGTGTCCGTGCCGAACCGCTCGGCCTGACGGCGAGCCTCGGTGGCGAGCTGGGCGGCCCGGGACGGATCCCTGGTGGCGAGGGCCCGCGCCAGGTCGGCCATCCAGGTGACCATCACCGGGTTGTGGTGGCCGCGGACAGCCGCCGCCTTCCCCGCGGCCTCCAGTTCTTCGATGCCCTCGTCGGTGCGGCCGACCGCGAGCAGCAACCGGCCGCGCACGGTGCGCGGGTCGGGGAGCACGATCGTGGACGGGTACGGGGGTGCGAACCCGTACCGCTCGGCGACCGACCAGGCCTCGTCGACCCGGCCGCGGGCGAGCAGCGTGTCGACGAGGTTGCAGGAGGCGGTCCAGTACAGGGGCAGCCCGCGGCCGACCCGTTCGGCCACCCGCAGCGACTCCCGCTGGGAGGCCTCCGCCTCCCGGAGCCGGCCGCGCCTGCGGTGCCCGACACCGACGTAGGCGTGGGCCAGGGCGAGGTGGCCGCCGTTCCAGCGGGCGGTCTCATAGGTGCGCAGCGCCTCGTTGTGGAGGGCTTCGGCGCGGTCGAGGCGGTCGGCGAAGGCGTACGCGCTGGACAGCATCAGCAGCAGCTCGATGCCCCACTCGGTGTCGGTCCAGCCGAGCCCCGGAGCCAGCCTGCCGTTGACGAGGGCGCGGTCGCACAGCTCGGCGACCTCCTCCGCGCTCTCCCCGTGGGTCATGGCGTCGAAGCCGCGCAGGATCAGCAGCGCGCGCTCGGAGTTGTCCCTGCCGGTGCAGGTCCGGGCGAGTTCGGCGAGGTGTTCGGAGCGTCCGGAGGAGATCGCCTCGCCGGCGTGGATGCCCTCCCACATGTACTGCACGGCCCGCAGCCGCAGTTGAGCGGGGCCGGCCTCGTGCCGGGCGGCCTCGGCCTCGACGGTGCGGACCGCTTCCTCCAGCTGGTTGTTGTGGAGGAGCGCCTGGGAGAGGCGGATCACGGCGTCGATGCGTGTGTCACCGTCGAGTCCGCTCATGGCGAGGGCGTTCTGGAGGTGCTCGATGGTGGTGGCGGGCGCGGTCAGCAGGGTGGCGCAGCCCAGTTCGTGGAGCACGCGCGCGTGGACGTCGGGACGCGGCGGTTCGAGCAGCGCGCGTTCCAGGCAGCGGCGGGCCGCGTCGGGGGCGCCGACCGCGAGGTGCTCCCTGGCCGCCTCGCGCAGCTGCTCGACGAGTTCCGCGTCGTCGTCCGGGTGCACCTGGAGCAGATGGCGGGAGGCCGCGGCGGCGCCGCGCCCCGATTCGGTGACGACCTGGGCGGCGATGCCGTGCATGCCGGTGCACGTCTTCTCCGGGATGGAGTTGTAGACGGCGGAGGCGATCAGCGGGTGGACGAACTCCAGGTCTCCGTCGCCGTGCTGGTCGGCGGGGTCGGGTTCGGTGAGGATCCGGGCCTCGCGCAGCCGTTCGGCGCAGCGCTCCGCGTCGTCCGGGGCCATGGTGGCGAGCTGGGCGACCAGTTGCACGGTGATGCCGGTGTCGAGGATGGCGGCCGCCCAGGCGAACCGGGTGGCGTCGCTGCCGAGGTTGTGCAGGCGGGCGACGAGTCCGCCGCCGCGGGCGGAGCGGTTGAGCGGGCGCAGTTCACCGGCCTGGGCCTCGACCGGTTCGAGTTCGCTGTCCTGCACCTTGGCGAGGAGTTCGACGGTGTCGTACGGATTGCCGCCGGTGACGGCCCACACCTCGCGGCAGAACGGGTCGTCGGCGTGCCGGCCGAGGGTGGCCCGGGTGAGTCCGGCGGTGGCGCCCGGGGTGAGGGCGCTCAGATCGGTGACGGGGTGGTCGACGGTGGCCGCGACGGCGTCCAGATGGCGGGCGGTGTCGCCGCTGATGTCGTGGGAGCGGCGGGCGACCACGACCAGTACGGAGAGGTCGTCGAGCCGTTCGGCGAACGCGGAGAGCCAGCCGAGGGTCTCCTGGTCGGCCCAGTGCGCGTCGTCGATGAGCAGCACCAGGGGCCATTCCCGTTTGGCGAGCCTGCGTACGGCGGCCACCAGGCCCTCGCAGACGCCCTGCGGGTCCGGCTGCCGGCCGCTGGGTTCGGCGATGCCTAGCGCGGGACCGGCGATGCCGTACCAGTCGCCGAGGTACTCGCGGGCCTCCTCGGGCATGAGCGAGACGAGTGCGGGCTGGAGCAGTTGGCGCAGCACGTTGAACGGGACGGACCTGAGGGTCTCGCCGCCCCGGGCGGACCACACCGTGCAGCCTCGGCGTTCGGCGATCCGGCGGGTCTCCGCCAGCAGTGCCGTCTTGCCGATGCCGGCCTCGCCGCGCAGGATGAGCAGATTTCCGGAGGAGGAGCCCTCCGCGCACAGGGCGTCGAGTGCCCGCTTCACGGTGGCGATCTCCGCGTCACGCTCCCACAGGGAGGCCGAGGTGGCCGCTGGGGGCCGTACCTCCGTCATCCTGCTACCTCCCCAAAGTCGCCCGGACGACGTACACAGCACGAGCGTAGCCGTCGGGGAGGCCGGGTGGGGCCGGTCCGGACAGGTGTTGCCGTCACGGGTGAACGGACGTACGCGAAGGCGACGCGGGACGGCTCGAATCGGCCACCACCAGGGAGCCGACGGGCCGTCAGTACCGGGCCGTGGGGTCGCGGGCCGCGCCGTCGGGTGGGCCGCTCATCTGGTTTTCACCGAGGCCTCATACGGTGGGGGCATGACGCAGGTGACTCCTCCCGGGTGGTACCCCGACCCCGGGCAGACGAATGACGGTGCCCCCACCGAGCGCTGGTGGGACGGCACGGCGTGGACGGACCGGACCCGCCCCGCGCAACCGGCCGCCGCATGGGGTCCCCCGGTTCAGCCGCAGGGCACCGGCCCGTACGCGGCGCAGCACGGGTATCCGGCCTACCCGGGGTACCCCGGCTACCCGGCCGTGCCGCCGCCCGGTGGCCGGCGCGGTGTGCGCACGGGCATAGCGGTCACGGTCGCCGTCGCGGTGCTCGCGAGCATCGGGTTCGGTGTGTACGCGCTCACCAGGGGTGACTCCGGCGACGGCAACCGGGCCGACTCGCGGCGGGGCGCCGACGGGCCGGGCGGACCCGAGGGCCGGGGCGACGGGCCGGGCGGGGAGTCGCCCTCGCCGGAGTCGAGCAGGCCGCCGGCGATCCCGGGCGGCGGCACGGTGCACGACCCGCTCAACGGGATCAGCCTGCCCGTGCCGAAGGGCTGGACCGGGCAGGAGACCGGGCAGGGCGCGTGGCTGACCTCGGGCGACACCTACAAGTGCCCCGGTGACACAGCCAAGTCGTGCACCGCAGGGGGTGCCTATTCGATGCCCGTGCTCAACGGCAGCACGGCCGAGGAGATCGCCAAGGGGGACATCGCGAAGAATGCCGAGGAGTCCTACGGCGGCGCCACCTACGGCAGCATCACCTCGCACAAGGTGCTCGCCTCCCAGGCGGTGACCGTGGCCGGGCAGAAGGGCTACCTGATCCGCTGGAAGGCGGTCACCAGCCAGGGTGCCGACGGCGTCGTCGAGTCGCTCGCCTTCCCCTCCCCGGCGAATCCGCGGCGGTTCGTCGTGGTCCGCTTCGGCATCGACGCCGGAAAGCAGGAAACGGTCATCGAGGAGATCACGAACGGGATCAAGGTGTCGTCCGGCGGCGGCGACGGCCAGAGCGTCTGACCGCGCCGGTGAGCGAATCATGCGGCCGGGTGGGGCGCCCCTCCGCTCAAGGGGAACCCCACCCGGCCGGGGGGTGTGCGCCGCCCCCGTCCCCACGGTGCGGCGCGGACAGGCCGCCGTCCGGTCATCCTGCGGACGGCGTCCTGCGTCTCAGGTGAGCCCGAGTGCGGGCAGCACGGCGGCCTCCACGAACCGGAGCAGATAGTCGGAGTCGGCGTACTGGCCGGTGAGCACCGGCCGGGCGCGCACCACGCCGAAGATCATCGCGGGCACGTACTCCAGCGCCGGGTTGTCCGGCCGCACCTCGCCCCGCTCCGCACCGCGCCGGAGGATCTCCCTGAGCGCGGCGATCTCGGGATCGACCAGGGTCTCGCGCAGCGCCTGCTGCAACTCGAGGTCCTGGGTGACGGCGTGGCCGAGGGCCTGGAACAGCCGGGTGTCCTTGTCGGACCAGTCCCCCGCCGCGCGCGCGGCCTGGCGCAGGTCCTCCCTGAGCGATCCGGTGTCGATACCGCTGAAGCGCACCTTGCGGTTGGCGCGCAGGGCCGCCGCGACGAACTGGGGTTTGGTCTTCCACTGGCGGTAGAGGGTGGACTTGCTGCACCGGGTGCTGGAGGCGACGCCCTCCATGGTGAGCGACTCATACCCGCACTCGCGGATCTGTTCGAGGACGGCGTCGAAGAACTCCCGCTCACGCTCGGGCGTGATCTTGGAGCGGCGCGAGGCGGCGACCGTCTCCGGGTCCTCCGCGGCCTGCGACGTCATGCGCTCTCCCTCACTCGCGTACGGCTCGCGCGTCCTGCCGTTTCTCAACCCTGCCTGAAGCGGGGCTCTAGCGCGGCTGCGAAGCCTGTATCCAGTGTGTCGTACGTCAATCGATACGTCAGTGTACCGGTACTCCCACGTATCGGTACACTGACGTATCGGTACGGCGACGTATCGATGAGTTCGGGCCTCGGTCCGGGTCTCACCACGCACCACCACACGCACCACCGTCAGCGAAGGGGCCGGGGGATGAATGCCCGAACCGAGCCTGTAGAAGCCGAGCCGGCCGCCTTGTCCCGGCCGCGGCTCGTCCGTGAGCTCCTGCTCGTCGCAGGGCTCTTCCTCGTCTACAAGCTCGGCCGGCAACTGGCCACGGGGCACACCGGCGAAGCCCTGCGCAACGCCCGGGACGTGTGGAGCCTGGAACGGGCCGTCCATCTGCCCGGCGAGGGCTCGGTGCAGTCCGCGCTGCTGCACAGCGACTCCCTGGTGCACCTCGCGAACACCTACTACGCGACCATCCACTTCCCGGCCACGCTGGCGTTCCTGGTCTGGCTGTACCTGCGGCGGCCGGCGCACTACGTCTGGGCCCGCCGGGTGCTCGCGGCGGTCACCGCGGCCGCCCTGGTGCTGCCCTTCACGTTCCCGCTCGCCCCGCCGCGCATGCTGGCCGCGACCGGCCTGGTGGACACCGCCCGGGTGTACGGCCCGTCGGTGTACGGGCCGCCGAGCAGCGACCATCTCTCCAACCAGTTCGCCGCGATGCCGTCGCTGCACTTCGGGTGGGCGCTGATGGTGGCGATAGGCCTGATCGTGGCGACCCGGTCCCGCTGGCGCCTGCTGTGGCTGCTGCACCCGGCGGTCACCCTGCTGGTGATCGTGGGCACGGCGAACCACTACTGGCTGGACGCGATCGCCGCCACGGCCATGCTGGGGGTCGCGCTCGCGCTCATCCACCCGCCACGGCATACGACAGCCGCGATCGGGCGCGGGCACGGCATCCCCGTGTTCGCCCCGCAGGAGCCGGTTCTCGTGGGAGCGGGCCGATGAACGCCGTCCTGATCGCCGTAGCCCTCTCGCTGGTCTCGGCCGTCGCGTACGCGGCCGCCGCGGTCGCCCAGGAGCGGCTCGCCTCGCGCGCGTCCGGCGCCGGCCTGGTGCGGCTGCTCGGCACCGGCGCCTGGTGGTCGGCGGTCGGGCTGAACGCGGGCGCGGCCGTGCTGCACGTCGCGGCCCTCAAGTACGGCCCGCTGACCGTGGTGCAGCCGCTCGGCGCGCTCACCTTGGTCGCGGCGGTCCCGATGGGGGCGCGGGCCGCCGGACGGCCGGTCTCCCCGGCCGAGTGGCGGGGCACGGCGCTGACCCTGCTGGGGCTGTCCGCCGTGCTGGTGAGTGCCTCGGGTCCGGCACCGGAGCGGGTGCTGAGCCTCACCGAGGCACTGGCGGTCGCCGGTACGACCGCCGCTCTGATCGGCGCGCTGTCCCGGCCCGGCGCCCGGCCGGGCCTGCGGCACGCGACCGCGGCCGGCTTCGCCTCCGGTGTGGCATCGGCGCTCACCCAGACGGTGACCGTGGCGGCGACGGACCGCACGAGCCCGGCCTTCGGCCCGGAGGTGATCGTGGTGGCGGTGCTCGTCGCCGCGTTCGCGGCTGGCGGGCTGCTGCTGTCGCAGACGGCCTACCGCGGCGGCCTCGGCGCCCCGCTGGCGGTGGTGACGCTGACCAACCCGGTGGCTGCGGCGGTGATCGGGCTGACCCTGCTCGGGCAGGGCCTGCGGGGCGGCGCGGCGGGAGTGCTGCTGGCCCTGGCGGGCGCGGCACTGGCCGCCAGGGGCGTGGTGCTGCTGACCCGGGCGACCGCCCCGGCCGCGCACGGCGCCGGGCCCGGCGAGGACCATCCGGTGGCCGCGGTACTGGCGCTGGAGCCGGGGTCGGCCGCGTCGGAGCCGGCCCTGATTCCGAGGCAGCGGGACCCCGGCCGACGACTGACCCGGTTGTAGGGCCGCCGGCCAGGACGCCGTAGGTCCGTCGGCCCCCTCGTGAGGTCACCTCACGAAAGAACGGCGGCCGGTGCGCGCGGGAATCGCGCGCACCGGCCGCCGTCGCCGTGCGGGGGTCCGGTCAGCCCCAGCCCCGCGCGTCCTGCTTCAGCGCGGTGTCCACGGTGAGCGCGGTCGCCACCACGAGGCTCAGCAGCGGCTCGGGCAGCTGGTAGTGGACCTGGAGAACGTAGTTGTCCGCGGTCGTGAACAGCGTCTTGGCGAGGCCTTCCCAGGTCTTGGTGATCCGGGCGACCTCGTTGTCCGCGTGGTCGACGATCGCAAAGTTCCAGGCCCGCCAGTTCTCCGCCTTGATCGCGCCGACCTGCTGGCCGTTCGCGTTCATCGCGAAGTTGATCTTGCCGATCATGTTCTTCTGGACGATCTCGCCGACCTGCGACCCGTCCGGACGCGACACGATCACCCGGGACTTGAAGATCTTCGCCGGGCGGGTCAGCAGCAGCTGCGGCTGGCCGTAGGCGTCACGGATCTCCAGCTTGTGCGTCATGAACTGGTCGAGGCTGGAGACGAACCGGAGGATCTTCTTCAGCACACCCTGGCCGACCTGGACGACCGAACCGATCTCGCGGCCGCCCTGATCCATGACCTTGTACTCGTTGGTCAGCTCGATCAGCTTGGCCTTCTGGTTCACCACCAGGACGGGCTCGGTGAACAGGGTGCCGCCGCCGGGGCCACCCGCGGCGACTCCGGCCTGCTGCACCTGGCGCTGCACCTTGGCGTCAGGGCCCGCCTGATGCGGGACGGCGGCCTGCGGCGCGCCCTGCGGGGCGCCCTGCTGGGCCGGGCTGGTGTGGTCGGTCCACTGCGCGCCGTCCCAGTAACGGAGCGTCTGGGCTGCCCCGTGCGGATCCGGGTACCAGCCTGCAGGAGTGTTCGATTGCGTGGTCACCGGGGCACACTACCCCGAGGTGACCGGTACCTGACCAGCCCGTACTTCACGGTGTTCATCGCCCCGTCACTCCGTGACGATCGCGGGGTCACTGACACCGGCGCACCCGTTCTCGACATGTCCGGCGAACCGCCGCACAAAGGACGGGTCGGCCTCGGAGGTGACGGTGACGTCGTACCAGCGGCGGCTCGCCGTGAGGTCGACCGTGTGCCGCACCGTGGCACCGGGACGCACCCGCAGCGACCGCGAGCGCCCGGTGTAGCCGTCGCCGAGCGTCAGGACGGCCGTGCCGGTGCCGCGGTTGGTGAGGGTCAGTTCGATGTCGTCGCCCGAGTGCCGGGCGGTCACCTCGGGGCCGGCCGTCCGGCCCGGCCCCTTGAAGACGCGCAGGAAGCCGTTCGGGCCGTGCACGGTGAGGTCGTACGACCCGTTCGAGTAGGCCGAGTTCCATGTGTCGGAGATCCGCTTGCCGGCCTCGGTGGTGTAGCTCCAGGGGCCGTCCGTGCGGTTGCCGGAGGTGATGAGGAAGGCGGCGCCGGCCTTCGGGCCGGAGGCGAAGGTCAGGGTGAAGGTCCCGGCCCTGCTGTCCGCCGAACCGTCCACCAGGGGGGCGTAACGGAGCGGGCGGGTGGGCCGGTGTCCGCGCTCCTGCTTGGGCAGGGCGGGGTCGGCGGGCGGCTTCGGCACATAGTCGGGGTGCCGGTCGTGGTCCCTCGGCTGGTATCCGGCCGTGTCCGGCAGCCGTACCGGCCGGGCGTCCGTGCGGGAGAAGTCGAACGCGGTGGTCAGGTCACCGCATATCGCGCGCCGCCAGGGCGAGATGTTGGGCTCGCGCACACCGAATCGACGCTCGATGAACCGGATGACCGAGGTGTGGTCGAAGGTCTCGGAGCAGACGTAGCCGCCCTTGCTCCACGGGGAGACGACGAGCATCGGGACCCGCTGGCCGAGGCCGTAGGGACCGGCCACATGGCCGGCGTCGCCCTTGAAGAGGTCCGGGCCGACGTCGACGGTGGACCTGCCCTGCGCGGCGGAGGACGGCGGGAAGGGCGGGACGACGTGGTCGAAGAAGCCGTCGTTCTCGTCGTAGGTGATGAACAGGGCCGTCTTCGCCCAGACCGCCGGGTCGGAGGTGAGCGCGTCGATGACCTGGGAGATGTACCAGGCGCCGTAGTTCGCGGGCCAGTTGGGGTGCTCCGTGAACGCCTCGGGAGCGGCGATCCAGGAGACCTGTGGCAGCTTTCCGCCTCGCACGTCGGCCTTCAGCCGGTCGAAGAAGCCCTCCCCCTTGCGGGCGTCGGTGCCGGTGCGGGCCTTGTCGTGGAGCGGGTCGCCGGGCTGGGCGTTCTGGTACTGCTTGAAGTAGAGCAGTGAGTTGTCGCCGTAGTTGCCGCGGTAGGCGTCCTTGATCCAGCCCCAGGAGCCGCCCGCGTCCAGGCCGTCGCCGACGTCCTGGTAGATCTTCCAGGAGATCCCGGCCCGCTCCAGGCGTTCGGGGTAGGTCGTCCAGGCGTAACCCGCCTCGTCGTTGCCGAGGACCGGGCCGCCGCCCTGGCCGTCGTTGCCGGTGTAGCCGGTCCACAGGTAGTAGCGGTTCGGGTCGGTCGAGCCGATGAACGAGCAGTGGTAGGCGTCGCAGATGGTGAAGGCGTCGGCGAGTGCGTAGTGGAACGGTATGTCGTCGCGGTTCAGGTACGCCATGGTCGTGGACCCCTTGGCGGGCACCCACTTGTCGTACGCGCCCTGGTTGAAGGCCGCGTGCCCGTCGTTCCAGCCGTGCGGCAGGTCCTGGATGAAGGCGAGCCCCAGGTCGTCGGCGTCGGGGTGGAAGGGCAGGACGTCCTTGGTGCCGTCCGACTGGTGCCAGACGGACCTGCCCTTCTGCGGGGACGCCGGGCGCGGGTCGCCGAAGCCCCGGACGCCGCCGAGCGAGCCGAAGTAGTGGTCGAACGACCGGTTCTCCTGCATCAGCACGACGATGTGCTCGACGTCCTCGATCGATCCGGTGCGGTGATGCGCGGGCAGCGCGGCGGCCCGCTGGACGCTCCCGTTCAGTGCGGTGAACGCCGTTGTGGCGCCCGCGAGTTGGAGGAATCGGCGGCGGCTTGCTTCGGTCATGGCTGACGGACCTCTCGTCCTGACGTACGGGGGTGGCCACAACGTGACACATGGTGCGCGTGCGAGTGTTCCAACCGCGGCGAACGTCCGGGAAGGGTCCGGTGACGTAGGCGTGAAGGCCACCGGTACATGAGTGGTTGGGGGCAGTCCGTGGCGGCCCGGTCGACGCCCGCGCCGGCCGTGGGCGCGTGCCGAGAAGTCGGCCGGATTCCGCCCGCCCCGGGAACCGAGGGCCGGGTCAGGCGTCCCGTGCCGGTACGACGGTCAGGTGGGCGGCCGCGCCACGCGGACGCCGGGTGCGGCGGGGGGCCGTGGCGGGGCGGCGGGGGTCGCGCACCACCAGGGTCAGCCGCGTGAAGCCCATGGTCTGAAGCATCTTGGGGGTGTCACCGACGATGCGGCACTCGGTCGCGCCCCAGCGCGGGTCGGGGTGCAGCAGGGGCCGGACGGAACCGTCGTACTCCAGGGCCGTCTCCCCCATCACCCGGATCCAGTGCGGCAGACCGTGCCGGTAGGCGGCCTCCATGATGGGGTCCTGGGCGATCTCCCGGCGGATGGCCTGGAGTTCGTGGTCGTGGCCGTACCGCTCCAGAGCCGCCTTGAAGTGCGCCAGCATCGGCAGGCACCAGCGGGGCTCGTGCTCCCCGAGCACCGTGCCCGCGTCGGGGTGGAACAGTACGAACCGCAGGAGGTTGTCGCACGGCATGGCGGTGGGATGCGGGCCGACACCGCGGAACAGGGCCTCGAAGGCGCTGTTGGCCAGCACCACGTCCCAGCGGTGGTCGAAGACCACGGACGGGAAGGCGACCGCCTCCAGCAGCGTGGCGTAGTCCTGGAGATACGCCTGGGCCTCGAGGCCCCCGGGGACGGGCCGCGGCGCCCGCCGCTGCCCTCCTGCCTGATATGCCATCGGGAGGTCACCCCTCTTGCCTATGCGGCCTTCACGCGGCGAAGTGATCCTGCTGCCCCGACGAGAGTGATGTCAACTATCGTGGCATTCCATGCCGGTTGACGGCTGAAATTGGCCACAGTTGTGGCGAGACCTGGATGCGGGTTCGAACCACCCGCTACTCTCCGGGAAGTTCACGGCAATCCCTTGTGAGAAGCCACTGAAACCCCTGAGAGACGTAGGAGTTCTGTCGGTGACGGATGGCTACGAGGATCCGGGCGCCACGGCGAACGCCCAGTTGCCGGCCGTCGCCGCCCGCGTCTCCGCGCTCGCCGACCGGCTCGGCGTGACGCACCCCGAGGTCTTCGACATCGCACGGCTGTCGGTCGCCAGCGGCGTACCCGAACCCGTGGTCAAGGCCCTGCTGAGCGGACGGCCCGCGGGTGAACCGGACGTGCAGGCGAGATTCCTGCAACGGCTCGATCTGCTGCGCCGCACCCGGCTCAAGCCGAACGGGCGCCGGTACACCCAGCAGGAGATAGCCGACGGCGCGGGCATGTCCCGGCAGCAGGCGGGCGCCCTCATCAACGGCGACCGGCGCCCCACCATGGAGCACTGCGACGCGATCCAGCGCTTCTTCCGGGTGCACGCCGGTTTCCTCACCGCGGAGGACCCCGAGGCGCTGGCGGGCGCCCTCCAGCGCAGCGAGCAGGAGCTGTTGCAGAAACTCGCCGACCGGGAGCGGGCGGCGGCCGACCCGGCGGAGGATCCACTGGAACGGCTGCTCCAGGACCACGGTGTGCGCGGAATCGCCTGGCGGGCCGCGCAGCTGCCCACCGACCAGCACCGGGACAAGGTCGCGGAGTGGCTGGACATGCTCCTGGAGAGCGTCAAGCGGCCCGACTCGTGAACCGGGGGAGGACAGTGAGCATCGGCAAGGACATGCGCAGGCTGTGCGGCGAGCTGGTCGGGGAGCTGACGCTGCCCGCGCCGGTGCCGCCGGACCACCTCTACGCCGCGCTGTGCGAGGCGATGAGCCGCCGCCGCGGCCGTCCCGTCCGTTTCCGTACGGCGGTCTTCCCGCCGGGTACCGCCAGTGGGCTGTGGCTCGACATGACCGAGCAGGACCTCATCGTCGTCGAGGAACGCACCGCGCCGGACCATCAGCTGGTGATCCTCGGCCATGAGCTGTGGCACATGACCGCCGGGCACGGCAGTCACCACGTCGAAGGCGTGTCCGTCGCCACCCGGCTGCTCGGCGACGGCGTCGAGACGGACCGGGCGGCCCTCCAGGCGACCGTCCAGCGGGCGGCCGCCCGCACCCGCTTCGACCTGGACGAGGAGCGCGACGCGGAGACCTTCGGGCTGCTGCTGGCCAGCAAGTGCCGTACGCTGCTCGCCGGTTCGGCCCAGCGCGGCCCGGTCAAACGGGACCATCTGGCGGGCCGTATCGAGGCGTCGCTCGGGTATCTGAGGCCGCAGGGCTGACGCCGGGCGGGGCCCCGTTGTCAGTGCCGGGCGGCAAGCTGGAAACGCGCGTCCGACGGGCGCGCGCGACCTTGCAGCCGAACGGGGAGAGCCGACCGATGCCCACCGCCGTACTGACCGACCGTGAGCGCACCGCGGTACGAGCCTATCTGCGACTGCTGCACACGGTGCGCGCCGCCTTCGACGGTCCGCCCGGGGGCGCGCGACCACCCGCCGTCCCGCCGTCCGTGCTCGCCGAGGCCGAACAGGCCCTGGCGGACGCGGGCCTGACGGGCAACGAGGAGGAGTTCTTCCAGCTGCTGCGCCTGTGGTGCCCGCACCCGTGAGCGGGTCAACCGTCGGCGTGGGGCACGGCGACGGCTGTCGTGACGACGCCCTGCCGCACGCTCCAGCGGCCCTCGAACCGCTGCACGCGCCGGTCGCCCACCCAGGGGCCGGGGACGAGCAGTTCGGCATGCAGCCGGCCGTGCGGCGGTTCGCCGGGGTCCGCGTGGAGCTGGATGTCGGCCTCCGAGAAGTCCAGCCACTTTCCGGTGAGGGGGAACCACGCCTTGTAGACGGACTCCTTGGCGCTGAACAGGATCCGGTCCCAGTGCACGGCGGGGCGCTCCTCGGCGAGCCGGCGCAGCCGCTCGCGCTCCGAGGGCAGGAAGACGTAGGAGACCACTTCTCCCGGGAGGGGTTCGTCGGGTTCCGCGTCGATGCCGAGGGAGGCGAGGTCTGCGGCCCGCACCAGGGCCGCGGCGCAGTAGCCGTCGCTGTGGGTCATGCTGCCGACCACCCCGTCCGGCCAGCGCGGGGCTCCGCTGTCGCCGGGCACGATGGGCTGCGCGGGGACGTCCAGCTTCTCCATCGCCCGCCGGGCGCAGAGGCGCACCGACGAGAACTCGCGGCGGCGCTTGGCCACCGCGCGAACCATGAGCGCCTCCTCCTCGGGATAGAGCGGGAACTCCTGGATCGCGTCGTCACCGCGCAGTTCCACGGCGACGACCGAGTCCGGGAGCAGCTCCTCGATCAACGGATCCGACCTCCATCGGCAATATGCGGCGCAGCTTTCCCGGGGGTTCCGGGCGCTTGCGCCACTCGCGGGGATATCCCACGGACACCTCCTCGAAGCGGACGCCGTCGAGCCAGGTGGTCCGGGGTATGTGCAGATGACCGTAGACCATGGTGTCGACCCGGAATCTGCGGTGCCAGTCGGCGGTGAGCCGGGTTCCGCACCACATGGCGAACTCGGGGTACCACAGCACGTCGGTGGGATGCCGGTCCAGCGGATAGTGGTTGATCAGCACGGTGGGCAGGTCGTCCGGGATCTCGGCGAGTCTGCGTTCCGTGGCGGCGACCCGGGCACGGCACCAGGCCTCGCGGGTGGGGTAGGGGTCGGGGTGCAGCAGGTACTCGTCGTTGCAGACGATGCCGGTGCCGTGCGCGTAGGCGAGGCCCTCCTCCTTCGTCGCGGATCCGGCCGGCAGGAACGAGTAGTCGTACAGGAGGAACAGCGGGGCGACGGCCACCGGGCCGCCGGGGCCGTCCCAGACGGGGTAGGGGTCCTCGGGGGTGATGACACCGAGGCCCCGGCACATCTCGACCAGGTAGTCGTACCTGGGGACGCCGCGCAGGGTGACGGGGTCCTTGGGGTGGGTCCACAGGTCGTGGTTGCCGGGCACCCACAGGACCTTGCGGAAGTGGCCGGTGAGGGTCTGGAGCGCCCAGCGGATGTCCGCCACGGTCTCCGCGACGTCCCCCGCGACGATCAGCCAGTCGTCGTCCGTCTCCGGGCGCATCGCCTCGACGAGCGCGCGGTTCTCGGCGTATGCGATGTGCAGGTCGCTGATGGCCAGCAACCGCCCGGCACCACCCGCCGTCGACTCCACCCCGTGCCCCCTCCTGATCAAGCCAGTGCCCACACGAGAACACACGCACCCGCACCGGTACAAGGGCGAACCAGGACGAGTGGCGTCCGGCGGCGGAAAGCGGGGAGCGGGAGGGCGGCGGGAGCGGGGAAGAGGGCGGCGGAGAATCCGTAACACGCGCGTTGCACGCCGGGCCCTTTGAAACCCGTATGATCCGACCGACACCACCGCCCCCGAACCTCCCTTCGCACAGGGCGTTTTGGCGTCCCCCCAAAACATCCCTTCCCGGGCACGGGCTGCTCCGCCCTGCCCGGAATCCCCGAAAGGCGGCCTGCATGGTCTCTCGCGTACGCGTCTGGCTGAACCGCACGTACGCGGAGAACGTGTTCTTCATGGATCAGCTGCGGCACAATCCCAGCGACCGGGCGGTCGAGATCCACGCCACGCACGGCGACGCCGACTCGCCCGTGCTGGCCGCCGCCGACACCGCCGACCTGGAGCCGGAGGGCCTGTCCCCGGCCGCTTACGTCGAATACGCCCTGGACCAGTGCGCGCGGCGCGGCATCGACGTGTTCGTGCCCCGGCTGCACCAGGGGGCCGTCGTGGCGCACCGCGCCGAGTTCGAGGCGGCCGGTACGGCACTGCTGGCGCCGACGCCGCAGGCGGTGGCCGTCTTCGAGGACAAGGCGACGGCATACGAGGCGGTCCGCTCGGTCGGCGTGCCGGTACCGCCGTGGTGGCGGGTGCGGACGGCGGACGAACTCGTCGCGGCCGTGGAACGGCTGGAGGCGGACGGCCACAAGGCGTGCTTCAAGCCGGCGTCCGGTGCCGGCGGGGTGGGCTTCCGGGTGATCACGCGCGCCCCGTTCTCCCTGCTCGACCTGGACGGCTTCCCGGGCCCGCAGGTGCAGCTCGATCTGGTGGTCGAGGCGCTGGAGCGGTCCGGGGAGTACGTGGACTGGCTGGTGATGCCGCGTCTGGGGCAGCCGGAGGTGTCGGTCGACTGCCTCACCGGCCCCGACAACCGTGTCCGGCTGGCCGTGGGCCGCACCAAGCATGGCCGCCGCCGCGGCTTTACCCTGCACGAGCAGTGGCTGGCGCCGGCACGGCTGATCGCGGAGGGCTTCGGACTGCACTATCTGTCCAACATCCAGTTCCGGATGTACGGCGACCGGCCGGTGCTGCTCGACGTCAACACCCGTCCGGCGGGCGGCCTGCACCAACTCGCCCTGTGCGGGGTCAACGCGCCATGGGCGGCGGTGCGACTGGCGCTCGGGGAGGATCCCGGCGTGATCGAGGCGCCGTTCCTGGGCCAGGACTACACAGTGGTCGCCGGGTCGCGTCCACTGCGTCCGGTGACGATGCCCCAGCAGCGGACGGGGGACGCGGAACCGCTGCTCCCGGCGGTCCCCGCGCCGACGCCCCGGACCGCCACCGCGGCCGCCCCGGCCCTGTAGCACCGGTCTGGACCAATCACGGCGCAGCCCCTTGACACCGTGATTGGTCCAAACCAACTTGGTTGCGCGCCACTTCGTATTCCCCGCACTCCCCTGCACTCCCGAAGCACTCCCGAAAACCCCACTTCTTCAGGGAGATCGCGTGCGCAACACACTCGGACGACTCAGACACCGCCTGCTCGCCCTGACCGGGGCCGCGGCCCTGGCACTGGCCGGAGCCATCGCCCTGCCCGGTACGGCCCAGGCGGCCAACATCCTCACCAATCCCGGCTTCGAGTCGGGCGGCCTCTCCCCCTGGACCTGCTCCGGCAACCTCGGCTCGGTGGTCTCCTCCCCCGTCCACGGCGGCTCCCGGGCCCTGGCCGGCGCGGCGACCGACAGCGACAACGCGCAGTGCGCCCAGACCATCACGGTCAAGCCCGACACCGCCTACACGCTCAGCGGCTGGGTGCGCGGCTCCTACGTCTTCCTCGGGGTCACCGGCGGCCCCTCGACCTGGACCACGTCCCCGTCGGCCTACAGTCGACTGACGGTCTCCTTCACCACCGCGGCCGCGCAGACCAGCGCCACCGTCTACGTCCACGGCTGGTACGGGCAGGGCACCTACCAGGCCGACGACATCGGCCTGGACGGGCCGGGCGGCGGAGGCGGGGGCGACACCCAGGCACCCACCGCGCCCACCGGCCTGGCCTCGACCGGCAAGACCTCGTCAAGCGTGTCCCTGAAGTGGAACGCGGCCACCGACAACACCGGCGTCACCGGCTACGACGTCCACAGCGGCTCGGGCCAGGTGCTCAGCGTGTCCGGTACGACCGCCACGGTCGGCGGGCTCGCGCCGAGCACGTCGTACTCCTTCACCGTGAAGGCACGCGACGCGGCCGGGAACACCTCCGCGGCCTCCAACTCCGTGTCCGTCAACACGAACGCGGGCAGCGGCGGCAGCGGCTTCAAGCAGGCGGCACCGTACCTGTACGAGGGCTGGGGCGACCCGCCGAACCCCGGAACGGTGATGAGCGCGACCGGCGTCAAGTGGTTCACGATGGCGTTCGTGCTGGACTCCGGCGGCTGCACCCCCGCCTGGGACGGCAGCCGGGCGCTGACCGGCGGCGTCGACCAGAGCGCGATCAACCAGATCCGTTCCGCGGGCGGTGACGTCGTCCCGTCCTTCGGCGGCTGGCAGGGCAGCAAGCTCGGCGCCAACTGCTCCTCCGCGAGCGCGCTGGCCGGAGCCATCCAGAGGGTCGTCGACGCCTACGGCCTCAAGTCCGTCGACATGGACATCGAGAACACCGACGAGTTCGAGAACGAGGCCGTGCAGGCGAGGATCCTCACCGCCCTGAAGACGGTCAAGGCCAACAACCCAGGTCTGCGGACCATCGTCACCTTCGGCACCTCGACCACCGGCCCGACGTACTACGGCAACCGGCTCATCGAGCAGGCCAAGTCGCTCGGCGCAGACATCGACGTGTTCACCATCATGCCGTTCGACTTCGGCGGCGGCTCCGACATGTACGGCAACACCGTGGCCGCGGCCGAGGGGTTGAAGGCCAAGCTCAAGTCGACGTTCGGCTGGGACGACGCCACCGCCTACGCCCACATCGGCATCTCCGGCATGAACGGCCTGTCCGACCAGCAGGAGACAACGACCCCGGCGATCTGGACCAGCGTCCGCGACTGGGCCGACTCCCACCACATCGCCCGGCTCGCCTTCTGGTCCGTCAACCGCGACCGGCCCTGTCCGGGCGGCGGTGTGGTGAGCAACTGCTCCGGCATCAGCCAGAACAACTGGCAGTTCACCTCGATCACCGCCGGCTTCACCGGCTGAACGGAGCGGCCCCGGAAAGGTATTTTCCGCGAGGGTGTATCAGGGGCCGGGCAGCGAACTCATATAGGTGAGAAACAACGGGGGAACGGGGGATCCCACGGGGGAACGGGGGATCGGGCCGGCCGGCCGCTGTCACGGGGAGCGACCGGCCGGCCCGAATGACTCGCCTACCGAAGGTAGGCCAGTCCCGGGTGAACGGCGGTGTAGCCGTCGACCAGCCTGCGGGCCACGTTCACCGAGTCGACCAGCGGATGCAGTGCGAACGCCTGCACCGCCCTCGCGCGCGACCCCGACTCCGCCGCCGCGAGCACCTCACGCTCGACCGCCTTGACCGCGCACACCAGTCCGGTGGCGTGACCGGGCAGCGGGTCGACCGCGACCGGATGGGCGCCGTCGGCGTCGACCAGGCAGGGAACCTCGATGACGGCCTCGGCGTCCAGCGCCGACAGGGCCGACCGGTTGCGTACGTTCAGGATCAGCGTCGTACGCTCGTCGCGGGCAATGGCCCGCATCAGCGCGAGCGCGACCTTCTCGTAGCCGCCGGACAGATCGTCGGCGTCGCGCTCGCCCGCCCCCGCCGTCTCACGGTTCTCGGCCATGTAGGTGGCCTCGCGTTCGGCGCGGGTGCGGTCCCAGGCGGCGAGGGCCGGTGCGCCCGGGTCGCGCAACTCCTCGTAGAAGCGGGCCTGCTGGTCGTGCAGGAAGGCGCCACGGGTCCGTTCCGCCCGCTGGTAGGCGTCGACCGTCTCCCGGTTGAAGTAGTAGTAGTGCAGGTACTCGTTGGGCACCGCGCCCAGGGACCGTACCCATTCCGCGCCGAACAGCCGGCCCTCCTCGAAGGAGCCCAGCAGGTCGTCGTCGGCGAGCAGGCGCGGGAGTTCGTCGCGTCCCGCGACCCGCAGGCCGCGCACCCAGCCGAGGTGGTTGAGGCCGACGTAGTCGATCCACGCCCGGCCCGGATCCGCGCCGAGCACCCGGGCGATACGGCGGCCGAGGCCGACCGGTGAGTCGCAGATGCCGATGACACGGTCCCCGAGGTGGCGGGACATCGCCTCGGTCACCAGACCGGCCGGGTTGGTGAAGTTGATGAGCCAGGCGTCGGGCGCGAGGCGGGCCACCCGGCGGGCGATGTCGACCGCGACCGGGACGGTGCGCAGACCGTACGCGATGCCGCCCGCGCCGACCGTCTCCTGGCCGAGGACCCCCTCCGCGAGCGCCACCCGTTCGTCGTCGGCCCGGCCCCGCAGCCCGCCGACACGGATCGCGGAGAAGACGAAGTCGGCACCGCGCAGCGCGTCGTCCAGGTCGGTGGTGGCCCCGACCGCCGGGGCGTCGGGCACTCCGGCGGCCTGTTCGGACAGCACCCGGGCGATCGCGCTCAGCCGCGCGTCGTCCGTGTCGTGCAGTACGACCTCGGTGACCCGCCCCTCCGCGCGGTCGGTCAGCAGCGCCCCGTACACGAGCGGCACCCGGAATCCGCCGCCGCCCAGAATCGTCAGCCTCACGCCGTCACCCTACGTCGGCGAGCGGTCCGCGCGGGTTCAGGGCGGGTTCATCCGGGAGTTCCGGAGGCACGGGATGCTGCGACGCGTGAGCGACGCGACCATCCACCACCTCGTCTTCCGCACGGACGTGCGGATCGGGTGCTTCCGGCACGAGGGGATCGTGCTCGGCAATCATCGGCGCGTGCGGGGGTTGGGCGGGCTGACCGGCCGGTGGGAGCTGTCGCTGGCGGACGGCAGGACGCTCACCGGGCCCGCCGAACTGCCGGACCTGCGGCCCGGTGAGACGGCGGCCGTGCCGCTGCCCTTCGCGATACCGCAGGACGGCGGCGAGGCCTGGCTGACCCTGCGGCTGACCACCTCCGAGGACCTGCCCCGGGCACCGCGCGGCACCGTGGTGGGCCTGGCCCGGCTGCGACTGCGCGGCCCGGGCCCGCACGAGGCCGCCCTCGCCCCCTCGCCACGCGTCCCGGTGGCCGTCGGCGGCAACGCCGTCTGACGTGGCCTCCTGCGTCCAGGTCCGGACGACAGGATCCCGCGTCCGCGGCCTGGCCCGTTGAAGTCGTTCGTGTGGAGGTCGGCCGCCTAGGTGTATTGATCACGAGCGTTGTTGACACGAACGGGGCTTGATCATGGCGAAGACCTCCGGTGTGGTGGAGGTGTCTAGGCTTCACCGCACGGAGGTCTTCGTGTCCCACCGTAATGCCCGGCTGACCGTTCACGGCAGACGGATCCTGGTCGAACGTGTCCTGTCCGGCCGCCCCGTCGCGCACGTGGCCGCGGAGATGGGCATATCCCGTCCCACGGCCCACAAGTGGGTTCGCCGCCGGCGGACCGAGGGCGACGCGGGCCCGCACGACCGCTCGAGCAAGCCCCGCAGCACCCCGCACCGCACGCCGCCGGTGGTCGAGACCGAGGTGTGCCGGCTGCGTTCCGAGCGCAAGCTCGGCCCGGCCCGGATCGGCCCGATCCTGGGCCTTCCCGCCTCCACCGTGCACCGGATCCTTCTCCGGCACGGCCTGAACCGACTGGCCTGGCTCGACCGGCCCACCGGCCGGCCGATCCGCCGCTACGAACGCGACCGGCCCGGCGAACTGGTCCATGTCGACATCAGGAAACTCGGCAACATCCCCGACGGCGGCGGCCACAAGGTCATGGACCGCCGCACCGCGATGGACAACAAACCCACCACCACCGACCAGCGCAAGAGCTGCAAGCCGGTCATCGGCCACAGCTACATCCACTCGGCCGTAGACGACCACTCCCGCCTGGCCTGCAGCGAGATCCTGCCCGACGAACGCCAGCACACCGCCATCGCCTTCTGGCAGCGGGCGAACGCGTTCTTCGCCACCCATGGCATCACCGTCGAACGCGTCCTGACCGACAACGGATCCTGCTACAAGTCCAAGCTCTTCACCCAGACCCTCACCACGGCCGGCATCGCCCACAAGAAGATCCGGCCCTACCGGCCCCAGACCAACGGCAAGGTCGAACGCTTCAATCGCACCCTCCTCGACGAGTGGGCCCACCTGCGGCCCTACACCTCGAACGACGAGCGGACAGCGGCCCTGGCAGACCGCGCCGAACGGCCGACCAGTGGCTGCCAGGGATCCTTTGCCGAGGCGGAGCTGCACGAACTTAGGGCTCGCAGAGAATCAACATGCTGACTTGATCTCTGTGGGGTTGCTGTTTTCGAGGAACGTGGTGATGTCAGCGGGCGTCCGGAACCTGGCTGTCGAGGGTCGAACCGTGCAGCCGTCCTCGGCGAGGAGGGGCTGGACTTGGTGAATGGCCCTGGTGAGGGTGCTGCCGTTGACTCCGAAGAGCTGGGCGATCAGGTCTCGGGTGCCAAGTCTACGCAGGTAGAGCACGGTAGCCAGGAGTCTGTCGGCGGTGGTCAGCTTGTCCTTGGCGCCGGCTCCGCGAGCCCGGATGCGGTCACCTCCTCGCTGCCGGGACCGCCCGTGTTCACGTAGCTCCTCGAGTCTCTGGGACAGCTGGTCGACCAGTGCGTCCAGCGCCGGCTCGGTCATGCCGGTCAGTTCCGGGTTGCGGAGACCACCAGCGCGGGACTGCGAGGGCAGGCCCTCGGTCGGCCGCGGGTCCTCGGCCGCGCCGGCCGTGTCGCGCAGTTGTGGGTGGAGGGTGTAATTCCAATCGCCGTGGAAGCGGTGCCGGTGCATGGGCA